>DATAOC010000046.1:0-76451 GCA_036265915.1 Candidatus Methylomirabilota bacterium | reverse complement strand
GTGACAGAGCGGGGCCCGGGTTCACCCCGGGCGCCGCGAACGATCGGGGGTTTGGGGGCCATGTCGGGGCGCCCGAACGCGAAGCGTGACAGAGCGGGGCCCGGGTTCACCCCGGGCGCCGCGAACGATTGGGGGTTTGGGGGCCATGTCGGGGCGCCCGAACGCGAAGCGTGACAGAGCGGGGCCCGGGTTCACCCCGGGCGCCGCGAACGATTGGGGGTTTGGGGGCCATGTCGGGGCCCCCAACTTCAATCAAGTCCTGGCGCGGAGGAACAACGAGGCGCCGATGCCGAAGAAGATCACGTTGGCGGTCCACGCGGCGAGCAGCGGGGGCAGGAGGTCGGCGCGCGCGAAGGCGAGGGCGACGTAGTGGACGACGAGGTAGCCGGCCATGATCGCGATGGCGAGGCCGATGCCGAACAGCCGGCCGCCTCGCGGTGACTGCAGCGCGAACGGGATGGCGATGAGGACCATGACGAGGTTCACGAGCGGGAAGGACAGCTTGGAGTAGAGCTCGACCAGGTATTTCTTCACCTGGAAGCCCGCGGACTCGAGCTTGGTGACGTAGTCGCGCAGCTCCCAGTAGCTCATCGACGCGATGGGCTTCTGGATTCGTGTGAACTCGTCGATGTCCTCCTGCAGCACGAGCGACGTCATCGTGAACGGAATCGTCTCGACGTTGACGCCGCCGACGACCTCGCGCACGGCCCCGTCCGTCAGCTCCCAGCCGTCCGGCGTCCAGTGCGCACGGCGCGCGTCCAGGCGGCTCTGCAGCCGAAACTGCTTGTCGACCTCCAGCACGGTGACGCCGTACAGATCGCTCGTGGCCGGATTGAGCAGCTCGACGCGGAAGAACCGCGTGTCGGAGCTGCGCACCCACAGTCGCTGCCGCAGCTGGAGGTGGCGCGGCAGCTGGCCGCGGATCTTGACCCGGTCGACCTCCTCGCCCAGCTCGTTCAGCCGCGGCAGGAACAGCTCCTGGAACAGGCCCGCGCTGACGGCGACGCTGAGCCCCATGAGCAGAATCGGCGCGCTCACCCGGTAGAGACTGATCCCGGCCGCCTTCATCGCGGTGAGCTCGTGATAGCGACTCAGTGCGAGGAACAGGAAGATGGTCGCCACCAGCATGACGACCGGCAGCCCCTCGTGCAGCGCGGCCGGCACGCGATAGAGGAAGTGCTCGATGATGAACGACAGCGGCGGCTTGGCGCGCAGGTATCGATCGAGCGTCTGCAAAAGGTCGATGACGATGAACAGCGTCGCCGCCACCGCGAGTCCGATGCCGACGAAGACCAGGAACTCGCGGACGAGATAGCGGTCGAGAATGTGCGTGGAGTTGCGGCCGCCCCCGGTCGTGCGTCCGTCGGCCGTCGTGGTCCGCCGCGGAAGGAGCGCGATCACGCGATCGAGCAGGCGCCAGAACCGGACGAGCGGCGGCATCCGCCATTCGCGCACGGTCAGGGCGAGCAGCACGGCGCCGATGACGCCGAACAGGACGTTGGGCGCCCACATCGCGGTGGCGGCGGACAGCCGCAGCCGCAGCGCCGCGCCCTCGAGGGTCGTCAGGACCAGATAGTAGGAAACCAGGATCACCAGGCTGCCGATGAGCGCGACCGAGCGGCCACCGCGGTGCGAGCGGACGGCGAGCGGGAAGGCGACGAGCGCGAACACGAGCGCCGCCACCGGCAGCGCGAAGCGCTTCTGCAGCTCCACCTCGAACGGGGCCCGGTTCGTCGCGTCCGCCTGCATCTCGGCAATGCGCGCACGCAGCGCAGGCAGCGACATGTCCTTCTCGGGTTTCTCCAGCCGTGCGGCGGCCCTCAGCGAGGCGTCCACCGACAGGCTCATGTCGTAGATGCTGAAGTTCGTGTAGCGGTAGCGGCGCGGACCGGCGGCGCCGCCAGGGGGCGCGGGATCCCCGCCCGGCGCGGCGGGCGGCGCGGCGGGGACGATGTCGGCCTCGTTCACGGCGCCGTTGATGAGCCGCAGGGTGAGCCGTCGATTCGCCTCGTCGCTGAGCAGCCGCCCTTCGCGCGCCGTGATGATGCGCGAGATCTTCGGGTCACGCTCGTCGGACACGAGCAGTCCGCGCAGCGCGACCTGCGAGGCACTGACGTCCTCGACGTAGACGATGACGTCGCCGAAGGTTCCGTTGAACACGCGCTCCTGCAGGCCGCTGATGGCGCGCGCCTGGAAGATACGGAACAGCTGCCGCTGGAACTCCTCGCTCGCCAGCGGGTTGACCACGAGCGTGAGGGCGGCGGTGAACAGCATGATCACGACGCCGGCGGCGAGGATCGGACGGAAGAGGCGCAGCAGGCCCACGCCGGCGGCCTTGAATGCCGTGATCTCCAGGTCGCCGGCCAGGCGGCCGCCCGCGAGCAGCACGGCCACGAGGAAGGCCATGGGCAGCGTGAACGCGAGGAACGACGGCAGCATGAAGACGAGCAGCTGGATGACCAGGTAGAACGGCACGCCCTTGGTGATCACGAGATCGGTGAGGTGATAGATCCGGTCGAGGACGAGGAAGAACGTGAACAGCGCGCCGCCGAGGAAGAAGGGGGACACCAGCTCCTTGATCAGGTAGCGGTCGAGGACTGGCACCGCTGGCGCCTTCACTCGACTGTTGTACCATAGCCAGGTGACGCGTCGGGCGCGGGCCGCCACCCTCGTCGTGCTGGTCTTCGTCGGCGCGTGTGTCGCCGGCGCGCGCAGCGGCGCTCCCGATCGCCTGGAACGCTTCCGCGAGCTCGCGCGCAGCCGCCTGGCCCTCGCCGAGCTCGCCGATCCCGAGAATCCGGCCGAAGCGTACCGGGAGATGTACGCGCTGCTCGACGAGGAGATCGTCGAGAGCCTCGGCGCGGGCGGCGTGTTCGCGTCCCTGCCGTTTCTGCAGGATCGCCTGGACGCCTTCGGCGATGCGTGGGGCGGCGCCCAGATCCGGCTGCTCGGGCTCGGGCGCCTCGTCATCGGCGCCTTCAAGCTCACCGATGGCGCCGCCGGCAACAGCGTGCGCGTGTACGGACGCCTGCGGGACGAGACGGCGCTGCTCGCGACCATGTACCGAGACGGTCGTCCGAGCCTCCATGCGGTGAGCGGCAACGAGCAGTTCCTGGCGGCCTGGGAAGGGTCGCCGTCCGGCCGAGGCACGCGCGAGCTTCGGGTCGAGCTGGTCCGCGCACAGGACGACGGCGTCCGCATCGCGTGGAGCACGGCCGCGCTCTTTCCCGATGGCCTGTACGCCCGCGCCTATGCCATCCGGCCGCCCGACATCCGGATTCGCTACGAGCTGCGCTATCCCGGCTGGGCGCCGGGCTGCGAGGGCCAGACCGAGCAGGAGGATCAGTACCGCGTCGTCCCGGGTGCAGCGGCGGTGACGCGCGTGAGCCGGCACCAGTACAACGCATGGCATCGCGACTTCCACGTCAGCGTGGCCGCGACGTTCGCCGCGCTGGCGGCGCACGACGACCCCGCGCTGACCACGCTCGTGCCGGATCGCGAGCTTCGCGCGCGGCTGCCGCTGCTGTCGGCCGAGCCGGTCTGCGACGCGGCCGATGGCGCGCGCGACGCGGTGTCGATCGCGGCCAGCGATCCCGATCGCCGGCCGTGGACGCTGACCTTCCGGCGCGCCGGCGCTCGCTGGCGCCTCACCGGGGCCTCACCGCTCTCGCCGTGAGACCGATTGAACGAGCGTCACCGCTCCCGCTACAATAGCGGGGCCGAATGAGCGAGCAGCCGAAGGATCCGGCCCCGATCTCCGACCGTTACGAGCCCGCCGCCGTCGAGGAGCGGTGGTATCCCATCTGGGAGCAGCGCGGCTACTTCAAGGCGGACCCCACGTCGGCGAAGAAGCCGTACTGCATCGTCATCCCGCCCCCGAACGTCACCGGCTCGCTGCACATCGGCCACGGCCTCAACGACACGCTGCAGGACGTCATGGTCCGCATGAAGCGGATGGACGGCTTCAACACGCTGTGGCAGCCGGGCACGGATCATGCCGGCATCGCGACCCAGGTCGTGGTCGAGCGCCAGCTGGCGGCGGAGGGCAAGCGCAAGGAAGACCTCGGCCGCGAGGCCTTCGTCCAGCGCGTGTGGCAGTGGAAGGAAGAGTCCGGTGGGACCATCATCCGCCAGCTCAAGCGTCTCGGCGCCTCGTGCGACTGGTCGCGGCTGCGCTTCACGATGGACGAGGGCCTGTCGCGAGCGGTGCGCGAGGTCTTCGTGCGGCTGTGGGACGAGAAGCTGATCTATCGTGACGACTACATCGTCAACTGGTGTCCGCGCTGCGGCACCGTGCTGTCGGACCTGGAGGTCGACCGCGAGGAGCGCGACGCGGAGTTCGTGTACATCAAGTACGGGCCGCTGACCCTCGGCACCGTGCGTCCGGAGACGAAGGTCGGCGATACCGGCCTCGCCGTGCATCCGAAGGACAAGCGCTACAAGAAATACGTCGGCAAGACGCTCGACATCCCGTCGGTCGACGGAACCGTCAGCGTCCGCGTCGTCGCCGACGAGGCGGTGGACCCGAAGTTCGGCACCGGCGTCATCAAGGTCACGCCGGGCCACGACCCCACCGACTTCGAGATCGGCCGGCGCCACAACCTTCCGGTCCGGACGGTGATCGGCTTCGACGGCCGGATGACGGAAGCGGCCGGCAAGTACGCCGGCATGGACCGCTTCGAGGCCCGCAAGAAGATCGTGGAAGACATGCAGGCGCTCGGCCTCATCGATCACATCGAGCCCTACCGGCATGCCGTCGGCCTGTGCTACCGCTGCAAGACGGTCGTGGAGCCGCTCGTCTCCAAGCAATGGTACGTGAACGTCAAGCCGCTCGCGCAGGAGGCCATCAAGGCCGTCCGCAGCGGGAAGATCAAGATCATCCCGCGCGGCTGGACGAAGACGTACTACCACTGGATGGAGAACATTCGGCCGTGGCCGATCTCGCGGCAGCTCTGGTGGGGACACCAGATCCCCGCGTGGTACTGCGAGCGAGACGGCTCGATCCACGTCTCGCGCACGGACCTCACGAGCTGTCCCGACTGCGGCGGACCGGTCCGGCGCGATCCCGACGTGCTGGACACGTGGTTCTCCTCCGGGCTCTGGCCATTCTCGACGCTGGGCTGGCCCGACGACACGCCCGAGCTGCACACGTTCTACCCGACGTCGCTGCTCGTCACGAGCTTCGACATCATCTTCTTCTGGGTGGCGCGGATGGCGATGTTCGGCCTCTACGTCATGAAGGCCGTCCCGTTCCGCGACGTGTACATCCACGCCCTCGTGCGCGACGCCGAGGGCCAGAAGATGTCGAAGTCGAAGGGCAACGTGGTCGACCCGCTGGAGCTGATGACGAAGTACGGAACCGACGCCTTCCGGTTCACGCTGGTGGCCCTGGCCGCCCAGGGGCGCGACATCCGCCTGAGCGACGAGCGCGTGGAGGGCTACCGGAACTTCGCCAACAAGCTGTGGAACGCCGCGCGCCTCGTGCTGTCGAATCTCGACGGCTACGACGCCGGCGCCGCGCGGAAGGCCACGCCCGATCTGGCGGCGCGCTGGATCACGAGCCGGCTGCAGGCGACCACGGCTGTCGTGCGGCGCCATCTGACCGCGTACCGCTTCAACGACGCGGCGGCCGCGATCTACCAGTTCCTCTGGGGCGAGTTCTGCGACTGGTATCTGGAGATCGCCAAGCTGGACCTCTACCGGCGCGACGAGCCCGCGCGGCGGCTCGCCACGCAGCACGCGCTGGTGACGACGCTCGAGTGCACGCTGCGCCTGCTGCACCCCTTCATGCCCTTCATCACCGAGGAGATCTGGCAGCGACTGCCACACGACGGCGAGTCGATCATGATCGCGCCATACCCCAAGCTGGTGCGCGCCCGTGTCGACGCCACCGCGGAGACGCAGATGGGCGTCGTGATGGGTGTCGTCACCGCCATCCGCAACATCCGGGGCGAGATGCGCGTGGCGCCGGGGGTGACGCTGGCGGCGGCCGTGAAGCCGCCGGACGCGGCGTCGGCCGCGCTCGTGCAGGATCACGCCGCCCTCATCCAGAGCCTGGCGCGCGCCACGGTGAGCGTCGACCAAGCGGCCACACGGCCGCGGAACTCCGCGCTCGGTGTCGTCGGTGGGCTGGAAGTCTACGTCGCGCTCGAGGGCATCGTCGATCTCACCGCGGAGCGCCAGCGGCTCGAGAAGGAGATCAAGCGCGCGGAGGACGCCATCGCGTTCGGCCGCGCCAAGCTGGCCCGGCCGGAGTTCGCCGAGCGCGCGCCTGCCGAGATCGTCGACAAGGAGCGCGAGAAGGTCGCGCAGCAAGAAGCGCTTCGCGAAAAGCTCGTCGCGAGCCTGGCCTGGGTCGGATGACGCAGATCATCCGCCTCGAGCGCGTCGATTCCACGCAGGCGACCATCTTCGCGCTGGCGGCCACCGGTGCTGCGGATCGGACCGTCGTCGTCGCCGACTACCAGGCAGCGGGACGCGGACGTCGCGGCCGCGCCTGGGACGCGGCACCAGGGCAGAGCCTGCTGACCTCGATCCTGCTGCGCCCGAGACTGTCCCCCGCGCAGTGGCCAGCGTACTCGCTCGTCACGGCGGTGGCCGTTGCCGAGACGCTGGCGCGCATGGCGGCGCTGGCCGCACGCCTGAAGTGGCCGAACGACGTCCTCATCGGCGGGCGCAAGATCGCGGGCATCCTGCTCGAGAGCCGCGCCGTCGGCGATGCCGCGGCGGCGGTCATCGCGATCGGCGTCGGCGTGAACCTGACCCAGCGGGCGTTTCCGGCGGGACTCGCGGCGCGGGCGACGTCGGTGGCAATCGAGACGGGCCGCGCGGTGTCCGCGGAGGCGGTGCTCACCGCGCTGCTGGAGGCGTTCGACCACTGGCGCGCCCGCGTCGAAGCGGACGGGATGGCGCCGGTGCGCGCGCGCTGGCTGTCGCTGGCCGACACCATCGGCCGCCGTGTGAGCGTGGACGGCGTGAGCGGCGTCGCGGTCGACCTCGATCCCGACGGTGCGCTCGTGCTGGAAGACGGGGGGCGCCGGCATCGCGTGGTGGCGGGCGAGGTGGGCGACGAGCCCGAGCATGCTGCTCGTCGTTGAGGTCGGCAACACCAACACGAAGATCGGCGTGTACGACGGCGACCGGCTGCGCGTCTCCTGGCGCCTGACCAGCCGCCGCGAGCAGACGGCCGATGAGTACGGCGTGTTCATCGAGACGCTGCTGCGCTCGCGGGGCATCGAGCCGAGAAGCCTCGACGGCGTCGCCATCTCCAACGTCGTGCCGCCGGTGCAGCAGACGCTCGAGTGGATGTGCGAGAAGTACTTCGGACTCACGCCGTACACGGTCGAGCCCGGCGTCAACACCCCGATGCCCATGCGCGTCGACACGCCGCGGGAGGTGGGCGCCGACCGCATCATCAAGTCCGTGGCCGCCGCCGCCCTGTACCCGCCACCGCCGCTCATCGTGGTCGACCTTGGCACGGCGACCACGTTCGACTGCGTCAGCGCGGACGGCGCGTTCATCGGCGGGGCGATCGCCCCGGGCATCGGGACGGCGACCGAGGCCCTGGTGAGCCGTGCCGCGCGACTGTACCGGGTGGAGTTCGTGCGTCCGAAGGAGGCGATCGGACGCAACACGGTGACGAACATCCAGTCGGGGGTGGTCTATGGCTACGCCGGCCTCGTGGATGGGCTGGTGGCGCGGATGAAGGCCGAGCTCGCCGGCCAGGCGAAGGTCATCGCGACGGGTGGTTACGCCGCCCTCATCGCCGACGTGGCGCGCTCCATCGACCACGTCAACGAGGACCTCGGGCTCGAGGGACTGCGCCTGCTCTACGAGCGCCGGCTCCCTTGACGGCCGGGAGGGCCGTCAGTATACTGCACCAAATCTAGTGGGCGAGTGAGCGTCGATCCCTATATTTGGGACCTGCCGGCGGCGGGCGGCGGCCCCAGGAGGAGACAACCGATGGGGATGTGGGTGGGGCGAGGGCGGAAGGCGAGGGTCGCGTACGGCTTCGATGACATCGCGCTCGTCCCCGGCGCCCTGACCGTCAACCCGAACGAGGTCGACATCTCCTGGGAGCTGTGCGGCCACCGGTACGACCTGCCGATCATCGCGGCCGCCATGGACGGCGTCGTCGGGCCGCGCCTCGCCGTGGAGATGGGCAAGCACGGTGGTCTCGCCGTCCTGAACCTGGAAGGCATCTTCTCGCGCTATCCGAATCCGGATGACGTGCTCGAGCGCATCGTCTCCGCCAGCCAGGAAGAAGCCACCAAGATCATCCAGTCCATCTACAGCGAGCCCATCAAGGAAGAGCTGATCCACCAGCGCATCCGGGAGATCAAGAAGGGCGGCGGGCCCGCGGTCGTGTCGTCCATACCGCAGCGCGCCGAGCGGTTCGGCCAGATCGCCCAGGAGGCCGGCGCCGACATCTTCGTGGTGCAGTCCACGGTCACGACGGCCCGCCACATCGCCACCGAGTACACGCCGGTCGATCTCCGAAAGCTCAAGAAGCAGCTCGCCATCCCGCTCGTCATCGGCAACGTGGTCACCTACGAGGCGTGCCTGGAGCTGATGGACGTCGGCGCCGACGCGCTGCTCATCGGCGTCGGCCCGGGGGCTGCGTGCACGAGCCGCGAGGTGCTCGGGCTCGGCGTGCCCCAGGTGACGGCGACGGCGGACGCGGCGGCTGCGCGCGACTTCCACTACAAGACCACCGGCCGGTACGTTCCCATCATCACCGACGGCGGCATGACGACCGGTGGCGACGTCTGCAAGGCGTTCGCGTCCGGCGCCGACGCCGTCATGATCGGCTCGGCCTTCGCGCGCGCGCACGAGGCGCCCGGCAAGGGCTACCACTGGGGCATGGCGACGCCGCACAGCAACCTGCCGCGCGGCACGCGCATCCGCGTGGGCACGGCCGGCTCGCTCGAGCAGATCCTGTTCGGCCCCGCGTTCACCGAGGACGGCACGCTGAACCTCGTGGGCGCCATCCGCACGTGCATGGGCTCGGTGGGGGCCCGGTCCATCCGTGAGCTGCAGCAGACGGAGCTGATCATCGCCCCCACGATCAAGACCGAAGGCAAGGTGTTCCAGCAGGCGCAGAAACTGGGACGGCCGCGGTAGACGGTCGCCAGGTCGTGAGTCAGATCGTCGTCCTGAACGCCGGCGGTCAGTATTGCCATCTCATCGCGCGCCGGATCCGGGAGCTCGGGGTACACGCAGTGGTCGCCGACGTCAACAAGCCCGCCGCCGAGCTTGCCGGCGCCCGCGGCGTCATCATCTCCGGTGGACCGTCCAGCGTCGTCGAGGCGACGAGCCCCGCGGTGGACCGGCGCATCTACGAGCTCGGCATTCCCGTTCTCGGCATCTGCTACGGCCACCAGCTGATGGCGCGTGACCTCTTGGGGCGTGTGGAGCCTGGGGTGACGAAGGAGTACGGCCATTCGTCACTGCATACGGGCGAATGTCTGCTCTTTCGCAATGTTCCGACCAGATCCCTCAGGGTCTGGATGAGCCACGGCGACACCGTGGTCGACATTCCGCCCGGCTTTGCGATCGTGGGCGAGACCGACGACTGCAAGGTCGCCGCGATGGAGCATCGAGGCCGGCGGCTGTTCGGCTTGCAGTTCCATCCCGAGGTCGTTCACACCGAGCACGGCACGGAGATCCTCAGGACCTTCGTGTTCGATGTCTGCGGCGCCACGCGGGACTGGGATCCTCGCGCCCGGCTGGATCAGGTCATGGGCAGCATCCGGGCCACCGTCGGCGACCGCAAGGTGTTCTTTCTCATCAGCGGCGGCGTCGACTCCACGGTGGCGTTCTACCTCTGCGCCCAGGCCCTCGGCCCCGAGCGAGTCCTCGGCCTGTACGTGGACACCGGCTTCATGCGCGAGAGCGATACCGACGCCATGCACTATCTCGAGCGCGCCGTCGGCACGGGCGCCGTGCGTGTCGCCGATCGGAGCGCGGATTTCTTCGCTCGTTTGGCCGGGGTCACCAATCCCGAGCAGAAGCGCGCCATCATCGGCGACGTGTTCGTCGACGTGCAGGAGGACGAGTTCGCCAAGCTCGGCCTGCGTGATCGCGACTGGCTGCTCGGCCAGGGCACGATCTATCCCGACACGATCGAATCCGGCGGCGCTCGCCATGCGGCGAAGATCAAGACGCATCACAACCGCGCGCCGCGCATCCAGGCGCTGCTCGACCAGGGCAGGGTGATCGAGCCGCTGGTGGACTTCTACAAGGACGAGGTGCGGGTGCTCGGCGAGGAGCTGGGTCTGCCGCACGAGGTCGTGTGGCGGCATCCGTTCCCCGGCCCGGGCCTTGCCGTCCGCTGCGTGTGCAGCGATCACGGCGCGGCCGTGCAGCCGGCGTCCGTCGCGCTGCCGGCCGGCGTGGCCGGCTTCGTGGTGCCGGTGCGGACCGTCGGCGTACAGGGCGACGAGCGCAGCTACTCGCAGCTGCTCGCGCTGGAAGGCACCGGCGGCGTGGACGAGGCGGGCGCGCTGTCGCGGCGGGTGACGAACGAGCATCGCGCGATCAATCGCGTGGTCGACGTCGTTTACCGACGGCCGCAGCGCGCGTTCGGCGCGCTCGGCATCCATCCGGCGACGCTCACGCGGGAGCGGGTGGCGCTGCTGCGCGCCGCCGACGATATCGTGACGCGCATCGTGCGCGCGCACGATCTCTACGACGCCATCTGGCAGCTGCCGATCGGGATGCTGCCACTCGGCGCGGCGCCGGGCGGCGAGACGATCGTGCTGCGTCCCGTCAATTCACGCGATGGTATGACAGCGGAGTACGCGCGGCTGCCGGCCTCGGTCGTGCGCGAGATCACCGAGTCGCTGGCGACACTGGGTCGCGTCGATGCCGTCGTCTACGACGTGACCAACAAGCCACCGGCGACCATCGAGCTCGAGTAGCGCACGCGTGCAGCACGCCGAGTTCGTCCACCTCCACGTCCACTCGGAGTACAGTCTCCTCGACGGCGCCGCTCAGCTCGAGAAGCTCGTCAAGAAGGCGAAGGACCTCAAGTTTCCCGCCATCGCGCTCACCGATCACGGCAACCTCTTCGGCGGCGTCGACTTCTACCTGGCCGCGCAGAAGGCGGGCATCAAGCCGATCCTGGGCTGCGAGCTCTACGTGGCGCCCGGCAAGCGCACGGAGCGCGGCTCGCAGGACGGCGCCGGCTACGAGGGCGCCAATCACCTGACGGTGCTCGTGCGCGACGTCACCGGCTATCGCAATCTGATCAAGCTCGTCTCGAAGGCGTACCTCGAGGGCTTCTACTACAAGCCGCGCGTCGATCGCGAGCTGCTCGCCCAGCACGCCGACGGCCTCCTCGTGCTCTCGGGCTGTCTCAACTCCGAGGTGTCGCGCGCGCTCACCGCGGGCGACGCGGACCGTGCGCGGCAGACGGCCGGCTGGTACCAGGAGGTCTTCGGGCGCGACCACTACTTCATGGAAGTCCAGGCGCACGGGATGGACGAGCAGGTGAAGGTCACCGCGGAGACGCTCAAGATCGCCAAGGCGATCGGGGCGCCGATCTGCGGCACCAACGACTCGCACTATCTCGAGGCCGGGCACGCGCGCGCCCACGAGGCGCTGCTGTGCATCCAGACGGGATCGACGCTGGCCGACCCGACTCGCTGGCGGTTCTCGACGCAGGAGTTCTACGTGAAGTCGGCCGAGGAGATGGCGGTGGTGTTCGCCGACATCCCGGAGGCGTGCCGGAATACGCTGGCGGTCGCGGAGCGCTGCAACCTCACGCTCGATTTCGGGCGCTTCCACCTCCCGAAGTACGTGGTGCCGGACGGCCACACGCTGGAGAGCTACCTCGAGGAGCTCGCGCGCGAGGGGCTGGCGCGGCGCTACGGCCAGAGCCCCAGCGACGCCATCGAGAGCCGGCTCGCGCACGAGCTGGCGGTGATCGAGAAGATGGGCTTCGCCGGCTACTTCCTCGTCGTGTGGGACTTTATTCATTACGCGAGGCAGCACGGCGTCGCCGTCGGGCCCGGGCGTGGCTCGTCGGCGGGCTCGCTGGTGGCGTACTGCCTCGGCATCACGAACGTCGATCCGATACGATACGGACTCCTCTTCGAGCGATTCTTGAACCCAGAACGGATCTCGATGCCCGACATGGACATCGATTTCGCGGACGACCGGCGTGACGAGGTCATCCGCTATGTCGCCGACAAGTACGGGCGCGACCGGGTGGCGCACATCATCACCTTCGGCACGCTGGGCGCCAAGGCGGCCATCCGGGACGTCGGCCGCGTGCTCGGCATGACCTATGCCGACGTGGACCGTATCGCCAAGCTGGTGCCCAACTTCCCGCTGAACATCACGCTCGACGACGCGTATCAGAAGTCGCCGCCACTGGCCGAGATGGTCAAGGGCCAGCCCGGCGTCGCGGAGCTCTGGGACATCGCGCGGGCGCTCGAGGGCTGCACGCGCCACGCCTCCGTGCACGCCTCGGCCGTCGTCATCGCCGACGATCCGCTCGACGACTACATTCCGCTCTACAAGGATCCGAAGCGCCCGGAGCTCATCACCGGCTACGCCATGGGGCCGATCGAGAAGCTTGGCCTCCTGAAGATGGACTTTCTGGGGCTGCGCACGCTGACGGTGCTTGCCAACACGGCGGCGCTGATCACGCAGTCGCGCGGGATCACGATCGACTTCGACGCGCTGCCGCTGGACGACGCCAAGGCCTACGCGCTGCTCACGGAGGCCAAGACCTTCGGCGTGTTCCAGCTGGAGTCCTCGGGAATGCGCGAGGCGCTGCGCGGGCTCAAGCCCGAGCGGCTCGAGGACGTCATCGCGATGGTGTCGCTCTACCGGCCGGGGCCGATGGAGCTGATCCCCGACTTCATCAATCGCAAGCACGGCCGCGCGAAGGTCACGTACGAGCATCCCGCGATGGAGAAGTTCACGCGGGAGACGTACGGGATCATGGTCTACCAGGAGCAGATCATGCAGATCGCCTCCGAGATGGCGGGCTTCACCATGGGCGAGGCCGACACGCTCCGCCGCGCCATGGGCAAGAAGGATCGCGATCTGATGGCGAAGCAGCGCGAGAAGTTCCTGGCCGGTTGCGCGGAGAAGGGCACGCAGGCGGCGAAGGCCGAGCGGGTGTGGGAGCTGATGGAGAAGTTCGCCGGCTACGGCTTCAACAAGTGCCTGGCCGCCGACACGTGGGTGGAGATGGCCGACGGCTCGCGCAAGCCCATCACGGCCGTTCGCGACGGCGACGTCGTGCTCACCAAGGATGGTCCGCACAAGGCGTGTCGCGTCCGCCCGAGCGGCATGCGGCAGGTCGGCCGCCTCACGCTCGACAACGGGCTCACCCTGCGCTGCACGCCCGACCACCCGATCTTCACCGAGCGCGGCTGGATCAACGCCGAGGAGCTGAAGCCCGGCGACGCGGTGGCCGTCCTCGACGCCGCCACCGCCGCCTTCCAGCGCGTGGACGCGCGGCGCCGTGGGCTGTCGACCGAGCTCAGCGACGTGCCGATTGCGTGGGCCATGCCGGTGCGCTTCGAGCGCGAGGGAATCGAGCCGACGTACGACTTCGAGGTGCCCGGCGCGCACAGCTTCATCGCCAACGGCGTGGCCGTGCACAACTCGCACGCCGCCGCCTACGCGCTGGTGGCGTACCAGACCGCGTACTTCAAGGCGAACTATCCGGTCGAGTTCATGGCCGCGCTGCTCACGTCGGAAATGGGCGATACCGACAAGATCGTGAAATACATCGACGAGTGCCGGGCGATGGGGCTCGCCGTGTCGCCGCCCGACGTGAATGTGTCCGCGGTGCAGTTCAGCGTCGCCGGCGATGCCATCCGGTTCGGCCTGGCCGCCATCAAGAACGTCGGCGAGGCGGCCATGGAATCGATCCTCAAGACGCGGGCCGAGGACGGACCGTTCAAGACCCTCGACGACTTCTGCCAGCGCGTCGACCTTCGTCTCGTGAACCGGCGCGTGATCGAGAGTCTCATCAAGGCCGGCGCCTTCGACTCGCTGGGCGTGCCGCGCGCACATCTGCTCGCGCAGACCGACGCCGCGCTCGAGGCGGGCCAGCGCACGCAGAAGGATCGGGCGGAAGGCCAGGCGTCGTTCTTCGACGATCTCCTGCCCAAGGCGCCCGTGCAGCTTCGCAGCGAGCCGGTTGCCGCCGTGCTGGAGGAGTGGCCCGAGGACCAGCGCCTGGCGTACGAGAAGGAGGTCCTCGGCTTCTACATCTCCGGCCACCCGCTGGCACAGTACGCGGCCGTGGTGGAGTCGCTCGGGGTGACGACCTCGGCCGATCTGGCCGCCAAGGGGCACGGCGCGAAGGTCACGCTCGTCGGCCACGTGGCCGCGCTCAAGGAGACGGCCACCAAGAGCGGCAATCGCATGGCGTTCGCGACGCTCGAAGACATGACGGGGACGGTGGAGGTGACGGTGTTTCCGGAGCCGTTCAAGGCCAGCGCGCCGTTCCTGCGCGGACGGGAGCCGGTCATCGTGCGCGGTCGCGTCGACGACGGCGACAAGGGGCGCGTGGTGCTGGCCGAGGACGTGCGACTGCTCGAGCAGTCGCTGGCCGCGACGAGCAGCAAGCCGAGAAACGGCGGCGAGGCGAGCGCCTGCCGCGTCCGCGTGCGGGCCAATGGCGACGCCGCCGGGCAGCTGGCGGCACTCCGAAAGCTCTGCGAGGAGCATCCGGGCGGCGTGCCCGTCTTCGTGCACGTCGTCGTGCCCGGCCTCGAAGTCGTGGTGCGCTCGCGCGGGGTGTCCGTCGATGCCTCGGCCGCCCTCACCGGCAAGGTCGACGCGCTGCTGGGCGCCAGCGCGTTGACGATCGACTATGCCTGACGCACTGGACTTCGAGCAGCCGCTGCTCGAGCTCGAGCTGCGCATCGCGGCCCTGGTCGCCCTCGACGACCCGACGCGGGCCGACGAGATCGCGAAGCTGGAGGAGCGGCTGGAGCGGCTGCGCCAGCGAACGTACGCCGGGCTCAGCGCCTGGCAGCGGACGCAGCTGGCCCGGCATCCGAAGCGGCCGCACACGCGCGACTGGTGCAAGCTGCTGCTGGAGGATTTCGTCGAGCTGCACGGCGATCGCGTCTACGGCGACGATGCGGCGATCGTCGGCGGGCTGGGTCGCTTCGAGGGCCAGTCGGTCGTCGTCATCGGGCACCAGAAGGGCCGGGACACCCGCGAGAAGATCGCGCGCAACTTCGGGATGCCGCACCCCGAGGGGTACCGCAAGGCGCTGCGCCTGATGGAGCTCGGCGGAAAGTTCGGCAAGCCGGTCATGACGTTCATCGACACGCCGGGCGCATATCCGGGCCTCGGCGCCGAGGAGCGCGGCCAGGCGGAGGCCATCGCCCGCAACCTCCGTCGCATGGCGTCGCTGCCCGTTCCGATCCTCGCCGTCGTCACCGGGGAGGGGGGCAGCGGCGGCGCGCTCGCGATCGGCATGGGCAATCGCGTGATGATGCTCGAATACGCCGTGTACTCGGTGATCTCGCCCGAGGGCTGCGCGGCCATCCTGTGGGGCGACGCCGGCAAGGCGCCCGACGCCGCGGAGGCCATGCGGATCACGGCGCCCGAGCTGCTGCGGCTCGGCGTGGTGGACGGCATCGTGCCCGAGCCCGTGGGCGGCGCGCATCGCGACTGGGACGGCGCGGCGGCCACGCTGCGCATCGCGCTGCGCGAGCAGCTGGGCGCGCTGCGCCGCCTGTCGCGTGAGGAGCTCGTCGGCGAGCGCTACGAGAAGTTCCGTCGCATGGGCGCCTTCGAGGAAGCGACCACCCCCGGCGCGCGCTGAGGACGCGGCGTCTTATCGCCGAAGCAGCGCCTGGGCGGCGTCCTCGTCGGTGACGAGCACGTTCATGAAGCGGCCGGCGAGCGCGCCGCGAAGCGCCTCGACCTTGCTCCGGCCGCCGGCGACGGCGATGACGGTGCGACCATCGCGGCGTGAGAGCGCCTGCAGCCGATCGCCCTCGACGGACAGCAGCCGCCGTGACAGGGCGGCCAGCTCGGGGCGATCGACGATGCGTCCGCCGGCGTCGAATGGCTGGTAGTTGATCTCGCCGACGACGCCGAGCTGGCGCAGCCGCTTCACGCTCACCCCGTAGGACTCCGCGAGCGAGCAGAAGCCGGGCGTCTGCTCGGCGATGACGCCGACGCCGACCACCGCGATGTCGACGTCCTGAGCGGCCTCGTAGATCGAGCGGACCTCTGGATCCCGGAGCAGGCGCCGACGCTCACGCTCGATCTGCGTCAGCGACAGGAGGTGCTGCACCGGCAGCGCGTACGCCTTGACGTGCGGACGATACTTCGCCGCCATCATCCCGACCAGCGTGTTGGCGAAGATGTCGACGAGCTTCAGCGTGCTCTCGCCCGACAGCGGATAGACCGTGAGGTCGCGGAGCCGCCGCTCGCGCAGCGAGTGGATGGTGTGATAGAGCGTGAGGCCGCACGACAGCCCGATGCGCATGCCGTTCTCCGCGACCTTCTCGAAGTACGCGGCGGCGGCGGCACCGAGCTCCGCGCGGAGATCGCCGCGGCCGCCGGACGCGACCACGACCGCCTCGCGCAGCCCGTACGTCTGTACGAGCGCCGTCTCGAGGTCCTCCGTGCGCGGCAGGTCGAGCTCGACGCGCACGAGGCCTTCGTCCATCGCGCGCTTCAGGAGGCGCGAGACGGTGGCGGCGGAGACGCCGAGGGCGGTCGCGATGTCCTTCTGGCTCCGGCCCTGGCGGTAGTAGAGCTCCAGGCACTGGACCATCTGACGGACTTCGCGCGACGGCTGAGAAATTAATTTCATCGCGTTCAAGTTGTTGCTTGACGGCCCAAGTGTACGCCGATATCCTCCGTTCGTCACCGCTTCGCGGACCGGCCACCTTTCGACGCCACTGGAGGCCACCATGGGCGCACGGCGCTACGGACCGTCCGACGGCCAACCGGTTCTTCTCGAGTCGTACCACCAGTCCCGCAACGAGCTGGAGGGACTGCCGCAGACGGTCTCGGAGAAGGTTCCGGTCACCAACTCCCCGAACATCTTCTCGTACAGGTCGTACGTCTTTGCGAAGAACCCCGCCCTCGTGCGCCGCTTCATCAAGGCCACCAAGGCCGATGTCGGCGGCGTCGGCGGCCACGTGGTCGCCGCCGACGAGGTGAAGTCGGTGATCGCGAAGTACGTGCTCGAGAACAACGGCTACCGCGGCGAGCCGATGTTCACGTCGCTGATCGTGACCCACACCGGCGACGACGTCGCCGTGACCGGCATCATCGCCGAGACCGTCGACATGTCGGTCGTCGACGAGCTCATGTGGGACGCGCTGCAGGAGGGCGCGGCCAAGGCCGCCGAGCTCGGGCTCTACGGGCCGGGGCAGGACCTCGTCGCGGACGCCTTCACCGGTAACCTGCGCGGGGCAGGGCCGGCCACGGTGGCGCTCCCGTTTCCCGTGCGCAAGGACAACCCCTCCCAGACCGTGCTCGTCTCCTACGCGGACAAGACGGAGCCGATGGCGTTCAACCACTATGCGACCGGTGCCTACATGCTGCCCCGCTTCAACACCGGGCTCATCATCGCCAGCTCCAAGATGAAGCGCGGCTACCTCTTCGAGATCGTCGATCTCGACACCAAGGCCCAGGCCATTGAAGCGGGCGCGCATCCGCGGGACCCGAAGGCACTCGACGGCAAGATGGAGGAGCTGGCCAAGGGACTGCACGAGAAGGTCATCACGCTCCGCGCGCCCGAGGACCTGTACGACATCGAGGGCCTCACGCGGTCCTCGCGGTTCGTCATCGCGCGCATCTGGAGCCGCAACGAGCGCGACGAGCCCGATCAGCTCGGCTACGTGTGCTCGGCCGAGCGACTGCACAACATCAAGACGAAGAAGGGTTTTACCTACGGCGGGAAGGACGACCCGGTGCTGCTGGCGTTCGCGCAGGGCGACTGGCCCGCGCCGGGCGAGATCACGTCGCCGTGGGCGGCGGCGCCCATGGTGGCCGGGGACTGCCGGGGCAGCCACAACCTGCACATCCTGCCGATGCCGATCAACTCGCAGACGTCGTACTGGTCGGGTCCGATCATCTCGGCCATCACGCTGTCGTGCAACATCCACACGGGACGGATCGGCGCCATCTCCGATCAGTTCGCCCTGGGCACGCCGTGGGACGAGGTGCGGCGGACCGCGTCGAAGCTCGCCATCCAGTTCCGCCACGCGCATGGCGTCAAGCAGCCGGCCACGCTGCACGAGGACGAGCTCGAGTACCAGGAAGGCTGGAAGGAGCGACGCGCGCGCCTGGAGCGACAGTTCGAGGTGAAGCCGCCGCTCACGTTCACCGCCAATGGCAGCAACGGGCACGGCAACGGCCACGCCGTCGCCGCGGCGCCGGCCGCGGCCGGACACGCCGGGCGTCCGGACGACATCGATTAGCGAGATCGGGGAGAGCGGGGCGCCGCTCTCCCCGATGCTTCCCACCGCGCGCCCGAAACGCCGTTTCACAAGGCCGCTGGCGGTCCGCGCGGCATGCGTCAGCGAACGATTTCCGGTCGCGGCGGCGTGCGTTTGTTTGACTTCGTTCGGGGTGGATGCTACGGTCAACACAACGTAAATCCCTGATTTATCGGATCAGCATGGCGAAGCTACACGTCATCACCTATGGCTGCCAGATGAACGAATACGACTCCGAGCGGGTCGCGGGCCTGCTCCGTGAGCATCGCTATGAGCTCACCGACAGCGAGGCGGACGCCGACCTCATTCTCGTCAACACGTGCGCCATCCGGGAGAAGGCCGAGGACAAGGTCTTCTCCAAGCTTGGTGAGCTTCGCGCGCTCAAGGCGCGCCGGCCCGAGCTGGTGCTCGGTGTGATGGGGTGCATGGCTCAGCTCCAGCAGGGGATCGTTCAGAAGCGCGCGCCGTACGTCGATCTCGTGTTCGGCTCGCCGGCGGTGGCGCGCGTGGCCGAGCTCGTGGAGCGCGCGCGCCGCGAGCGGCGTCCGGTGCTCGAGACCGGCGAGGCGCCGCTGGTCAAGATCACCGCCCGGCCGCCGTCGGCGAGCCGCCTGAAGGCGTACGTGACGGTGATGGAAGGCTGCGAGAAGCATTGCACCTTCTGCGTGGTGCCGCGTACCCGCGGACGCGAGCGCAGCCATCCACCGGACGCCGTCGTGGACGAGGTGCGCGGGCTGGTGGCCGAGGGCTGCCGCGAGGTGACGCTGCTCGGCCAGACGGTGAACGCCTATGGCCGCGATCTCACGCCGCCCACCGATCTGGCGGAGCTCTTCCGCCGCGTGAACGACGTGGACGACCTCGCCCGCATCCGCTTCACCACCTCGAACCCGTACAATCTGACGCCCAAGCTCATCGCGGCCATGCGCGACGTGCCGAAAGTCTGCGAATGGTTCCATCTGCCGCTGCAGTCGGGCTCGGACGCGGTCCTCGACCGGATGAACCGCGGCTACACGCGCGCGCAGTACCTCGACCTGATCGCGGCCCTCCGCGACGCGGTGCCGGACATCGCGCTGTCCACCGACCTGATCGTCGGCTTCCCCGGCGAGACGGAAGCGGACTTCGCGGCCACGCTCGAGATGGTCGAGCGCGTGCAGTACGACAACGTCTTCGCCTTCCGCTACTCTCGCCGGCCCGGGACGCCGGCCGCCGTCATGCCCGCGCAGATCGGCGAGGACGTGAAGGCGGAGCGCAACGCGCGGCTGCTCGCGGTGGTCACCCGCGTCACCGCGGCTCGCAACGCGCGGCTGGCAGGCACGACGGTCGAGGTGCTCGTGGACGGGGTGTCCCGGCGCAACGCCGGCGAGCTGGCGGGACGGACGCGATGCAACCGCGTGGTGAACTTCGACGGCGGCGCTCGGGTGGCGGTGGGAGACGTCGTCACCGTCCGTGTGGCCGAGGCGCTGCCGCACAGCCTGCGCGCGACGCTGACGACAGTGCCGGAGGAGGCCGTATGCTCGTCGAGATGAAGGTGCGCGGGCTCGCCCTCGATCCCGTCTCCAACATGCCGATCATCATCTTGAGAGATGAAGAGGACAAGCGATCGCTGCCCATCTGGGTCGGCATCTTCGAGGCCAACGCCATCGCGCTCGAGCTGGAGAAGATCGCCACCCCGCGGCCGATGACGCACGATCTGATCAAGAACATCCTCGAGTCGCTCGAGGCGCAGGTCGTGAAGATCGTGGTCACCGACCTCAAGGAGAACACGTTCTTCGCCGTGCTCCACCTGAAGCTCGGCGACGCCGAGTACACGGTCGACTCGCGGCCGTCGGACGCCATCGCGCTCGCCCTGCGTGTGGCGGCGCCGATCTACGTCGAGGAGGAAGTCTTCCCGAAGGCGGGGAAGATGGAGGTCGCCAAGGAAGCGGAGCCCGTCAAGCCCGACGATCCGGAGCAGCTGCGCGAGTGGCTGCAGAACATCAAGCCGGAGGATTTCGAGAAGTACAACAAGGCCTGACGAGCGGCCCGTGCGGATCGCGCTGTTCACCAACAACTACCTGCCGTTCTGCGGCGGCGTCACCGTGTCGGTGGAGACGCTCCGTCGGGGTCTCGAGGGTCGCGGCCACGAGGCGTGGGTCATCGCGCCCCGCTTTCCCGGCGCCCCCGACGGCGCGCCGCACGTGCTTCGATATCCCTCGATTCCGGCCGCCACGTACCCGGAGTTCCCGCTCGCGGTGCCGTTTTCACCGGCCATGACGGCGCGCGTGCGCGCGCTGGACGTCGACGTGTTCCACGCGCACCATCCGTTCCTGCTCGGCCCCGCCGCCGGTCGGCTCGCGCGGCGCAGCGGCCGCCCGCTCGTGTTCACGTATCACACGCGGTACGAGAAGTACGCGCACTACGTGCCGCTCACCCGCGCGCTCGTGGAGGCGGCGGCCACCGGCCTGAGCACGCGGTTCGCGGCGCGTGCGAGCGCGGTGATCGCGCCGTCGGCCGTGGTGCGCGACGAGCTGCTGCGGCGCGGCGTCGGCTCGCCGGTGACGGTGGTGCCGACCGGCGTCGATCTCGCGCGCTTCCGGCCCGGCGATCGGGCGGCGGCGCGGCGGGCGCTGCTGCTGCCGGCCACCGATCCGCTGCTGCTCTACGTGGGCCGCCTCGACCGCGAGAAGTCGGTCGATCGCGTCCTGCTCGCCTTCGACCGCGTCGCATCCACCGTCCCCCGGGCCCGGTTGCTGATGGTCGGCCACGGCAAGGAGGCCGAGGCGCTGCGGCGTCTGGCCGGCCGCCTCGCGGCCGCGGATCGCGTCACCTTCCTCGGCGTGCGCGCGCACGAGGCGTTGCCCGTGTGCTATCAGGCCGCCGACCTGTTCGTCTTCGCCTCGGAGACCGAGACCCAGGGGCTCGTGCTCGCGGAGGCGGCCGCATGCGCGTTGCCGGCGGTCGCGGTGGCGGCGTCGGGCTGCGACGAGGTGGTGCGCGACGGCGTCAGCGGGCTCCTGACCAAGGGCGAGCCGACGTCGCTCGCAGAAGCCGCCATCGGCCTGCTCCTCGACGGCGAGCGCCGCGCCGCCATGGCGCTCCGCGCGCGCGACATCGCCGAGCGCGAGTTCGATGTCCGCCTGCAGATCGATCGCACGCTGGACGTCTACGCCGAGGCCCTCGACCGCGGACGGCCCAGGTGACGCAGGCGCGGACGATCCGCGTGCAATGCCGAAAGGAGTTCGCGGCGCCGGACGGGCCGGGTCTCCTGGCGGCGGATCCGCGTGCGCGGACGCTGCGCAAGGTACTCGTCAGCTATCCGGACGTCCGCCACATCCGTCCCGACCTCATCAGCCTCGACGCCGGCACCGAGGCGCGCACCATCGATACGGTCGTGAAGTTCCTGGAGCGCCAGCACTGGCTCGTGGCGTCCGTCTCGGTCGAGTGATGGCGCCATGAGCCGTCGCACGAGCGAGGCGCACGAGCGAATCAACGAGGAGATCGTCCGCGAGAAGGCGGCGGCTCTCGGCCGCGCGGGCGAGCGGCTGGAGCTGGCGCTGGCCGAGGTGACCGCCGTGCGTGCCGCCTGGCGCGCGGCGAGCGACGACGAGGCGCGCGAGCGGCTGGCGACCGAGTACGCGCGCGCCTGGCGGGCGGCCGACGCCGCCCGGCTGGCGCTGCTCATCCAGCGCGAGGCAGTCGGCCTGCGCGATCAGCGCGTCGTCGACCAGCAGTTCCCGCGCCCCCCGCGCCGGCCGTGACGGCGCCCGCGGCGGTCGAGACCCTGGGGCGCGGCGCGCGCGAAGCTCTGCAGCTCGAGCGGCTGCAGGGAGCCGTCGCCTGGGCAGTGGAGCGCGTCGCCTTTCACCGCGAGCGACTCGCATCCAGGCGTGTGCGCACGCTGGACGACCTCGCCGACCTGCCGACCATGCGCAAGAGCGATTTGCGCGAGCACTATCCCTTCGGCCTGTTCGCCGTCCCCCGCGGAGAGCTGGCGCGGCTGCATGCGTCCTCCGGCACGAAGGGCAAGCCGACCGTCGTTGGCTACACCGCCGGTGACCTCGATGTCTGGCGGGAAGTGATGGCCCGCGCGATGGCCGCCGCCGGTTGCCGCGCCGGCGACACGCTGCACGTCGCCTTCGGCTACGGCCTCTTCACCGGTGGGCTCGGCTTCCACGACGGCGCCGAGCGCCTGGGCATGACCGTCGTGCCCGCGTCGTCTGGCAATACGGCGCGCCACATCCTCCTGCTCCAGGACTTCCGGCCGGCCGGCCTCTGCGCCACGCCTTCCTTTGCGCTGCACATCGCCGAGACGCTCGAAGCGCAGGGCGGCGACGGACGTCGCCTCGGACTGCGCTACGCCATGTACGGCGCGGAGCCGTGGACCGAAGGCATGCGCGGGGCGCTGGAGCGCGCGTTCGGCTGTCCCGCGTACGACGTCTACGGCCTCTCGGAGATCATCGGGCCGGGCGTGGCGGGTGAGTGCGAGGCGCGCGATGGCCTGCACATCGCCGACGACCACTTTCTGCCGGAGATCGTCGACCCGCGCACGGGCTCCGTCCTGCCCGCGGGCGCCGAGGGTGAGCTGGTGCTCACGACGCTGACGAAGCGCGCGATGCCGATGATTCGCTACCGCACCGGCGACATCACGACGCTGACCGATGCGCCGTGCCGCTGCGGCCGCACCACCGCGCGCATGGCGCGCATCAAGGGCCGCTCGGACGACATGCTGGTCATCAAGGGCGTGAACCTCTATCCGTCGGAGGTCGAGGGGACACTGCTCGCCGTCGACGAGCTGGTGCCGCACTACCAGCTCGTGGTCGACCGCTCGTCCACGCTTGCTCGGCTCGAGGTGCAGGTGGAGCCGGCGGCGGCGGTCGTCGAGGCGTGCGGCGGCTTCGACGCCAGCCATCCCACGCTGGTGGAGCTGCGCCGGCGGGTTGGCGAGCGTCTGTCCAGGGCCATCGGCCTCTCCATCGAGCTCACGCTGATGGCGCCGCGCACGGTCCCGCGCTCCGAAGGCAAGGCGGTCAGGGTCGTCGAGAAAGGCTGAGACTGCGGGTATGCTGGAGACGAGGAGGCACCTGCCATGACCGAGCACCGGGACATGATGGCGAAGATCGAGCGCGGGGTCCGGCTGGAGTCCGCCGATGAGATGACCGCCGAGTACCGCGACAACCTCGTGCACCTGATGACCATGCAGGCCGACTCCGAGCTCGCCGGTGGCTACGGCTACGTGCCGTGGATCACCAAGGCGCCCACCGTGGAGGAAAAGCACGTCGTCGCGCAGATCGTGAAGGACGAGCTCCGTCACGCCGCGGTCATGTACGGCCTGCTCGCCGATCTCGGCGTCGACGTCGATCGCCACGTCGCGCAGCACGACGCGACCTTCACCATGCGGATCGAGCCGGACGCCGACATCGGCACCCAGCGCATCACCGCCGACAAGCGCGTCAACATCTTCTATTACCCGATCGACACCTGGCAGGACTTCGTCTTCTTCAACTTCTGCATGGACCGCGGCGCCGGACACCAGCTGGAGGACGTGCGCCACTGCTCCTACGGGCCCTGGGTGCGCGCCATCGAGGGCATCTTCAAGGAGGAGAAGTTCCATATCCGCCACGGCGAGTACTGGGTCAAGAAGCTGGCGTCGGATCCGGCTACCAAGGACGAGGCCCAGACCACGTTCGCCAAGTGGTACATCCGCACGATGAACATCTTCGGCCGCCCCGGATCGCCAAAAAATCAACGCTATCGAGCCCTCAAGCTCAAGCTCCGTGACAACGACGAGGTGCGCGCGGCGTTCGCGAGCGAAGTGGCCGGACTCTGCGAGAAGTTCGGCCTCGACGTCCCGGCCTGGAAGCCGGTCTGGGATCAGCTGCCGGAAGAAGCGCAGATCCCGGGGTAGGTCGTGCGGCGGCGCCCAGGGCCGCGCCGCACGCGCGAGGAAGCCGCACGTGCTCACCGCAGACACTCCTAGAGAGACGCGGCTCGCACGACCGTAAGCGTAAGTTTACATAATGCGCCTTATCGGCAGTCAAGGAAGCGGCTCCGCAGGTGTCGGCTGCGAAACGGCGTTACGCGCGTGGGTGCTGAGCGGCCTGGACTTCGGCGAGCGGTGCGAGCTGGACCGGCGTGGGATCGGTCGACAGCGCGTGGCGGCGACGGCGATCGGGATGGAACGGCAGGACCACGCCGCGGCGCGGGCGGCCCTTGCCGACTTCGACCGCGAGGCCGACGGCCTGCGTGAGCTGATCGAACTTGAACGGCTTGCGGATGTAGTCGATCGCTCCCGCCTTCAGCAGCGAGCGCGCCATGTCCTCGTCGTCGCTTCCGCTCAGCATGACGACGGCGATCGAGTCGTCCAGCTCGCGCAGTCGCGTGAGCACTTCGGCGCCCGTCGTGTCGGGTAGCTTGATGTCGAGGATCACGGCGTCCGGCCGGCTCAGCGACGCCAGCATGACGGCGTCACCACCGTTCCGCGCGCCGTCGACGGCGTAACCCTGGGACACGAAGATGTCCCGCAGCATCTCGGCGACGGCGGGCTCGTCGTCGACGATCAGGATCGATCCGCGAGGCGGCGTATCCGTCGGCACGGCCCGTTGGTGAGCAAGGCGTATGCCGTGGTCGGACCTGGCCGTAAGTCCTTGAAATCGTGTCGTGGAGCGGGTACTGCCTGGAAGGTTTGCGACCGGCGCCATCGAGATCGCCGAATAGTTCCCGACCACGTCGCTCGCCGCGGCGCTTGTATCCTTATTAATTAGTACTAGTCGTACCGGTCCATCTCGTGTCCCACGGGCTCGCCACGGCGAAGCGCCGAGAGGGTCTCGCACAGCCGCTCGAGGTTCACGGGCTTGCGGAAGAATGCCTTGAAGGCGACGTTGGCCGCCTTCGCGCGCGGGAAGTCCTCGTAGAACCCCGTCATGGCGATGGCCGGCACGTCGCGCAGCGGCGGCGGCTGCTTGCGCAGCCAGGTCAGGAAGTCGACCGCGAAATCTCCGTCCAGGCGCAGGTCGCACAGGATGACGTCGGGAGCGCTGGTCGATGCTGCGTTCCGCGCCTCGGCCACCGTGCGCGCGCTCGCAACGCGTGCGCCGCAATGCGTGAGAAGCGTCATGAGCAGCTCGAGGTAGTCGCGATCGTTCTCGACCACGAGCACGTTGCTCCCGGTGAGGTTCGCGAACGGACGGTCGGGCGTCATCGCTTCGGCGGTGTCGAGCTCGGCGCGGGCGCCGGTCCGCCCGGCGTCGAGGCCGGCACGGGCGCGCCCAGCGTGGCGAGTCGCGCGCGGATCTCATCCGCGCGGCGCGCGGCCGGGAGCTCCTTCAGCACACGCTGGTAGGTCGCGATGGCATCCGGCGTGCGGCCGGCGAGCTCCTGCGCGCGTGCGAGGTCGATCAACGATTGCTCGTAGAGGAAGTCCCTGGGGCGCAGCTCGCGGGCGACGGCGTCGTAGGCGTCGACCGCTTTCGGAAAATTGCGCTCGGCCTCCCAGGTGTAGCCGATCGACGTGCGCGCGAGCGTTCGCACGGTCGGGCTGCCGCCGCGCGCCACCGCGACTTCGTAGGCGCCGCGTGCCGACGCATACTGCTGCGCGGCCCAGCGGAGGTTGCCGAGCTCGTAGGCGGCCTCCGCGGTGGCGGCGCCCGACGGATACTGCGCCATGACCTTCTCGAGATCCTGTGCGGCGCGGACGCGCGCGTCCAGCGGTGCCTGCGGCGCCTGCGCGGCATAGGCGCGGGTCATCGCCTCGGCGTACGCGGCCGCCACGCGCCGCTGCTGCTGATCCCACCAGTACCAGCCGCCGAGCGCGAGCGCCGCGATTACGACGATCCCGAGCGCCGCCGTCAGCAGGGTGCGCGGCGCCGGCCACTCGAGCTTCATGGCGCCACTTCCCGCTTTGCCGTGCGATCGACCCAGATCTCACTCTTCACGACCGCGCCGGTGCTCGCGCTGAGCGCGCCGCTCTTCACGCTGCCCGTGAGCGAGCCCGTCGGTCCGATCTCGACGCGTGTGTCGGCCGACAGGTTTCCGCGCACGGAACCGTCGATGACGATGGCGGCCGCGATGATGTTCGCGTCGACCTGACCGCCCTCGCCGACGGTGATGGTTCCATCGATGGCAATGTCCCCCTCGAATCGGCCGAGCACGAGAATCGGCCCGGTCCCCTGCATCTCTCCCTTCAACGTCACTCCTTCTCCGATCACGGTCGGTGTGCCGTCCCCATCCCCGGTCGACGTGCCGTCCGACCGCTCCGGCGATAGCCCGAGAAGACGTCGCAACGCGTTCATCGCAGGCGTAGTCCCTTCCGGTACTGGCGACCGCAGTGGCGGCAGCGCTTCCAGCCAACGTGAACCCGCGGCGCGATTCGTCCGCAGTGCGGACAGCGTTGGTAGAACCGCCGGCCCCAGGCCAGCGCCAGCCCAATGATCACCACCGCTCCGAGGACGAGCGGCGGGATCGGCAAGCCGTCCACGGCTGTCACTGTAGCCCTGAACGACGTTCCTGGGAAGATTCTGGAAATGCGCTACCCATCGTCGCCTTCGCGTTCGTGCACTCACGTGGATTCGTCGGACGTTGCGCGCGCCGCGATTGCCCGGTGTGCAGGCATATGCCTTGCACTTTTCTACCCGAGCCTGGCAGGAGGAGGGGTATGGAAAGAGAACGGCTGGCTGTGGAAGTGCAGTTGATGAGCGAGCCGTGCTTGTGGCGGTGGGAGATTCGAGACTGCGAGCGCGACGAGGTCCTGGAGACCAGCTGGACGCGCGAGTGGATGGCCTATGAGTCTCCGGAGGAGGCCGAGCGCGCCGGTCGGCAGCGTCTCACCTCGCTGCGTCGACGCTGACGAGCGTGGGGCCCCGCACCTGCGCGGCCCCGCTCGACGGCCCTGGTCGTTACGAGCTGATCCCGAGGATGGCGAGGCCTTCCTTTGCGGCCTTCTCGGACTCCGCGTGCTTGCCTTCCTTGTGCAGCTGCTCGGCTTGCATCGCCTTCTGGCGCGCGTCGTATGCCGCGGCGTCCAGACGGTTTCCGGCCTGAGCATTGATCTGTGAGACCAGCTTGGGGCACTGGAACGCCTGCGCGGACACCGCCAGCACCAGCGTGCTGACGCCGACCACGACCGCCATGACGAGACGCCGCATGGAGCACCTCCCTCGAGATGTGGACCGCCAGGAGTATAGCGTAGTTGCCGATCAGCCGCCGAGGTCGACGAAGAGACTGCCGTCCCTTTCGGTGACGGCGTAGCAACCGACCTTGACCGCGGGATTGTTCACGTTGGCGCCGGTCGTGACGTCCCAGCGCCACGCATGCCACGGGCACAGGACGACCGTTCCGTCGAGGTCACCCTCGCCCAGCGGTCCGCCCCGATGGCTGCACTCGTTGTCGATCGCGTAGAATGTGCCGGCCACGTTGAAGACAGCGAGCGTCTTGCCAGCCGCCTCCACGACCGTGCCGGTGCCCACCGGCACGTCGGCCGCGCGTCCGATCCGAACGCTTCGCTCCGTCGTCATCGGATGCCTCCCGCCTTGTCCTAGCCGCCCGCCCGCGGCGATGTCAAGGCTGGCGGCCCGGTTCTTGATGCATCGACAACGGGCGGAGTCACAACCTACCGGAGGAGCCATCGATGGCACAGGGTTCGACCACGTTCCACGAGTCCGAGGAGCGCCTGTCGCCCAGCACGCGCGACATGCACCGGGCGATCGTCAGCCTGATGGAGGAGCTCGAGGCGATCGACTGGTATCAGCAGCGCATGGATGCGACGGAAGACGGTGACCTGCGCGAGATCCTCCGCCACAACCGCGACGAGGAGAAGGAGCACGCGGCGATGGTCCTCGAGTGGATCCGGCGCCGCGACGACGGATTCTCCGGCGTCCTGCGCACGTACCTGTTCAGCGAAGGCTCCATCACCGAGCTCGAAGATGTCGTGGAAAAAGGCGCCGGCAACGGCAACGGCGCGCGTGCCGGCACGCGCGCCTCGATCGGCTCGCTGCGAGGAGGCACGCGATGACGGATTACCTGCGGCGCCACACCGCTCCCATTCCCGAGCGCGTCTGGACGGCGCTCGACCAGTCCGTTGCGCAGGCGGCGCGCCACGTCCTGGCCGCGCGTCGGATCGCGACGTTCGATGGTCCGCACGGCTGGGATCACGTCGCGGCGCGGACGGGCTCCATGACGCCGTGCGGGGCTCCGGAGGGCCGCGCGACCGTCTGCGTGCCCGAGGTCGTTCTGCTCTGCGAGGTGCGCGTGGACTTCAGTGTGCCCTGGTCCTCCATCGAGGTGTTCGAGCGCGGTGCGCCCGTGCTGGACACGAGTCCCGCCGAGGCCGCGGCGCGCGAGGCGGCGCTGGCCGAGGATCGGCTCGCGTTCTACGGCGACCCGGTCGGCGGCGGCTTTCTGACGGACAAGGAGAGTCCGCGTGTGCGCGCGCAGGATTGGTCGCGCCCGGGCGAGATGCTCGCGGACCTGCTGCGCGCCGTCGAGACGCTCGACGAGCGCGGCGTGCCCGGCCCCTACGAGGCGGTTCTGCCGACGGCGCGCTACTACGCCTACCTGCAGGCCGCTGACGAGAGCGGCTACCCGACGGCCCGGCAGCTCAAGGACGTCCTGGCCGCCGTGCACCGCTCGCCCGTCATCTCGGGTGCCGGCGCGGTCTTCTCCACCCGGGGTGGCGACTTCGTGCTGACGGTCGGCGGTGACCTGTCCGTCGGCTATCGGCTCCACGACCGGGACCTGGTCCACCTGTTCTGCGCGGAGACCATCGCGGCGCAGACCGTGGCGCCCGAGGCGGTCTGCGTGCTGGAGGCCATCGTCACATAACGCCGATGTAACGATTACAGTACGTTGCGAGGACATCCTCTGGTATCACGCGAGGCTGTCGTGATAGGGTGGATGTGTTGCGCCCGCGTCAACGCCTGCTCTTCGCGCTGCTGTGCGTCCTGGCGAGCGTGCTCGCCTGCGGCGTGGTCACTCTCCACGCCGATCCCGCGACCTCCGCGCTCCCCGCCCATCACCTGGCGCGCGGCTTCCGCAACCTCGATTCGACGTACCACTTCACCCTCATCGAGCGCACCCGACGGATGGTGCGCCGGAGCTTCGAGGGCTGGCCGGCGCGCGGCCGGACGCCCGCCGTCCTGCCGAACGACGGCGCCGAGCTGCGCGCCAACGGCACGAGCCCCACCGTCACGTGGATCGGTCACGCCACGCTGCTGATCCAGGTTGGTGGCCTGAACATCCTCACCGACCCGCACTGGGGTGAGCGGGCCAGTCCGGTCGACTTCGCGGGTCCCCGCCGGCTCGTGGCTCCGGGGATGCGATTCGAGGATCTGCCCCACATCGACGCGGTCGTCATCTCGCACGACCACTACGATCATCTCGACGTGGACACCGTCGAGCGGCTCGTCCGCGAGCATCACCCCCGCTTCTTCGTGCCCCTCGGCCTCAAGTCCTGGCTGGCCGACCACGGCGCGCACGACGTCGTGGAGCTCGACTGGTGGCAGGCCGCGCAGCTGCGCGGGGTGACGTTCACCTGCACGCCGGCCCAGCACTCCTCGGGTCGCGGGCTGCGCGATCAAAATCTCCGGCTGTGGTCGTCCTGGGCCATCGCGGGTGGCGGCAAGCGGCTGTGGTTCGCGGGCGACACGGGATACACGCCCACGCTGCAGGAGATCGGCAAGCGGCTCGGGCCGTTCGACCTCGCCGCCATCCCGATCGGCGGGTACAGCGCGTGGGACCGCCGGCATCCCAACCATGTGAATCCCGAGGAAGCGCTGCAGCTACTCGAGGACGTCAACGCGCGCCTCATGGTGCCGATCCACTTCGGCACGTTCGAGCTGAACCGTGAGCCGTTCGCCGAGCCGCCCGAGCGGCTGCTCAAGGCCGCGGTGGCGCGCGGTCTCGAGGACCGTGTCGCGATCCTGTCGGCCGGCCAGTGGATTCACTGGTAGGCGGGCGCCGCACACAGCAGCCACGCCCGTAGCACCTCCGCCACGCTCCACGCCTGGGCGATGCACCCGCGCGGCGTGAACGGCGGCTCGGCATCGAAGATCTCGCTGATGCTGCCGACGCACGCGTCGCTGAGGTGACCGTCGAAGGCGGCCAGCCACCGGGCGGCTCCGGCGCGGTCGGCGGGGTGCACGCGCAGCCACGCGTCGACGAACGGGCCGATCAGCCATGCCCACACCGTCCCCTCGTGATAGGCCGCGTCACGGGCGCGCAGGTCGCCGAAGTATCGCGCCTTGTAGTCGGGATGCTCGCGTGAGAGCGAGCGCAGCCCGAACGGCGTGAGCAGCCGCTCGCGCACCACGTCGACGACGCGCTCCCAGCGGGCCGCGTCGAGCACCGGGTGCGGCAGCGAGACGGCGAAGATCTGGTTCGGGCGGCAGGCGGCGTCGTCGCCGTCGTCGCCGTCGACGATGTCGTAGAGATACTCGCCGTCCTTGTACCAGAATCGCGAGTTGAAGGCGCGCGCGACCTGGGCGGCGTGCTCGGCGTAGGGCTGAGCGGCGGTGTCGCCGTCCGTCTCGCGCGTCCACCGCTCCAGCAGGCGCAGCGCGTTGTACCAGAGCGCGTTGATCTCGACGGGCTTGCCGCGCCGGGGCGTGACGATCCAGTCGCCGACCTTGGCATCCATCCACGTCAACGGCAGCGCCGCGAAGCCCTCGCGCAGCAGGCCATCGGCGGGATCCACGCCGATGCCGAAGCGGGTGCCGCGCACGTGATGGCCCACGATCTCGCGAAGCACCGGCAGCAGCAGAGCCAGCGTCGTCCGGTCGTGCGTCGCTTCGACGTACCGGTCGAGCGCGTGAAAGAACCACAGCGTCGCGTCCGCGGTGTGATAAACGCCGTGGTTCTCCCCCTCGGGAAACAAATTCGGGATCAGACCGTCGCGGACGGAGTGCGCAAAGGTCCGGAGAATGAAGCCGGCCTCGGGGTAGCGCCCGGTGGCGAGCGTCAGGCCCTCGAGGCTGATCATCGTGTCGCGTCCCCAGTCGGTGAACCAGTGATAGCCGGCGATCACGGTGCGCACCTCGTCGCCGGAGGCGCGGGCGCGCGCGGCGTCTTCCACGCGACCCGCCGGCGTGACGACGAACTGGTCGGCGGCGAGGACGAGCTCGCCCGCCATGCCGCTGCGCGCGTGCGCCGGCGCCGCGGCGAGCAGCCGGCGTCGGCGCTCGCGCTCCGCCCCGCGCGCGGCCTCGGGACCGAGCGCCAGCATCACGCCCCAGTCCTCCGTGGAGGCAACGAGCGTGGCCTCCTGCGCCATCTCGAGATCGGCGTGGAACTCGCCGGGGCTCCACAGGGCGCCGCGATCGGCGTAGCCGCGGCTGCTCTCGACCTCGTACGAGACATCGTCGGTGTGCCGGCGCTCCACCGTGAAGCTCGCGTGCTGGCCGTGCAAGAAGAGCCGCAGCGTCGGCAGCCGTGCGGGCCCGCGCACCTCGTAGCGGTCGCCGCTGACGCTCAGCGTGTAGGTCACGTCCTGCGCCTCGCTCACCGGCGCCTCGTGGAGTCGGAAGTGCAGCGCGGCGCGCAGGCTGAGTCGCAGCGCGGTCTTTCCCTCGATCAGCCGGTATCGCAGGTGCACCGTGTTCTGCCGATGCGGCATCAGCAGGCGCTTCTCCACGACCGCGTCGCCGGCGCGGTAGACCCAGACCGGCAAGCCCTCTTCGAGTCGGAACTCCCTCAAATCACCACCGACCGTGTCCGATCCGCCGAGCGCGTAGGCGGCGCCGTCGCCGGCCCGGACCGACTCGATGATCTGGTTCAGCATGACCACGCGTCCGAGCGGGGCCGGCATCGCCGCGATGAGCAGGCCGTGATAGCGCCGGGTCGGCACGCCGCCGATGGTGCCGGAGGCGTAGCCGCCGAGACCGTTGGTGACGAGCCATTCGCGGTCCCGGAGCGCGTCGCCGTCGCGCGTGCGAACGACGCCCATGTCGAGGCGGCGCACGAGTCGGTCCATCAGCCGAGCCGCGACGCGGGACGCAGCACCAGTGCTGAGTGCGCGCCAAGCCGCCACGGGCCATCGGTGTCGAACGGCGCGGCACCGCAGCCGCCGTAGCGGGGATCGTCGGTCGACCAGGTGATCTCCCAGCGGCGCTGCTCGGGCGGCGCCAGCAGTGGCTCCGGCATCACGCTCAGCGGCAGGTCGGGGCCCAGGTTCACCACCAGGAGCCGATCGTCCCCTGCCTCACCGAAGAAGCGCAGCACGAACGCCTCCGGTCCGAGCACGGCGCCATCGATGCCGTGCGCCGCCTGCGTGCGGAACACGGCGTCCTCGCGGCGCAGCGTGAGCAGATCGTGGTGGAACGCGTAGGCCTCGGCGTGTCGCTCGCGCTCGCCCAGGTCCAGCTTGCAGCGTTCGAAGGTCGACGCGTCGCCCGGATCGGGCACGCAGGCGCTGACCTCGGCGGCCGCGATGCTGGGGAATTGCGCCAGGAACTCGCGCCGCCCCTTGCTCACGAGCGCCGCGAGGTCGGGACGATGGTCGGCGAAGTAGACGAACGGCGCGGAGGCCGCGAACTCCTGGCCTTGAAACAGCATCGGCGTGGCCGGCCCGAGCAGCAGCAGCGCCGTGAGCGCGCGCCACCGGCCGGCGCTCTCCGTCGCGTGCAGGCGCTGCCCGCGCGCGGTGTTCGCGACCTGGTCGTGGTTCTGCGTGTAGGCGACGAACGCCGCGGGCGGCATGTCCCACGCCGGAGCGCCGCGCCGCTTGCGCTGCCAGGCGTAGTGCTGACCCTGGTAGAGGAAGCCGCGCTTCACCGCCGAGATCAGCTCCTGCGGCCGGCCTTTGTAGTCCGAGTAGTACGCCTCGGAGCGCCCGGTCAGTGCCACGCGCGCCGTGTGGTGGAAGTCGTCGTTCCACATCGCGTCGAAGCCGAAGCCGCCGCGCTCCGGCGGGCGTACCACGCGCGCCTCCTGCGGCTCGTTCTCGGCGACGAGGAAGACGCGGCGGTCCGGCGCCGCCGCCCGCGCACGTCGCGCCATGTCGGCGAGAATGTGCTCCGGCGAGGCGTCGAAGATCTGCTGGGTGGCGTCGAACCGGAGCCCGTCCATGTGGAACTCGTCGATCCAGTACGCCGCGTTCGAGGCGAAGAACTCGCGCACCGGCTCCGCGTCGGGTCCATCGAAGTTCACCGCCTCGCCCCACTCGTTGACGTAGCGATCGGTGAAGTAATCGGGCGAGTAGGCGCCGAGATAATTGCCGTCCGGGCCGAGGTGATTGTAGACGACGTCGAGGATGACCGCGATGCCGACTCCGTGCGCGCGGTCGACGAAGGCGCGCAGGTCGTCGGGCGCGCCGTACAGACGCGTCGGCGCGAAGAGCGCCACGCCGTCGTAGCCCCAGCCGAAGTGCCCCGGGAAGTCGGCCACCGGCATCATCTCGATTACCGTGATCCCGAAGCGCGCGAGCTCGGCCAGCTGACGTGCCGCCGACGCCCACGTGCCCTCGCGCGTGAACGTGCCCACGTGCATCTCGTAGATGACCTGCCCGCGGCGTGTGACACCGCGCCATCCGCCGTCGGTCCAGCGGAACGCATCCGGATTGACGACCTCGGACGGACCGTGCGGTCCCTCCGGCTGTCGGCGGGACGCTGGATCGGGATAGAGCTCTCCGCCGTCGAGGCGATAGCGATAGCGATCGCCCTCCCGCAGCGGCGCCGTGCCGCAGAAGTAGCCGCGCTCCTCCGCCAGAAGCGGCGTGACGTCTCCGTACTGGCTGACGACGTCGACAGAGCGCGCGCGTGGCGCCCAGACGCGGAACTCCGTTGCAGCGCCCCGCAGCTCGGCTCCGATCGGAAGTCGTCGCGCCGGCATAGCCCTTGCTGAACGAGCTTCAAGGACCATGCCGAGAGCCCGACGCCGCCGCTCGCTGCCGCGCATCGTGAGTGACCCGGTGGAGTCGGCAAAACTGGCCGGTTTGACGTACGTCACCGAAGGCCGACCGGGCATCGCGCGGCGCCGGGCTGGAAAGTTCTTCACGTACGTCGACGCGCACGGGCGACGCGTCCGCGACGCCGAGACGCTGGGGCGGATCCGGTCGCTCGCCATCCCGCCGGCCTGGACCGACGTCTGGATCTGCGCCGCGCCGCACGGACACATCCAGGCCATCGGACGCGACGCGCGCGGACGCAAGCAGTACCGCTACCACCCCCGCTGGCGCGCGGTCCGCGACGAGGCAAAGTACGCGCGGATGCTCGCCTTTGCGGAGACGCTGCCGAGCATCCGCGCGCGCGTCGAGAAGGATCTGGCCCTGCCCGGCCTGCCGCGCGACAAGGTCCTGGCGACGGTGGTGCGCCTGCTCGAGAGCACGCTGATCCGCGTCGGCAACGCGGAGTACGCGCGGCAGAACGGATCGTTCGGCCTCACGACCATGCGCGACCGCCACGTGGCCGTGTCCGGCTCGACACTGCGCTTTCGCTTTCGCGGCAAGAGCGGAAAGGAGCACGAGGTCGACGTCCGGGATCCACGGCTCGCGCGCGTCGTGCGGCGGTGCCAGGAGCTCCCGGGCCAGGAGCTGTTCCAGTACGTCGACGACGAGGGACGCCGGCAGGTCATCGACTCTGCCGACGTGAACGGCTACCTGCGCGAGATCACCGGCGCCGACTTCACCGCAAAGGATTTCCGGACATGGGCGGGCACGGTGCTGGCCGCGCTCGCGCTCAGCGAGGTGGCCGCGTTCACCTCGAAGCGCCAGGCCCGGCGCAACATCCTGCGCGCGGTCGAGTCCGTCGCGCGCCGGCTCGGGAACACGCCGACGATCTGTCGCAAGTGCTACGTGCACCCCGCGGTGCTCGACGCCTATCTCGACGGCGTCACCCTCGACGCGTTCCGCCGCCGCACGGAGCGGGCGATCGTGGAGGACGTGGCCGGCCTCAGTGGCGACGAGGCCGTCGTGCTCGGGATGCTGCAGCAGCGGCTCGCGCACGCCGGAGCCGCCGCGCGCGCGGCCTAGCGCCGCGTCGCCTCAGCCGTCGCTCGCCAGCTTGCCGTTGTGCCCCCAGTTCGACTTCTCGACATCCTGGAAGACGATGTGCACCTGGTCGGCGGACGTCTTGCCGATCTTCACCATCGCCTCGGTGATCGCCTTCGTCAGCTCACGCTTCTGCTGGTCCGTCCGTCCCGCGTACCACTGCACCGTGATGTTCGGCATGTGCTGTCCTCCCGAGATGGTGCTGAGAGCCTATCACGACGCGCCGAGCCGCTCGACCTCGCGGCGACGGAAGCAGCCGACGAGATGGTCGTTGACCATGCCGGTCGCCTGCATGAACGCATAGCAGATGGTCGGCCCCACGAACCGGAAGCCGCGCGCGCGAAGATCCCGGCTCAGCGTGTCCGCGACGTCGCTCACGGCCGGCACCTCGGCCGGCGTGCGCCAGCGGTTCTGCCGTGGTCGGCCGCCGACGAACCGCCACACGTACGCGTCGAACGAGCCGTGCTCGCGCTGCACGGCCAGGAACGCGCGCGCGTTGTCGACGGCGGCGGCGATCTTCGCGCGGTTGCGGACGATGCCGACATCGCGCAGCAGCGCACGCTGCCGTGCGGCCGTGAAGCGGGCGACCGCGCGTACCTCGAAGCGGGCGAACGCGCGGCGGTACGCCGCGCGCTTGTTGAGGATGGTCGACCAGCTCAACCCGGCCTGGGCGCCCTCGAGGATCAGGAACTCGAAGAGCCGGCGATCGTCGTGCAGCGGCACGCCCCACTCGCGGTCGTGATAGCGCGCCATCGCCTGGCCCGCGGCCCACGGACAGCGCTTCAGGGCCGTGTCCACGCGCCCCAGGCGAGCGCGACCCAGCCCGCGATGAGCGCCAGCCCGCCCAGTGGCGTGACCGCGCCGAGCCAGCGCTGGCCCGTGACCGCCAGCAAGTACAGCGTGCCGGAGAAGACGAGCGTGCCGGCGACGAACAGCCAGCCGGCGACGACGAGCGCAGGCAGCGGCCATCGCCCGAGCGCCAGCGCGACGCCGATGAGCGCGAGGGCGTGGTACATGTGGTAGCGGACGCCGACCTCGAACGTCGTCAGCATGTCGGGCACGAGGCGCTGCCGCAGGCCATGGGCGCCGAAGGCCCCGAGCGCCACCGCCACCGCGGCCGACACGCAGCCAATCACGAAGAATGCGCGCTCCACCTGGCTCCCCCTCGAGGTCGCCGGCACACGGACCGGCGAGCGAACTATCGTCGGCGCACCGCGCGGCTGTCAACCCGCTGCATCGTCACCCGCGTCCGTGGAGGGCGAGACCGATGGCGGCGCCGCCGGCGACGAGCCACGCGGAGTTCACGCGGAACCGCAGGAGGAGAAGGAGCGCGATGACGCCGAGCGCCAGTGTGGGCGCATCGACGACGGCCGCGCGCGCCAGCTGGCCGGTCACGGCGAGCATGAGGCCGAGCGCAGCGGCGTTGACGCCGTCGAGGAACGCGGCGGCGCCGGCGGACCGGCGGATCCACGGAACGAGCGGCTGGCTGAGCGCGACGAACACGAAGGAGGGTAGAAAGATGGCGATGGTGGCGAGCACGCCGCCCACCCATCCCGCCAGCACATATCCGATGAACGTCGCCGTCGTGAAGACGGGTCCCGGCGTGAACTGGCCGATGGCGACCGCGTCCAGCAGCTGGCGGTCGCTGAGCCAGTGATATCGCTCGACCAGGTCGCTGCGCAAGAAAGCGAGCAGCACGTACCCGCTGCCATAGAGAACCGCCCCGATCTTGAGGAACACGAGGCACAGCGCCCCCAGCGACACGCCCCCGGACACGGCCACTGCGGCGCCGCCCGTCGCTGGCAGCTGCAGCAGGAGCGCCGCGACGTCACGTCGCGGCGCCGCGCGGGCCAGCGCGGTGACGCCGCCGGCGCCGAGCAGGATCGCCAGCTCGTGCGCGCCGGCCGCGTACAGTGCGATGCTGACGACCGCCACCACGCCGAGCAGCGCGGTCTTCACCGCCGTCCGCGTCAGCGCCCACGCCGCGTGCAGGACGATGGCGATGATCACCGGCTTGATGCCGTACAGCGCCGCCGACGCTTCGGGGCGCGCGCCGTAGGCCACGTAGGCCCAGGCGAGCGCGAGCACGGTGATCATGGCGGGCACGATGAACGCGGCTCCGCCGAGCAGCAGGCCCGGCCAGCCCGCGCGCACGTACCCGAGGTGAATCGCCATCTCGGTGGAGTTGGGCCCCGGAATGAGATTCGTCATCCCGAGCAGGTCCAGGAACCGGGCGTCGTCGACCCAGCGGCGCCGGCGCACGACCTCGTCCCGCATGAGCGCGATGTGGGCCGCGGGCCCGCCGAAGCCGATCACGCCGAGCTTCAAGAAGAGCGTGACGACCTCGCGAAGCATCCGGGCGGCGGCGTGCTACTCGAGAGCGATGATGGCGCGGTACCCGGCGGCGGCGAGCTGACGGAGCGCGGCGGCGGCAGCGGCACGGTCGACGAAGGGCCCGAGGAGCACGCGCGTCAGCGGCGCGGTCCGCGGCCCGCCAGTCGTCACGGTCACCTGGCGATCGCGCAGGCGCTCGACCAGCCGGGTCACCGCGTCGGTGTCGCGGAAGGCGCCCAGCTGGAGCCAGAACGCCTTCGGAGTCGACCCCGGCGGACTCGGACTCGTCGCGCGGCCCACCGACTCGAGCGGTGACGGCACCGAGCCGCGTGCTGCCGGCGCCGCGGGGGACGTGACGGCCACCGCTGTCGCCGGCGACGGGGTCCGCGGCGCCGGCGGCGGCGTGGGTGTCGCGGCGCTCGGGGCGATCGCCGCGCTCGGAGAGCTGGCGATGCTCAGCGCGGTCGACACCGCGGCCGTGGTCGCCGCGCTGGCCTCGACGGCCGGCGCGTCGGAGACGGGGTTGACGCTCGCCACGCGCAGCGGCGCGGGCGGCTCGGCCAGCGCCGACGCCGAGAACTTCTCCTGGATGCGGGCCATGAGCTCGCCGTAGCCCCCGCTGTGCAGGACGCGCTGGAACTGGACGCGGTAGCTGTCGGCGACGCTCAGTCCGTCGACGACGACGTCCTGCACCAGCCAGCGCCCCTCGCGGCGTCGCATGCGGTACTCGACGGGCACCTCGCCGGCGCCGCGCGTGCTGAGCGTCGTGACGACGCTGGACGTCTCGCCCTTCGTCGACTCGGACACGAACGCCACCCGCACGCCGTCGCCGTGCAGCCGGGCCCGGCCGCCGACCCAGGCAAGGTATGCGCGCTCGACCAGCTCGGCATACAGACGCGCAAACTCGGCGCGCTGAGCCGCCGTCCGCGCCTGCCACTCCCGCCCCAGGGCGGCGGCGGCCGCTTCCCGCGCATCGAAGAGCTCGCCGACGAGCGCGCGGATGGCGGACAGTCGCTCGTCGAAGCCGCGCCCCTCGTCGGGCGACGTCAGGACGTGATTGGCCTGCTCGAACAGCGCGCGAAGCCGCTCGGTGGGCTCGCCGGCGTCGGCCACCGACACCAGCGCGAGCACGGCGAACATCGGTCCGGCGAGGCGGCCGCGCATGGGCACACGTTAGCGGCTCGGCCCGCGAATTCGTAGCTTTTTCTACACTTCAGGCGGCTGCCTCGTCGTCGTCGCCCTCGACCTCGTCGCGCGCGTCCACCTCGTCGTCGACGTGGTCGTCGTCGTCCGCGCTGATCGCTTCACGGATCGCGAGGCGGGCCATCTCGGCGTCGTACGGGCGGATGAGGATGCAGGCGGCCCAGCCCACGACCACGTGATGCAGGTCGCGCACGTCGCGAACGGTCAGCACGCACGGGATCTGCTGTGCCTCGCAGACCTGCTCGAGCTTTCGCAGCCAGCGCAGGCTACGTGCGGCGGGCTGCACGAAATCGTAGATGACCACGTCCGGGCGGGCGCGGCCGAGGAACTCGGCCAGGTCGACGTCGCCGGATTGCACCTCCTGCACGTACGCGCCGGTCGCGGCGAGTCCCGCCTCGCGGAGGCCGAGGCGCACGAGGACGCTATCCTCGTCCGCCCCGAACAGCGCCACGGTGACCATGGGGCTGCGTGTTGCACCCCGCATGCCGCCATGACCGTGCATCGGGTCGAAGTCGTGGAATAATTGAGCCATGCGCTGGGCCGGCATCCTGCTCGCCGCTGTCTTCCTGACCGCCTGTGCGGTGCAGGCGCCGCTGCCACCGCCGCCGTCGTCGCAAGTCGCTTCGGCTCCCGATCTTGCCGGCACCTGGCGCGGCACGTGGGGAGGCGGACCCGTGGCGCTTCTGCTGACCCCCGAGCCCATCGAGGTGGGGACGTCCGGGGTGTACCTCGGGAACTACGAGCTGCTCGGCGGTCGGCGTCCCGGCGTCACCGGCGTGCTCACGAGCTGGATCTCCGGGGCGGCGGTGTCGTCGCGCGCCCAGGGCTGGCTCGGCAGCGACGCCCGCGGCCGGCTCGTGCTCGTCGTGCAGAGCGAGACGCCCGACGGCACGCAGCGACTGACGCTTGCGAGGGTGGCGGAGAACCAGCTGCAGGGCAGCGGCGATTCCAGCTTCCGCTGGGGGCCGCGCGGACCGGCCGAGCTCACGCGTCAGCCGCGCTAGCAGCGTCGCAGGCGCGCGCCGGCGGCGACGCGGTATCATCCCCCGGTGCGGATCGTCTTTCCCGATGGCGCCGGCTGCGTGCAATCACCCGGCGAGCTCGAGCCGTTGCGGCGCCTCGGCGCCGTCGACTTCCACGACGGGCCCCCGCGTGATCGTGGCGCGCTGATCGCGCGCGTCCGCGACGCCGACGTGGTCATCCTCGACTATTCCTCCATGGATGCCGAGGTGCTGCGCGCGTGTCCGCGGCTGCGCTTCATCAGCTTTCTCGGGATCGGCTACGCCAGCTACATCGACGTCGACGCCGCCACTCGTCAGGGCATCCTGGTCGCGAACACGCCCGACTACGGCGCGACGTCGGTGGCCGAGCACACGCTCGCCATGATGCTGGCGCTCACGCGTCACGTGGCCGCCGCCGACCGCAGCCTTCGCGAGGGCCGCTGGGAGCCCGGGCGCTTCAACGGCATCGAGCTGCGGGGCAAGATCCTCGGTGTGGTGGGGCTCGGGCCGATCGGCGTCGAGATGGCGCGGCTCGGGATGGGCATCGGCATGCGCGTCATCGCCTGGACCCGCCGCGCGTCCGCCGGCCGCGCGCCGGCGGGCGTCGAGCCCGCGTCGCTCGAGGCGCTCTTCGAGCGCGCCGATGTCGTGTCCCTGCATCTCGCGTACTCGCGCGAGACCGAGGGCCTCGTCTCGCGCGCGCTGCTGGCGCGCCTGCGCCCGAGCGCGTGGCTGATCAACACGGCGCGGGCGCGGCTCGTCGACAACGCCGCGCTGATAGAGCTGCTCGCGGCCGGCAGGATCCGCGGCGCCGCCTTCGACGTGCACGAGACCGAGCCGACGCCGGTGCCGCATCCGATGGCCTCGCTGCCCAACGTCCTCCTGACACCGCACATCGGCTACAACACCACGGAGGCCTCGGCGAACATGCTGCGCATCTCGATCGCGACGGTGGAGGCGTTCGCGCGCGGTGAGCGCATGCACGTCGTGAACGCGCCCTAGACGAGCCCCCACACGCGCGCGAACGGGTCGTTCGCCGCGTCGTCGTGCCAGACGTACTCCATGCGCGTCGCCACCTCGTCGCGCACGCCGGCGCCCGCCAGGCGGCCGATCAGGTGCAGCGCCATGTCGATACCGGCCGACACCCCGGACGACGTGACGACGTTGCCGTCTTCGACCCAGCGCGCCTGGCGTACCCAGTCCACCTTCGGCCCCTGCTCCATGACCCAGGCGAACGCCCGCTTGTTCGACGTGGCGCGCCGGCCGTCCAGCACGCCGGCCTTCGCAAGGAGCGCCGAGCCCGTGCACACCGACGTCGTGGTCGGCGTGCGCCGCGCCTGCCGCGCGATCCAGTCCAGCAGCGTGCGGTTGCCGACCTCCCGCCGCGTGCCCATGCCGCCGGGCACGAGCAGGATGTCGAGCGGCGGACAGTCGTCGAGGCCGTGGTCGGCAATCGCCCGTGGTCCCTGCGCGCTCGCCACCGGGCCCGCGTGCTCGGCCACCGTGAGCACGCGGAAGAAATCCCGCGCCTGGCCGAAGGCCTCGAGCGGTCCGAAGACGTCGAGCAGCTCGAACTCGGGGAAGAGCAGCACACCGACCGTCTGCTGCGTCATCACGCCCCTCCCAGCGGGTGCGTCATGTCCTCCGGGCGCACCCAGCGGTCGTAGTCATCGCCGGTCACGAAGCCGAGCTTGAGCGCGGCGTCGCGCAGGCTCGTCCCCTCGCGATGTGCGGCCAGCGCGATCTGCGCGGCCTTCTCGTAGCCGATGTGCGGCGTGAGCGCGGTCACGAGCATGAGCGACTCGTCGACGTGGCGGCGAATGCGCGCCGTGTCCGGCTCGAGGCCGCGCGCGCAGTGCTCGTCGAAGGAATGCACGGCGTCGGCGAGCAGCGCGATCGACTCCAGCACGTTGTGCAGCATCACCGGCTTGTAGACGTTGAGCTGGAAGTTGCCCTGCGACCCGGCCAGGGCCACCGCCGTGTCGTTGCCGAACACCTGCACGGCGACCATGGTCAGGGCCTCGGCCTGCGTGGGGTTGATCTTGCCCGGCATGATGGACGAGCCCGGCTCGTTCTCGGGAATGCGCAGCTCGCCCAGCCCGGCGCGCGGTCCCGAGGCGTGCCAGCGGACGTCGTTGGCGATCTTCATGAGCGCTCCGGCAAGCGTGCGGAGGACCGCGCTGGCATCCACGATCGCGTCGTGCGCGGAGAGCGCAGCGAACTTGTTCCGGGCCGAGACGAAGGGCTTGCCGGTCGCCTCCGCGAGCTTGCGCGCGACCACCTCGCCGAAGCGCGGGTGGGCGTTGAGGCCGGTGCCGACCGCGGTGCCGCCGAGGGCCAGGCCGGTGAGACGGCCCGCCGCCCACCGCACGCCGTCCAGCGCGTCGTCGAGCTGCGCCACCCAGCCGGAGATCGCCTGCCCCAGCGTGAGTGGCGTCGCGTCTTGCAAGTGCGTGCGGCCGATCATGACCACGTCCGCGTACGCGCGCGCCTTGGCGTCGAGCGTGTCGCGCAGCGCTCGCACGGCTGGCACGAGCGTGTCCTCGAGCTGCTCGACGGTCGCGACGTGCATGACGGCCGGGAACACGTCGTTGGACGACTGGCTCATGTTGACGTCGTCGTTGGGGTGGATGCGGCTCTTGTCACCCGCCTGCCCGCCGCCCAGCTGCGCGGCACGGTTGGCGATGACCTCGTTCGCGTTCATGTTGGACTGCGTGCCGGAGCCCGTCTGGAACACCACGAGCGGGAACTCGTCGTCCCACTGCCCGGCGACGACCTCGTCGGCGGCGCGCGCGATCAGCTGGGCCTTCGCCGCTGGCAGCTGGCCCAGCTCCTCGTTGGCCAGCGCGGCGGCCTTCTTGATCAGGCCGAAGGCGCGGATCACCGGACGTCCCCAGCGAAAGCGGCCCGCGCCGATCACGAAGTTGCGTCGCGAGCGCTCCGTCTGGGCGCCCCACAGCCGCCGGGCGTCGACTTCCACCGGACCGAGCGCGTCCTTCTCGATGCGAGTGTTCCGGGCCGTCATCGGCGCCTCCTGCTCGCAGCATACCGCCGGCCGGCGGCGCCCGCTGCGCCCGCGGCCGGTCGACGAACGCGCTCAGCCACGTGCGGCGTCCGTCGCGAGCGCATCGGCGCGCGCGTTGAGCTGCGCGTAGTCGTCGCGGCCGGCCCACGCCGCCTGATGGCCCCGCTGGTGGCGGAACGTCAGCGTGAGGCCGCGGCGCGCTGCGAGCTCCGCGCACGCCGCCACGACCTCCGCCACCGTGGCGTCGCGCGTCTTCCAGCGCCCGGTCATCCAGGCGCCGAGGCCCTCGTAGTCGTGCACGATCGTGACGCGCGCGCGCTCGGGCAGCAGTCGCAGCGCCAGGTAGAGGGCGGCCAGCTCGGCCAGCACGTTGCGCAGCCGCGCCAGCGCCGCCGCGATGGCGGCCGGCTCCGCGAGTGCGCGCACGGCCCCGCCCGCGAATACCTGGGTCACGGTCATCGACGCCTCGTCGAGCACCGCCGGGTCCTCGCCGCCGCCCTGCACGATGACGACGCCGACGCCGCCGTGGTGATTGCCGTCGACGAACGCGTAAAGGCCGCTCTCGAGCGCCGTGCCCTCGCCGCGCAGCATCGCCTCCGCCTGCGCGCGGCTGCCGACCGCCTGGTAGCGCGCGCCCGGCACGCCCTTGACGGCGGCCTCGCAGGCGGCCCACGTCTCGTAGACGCCGCGGATGCGGTCCGGCGCCGTGACGACGTAGACCTTCGCCACTCTCCCTCAGACCGTCAGGACCTTCACTGCCACGTCGGTCGCGCCCGCGACCGTGCGATAGAGCGGTCAGCGCTGGCGATATGTCTCCACGAGCGCCTCCGCCTGCGCCTGGCTCACGCCGCTGAGCGAAAAGGTGAGCGTGACGGACTTGAAGCGATTCGGCTCGGCCGCGGTGCGGACGCCCTCGATGGTGACGTCGACCCCGCGGAGGGCGACGCCGGTGTCCCGGGCGTGCGCCTCGATGAGGGTGACGCCGCACGACGACACGCCGGCGAGGAACGCCTCGCTGTTCGTCAGCGCATCGGGCTGCGGATGCGTGGAGGAGTCGAGGATCAGCGTCTGCCCGCGCGCGGCCGTGCGCGCGCGACCGATGGTTCCACTGCTCGACGATCGGACCGTGTCAACCTTGTCGCTCATCCTCGCCTCCCTGCCGCGCGTCGACGGGCTCGGCGCGGCGCGCGGGCGCGCTGCCGTCCTGGCGCGCCTCGTCCTCGGTCGCGTAACAGCGCTCCGGGCTCGCTTCCTCGTAGTACGGGCTGTCCGGCATGAAGTAGATGCGCAGGCCCGACTCGTGCGAGACGTAGCCCTTGATCGGATGACTCTCCGGGCACGTCCACGGCATCGGCGGCTCGACACCGGGACGCGCCGCGAGCGCCAGCACCGTCGCGATCACGGCGGCCAGTCGCGGGTCAGGCGTAGTGCACGCCGATGAGCTCCGCGACGAGCGCGGGCCGCTCCTGCCCCTCGATCTCGACCGTCATCTCGGACGTGACGCGAATCCCGTTGCCCGCGACGCGCTCGACGCCGGCGAGCTTCTGGCGCAGCCGCAGGCGCGCGCCCGCGGGCACCGTGTTCGTGAAGCGGACCTTGTTCGAGCCGTAGTTCAGGCCGTGCCGTCGCTTCGCGACCTTCACCAGCGTGGCGGCCATGCGTGGAACGAGCGACAGCGTCAGATAGCCGTGCGCGATCGTCTTGCCGCCGGGCATCTCGCGCTTCGCCCGCTTGACGTCCACGTGGATCCACTGGTGGTCGCCGGTGGCATCCGCGAACTTGTCGATCATCGCCTGCTCGACGGTCATCCAGTCCGACGGCCCGAGCTCGCGGCCGACGTGTTGCAGGAGCTCTTCCGGGTGCTCCACCGTCAGCGTTGTCATGGCGCGATGGTAACTCGAATCCGCCCTCGCTGGCATGCCGGGTGCTAAGACAGTGATGATCCAGCGTCGCATCGCGCTGGCCGCCTCACTGGCGGCGCTTGCCATCAGCCTTGCCGTCGCCGCGGCCTCGTGTAACCGCATGCCGCGGGCGGAGGAGCTTCCGCGTGTCGGCGCCGGAGATCCCTCGTTCTCGGAAACCATGGAAGCGCACACCGCCAGCCCGGTGGTGGGCGGCAACCGGATCGATGTGCTGCTGAACGGCGACCAGATCTTTCCGGCCAAGCTGGCCGCGATCCGCTCCGCTCGCTCGACGCTGGACTACGCGGAGTACTTCTACGCCGACGGCGGCCCCGCGCGCGCGATCGCCGAGGCGGTGGCGGATCGCTGCCGCGCGGGGGTGGTCGGCAAGATCCTGCTGGACGGCTTCGGAACGCTGTCGATGCCCGGCGAGTACGTCAGGCTGATGAAGGATGCCGGCTGTCACGTCGTCACGTTCCGGCCGCTCGGCCGCGTCGCCTCGATCGGTCGCCACAACAAGCGAAATCATCGTCGCATCCTGGTCGCGGACGGACGCGTTGCCATCACGGGCGGATCCGGCGTGAGCGACAAGTGGACGGGCGACGGTCGCCAGGACGGTCACTGGCGGGACACCGATCTCCGGATCGAGGGACCCGCGGTCAACCGCGTGCAGAGCGCGTTCTTCGAGAACTGGCGCGAAGCCACCGGCGAGCTGCTCGGCGGCGACGCCTACTTCTGGGACGGCCGCCGCGCGCCCGGTGACGCGCGTGCGCAGGTCATCAAGTCGTCGCCGGCCGGCGGCAGCTACGCCATGTACACGATGTACCTGCTGGCCATCGCGGGCGCGCGGCGCAGCATCTACCTGACCAACCCGTATTTCCTTCCCGACGACCGCCTGGAAGAGGCGCTGCTGGCGGCCGCGTCCCGGGGCGTGCGCGTGGTCGCGCTGACGCCCGGCAAGATCGACCACAACCTCGTGCGCGCGGCGAGCCGCCGCGGGTTCGGGCGGCTGCTCCGCGGCGGCGTGGAGATCTACGAGTATCAGGCGTCGCTGCTGCACTCCAAGACGGTGGTGGTCGACGGCGTGTGGGCCACCGTGGGCTCCACCAACTTCGACAACCGGTCGTTCGAGCTCAACGACGAGCTGAACGTCGTGCTCCACGACCGCAGCGTCGTCGAGCGCCTGTCCACGGCCTTCGAGACCGACCTCGGGCGCGCGCGTCGCGTGACCTACGAGGCGTGGCAGGCGCGCGGGCTCCGCACGAAGCTCCTCGAGCTCTTCGTCATGCCGATCGAGTCGCAGCTCTAGACGTCCGACGGCGCCGCGAGCGCCCGGCGGAATCCGCCGTGGTAGCATCCCGGGCATGGCTACCAACAAGGTCGCGATCGTGACGGGCGCGGGCAGCGGTATCGGCAAGAGCGTGGCCCTGGCACTCTTGCGCGAGGACTACGCGGTGGTGCTGGCGGGGCGGCGCAAGGAAGCGCTGGAGGCGACGGCGGCCGAGGCCACTGCGGCCGGCTCACGCCTGGCGATGGTGGTGCCGACCGATGTCGGCGACCCCGAGGCGGTGAAGCTGCTGTTCACCAAGACCAAGGCGACGTACGGGCGCCTCGACCTGCTGTTCAACAACGCCGGCAGCGGCGCGCCCGCCATTCCCCTCGAGGACCTCACCTGGGAGCAGTGGAAGGCCGTCGTCGACGCCAACCTGCACGGCACCTTCCTGTGCACGCAGGAAGCGATCAAGATCATGAAGAACCAGCAGCCGCGCGGCGGACGCATCATCAACAACGGCTCCATCTCGGCGCACGCGCCGCGGCCGAACTCCGCGCCGTACACGTCCACGAAGCACGCGATCACCGGGCTGACGAAGTCCACGGCGCTCGACGGCCGGAAGTACGACATCGCGTGCGGTCAGATCGACATCGGCAATGCCGCCACGCCGATGACGGAGCGCATGAAGAAGGGCGTGCCGCAGCCGAACGGCTCCGTCGAGATCGAGCCGACGATGAACGTCGACAACGTCGCGAAGGCCGTCATCTACATGGCCAGCCTGCCGCTGGACGCCAACGTGCTCTTCATGACGGTGATGGCCACGAAGATGCCGTTCGTGGGACGCGGCTAGCCGGCCGCGCTACAGCGCGGCCGCCCCGAACGTATCGCACTGACGCACGGCGCCGGTGTCGAAGCCGCGCTTGAACCAGCGCGAACGCTGCTCGGAGGTGCCGTGCGTGAACGACTCCGGCGCCACGCGGCCCTGCGTCTGACGCTGCAGCCGGTCGTCGCCGATCGCGGACGCGGCGGCCAGCGCCTCCTCGAGATCGCCTTTCTCCAGCAGCTTGCGCGAGGCGTCGGCGTGGTGCGCCCACACGCCGGCCAGGCAGTCCGCCTGCAGCTCGGTGCGGACCGACAGCGCGTTGGCGTCGGTCCGCTGACGCCGCTCCCGCGCCGCGCCCACCCGGTCGGTGATGCCGAGGAGATTCTGCACGTGATGGCCGACCTCGTGCGCGATCACGTAGGCCTGCGCGAAGTCCCCGGGCGCCTTGAAGCGCTCGCTGAGCGCACGGAAGAAATCGAGGTCGAGATAGACCTTGCGGTCCGGGGGACAGTAGAACGGGCCGACGGCGGCGCCGGCGATGCCGCACGCCGACTGCACTGCGCTCCGGAAGAGGACGAGCTTCGGGGGCTCGTAGTCGCGATTCATCTGCCGGAAGAGCTCACCCCACGTGTCCTCGGTGTCCGCGAGCACCACGGAGACGAACTCCGTCTGGGCGTCGAGCGCGGGTGACGTCGACGGCCGCGACGGGCTCTGCGGCGCCGGCGCGTCCGTGTTCAGGATGGCGCCGGGATCGAAGCCAAAGAAGAGGGCCAGCACGAGGATGACGACCGTACCGAGCCCGCCGCCCGCGACGCCGAGCGGCACGCCGATGCCACGCCGGTCCTCGATGTTGTCGCTGCGCCGGCCGCCCGCCCATCGCATCGCCGTCCTCCTTGCGATTGCTTACGATTGTTGGAGCTATTGCAAAGTCTGCGCCGGTCAGCGGCGCGGTCAGGGAAGGATGCCGGAGTGCACCGCCCGGATCTCGACCTCGGCACCCGGCTCCACGCCGAGCATGCGCAGCGCGATCGGCGCGATGGCCGCGTGGCGCCGCGGACCACCGAGCTCCACCACCCACGCGCGCAGGGGCGCGCCGTTCGGGTTCACGAGCTCCACCACGCCGCCGGCGTCGACGCCGAGCGTCTGCGCCGTGTCGGCATCCAGGCGAATGGGCCGGCCCGAGCGATCGCCGAGCTCGGCGGCGGTGAGCGCCACGTGAATACGCTGCGCGGCGAGGCGCGCGCGCTGCTCGCGTGTCGCTTCCTCGTTCACCGCGCGCGCACGCTCGATGAGGCCGTAGACGCGCGCGGCCGCCTCCGGCGTCACGTAGCCTTCCTCCAGGTCCGCGACGACGCGCGCCGGCTCGCGCTGCAGCGGATCGCCGAAGCCACCGCCTCCCGACGTCTCCATCACGACGATGTCGCCGGATTCCAGCGGAAACCCGCCGACCTTGCCGGGCAGCGGCGAGGGCTGGATGACCACGCCGTCGCGGCGGACGAGGAAGCGATTGGCCGCGCCGGCGGCGCCGCGGCACACGCCGAACGGCGGCAGCACCGCCTTCTCGGCGAGCACGGACAGTCGCGCACCCGGACACAGCACGCGGACCTCGCGCACGAGGCCCAGCCCGCCGCGCCACCGACCCGGGCCGCCGGAATCCTCGCGCAGGGCCAGCCGCTCGACGCGGACGGGATAGAGCTGCTCGACGGCCTCGATGGGCTGCACCGTCGTCATGTCGCTCTCCGTCCACGTGCGCACGGCATTGCTGCCGTCGCCGCCGTCGAAGCCGCCGGTGCCGCCGGCCGGGTACTCGTAGAAGATGAACGTCTCGCCCGAGCGCGGGTGCGGGCCGCCCACGTAGCAGTGATTGCCGCCGCCCTTCAGGTCGCCCGCCACCTTGCCGTCGAGGGCCTGCGCGAGCGCGCCCATCACCGCGGCCTCCACGCAGTACTTCACCTCCACCATGCCGCCGCACGGCGCGGGCGGGTCGGCGTTGACGATGGTGCCGCGCGGCGTGAGCACGGTGAGCGGACGGAACGCGCCGGAGTTCACGTCGGCGCCGGGGTCGAGGAACGCTTTCACGATCGTGAAGGCGCCGGTCGGCGCCATCGCCGGCCCGACGTTCGTCGGTCCCGCGGTCTGCGGTGAGCTGCCCGCAAGGTCGACGGTGATGGTGTCGCCGGCCACGGTCACGCGGGCGCGCACGGTGAGCGGCTCGAGCCGCCGCTGGCCGCTCTCGAGGTGCGCCTCGTAGCAGTACTCGCCTGACGGCAGCGCCGAGATCGCCTGCCGCATGCGCGCCTCCGCGCGATCCATCAGCTCCGCCACCGCCGCCCGCACGACGGCGGCGCCGTAGCGTGCCGCGAGCGCCTCCACGCGCTCGGCCGCCTTGCGGCACGTGCCCAGCATCGCGTTGAAGTCGCCCTCACGCTCCCGCGGGCCGCGCATGTTGGCGAAGATGAGCTCGAGCGCGGCCTGGTTGGGGCGCCCGCCGTCGACGATGCGGATGGGCGGAATGCGCACGCCCTCCTGGAAAATCTCGGTGGCGCCGCCGGAGAGGCTGCCGGCGCTCATGCCGCCCACGTCGCCCCAGTGCGCACGCACGACGGGGAACACGAACAGCTCGTCGATGCCGCCCTGCCCCGGCGCGAACAGCGGCATGATCATCGCCACGTCGTTCAGGTGGGTGCCGCCCGTGTACGGGTCGTTGTGCAGGAAGATGTCGCCGGGCCGGATGCCGTCGCCGAATCGCTCGCGCACCGCGCGCATCGACCAGGCGATCGGCACGATGTGCAGCGGATGGTCCTGCCCCTTCGACATGGCCACGATCTGCGCCTGCCCGTCCATGAGCACGCAGGAGAAGTCCTCGCCCTCGTACAGCACGGAGGAGTACGCGGTGCGCACGAGCGTCACGCGCATCTCGCGCACGATCGACACGAACGCCTCGCGGATGACCTCCAGCGTGATGGGGTCGATCACGCGCCGACACTCCGCTCGAAGAGGAGATGCCCGTGTGCATCCAGCCGTCCGCGCCAGCCCGGCGGCACGACCGTGGTGGCGCCGAACTCCTCGATGATGGCCGGGCCCGCCAGCTCGGCGCCGGCGGCCAGCCGGTCGCGCTCCCACACGGGACAGCGTACCGGCGCCCCGCCGAAGAAGACGGCGCGCCGCTCGATGAGCGCGTCGTCCAGCCTGGCCGTGCCGCCCCGATGCGGCTCGACCGTCGGCTTGGCCACGACGCCGTAGGCGATGAGCCGCGCGTTCACGAGCTCCACGGTGGCGTCCGGGCTGGCGTGGCCATACGTCACGCGATGCTGCCGGTGGAAGGCCGCCTCGATGGCGTCGACGGCGAGCGCCGCGTCCACCGGCACGTTGAGCTCGAACGCCTGGCCGCGATAGCGGAGATCGAGCGAGCGAACGAGCCGCTGCTGCGAGGAGGCGAAGCCCTCCAGCTCGAGCTGCCGCTGCGCGCTGGCTTCCATCTCCTCGAAGAGCGTCGCCAGCGCGCCGAGCTGCTCGCGCAGCGCGCCCACGCGCGTGCGCACGTCGTCGTGCTTGATGTCGGAGGCGAGCAGGCCGAGCGCCGAGAAGTTGCCCGGGTATCGCGGCACGAGCACGCGCGGCAGCCCGATCTCCTCGGCCAGCGCCAGCGCGTGCATCGGCCCCGCGCCGCCGAAGGCGATCAGCGTGAAATCGCGCGGATCGTGGCCGCGCTGGATCGAGATCTCGCGGATCGCGGACGTCATGCGTGCGACGGCCAGCGTGACGATGCCCTCGGCGAGCGCCTCGACGGCGAGCCCGCCGCGCATCCGGCCGGCGAGCGCCGCGATCGCCGCGCGCGCGCGTTCGGGCTCGAGCGCGATGCTGCCGCCGAGCCGCCGGGCGCCCCCGATGCGGCCAAGGACCACGTTGGCGTCGGTGACGGTTGGCTCGGTGCCGCCGAGGCCGTACGCCGCGGGTCCGGGCGCCGCACCGGCGCTGCGCGGCCCGACGTGGAGGCTGCCGTCGACGTCGAGCCACGCGATGGAGCCGCCCCCGGCGCCGACCGTGTGCATGTCGAGCTGCGGCACCTTCACCGGGAACGCGCCGACGATGCTGTCGGAGGTCATGACCGGCGTGAGGTCGTGCACGAGGCAGACGTCGGTCGAGGTCCCGCCCATGTCGTAGGTGATGAAGCTCCGCACACCGGCGACAGCGCCGACGAAGCACGCCTGGCTGACGCCGCCGGCCGGGCCCGAGAAGATCGTTCGGATCGGCAGCCGGCGCGCGGTGCCCGTCGTCATCATTCCGCCGCTGGAGCCGACGGTCAGCACGCCGTGCGCGTAGCCCGAGGCGAGCAGCCGCTCCTCCAGACCGGTGAGGTACTCGTCCATCAGCCGCTGCAGGTATGCGTTGAGCACGGTCGTGGAGAAGCGCTCGAACTCGCGATACTCGGGCACGACGTCCGCGGAGCACGACACGGGCAGCTCCGGCTTGCGCCCCTTCACCGCGTCGGCGACGGCCCGCTCGTGCGTCGGGTCGAGATAGGAGTGCAACAGGCAGACGGCGACCGCCTCGGCGCCCGCGGCCAGCACGGCGTCGACCGCGCGCTCGACGCTCGCCGCATCGAGCGGCACCAGCACGGAGCCGTCGGCGGCCAAACGCTCCGTCACCTCGAACCGGTGCTTGCGCTCGACGACGGGCTTGGGCCGCACGAACGTCGGCACGAAGAGCGCGGGGATGTTGCGCTTCGTGCGACCGATCTCGACGAGATCGCGAAACCCGGCCGTCGTGAGCACGGCGACGCGAGCGCCGCGCCGCTCGAGGACCGCGTTGGTGCCGACGGTGGTTCCGTGCACGAGGCGGCGGACCTCGTGCCCGTCGATCCCGAGGGCGGCCAGACCGGCGAGCACCGCCGATCCCTCCGCGCGCCGCCGCGACGGCACCTTGGTGATGACCACGCGGCCGGTCGCGTCGTCGACCGCGGTGAGGTCCGTGAAGGTGCCGCCGACGTCGATCCCCACGACGAACATGCGGCCGATGATACAGTAGGCGCCATGACCACGAGCCCCGACGCCATCCGTCATCTGTGGACGCACAAGACGCAGGACCACCCGTGGCTGCCCGACGAGGAGCTGGTCGTCGACCGCGCCGAGGGCGTGTGGGTGTGGACCGAGCGCGGCAAGAAGCTCATGGACGCCTTCGCCGGCCTCGCCGTCGTCAACGTCGGACACGGCCGGCGCGAGATCGCCGAGGCGATCGCGGAGCAGACCGTGCGGCTCGCCTACTATCCGACGACGCGCCAGTTCTCGAACCGGCCGGCCGCCGAGCTCGCGGCCAAGCTGGCCTCGCTGACGCCGGGCGATCTCGACGTCAGCATGTTCGCGGTCAGCGGCTCCGAGGCCAACGAACGGTCGATGCAGATCGCCCGGCAGTACTGGATGGCCCGCGGCAAGTCCGGCAAGCACAAGGTCATCGCGCTGGAGGGTGGCTACCACGGCGCCACCATGGGAACGTTCGCCGTCTGCGGCTTGCCCGCCCTTGCCGCCCCGTACGCGGCGCTGCAGGTGCCGGGCTTCGCGAAGGTGAAGCCTCCCTATCCGTTCCGCGATCGCGGCACTGGCACCGACGCTGAGCTGGTGGAGCGGCGCGCGCGCGAGCTGCGTGAGGCCATCGTGAAGGAAGGGCCCGACACGGTGTCCGCGGTGATCATGGAGCCCGTCCTCTCGTCGGGCGGCTTCATCATGCCGCCGATCGGCTGGCTGCGCGCCGTGCGGGCCGTCTGCGACGAGCTCGACGTCCTCATGATCGCCGACGAGGTCATCACCGGCTTCGGACGGACGGGACGCTGGTTCGGCGTCGAGCACGATGACGTCGTGCCGGATCTGATGTCGGTGGCCAAGGGGATCACGTCCGGCTACATCCCGCTGTCGGCGAGCATCGCCAGCCGGCGCGTGGCCTCGGCGTTCGCCGACGACGCCACCCAGGAGAACGTGCATCCCAACACCTACGCGGCCCATCCGGTCGCCTGCGCGGCCGCGCTCGCGAATCTGCAGATCATGGAGAAGGACCATCTCGTCGACAACGCCGCCACGATGGGCGCACGGCTGCTCGCCGGGCTGCAAGCGGCGGTCGGCAAGCGGCGGATCGTCGGCGAGGTTCGTGGCCGCGGTCTCCTGGTCTGCGCCGAGCTCGTCGAGCCCAGCGGGACCGGGCGTCCCCTGGCCCAGGCGGAGGTCGCCAAGCTCGATCGCAAGGCGTGGGAGCGCGGCGCCATCGTCTACGCCCGCGGCAACGTGCTCCGGCTGGCCCCGCCGCTCTGCATCACGCCGGCCGAGGTGGACCAGCTGATCGCCATCGTCGCCGACAGCGTCGGCGAGCTGGACCGCGAGCTGACTCGCTGATCTCGAGGGCACGGTCCTTGCCTCTGGCAAGGCCGTGCCGTTCGGCCTCGACGCACGCGCGCTCCGGGTGGTGTGGACGGTGGTGGTCGCCGCGGCCGCGCTCGCGCTGCTCTACGCGCTCCGCCACCTGCTCGTCATGGTGGCGTTCGCGGTCTTCTTCGCGTACCTGCTCTACCCCCTCGTCGCCGGGCTCGAGCGCCGTCTTCCGACCCGCCACCGGCGCATCCTGGCCCTGCTCGTGACCTACGCCGCGCTCGCGGTCGGCATCGGCGTGCTCGCGATGGCGCTCGGCCCCCGGCTCAGCGCCGAGGTGAGCGCCCTCGTGCAGCGCCTGCCGGCCATGACGGCGGACGTCAAGAGCGGCGCGCTCACCGAGAGCGTGCTCGACCGGTTCGGCGTGCCGCCGACAGCGATCGCCGGGATCCAGGACGCCATTCGCGCGCACACCGGCGAGTGGCTCGGCACCGCGCAGCGTCTCGTCACCGCCTTCGTCGCCTGGGTGGCCGGCGCGTGGGAGGTCGTGCTCGTCCCCATCTTCGCGTTCATCATGCTCGCCAATGGCGAGCTCGTGGCCGCGGCCGGCAGCTTCTTCGCCGAGCGGCGCCACCGGCGGCTGTGGCGCCTGATCGCATGCGATCTCCACGAGGCGCTCGGGCAGTACGTGCGCGCGCTGATCCTGCTCTCGCTCGCCACGTTCGTGGCGTGGACGCTCGTGCTGTCGCTCGGCGGTGCGCCGTACGCGCTCGTGCTGGCGGCGGTGGCCGCGCTGGCGGAGTTCGTGCCGCTGGTGGGCCCGCTGCTCGCGGGGGCCCTCGCGGTCGTCGTCTGTGTGATGACCGGCTACGCGCACCCGTGGCTCGTGGCCGGCTTCGCCGTCGCGTGGCGGCTCGTGCAGGACTACGTCACCAGCCCGCTCGTGATGGGCCGCGGCATCGAGCTGCCGCCGGGTCTCGTGATCTTCGCCATCCTCGCCGGTGGCGAGATCGCGGGTCCGGTCGGCATGTTCCTCGCCGTGCCCGTCGTCGCCGCCGCGCGCATCGTCTGGCGCGACACGCGGACGGCCGCCCTCGTGGAGGACTCGCCGCCGCCCGTCGTCCGTCGCGTCAGCTGACCGGGCTCAGCGCACGCGCCAGTGACCGGCGATCCACACGAAGCCGCCCCCCCGCTGCTGCCAGTGGGCGGGCACCCAGACGTAGCCCGGCTGAGCGGGGACCGTCCAGTAACCGGGCTGCCACGCATAGGCGTTTCCGGTCCAGCTCCAGTGCCCGGGGATCCACACGTAGCCGGGACCGGGCGCGGGCGGGACGGCCTCCGCGGGCACCGCCGGGGCGGGCGGCGGAGTCACGATCACGCGACGCGGGGGCGGAGGGGCGACGACACAGCCAGCCATCAGCAGCGCAGCAGCCGCAATCAGCAGCCAGGCTCTTCGCATCGGGGATCCTCCTGCGCATCGGACGGACGCGTGTACTATTTTCTTCACGTCCGGGGCAGCGAGCGAATGAATTCCAGGACGGCGGCGTTGAAGACCTCGGGCTCCTCCAGCTGCAGCGTGTGGCCTGTTCCCGGCAGGACCCGCAGCGTGGCGCGGGGGATCGTGCGCGCCAGGAAGCGGCTCGGCTCGAGCGCCGGCGCGTCTTCTTCGCCGACGATCACGAGAGTCGGAACGCGCAGCGTGCGCAGCTTCGGCTCGAGCTCGTACATCGTCGGCCGCTTGAGCTGCACGCCGCGCAGCGTGTACGCCATGCCGACCGGCGACAGCTCGGCGAACTCGCGGAAGAGCTTCTCCCACTCCGCGGGATTCTTGCGGAGCAGCTGGACGCGCGTCGGGCCGCGGAGGTAGTCCTCGGCGACCCTCGCCGGACCTTCGCGCAAGAACCGGTCGGCGATGGGGCCGAAGTCGCGGGCATTTTGCGCCTTGTCGATGGATCCGGTGCCGGTGCCGGCCAGGATCAGCGCGCGGATGCGGTCGGGGTGCATCAACCCGAAGTTGAGCGCGATGCTGCCGCCCATCGAGAAGCCGCCGAGCACCGGACGCTCGAGGCCGAGGGCGTCCAGCAGCTGGCGCAGGTCCTCGATCGAGTGCTCCTGCGAGTACGCGGCCTCATCGTCCGGCACGCTCGACGGCGGATAGCCCCGGTTGTTGTAGACGAGAATGCGCAGATGCTGTCCGAGGGCATCGATCTGACGGTGCCAGCTCTTGCAGCCGCCGGAGAACTCGTGCGCGAGCACGAGCCAGTCGCCCGCCCCGTGCACCTCGTAGTAGAGCTCGACGCCGTTGACGGCGACGCGGCCCGTCATGCACGGTCCTGGCTGCACAGATCGAGCGCGGTGAGCGCGTACAGCTGGGCGCCGGTGACGAGGTCCGCGACCTTCATGCCGAACGTTCCGGCGCCCACGCTGATGCCGGGACCGTAGGTCAGCGCGGGGATGCGCATCTCGTTGAAGCAGTTGATGTCGCGCCACATGCTCGAGAACGGGGGCGTGGCGTGCTTGGGCGTCGAGCCGACGATCGCCTGGTGCGCGCGCGTGATGGCGCCGGCCAGCGGCTCGACTTTCCGGGCATCGGCCTCGAACGCGGGGCGATAGGTGTAGAGCTCGACTTCCCCGGCCAGGCCGAGCGAGGCCAGCATCCGGCGCAGGTCCTCGCGGATGTCGAGCGGGTTCTGCACGGGCGTGATGCGCACGTCGACGTAGATCGCGCACTGCTGGACGGTCTTCGTGATCTTGTACGGCACGCCGCCTCGGATGGCGCCCACGTTCACGCGCGGCACGATGACGCCGCCCGCGCACTCGTAACGATGCTTCCGCTCGTACTCGTGCGCCCACTCCTCCAGCCGCTGCAGCAGCGGCGCCATCCGCACGATGGCGTTGGGGTTCCTCTCCACCGCGAACGGCCGCTCGATGTACGGCGTGTAGATCGGCAAGTCGTTGCCGAACACCGTGACCTTGAAGAACGCCTTGCCGGCCTCGACGCCGACCAGCCCGAAGTCGGTGCCCTCGGCCACCAGCGCGAAGTCGCCGACGCCGCCGTGGGTGATCGCGAAGCGGGTGCCCGGCTCCTTGGCCAGGTACTCCGGCGACTGGAACTCGTCCACCGGTTCCACGCCGATCTCGCCGACGACGGCCATCAGCACGAGGTCGCCCTTCAGCGCCACGCCGCTGTCCTTGATGGCCTTGGCGGCCAGCAGCCAGGTCGCCATCGGCCCCTTGTCGTTGCACACGCCGTTGCCGTAGAGCGTGTCGCCGTCGCGCCACGCCGAGTGCAGGATCGGGTCGGCGGCGCGGCGGGTCGTCCACCACTCGTCCTTGTGGATCGTCGTGTCCATGTGGCTGTTGAAGACGAGGCTGCGCCCGTGGCTGCTCCCCGGCATCACGCCGATGACATTCGGGCGGTCCGGCATGAGCGCCACCTTGCGGGCGGCGATCCCCTGCCGGCGCAGCCAGTCGTACACGTACTCGGCCACCGGGCCCTCGCTGCCCGTGGGGCTGTCGATGTTGCCGAGGTCGAGCGCGACCTTGACCAGCTCGTCGACGTCGATGGTGTCGAGCACCTTGCGGGCGCGGTCGTCGATCTTCATGCACGCTCCTTGGCTGGCTGGGTGAACCGCGGATCCGCGGCGTTGTCGTGCAGCATGCGCTGGATGTCGGCGCGCAGGCCGACCAGCGATCCCGGCGCACAGCCGCGCAGGTCGATGTCGGCCAGCAGGCGGCCCGGCCGGCCGAAGACCAGGATGCGGCCGCCGATCTCGATCGCCTCCTCGAGCTGGTGCGTCACCAGGATGGCCGTGTTGCCCTCCGTGCGCGCCAGCTCCACGAAGGTCTGCCGCAGCGCCGCCGCCGTGACCTCGTCGAGGTGGCCGAACGCTTCATCCGCGAGCAGCAGCGACGGCTCGATGACGAACGCGCGCGCCAGCGCCACGCGCTGCCGCATGCCGCCCGAGAGCTCGTGCGGGTACGCGCCAGCGAATCGTTCGAGGCCGAGCCGCGCGAGCCAGGCCCGCGCGCGCGTCACCTGCTCGGTGGCGTCGCGGCCGAGCAGCTCCAGCGGCAGCCGGACGTTGTCGAGCGCGGTCCGCCACGGCAGCAGCCGATCCTGCTGGAAGACGGCGGCCAGCGCGCCGCGGAAGTGGTCGAAGTCCTCGTAGGGCGTCCGGCCCCCGACGACGATCCGCCCCGCCGTCGGCCGGTCCAGGCCGATGAGCAGGTTGAGGAACGTCGACTTGCCGCAGCCCGTCTGCCCGACGATCGCCACGCGCTCGCCCTCGGCGACGTCGAAGTCGAGCGCCTCGATGGCGACCACCAGCTCGCCGGTGCCCGATTGCTGGAAGACCTTGCGCAGTCCGCGCACCTCGATGGCGCCGGCGCCCTTCACGTCCGCCATCGCAGCAGCCGCGCCTCCACGCGCGTCAGCGCCGCCTCGGCGACGAACAGCAGCGCGACGAGCACGACCGTCCACGCGAACACCTCGGCCACCGAGAACAGCTCCTGCGCCACCACGAGACCGTAGCCGATGCCGGTCACGGCGCCGACCAGCTCGGCGATGGTGACCACGCGAATGGCCAGGCTGAGATTGATCTTCCAGCTGGTCAGCATCGCCGGCACCGTGGCCGGGAGCACGAGCTTGGTGAACACCTGCGCCCGGGTGGGCCGGAACGAGCGCAGCATGTCGCGCAGGTCGCGCGAGACGCCGCGCATGGCGTCCAGGATGTCGACGAGAAAGACGGGCGCGCAGACGACCACGAGCACGAAGGCGATGCGGAACTCCACCCACTTGAACCACAGCACCGCGAACAGGATCCAGCAGACGACCGGCACCGCCATGAGCAGGCGCACGATGGGCCGCCCGTAGCGCTCGGCCGAGGTCGAGGCGTACATCAGGACGGCGGCGCCGAGGCCGAGCGCGAACGACACGACGAGGGCCGCCGCCACCCGGGCCAGCGTGATGAGCACGAAGTCGACGCGGAGCGACACGAGGCTGCGGAAGATCCGGGGCCAGCCCGGCACGATGAACGGTGGCACGAACAGCGACAGGACCTGCCACGCCACCGCGAGGCCGAGCAGCGCGAGCACCGTCTCGCGCGGAAACCTGAACGGCGCCAGGCGGCTCATCAGGGCTTGTAGATCGCGCCCTCGTCCGGCAGCTTCGGCAGGTAGCCGGAGTCCACGGCCACCTTGAACATGTCCCAGATGACCGTGCGCTCGCTCTCCCACGCGGGCTGGATGTCGTACACCAGGCGTCCGGACTGGACCGCCTCCTTCAGCACGCCCGGCGGCAGCTTCACGCTGCCGGCCACGATGCGATCGGCGGCCTCCACGTTCGTCTTGATGAAGCGCTGGCCGTCCTGGAACATGCGCAGCAGGCGCGGCACCGCTTCCGGGCTGCGCCGCAGAAAGTCCTCGCGCACGGCGAGCACCAGCTCCCAGCCGTCCGCCCTGGCGATCTCCTTCCACGCGGTGTCGCCGGTGAGGATGGTGCGGTACTGCGGGTTGTCACGCAGGGTAAGGGTCGCGGAGGGCTCCCATGTCATGGCGGCGTCGACGCGCTTGCTCTGCAGCTGCGTCCGCGCCATCGGTGGCCCGGCCTGCACCACGGTCACGTCCTTGCCGAACACGACGCCCTGGCTGCGTCCGTAGAGTGCCAGGATCTGGTATTCCGAGGACCCCATGTCGGCGGCGATGGACTTGCCCTTGAGGTCGGCGATGGTCTTGATCGCCGGGTCGCCGCTGATGACGGCCAGGGCGTTCAGCCGCGCGTAGGTCAGGGTCGCGCGAATGGGCACGCCCTCCAGCCGCATCTTCTGCAGCACGTGCGGTCCCGCCGGCAGCATGTCGACCTCGCCGGTGGCGAGCGCGGCATAGTAGGCCGACACCGCGCCGAACGTCTGCGGGTCCAGGTCGATCCCGTGCTTGCGGTCGAGCCCCTGGTCCTTCACGACGTCGACCATGAGCGTCGTCAGCGAGGGAAACGCCAGCCGCGCGATCTTGACCTTGATCGGCTCCTGACTCCTCGCCGGCGCCGCCAGCGTGAGCGCTGCGGCGCACAGCGCCAGCACCACCGCGTGCACGGCCACTCGTCGCCTCATGCTCGTCCCCCCGGCGCCGGCGTCACGGCGCATAGATGATGGCCTGGTCCGGCAGCTTCTCGACGTACTTCGCCGCCACCGCGCGCTCGAACATGTCCCAGATGCTCTTGCGCTCGCGCTCGCCCCACGCCGGCCGCACGTCGACCACCCAGCGTCCGCTCGCGATCGCGTCCTTGAAGATCCCGGGCGGCAGCTTCACCGTGCGCGCGACGATGGCGTCGGCTTCGTCCACGTTCTGCTTGATGTAGGCCTGGACGTCCTGCAGCGCGGCGATCCACTGCGACACCGCGGCCGGCGCCCGCTTGATGAGCTCCTCGCGCAGCGGCACCACCAGCTCCCAGCCTTCCTCGCCGGTGAGCTCCCGCCACGCCGTGCCGCCGTTGAAGATCATCCGGTACGACGGGTTCTCCTTCAGCATCATGGTCGCGATCGGCTCGATGACCATGGCCGCGTCGACACGCCCGGCCGCGAGCTGCGTGCGCGCCAGCGCGAAGCTCGCCTGCACCACCGTCACGTCGGTGCCGACGGCGAGGCCCTTGGAGCGGCCGTAGATGGCGACGGCCTGGTACTGCTGCGAGCCCATGTCGGCCGCCAGCGTCTTGCTTTTGAGATCGCCGAGGCTCTTGATGTCCGGGCTGGCCGTCATGATGACGAGGTCGGACTGCGGCACGATGGTGGCCACGATCCTGAGCGGCACGCCTTCGTTGCGCATCTTCTGGAACACCGTCGGACCGCCGACGACCGTCGTGTCGACCTCGCCCGTCGCCAGCGCGGCGTAGAAGGCGGCGATCGACGGGTACGGCTTCACGTCCATCTCGAGCCCGTGGCGGGCATCGAAGCCCTTCTCCCTCATCAGGCTCACGATGATCGGGTTGAAGACCGGCAGCGTGAGCGCGGCCACCCGGATGCGCAGCTTCGCCTGCGCCGCCGCGCGTGGTCCCGGCGCGGCGAGCATCGCGGCGAGCGCGAGCAACAGGACGCTTGTCGCCAATAGTCTCGGCTTCATGGCTGTGATGTCCTCAGGAGTCGGTAGAGCCGATCGGGCGTGACCGGCAGCTCGCGGATCTCGATGCCGAGCGAGGCCAGCGCGTCGGCGACGGCGTTGGCGACGGCCGCGGTCGAGCCGATGGTGCCGCCCTCGGCCATGCCCTTGAAGCCGGTGACCGTCACCGCGGGCGGCGTCTCGAGATGAACCACGTCGATCGGCGGCACCTCCATGGTCCCGGGGATGAGGTAGTCCATGAACGTGGTCGTGAGCGGCTGGCCGCCGGCGTCGTAGCGGAATTCCTCGTAGAGCGCGTTGCCGATCCCTTGCGCGACGGCGCCGTGGGTCTGGCCGTCGACGATCATCGGATTCACGATGCGACCGCAGTCCTCCACCACGACGTGCCGGACGATCTCGACCTGTCCGGTGTCGGGGTCGACGTCCACGACGGCCACGTGCGTGCCGTTCGAGAACGTCGCCGGCGGCGGGTCGTAGTACTGCGTGGCCTCCAGCGCGGGGTCGAGGCCCGATGGCAGTGTGCCGCCCGCGGGCCGGTACGCGAGATCGGCGACCTGCGCGAGGGTCAGCGCGCGACCGGGCGCGCCGCGTACGGCGATGGCGCCGCCCTCGAGGACGAGGTCGTCGCGCGCCGCCTCGAGCATGTGGGCCGCGATCGTGGTGATCTTCTCGCGCACGCGCCGCGCGGCCAGCACCAGCGCCCCGCCGCTGACGACCATGCTGCGGCTGGCGAACGAGCCGCTGCCGTACGGACAGCGCTCGGTGTCGCCCTCCACGATGGTGACGGCCTCGAGCGCCGCGCCCAGCTCGTCGGCCAGCACCTGCGCCAGCGTGGTCGCGTGCCCCTGCCCCTGCGACGCCGCGCTCACGAAGCCGCGAATCTCGCCGGTCGGCTCGACGCGCACGGTGGCCGCGTCGTGACCGGACACCTGCTTCATCCCCCGGCGCCGGAACGTCCCGGAGCCCATCCCGGTGAACTCGGTGTACGCGGCCACGCCGACGCCGCGGTACTTGCCGCCCGGCGTGCTCCCGCCGCCGGCCCGCACGCGCGCGTAGTCGCTTTCTGCCAGCGCGCGCTCGAGCGACTCGCGCGGGTTGCCGCTGTCGACGACCAGCCCGGACGCGGTGGTGAACGGCAGCGCGCTCGTCTCGATCAGGTTCCGGCGCCGCACGTCGGCGGGATCGAGGCGCGCGCGGCGGGCGATCATGTCGACGAGCCGCTCGCGCACGAACGTTCCCAGCGCCATGCCGACCCCGCGGTAGGCGCCCGCGGGGCACTTGTTGGTCGCCACCGCGTAGGCGTCGTACGCGAGTGCGGGCAGCCGGTACGGCCCGGGCAGGATGCCGGCCGCGGTGAGCGGCTCCAGCGACGCGGTGACCGGGTAGACGGAATACGCGCCCGAGTCGCAGATGAGAGTCGAGCGGAGCGCGAGCAGCGTGCCATCGGCGCGGGCGCCGATCTCGACGTGGTTGACGTGCTCGCGCGCCTGCGCGCTGGCGAGGAGGTTCTCGCGGCGGTCCTCCAGCCACCGCACCGGCCGTCGCAGCCGGCGCGCAAGCGCGGCGACGACCACGTCCTCGGGATAGAGGTGCATCTTCGGGCCGAAGCCGCCGCCGACCGAGGGGCACAGGATGCGGATGCGCGACTCGGCGAGGCCGAGCGCCTCTGCCAGGCCGCTGCGCATGAGGTGCGGCGACTGCGTCGACGCCCACACCGTCAGCATGCCGTCCACGGGATCGAGCGTGGCCATCACGCCGCGCGGCTCCATCGGCGACGACGAGCAGCGCGCGTGGCGGAACGTCTCCGACAGTCGGATGTCGGCCGCCCCGAGCGCGGCCGCGACGTCGCCGTTCTCGAAATGCGTGTGGAACACGATGTTGTCGCCGAGCTCGGCGTGGACGAGTGGCGCGCCCGGTCGCATCGCCGCCTCGGCGTCGACGGCGGCCGGCAACGGCTCGTAGGCGACGTCGATGGCGTCCAGGGCGTCCTCCGCCCGGTACTGATCGCTGGCGACCACGGCGGCCACCGCCTCGCCCGCGAAGCGCACGGTGTCGTGCGCGAGGGCCGGCCACCCGCTCGCCTTGTAGCCGGCGCCGCTCATCACCGCGCGGATCGGCCGCGTGCTGCCGAGCAGCTCGGGTCCGGTGACGACGGCCTCGACGCCCGGGATCGCGAGGGCGGCGCGCGTGTCGATGGCGACGATGCGCGCGCGGGCGTGCGGCGAGCGCAGGAACTTCACCGCGAGCAGGCCGGGCAGCCGCAGGTCGCCGATGAAGTGCGCGCGCCCCATCAGCAGCGGCGGGTCCTCGGTGCGCTTGATGCTGCGGCTCACGTAGCCGGCCATCAGGCCTCGCCGCGCGCGGCGCGCATCAGCGCCGAGAGCCGGTCCGGTGTGAGCGGCAGCGCGGTGATGGCCACCCCGAGCGGGGCCAGCGCGTCCGCCACCGCGTTGGCGATGGCGCCGCCGCATCCCGAGCTGCCGCCCTCGCCCGCGCCCTTGACGCCGAGCGGGTTCAGCGGCGTCGGCGTCTCCTCGAGAATCCGCACGGCGGTCACCGCCGGCATCTCCATCGCCGTCGGCATCAGATAGTCCATCAGCGTGCTGGTGAGCAGCTGTCCCTGCTCGTCGTACACGAGCTCCTCGAGCAGGGCGCCGCCGATGCCCTGGGCGAGGGCGCCGACCAGCTGGCCGTCCACGATCATCGGGTTCACCGCGCGGCCGATGTCGTAGGCGATGGCGTAACGCAGGATCTTCACCTCGCCCGTTTCACCGTCGACCTCCACCAGCGCCGCGTGGGTGCCGTACGGATACGTCATCTTCGGCGCCTGGAAGAAATCGGTCGCGTAGAGCCCGGGCTCCATGCCCGGCGGCCCGGGAATCGCCGCGCGCGCGAGGTCTCTGAACGTGGCGCGCCGATCCGGCACGCCGCGCACGTGCACCGCGCCGTCGGAAAGGACGAGATCCTCGGGCGCGGCCTCGAGCGTCGCGGCCGCCACTCGGAGAATCTTGTCGCGCACCTTGCGCGCGGCGGCCGCCGCCGCCGGCAGCGCCACCGAGGCGCCGCGGCTGGCGAAGCCGCCCACGCCAAACGGCACCCGCGCGCTGTCGCCGTGGACCACGCTGATGCGCTCGGGCGGCAGGCTCAGCGCGTCCGCGCAGACCTGGGCCAGCGTCGTGTCGATGCCCTGCCCGACGGCGGCGACGCCGGAGTAGACGACGACGTGGCCGGTGGCGTCGACCTCGACCCGCGCGTACTCCCAGGGGCCCAGCCCCGCTTTCTCGACCAGGCACGCGACCCCGATGCCGACATAGCGCCCCTGCCGCCGGGCCTCCGCCTGCTCGCGGCGCGCGCGCGAGTGGTCGAGCGCGTCGAGCGCGTGGTCGAGCGCGGACGCGTAGTCGCCGCAGTCGTAGACCGTCTTCTGGTTGAGCGACGCCCCGCCGACCTCGTAGGGCATCTCGGCCGGCGTCACGAAGTTGCGCCGCCGGAGCTCGAGCCGGTCGATGCCGAGCCGCGCGGCGGCGATGTCCATCAGCCGCTCGCGCACGAACGTGCACTCGAATCGTCCGGGACCCCGATAGGTGCCGGTCGGCGTCTTGTTCGTGAGCACGCACCGGATCTCGGACAGGTAGTGCGGAATGCGGTACGGCCCCGGCAGCAGGGCGCCGGTGAGCTCCGGCACCAGCACCCCGTGCGTGCGGATGTAGCCGCCCATGTCGGTGATGAATCGATCGATCAGCGCCACCAGGCGTCCGCCGGCGTCGAAGCCCATCTCGGTCTCGTGCCACTGCTGTCGCGAATGGTTGGCCGCCATGAGGTGCTCGCGGCGGTCCTCGATCCACTGCACCGGCCGCTGCAGGCGCATGGCCGTCCACGGCACCAGCAGGTCCTCCGGATAGAACTCGCCCCGTATGCCGAAGCCGCCGCCGACCTCCAGCTCGACGAACTGGATGAGGTGCTCGGGATACTCGAGCAGGTCGGCGAGCACGCGGCGGTTGAAGTGCGGCACCTTGGCCACGCCCCAGAGCCGCAGCACGCCGGTGCCGGCGTCGAAGGCCGCGGTGAGACCGCGCGTCTCGAGCGGGACGCCGGTGTGCCGCTGCACGGCCAGGCGCTCGCGCACGCGGGTGTGGGCCGTCGCCATCGCGGCGTCGGCGTCGCCGCGACGCGTGTCGAGCGTGGCCACCACGTTGCCGCCGATCGCGTCGTGCAGCACGGGCGCGCCGGGCTCGACCGCCTGCCGCGCGTCGGCCACGCTCGGCAGTGGATCGTAGTCGACCTCCATCAGCTCCAGCGCGTCCTCGGCGACGTAGCGGCTGTCGGCGACGACGAAGGCGACGGGCTCGCCGACGTAGCGGACCTTGTCACGCGCCAGCGGCGGCTGCAGGCATGCCACGATGCTCGGGCGCGGGCCCAGACGCACCGGGATGCGGCCGATCGCGCCCAGGTCCTGCGCCGTGATCACCGCCATCACGCCGGGCAGCGCCCGCGCCGCCGCGCACCGGATGGCGCCGAGCCGCGCGTGCGCATGCGGCGAGCGGAGCACGGCCCCGTGCAGCATGCCGGGCAGCCGGAAGTCGCCCGCGTACCGGCCGCGACCGCTCAGCAGCCGGCGGTCTTCCTGGCGCAGCACCGACCGACCGATCGCCTCCGTCATGTGCGAGATCCGCGCGCCGCGTGCGCGAGATGGAAGAGACGCACCGCGTTGTCGCCGAGGATCCTGGCCTCCGCTGCCGGCGAGAGCCCCGCCGCGCGCACGATGCGCCCGGGCTCGGGATCGCCGAGCCAGAACGGATGATCGCTGCCCAGCAGCACGCGATCGTCGCCGACCAGCCTCACGAGGTACGCCAGCGCCGGCGGCGACTGCAGCAGCGTGTCGTAGTGGAAGCGCCGCAGATAGCCGCTCGGCACCCCGGCGCCGTCGGCGCGCGCCTCCGGCCGCGTCACGTGTCCACGATCGAACCGACCGATGTGATAGGGCAGGAAGCCGCCGCCGTGCACGAGGACCACCTGCAACCCGGGGAAGCGATCGAGCGCGCCGCCCAGGATCAGGCTGGCCGCGGCCAGCGTCGTCTCGAACGGGTAACCGACGAGGTTGTGCAGATAGTGTCGCCCGAAGCGCTCCACGGCCTCGAGCAGGAACGGATGGAGCACGACCGGTGCCTCGAGGTCGGCGGCGGCCGCCCAGAACGGGTCGAAGGCCCGGTCGCCGAGCGGCCGGCCGAGCGCGTTGGGATCGATCATGGCGCCGCGGAGCGCGAGCGAGCCGACGGCGAAGCGCAGCTCGGCCGCCGCGAGAGCAGGGTCCTGCAGCGGCACCGCGGCCAGGCCGGCGTGGCGGTCGCCGGCGCCGTTCAGCGTCTCCGCCAGCGCCTCGTTCTGCGCGCGGCTCCAGCGTGCCGCCTGCGCCGGCGGCAGCGCGTAGCCGGCCACGTCCATGAGCGGGCCGAAGAGCGCCGTGTCGATTCCCTGCGCGTCCAGGAACCGCGTGTGGGCGTCGAGCGTGTACAGCGCCTCGAGCAGCGGCCGTGTCGGCGCCTCGTCGCCGACCACCAGCCGCGGCCGAGGGCCGTCGTCCAGCACGCGCACCCCCAGGCCGTCCGGCGTCCGGCGCGCGGCATCGAGCGCCAGCGGCGACAGGAAGTGAATGTGGACGTCGACCGTCATCGGCTCAGGTCCAGCGCACCAGCGCGCGGTCACAGGCCTGGGCGAGCTGTGCCGCCACCACGGCCACCACGAGCACGGACAGGATGACCGCGTACAGCTCGGTGATCAGGAAGGTGTTGCCGTAGTAGATCAGCCGCTCGCCGAGGCCGACCAGCGAGATCAGCATCTCCCCGACGACCATGCCCTTGACCGCCTGCACCACGCCGAGCCGCAGCCCCAGCATGATGGCGGGCAGCGCGGCCGGCAGATAGATCCGCGCGAACAGCGCGCCCTCCCCGGCGCCGAACGCCCGCGCCATCTCGACGAGCGAGCGCTCGGTACCGCGCACGCCGGCGGCGGTGTTGACCACGACGACGAAGAACGCGAAGGTGAACACCGTCGCGGCCACCACCGTGTCGCGCAGGCCGAACAGCGCGATGAGGATCGGCACCAGCGCGGACAGCGGGGCGGCCATCAGCGCGTTGACCCAGCCGTCGAGCACCAGCCGCACGGGCCGGAACCGTCCCATCGCCAGCCCCACCATGACGCCGAGGACCGCCGCCGGCACGAAGCCCTTCACGAGCGAGCCGAGGCTCGAGCCGGCCGCGCGCGCGAGCGTGCCGTCCCCGAGCAACCGCCACCAGGCCACGAGCACGCGCGACAGTGGCGGCAGGAACAGCGAGAGGTCGAGGCGGCCCACCAGCTCCCAGGCGAGCGCGAGCGCCACCACCGCGGTCACCCCGGCGAAGCGATCGCCCTTCACTGCAGCTTCCTCAGCATCTTCCAGAGCCCGTCGACGAGGCCGGCGAACGCGGCCGAGGCCCGCACGTCGCCGAGCTCCCGCGGCCGCGGCAGCGGGACGTCGAGCACCTGGTGCACGCGGCCGGGCCGCGGGCTGAGCACGACCACGCGGTCGGAGAGATAGATCGCCTCGTCCATGCTGTGAGTCACCAGGACGACGGTCTTGCGCTCGTCGGACCAGACGCGCAGCAGGTCGTCCTGCAGCACGCGCCGCGTCTGCTCGTCGATCGACGCGAACGGCTCGTCGAGCAGCAGCACCTGCGGATTGACGGCGAGCGCGCGCGCGAGGCCCACGCGCTGCTGCATCCCGCCGGAGAGCTGCGCCGGATACGCCGCCTCGAAGCCCGTGAGGCCGACGCGCGCGATGGCCCGACGGGCGCGCTCCTGGCGCACGGCGGGCGCCACCCCCTGCAGGAGCAGGCCGAACTCCACGTTCTTCTGCGCGCTGCTCCACGGCAGCAGCGCGAAGTCCTGGAAGACCACGCTGCACTCGCGCCCGGGCCCTCGCACGGTGCGGTCGCCGACGGTGACCCGTCCCGCGTCCGCGGAGACGAGCCCGGCGACGATCTTGAGCAGCGTGGTCTTGCCGCAGCCGCTCGGACCGATCACGCTGACGAACTCGCCCGCGCGCACGCTCATGTCGACGTCCGCGAGCGCCTGCACCGGGCCGAACGCCTTCGACACGCCGGTGATGGCGATCGGAACGGCCGCGACCCCGGCGTCACTCACACGCGCCACCGGAGCAGCCGCGCCTCGACGCGGGCCAGCGCGGCCAGCGCGGCGCCGGACAGCAGCAGCGTCCACAGCACCGTGGCGAACATGCGGTCGTGCTCGAACATCGAGCGCGCGGTCATGATGAGCCGGCCGAGGCCGAACGGCGACAGCAGCAGCTCGGCGACGATGAGCCCCACGAACGCGCGCGACAGCGCGTAGCGGATGCCGGCCAGCAGCATCGGCGTCGCGCTCGGCAGGACGATGCGCACGAAGACCTGCCAGCGCGAGGCGTCGAAGGCGCGCGCCATCTCCACGAGCCGCGGACGCACGTCGCGCACGCCGCCGTACGCGTTCATCGCCACGAACGGCACGCTGAACACGAACACGATGACGGCCGAGGAGACGATGTTGACGCCGACCGACAGGATCACCAGCGGCACGAGCGCCGCCGCCGGCAGCGCGATGAGCAGGTCGAGGTAGACGCGCGCCACGCGGCCGATGGGCCGCACCACGCCCATGAGCAGGCCGAGCGGCACGCCGACCGCGAGGGCGGCGCCGAAGCCGAGCGCGAGCGACTGCAGACTGGTCGCCGTCGCCGCCAGCAGCGCCCCCGAGCGCAGCAGCGCGAGCATGGCCACGACGGTCGCGCCCGGCGACGGAAAGTTGAAGCTGATCGGCACGCGCGCGGCCCACTCCCACAGCAGGAGGAAGCCGAGCACCGACCCCGCGCGCAGGGCGAGGACCACTACTGCCTGCCGAGATCCCGGAGCACGGCCTGGAGCGGCGCGGTGTCGAAGAACTGCTCGGGCTTCCACTTCGATGCCGGCCCCGAGAGGTTCCCGGTGGCCACCTGGAACGCGAGGTTCTCCACGGCCCCGGGGCCTCTCATGCGATCGAGACCGCCGTTGAGGTCGAAGATCTTCACGAGCGCGCGCAGCTGGCTCTCGAGCCGGGCGTCGTCCAGCTCCTTCAGCGCGTCGCCACGCTCGCGGATCCAGAACCGGGGATCGCGAGCGCCCTCGCGATAGGACTGGAGCAGCCGGCGCACGAGCCTGACGACGACTTCCGGTCGCTTGCGCGCGAACTCCTGATTGACGACGAGCGAGCTCGACGACACCGGCTGGTCGGTGAAGTCGATCAGCACGTGAAACTTGCCGGGCGCCCGCTCGTTCACGACCTGGGCCGCCGACAGATCGAATGCCGCGGCGTCGACGGCTCCGTTCAGGAGCGCCTGCGCGCGCGCCGGCGAGCCCTCGGGGATGAACACCACGTTGGGCTGCACTCCGGGCTGGCTCTTGAGATAGAACTCCAGCAGCGACTGCACGGTGGCCTTCGGCGAGTGCGAGGCGAGACGGACACCGTTCAACGCCTTGACGCTGCCGATCTCCTTCTTGGCCATCACGACGAACTCGGGGAGCGACAGCTCGAGCACGCCGCGCACGGGCGCCCCCTTCTCGACGGCCGGGTAGAACGGCGCGAAGCCGGTGGCGACCTGTCCCTGGCCCTCGATGACGGCGAGCATGACCGCTTCCGGGGAGCGCAGGTCCTTCACCGCGACCCGCACGCCGTCCTCGCGCTCCAGCAGCCGGAGCGCCACCAGCATCGGCAGATTCACCACGCGCGTGACCGTGGTCAGCAGCGTCAGCTCCTCGGCCGCCGCCGCGGGTCGGGACGCCGCCGGCAGCAACAGCAGGCACAGCGCGAGCAGCGCGCGCGTCGTTCGCATCATCATGTCAGCTCCTTGCCGCGGCGCCGAGCGTGCGGGCCGCCGCCAGCGCCGCCGCCACGATGTTCTTGTAGCCGGTGCAGCGGCACAGGTTGCCCGAGATGGCCTCCCGGACCTGCGCCTCGGTGGGGTTCGGGCACTCGCGAAGAAAGCACGTGAGCGTCATGAGGAAGCCCGGCGTGCAGAAGCCGCACTGCAGCCCGTGATGCTGGTGGAAGGCCTCCTGCAGGGGATTCAGGCGCTCGCCGTCGGCGAGACCCTCCACGGTGTGGATCTCGTGCTCGTGGACCTGCGCGGCGAACATGAGACAGGAGCGTACGGCGGCGCCGTCGACGATCACGGTGCAGGCGCCGCATACGCCGTGCTCGCACCCGAGATGCGTGCCGGTGAGGTCCAGATCGTCGCGAAGGAAGTCGGCGAGCGTCTTGCGGACCTCCACCGTGCGCTCGTACGCTCGCCCGTTCACGGTCACGCGGATGCTGCGCTCGTTCATCGACGCTCCCCGGTGAGGTCGCCCTCGGCGATGCGGGCCGCCGCGCGCGTCAGCGCGCGACGGGTGAGCACGGCCGCGAGGTGCTTGCGATAGTCGCTGGAGGCGTGGAGATCGCTATCGGGCGTCAGTGGCGCCGCCACCCGGCGGCCGACGTCCTCGATGGCCGCCGGCGTCGGCTTCACGCCCACGAGTGCCCGCGCCGCGTCGCGCGCCGCCACCGGCGTCGGTCCCACGCCCGTGAGCGCCACGGCGGCGGCGGTGCACACACCGCCGTCGTCAACGGTGACGCTGGCCGCCACCCCGACCAGCGCGAAATCGCCGTGGCGGCGGCTCACCTCCACGAACGCGGTGCCGGTGCGCGCGGGAGCCACGGGCAGCCGCGCCTCGACGAGCAGCTCGTCCGGCTCGATGGCGGTGGCCAGATAGGAGACGAAGAAGCGGTCGGGCGCCAGCCGCCGCTCGCCGCGCGCGCTGCGGAGGACGAGCTCGCCGTCCAGCGCCGCCACCACGGCCGGCAGCTCGCCGGCCGGATCCGCGTGCGCGAGGCTGCCGCCCACCGTCCCGCGATTGCGGATCTGCACGTGGCCGATCTGCGGCATGGCGTCCGCCAGCAGCGGGCACCGCTCGCGCACGAGGCCGGAGGTCTCGACCGCGCGCTGCCGCGCCATGGCGCCGATCACGAGACGGCCGTCGGCCACGCGGATGCCGTCGAGGCCGGGAATGTCGTTGAGGTCCAGCAGGTGCGCCGGGCGGACCAGGCGAAAGTTGAGCAGCGGCACCAGGCTCTGGCCGCCGGCCAGCACCTTGGTGTCCTCACCATGCTCGGCCAGGATGCCGAGCGCCTCGTCCAGCGAGCGCGGCGCCACGTAATCGAAGCGCGGTGGTTTCATGGCGCCTCAGGCTCCCAGGTAGGACACGCGCACGTGCGGGTTGGCGAGGAGGGCGCCGCCCGCATCCTCCAACGTCACGCGTCCCTGCTCCAGCACGTAGCCGCGATGACTGATGGGCAGCGCCATGTGGACGTTCTGCTCGATGAGCAGCACGGTGATGCCGCGCTCGTTGATGCCGCGGATGCTCTCGATGATGCCGCGCACGAGGCTCGGCTGCAGGCCCAGCGACGGCTCGTCGAGGAGCAGCAACTCGGGACAGCTCATCAGCGCGCGTCCCATGGCCAGCATCTGGCGCTCGCCGCCCGACAGCGTCCGGGCGAGCTGACGCTGGCGCTCGCGCAGGCGCGGGAACATCGCGTACGCCTCCTCGAGGCTCTGCGCCTCGCGCGCCCGCGCCGGCGCGGCCAGGGCGCCGATGCGCAGATTGTCGAGCACGGACATGTCGGGGAAGACGCGGGCGCCCTCGGGCACGATCGCGATGCCTCGCCGGGCGATGTCCTCGGGCCGCACGCCGTCGATGCGCGTGCCCTTGAACCAGATGGCCCCGGCGCCGCGCGAGCGAAGCGGCACGAGCCCGAGGATCGTGCGGATGACCGTGGTCTTGCCGGCGCCGTTGGGGCCGATGAGGCTGACGATCTCGCCCGCGCCGACGCGCAGGCAGACGTCGTGCAAGACCTCGAGAGCGCCGTAGCCGGCGTCGACGTGCTCGAGTGCCAGCAGCGGATCAGCCATGTGCTTCGCCCAGGTATGCCTTCACGACGGCGGCATCCCGCATCACATCGGCCGGCCGCCCCTCGGCGATCTTCTCGCCATAGTTCAGCACCACCACGCGGTCGGCCAGGCCGAGGATCGCGCGCATGATGTGCTCGGTCACCACGAGCGTCCGGCCGCGCTCGCGGACGCGGCGCAGCAGCGCCACCGCCGTCTCCACCTCCGTCTGGTTCAGCCCCGCCATGTTCTCGTCGAGCAGGATCACCGGCGCGCCCGTGGCCAGTACGCGCGCGAGATCGGCGCGCCGCCGCTCGGCCACCGACAGCGTCTCCGCCGACACGCTCGCCTTGCCGGCGAGACCGACGAAGGCGAGCCATTCCTGGCTCTGGCGCCGTGCATCGGCGAGGCTGGCGCCGTGGCCGTACAGCGCGGCCACCAGCACGTTCTCGGCGACGCTCAGGCGCGGGAAGAGCTGCGGGATCTGGAACGTCTTCGCGATCCCGAGCCGGCACACGGCGTGGGGCGGCAGGCCCGTGATCGGCCGGCCGCGGAAGACGACGTCGCCGTCCGTGGGCGGCTCGAGTCCGGCGATGACGTTGAAGAGCGTGCTCTTCCCCGCCCCGTTGGGGCCGATGATGGCAAGGACCTCGTGCTCGACGACCGAGAACTCCACGTCGTTCAGCGCGACGAGCGAGCCGAAGCGCTTGGTGACGCCCCGCACGTCGAGCAGGCTCACGTCGCGCCCTGCACGCGTCGCGGCCCGAGCCGGAAGAGCCCGGCGAGGCCGGTGGGGGCGAAGAGCGAGACCGCGACGATGATGACGCCGATCACGATCAGGTAGTAGTAGACCAGCCGCGTGCCGAGCAGCTCTGACACGAGCGTGAGGAAGGCGGCGCCGAGCACGGGGCCGAAGGGCGTGCCCAGCCCTCCGAGGAGGGCCATGACGACCATCTGGAAGGTGATCGACGCGCTGAACGACTCGGTCGCGTTGATGTAGGAGAGCCAGTAGCCGGCGGTGCCGCCGGTCACCGCGATCACGAACGCGCTCGCCACGTACAGCCGCCGTCGCAGCCCGTGGATGTCGACACCGGAGGCCTCGGCGAGACGATCGTTCTCCCCGACCGCGCGCAGGCCGTACCCGAACTTCGAGCGCCGCAGCCACAGCGCGCCGCCGGTGACGCCGGCCATGAGCGCGAGCATCACGTAGTAGAAGACGCCGTAGCCCGCCGCCAGCGGCAGCGAGACGCCCGCGCTGCCGCCGGTGAGCGGAAACCACGGGACCAGGCGGTCCCAGGCGAGCGCAAGCTGCTTGGCGGACTCCGCGAGCGCCAGCGTGCCGATCGCGAAATACGCCCCGCGCAGGCGCAGCGTCGGCGTCCCCAGCGCGTAGGCGATGGCCATCGCCACCACGCCCGCCAGGGCCGCGCTCGGCAGGAATGGCAGCCCCGCTTTCAGCATCAGCGCGGCGGTGGCGAAGGCGCCGACGCCGTAGTGCACGACCGGACCGAGGTCCACGCTGCCGGCGTAGCCGGCCATCAGGTTCCACGCGCCCGCCAGCGCGGCCCACATGAAGATGACCGTCGCCACGCGGATGGGATAGGCGCCGACGGCGAGCGGCAGCAGCAGCAGCGCGGCCAGCGCGGCCAGCGCCAGCCATTCGGCGCCCGTCGGCCGCGCGCCCACGCTACTCGAGCCGGCCCCGGCCCATGATGCCGGCCGGCATGAACCGCAAGATCGCGTACAGGAGGGCGAAGGCGACCAGCAGCGAGAGGCCGGCCTCGAGGTACGTCTCCGTCAGCGCCTGGGCCACCCCGAGCGTGAGGCCGCCCCACACGACGCCGGCCGTGTAGCCGAGGCCGCCGAGCACGACCACGGCGAACGAGAACAGCGTGAACGTCAGCCCCATGTTCGGCTCCACCGGCGCGTAGAAGGCGACGAGAGAGCCGGCGACACCGGAGACGCCGGCGCCGAGGCCGAACGTCAGCGCGTAGATGCGGCGGGGATCGACGCCGAGCATCTGCGCCATCTCGCTGTCCTGCGCGGTGGCGCGGATCATCCGGCCCAGACGCGTGGAGGCCAGCAGCCACGAGAGGCCGGCCACCATGCCGACGCCGACCACGAAGGCGACGACGCGCGAGAGCGGCACGATGAACGGGCCGAGCAGGAGGCTGCGCTCGAAGTACGGGATGCGCATCATCCGGTGGTCGCTCGTCCACAGCCGTAGCGCGACGTTGACGAGGATCAGCGAGACGCCGAAGGTCACCAGCAGCGACAGGAGCAGCGGACGGCCCAGCGTGCGATTGAGGACGAAGTACTGCAGCGCCCAGCCGAGCGCGAAGAGCAGCGCAAACGACATCGGCAGCGTGAGCAGCGCGTCGACGTGGTAGAGCGTGAACAGCCAGTAGGTCGCGAAGGCGCCCAGCATGACGAGCTCGCCGTGGGCGGCGTTGAGGATGCCGCTCACGCCGAAGATGAGCGACAGCCCGACCGCCGCCGCCGCGTAGACCCCGCCTTGCAGGACGCCGTTGATCAGCGTCTGGACGAGCTCTACCGCGACCGCCACGGCGCCAGCGGATAGATCAGCTTCGCCGCCTGCGCGCCACCGACCTCACGCGGGTACACGAGCGCGAACTTGCCGCTCTGGATCTGCACGGCGATGGGTGGCTTCTGCACGATGGCGCCGTCGGCGCCGAACTTCACCTGCCCGTAGAGCGTCATCACGTCCTGCTTGTGCAGCTGCTCCATCAGCGCCTCGCGGGCCTTGTCGTCGAGCGGCGGCTGCAGACCGAGCCGCTCGATGGCCGTCTGCTGCGCCACCAGGCCGCCGGCGGCGGCCGCCTGCACGTAGTCCGCGGGGTGGCCGTACTTCTGCTGGATCGTGTCGTTGAACTGGGCGGCCGAGCCGAAGATCGGATCCTTGAAAGGAAAGCTCGGCAGCCACTCGGAGGCGGCGATCACGCCGTCGGCGTCCTTGCCGAACTCCTTGAGGAAGTCCGGCACCGTCGGCCCGTAGCTGAAGGCGATCCCCTTGGGCGCGAAGTCGACTTCCTTGGTAGCCTTCATCACGCGCAGCGCATGGGTGAAGAGCCCGCCCACCAGGAGGATGTCGGGGTTGGCGCGCTTCACCTTGAGCAGCAGCGAGTTGTAGTCCTGCAGGTCGAGCGGGAAGATCTCGAAGTGGACGAGGTCGACGCCGATCTCGCCCATGAACTTCTTGAAGCCCTCGGCGGAGAGCTTGCCGAAGAGGTGGTCGGAGCCGATGACGGCGGCGCGCGTCGGCTTCGGCTGCGCCTGCGTGAAGACCTTGGCCGCGCCCTCCACCTCGTCGAACGTCTTGTTGAGGGTGGCGAAGAAGTACTTGTAGCCGCGCTCGAAGATCGGGTTGGCGCTCGCCGCGCCGGAGATGTACGGGTACTTGTATTTCTCGGCGACGGCGGTGGCCGCGAAGGCGATGCTCGAGCCGAAGCCGGCCAGGATCAGATCGACCTTGTCGGAGGTGGCGAGGCGCTCGATGAGCTGCGCGCTCTTCTGCGGGCTCGACTCGTCGTCGTAGTACGTGATGTGCACCGGGTAGCCGGTGCCCTTCACCTTGATGCCGCCCGCCTTGTTGACCGTCTCCGCCCAGAGGTCGTAGACCTCCTTGAAGAGCCCGGCGTCCTTGCTGAAGATGCCGCTCAGCGACAGCGCGACGCCGACCTTGAACTCCTTCGGCTGACCGTCGGCGGCGCGCGGCGAGAGCCACGACGGGCCCGGGGCCGCGACGGCGAGGGCGAGCAGCAGCACGGCGGCCAGCCAGCGGCTGGCGCGGGTGGTCCGGATCGACGTCATGCGAGGCTCCTCTCCTTCAGTCGAGCAGCGCCTTGCGCTGGGCACCGTCCAGATTGATGATCGCGCCGTTCATGAAGCTCGCGCGGCCGGAGGCGACGAACACGGCGACGTTCGCCACTTCCTCCGGCGTGCAGATGCGGCCGAGCGGGATGCTGCGTTCCGCGCGCTTCTGCGCCTCGGCCACCGGGATGTTGCGCACCTTGGCGATGCCGGCCACGAGCCCGTCCCAGCGCTCGGTGGCCACCGGCCCCGGATTGATCGCGTTGATGCAGATGTTGTCGCGGCCGTACTGCTCGGCCAGCGCCACCGTCACCGCGAGGTCGGCCGCGTTGGCCGCGCTCGGCGTGAGCTCGACGCCGATCGGCTTCACGCCGTCGTTGCCCACGATGTTGACGATGCGGCCGCCCTCCTGCTTCAGCATCTGGGGAATGACCGCCTTCATGCAGCGCACGTAGCCCATGAACTTCAGCTCGAGCGCCTTGTGCCAGTCCTCCTCCGTGAGCTCGAGCAGCAGGCCGCCGGGGGCGGCACCCGCGTTGTTCACGAGGATGTCGATGCGCCCGAAGCGGGTCACGGTGGCGCCGACGATGCGCTCGACGTCCGCCTGCCGCGTGAGGTCGCCGGCCACCGCGAACACGTCACCCCCGGTGCTCTTCGTGAGCTCGGTCGCCGCCACGTCGAGCTCCGCCTTCGTGCGCGCGCAGATCGCGACCTTCGCGCCTTCGTCCAGCAGGCCCCGCGCGACCGCCTTGCCGATGCCCTTGCTGCCACCGGTGACCAGCGCGACCTTGCCCTTGAGTCCGAGATCCATCGGGCTCGCTCCTTGCGCAGTGTCGGGACGCGCGCGCACGGGGCCGTGCGCGGCGCCAACCGCAGGCGGAAGGTAGACAATCGACAATCGATTGTCAACGTCCTATCATGCGCGGCGCATGAGCAGTCCGCTCGTCTCACACGTGATTCCGCCGAAGCAGGGCTGGGCGCTCGTCGTCAGCGCCGGCCAGCACCTGCGCGTGATCGATCTCGAGGGCAAGCAGGTTGTCGACATGGCGCTGTTCAACCTCGCCAACCCGCGCGAGAAGCTCTCGACCTCGAACTCGCGCACGCGCTACATCCCCAGACCGGGCGCCGAGTACGTGCCGCGCGACAAGCTCGTCGAGGGCGACACGCTGATGTCGACGCTCTGCCGCCCGATGATGACCTTCGTGAAGGAGAC
>DATAOC010000045.1:0-40189 GCA_036265915.1 Candidatus Methylomirabilota bacterium | reverse complement strand
GCGCGACGCGCCGCTCCGCGATGCCCGTGCGCGAGCGGATCCACGCATCGCTCGTGTCCAGACGCTGCTCGAACCACGCGTTGGGGACGACGTCGGGCGGCACCCAGTGACCGACGGCGCTGATCGCTGCGCGCATGGCCCCCACCCTCTCACAGTTGCCCGTGAGGTGCTACCGCAAATCGTCCGCAGGACCGCGGATCGGGTACAGTCGGACGTCGAGGGAGGTCAGACCATGAGCCAGACGCTGACGCACCTGCCACTCCAGGCCGTGCACCGTGACGAGCGCCAATGGGAAACGCTCCGCTGGCCCGGGCAGTGGAGCAAGATGTTGTTCCATCCGCGGCCGCAGGCGCCGACGGAGCCGAACGCGGGGCTCGTCCGCTACGAGCCCGGCTCGCATCACCCCTATCACAAGCACGACTTCGCGCAGGTCTGGTACATCCTCGAAGGCGAGTTCGTGATCGGCGAGTCGACGTACGGCCCCGGAACGATGCTCTACTATCCCGATCCGCACTTCGAGCCGCCGCTGTCCACGGCCACGGGCGGGCTGATGCTCTTCGTGCAGTACCAGGGACCGACGACGGGCGGGCGTCCGATCTACGACGGCCGCTTCAACATGACGACGCGCAAGCCGCCCGACGAGGAAAACGTCGAGCGCTAGTCGACCTCAGTGCGCCTCGTGCTTGGTGGGGGGCAGCCGGACCTGGATGAACGAGCGGACGGCGACGACGTTGTCGATGGACTTCGCGTGCTCGACCACGCGCTTGGCCTTCTCGGCGTCGTCCACCAGTCCGACGAGCAGCACCGTGCCGGCCAGCACGGTCCAGTCGACCTGTGAGCGCTTGAGGTCGAGGTCGGTCACGATCTTGGCGCTGAGCTTGAGGCTCACCGTCAGATCGCGCGAGTAGGACGGGCGGGCCGGGATGTAGTAGGTGTCGACCTTCCGCACGCCCTCGACCTTGCGTGCGATCGCGACCGCATCGCTGCCGACTGTCGAGCCCGGCTCCACCACGCCGGCGAGAAGGACCTTGCCGAGGTAGGAGAACACGTGGATCTCCAGCGCCGAGCCGACGCCGTCCTTGCTCGCGAGCTCGTCCTTGATCGTGCCGAGAATCCGGGTGTCCTCGTGCTGCTCGCGGACGGTGCGCACCTCGGTGAGCGTCTGGTAGGTGACGATGATCGCGGTGGTGCAGCCAGCCTGCAGGAGCGCGAGCGTCACCAGCGCCCCGCGCAGCACCCTCACAGCTTCAGCACCACGACGCCGGCCACGGTGACGGCGGCGCCCACCACGGCGATCGGCGGCAGCCGCTCGCCGAGGAACACGACGCCGAGGGGGACGGCGAACAGCGGCGCGGTGGACGACAGCACGGTGGCGATGGCCACGCCCGCGTGCTTCACGGCGAGCACGTACATGACCGAGCTGAGCGCCGTGACGACGCTGAGCACGCCCAGGCGCAGCGCGACGCCGCCGCCGCCGCGCACGAGGGCGGGGCCGTCGCGCCACGACCACGGCATCGCCCACAGCAGCGCGGCGGCCAGCGGCAGCCGCACGAGCTGCGCCGTGAGCGCGTCCATCTCCGCGAGCGGCACGCGCAGCGCCACGACGGACACCGCCCACGCCAGCGCGGCCGCGCTGGCGGCCGCGAGGCCGCGCCACGAGCGCGGCGCGGCGCCCTCCTCCTGGCGAGCAGCCACGACGAGCCCGAGGCCGGCCAGCGTGACGGCGCCGCCCACGGCGATCTTCGCGGTGATCCGCTCGTCGAGGACGAGCGCGGCGAGCACAGCGGCCACGACCGGATAGCTCATGGCGACCGTCATGGCGCGGCCGAGACCGAGCATCCGGGTGCTCTCGAAGAACACCGTGTCGCCGATCGCGATGGCGGTCACGATGGACACGAGGAGCAGCACGAGGCTGCGCGCCGACACGGCGCTCAGCGCGTGGAATGAGCCGGCGGCCGCGACCCACAGCGCGATGAGGACGGCACAGAGCGTGGTGCGAGCGGCGTTGATGGTGAGCGTGCCGTAGCGGGGCGTGAGGGACCGAACGAGAAGGCTCGTGACGGCCCATGCCACCGCCGAGCCGAGGGCGCAGAGCGCGCCCAGCGTTCCGAGGTCCACTCAATCGTTATACTACCCAGCCGCGCACGATCCCAAGGTCGCCGGCACGCGCCTCGCACAGGCGAGCCGCATGGCGAAGACCAGCAAGCGCACCCGCAAGCCGACAGCGCCGAAAGTATCGAAGAAGATGGCCAATGTGCGGCCGCTGCGCACCGATCCGGCCATTGGCCGACGCTATGACCCGGGGTTCAAGCCGCCGCCGCCGAAGAGCCCGTGGCGGGACGGAGGCGTGATCGACTGACTCGCGAAGCACCCCCGGACTCCGGGGGCGCCTCGCGAGCTCGACTGCCCTTAGCTGCTGCGCGTGTAGACGGACTTCATGGTGCGGTCACCACGATCCGAGTGCATCGTGGTGTCGATCGTCAGCGTGCGGCCGTCGGGCGACAGCGTCCACACCGACTCGCGCGAGAAGGTCTTTGCGGCCTGACCCTCCTGCTTGGGCGGCATCGTGTGCGTCTGCTGCACGACGAGGCGGTCGCCGCCGAGCGTGGCTTTCGTGACCGACGAGCCGCGATGCATCGTCTCCGTCCGCTCCGAGCCGTCCGTCACGTACGTCTCGCTCACTGCGCGCTCGCGGCTGCCGCGCACCATGGTGCGGGTCGCCTTCAGCGTGTTGCCCTGCTGCTCCACGGTGAGCTTCACCTGCGGCGGAGGCGTGTTCGGATCGGCCGCACCGTGGCCATGCGGGCCGCGCGCGGGAAGCTGACTTTGAGCACGGTCGAGAACCCAGGTGCCGTTGAACTGAGGCTGCGCCTGCGCCACCGTGACCACCGCGGCCAGCAGCAGCACGACGAGCGCTCCGATCGTGCGATGACCTCGTATCATGTGACCCTCCTGAAGAGTAAGTGTCTGGTTTGACGGCGCCCCCGCCCACTTTGTTTACGGCGGCTCCGCCGGTATGCTGGGCCGCGCCGAAGGAGACGCCGTCATTCCCGAATCCTGCCTGGTCCTTGCCTGTGTGGGGTGCTGCTGCGGTCACGCAGAGCGCGGCGGCCCGAAGACACCACCCCGAACGCTGAAACGCGAGATGCGGCGAGCGTTTCGCGATTCGGGCCTCGCCGGGCGCGCGCGGCTGGCCTTCACCGACTGCCTCGGTCCCTGCAGCGAGGCCAACGTCGTCCTCGTCTATCTCGACGGCCGACCGCTCTGGCTGCGACGCGTCAACGACGTCGCGCGATTCCTCGCTGTCCTCGCGTGGATCGCCGCCGCCCTGGATGGAGCGGCCCGGCTTTCGCCCGCGCTGGCCGCCCACTCGTTCACCTGGATCGGCGGCGGGGAAGGACCGGCCCCCCCGATCGAGGACTGACCGCGGTCGCCGCCGGTGGCCTTCCGGTTGCAGCCGCTCCCGCCAAGGAGGTTGCGTCCATGCAAGACCTGATGTCTCCCGAGACCGTCAACCGTATCCGCGAGATCCGGTCCCGCCTGCCCGGTCAGATGCTCCAGGAGCGGCTCGAGACCGCGCAGCTCACCTACGGTCCGCTGTACACACTGGCCGAGGTGCGGCAGCGCGTCGGCGAGGTGCTGCCGCGCCGGCTCGGCTACGTGCGCAGCGCCGTGCTGGAGCCCGTGGAGACCTATCGCGAGCGGATCCCGGACGAATCGCTCCTCAAGTACGACGACGCGGTGCGCAGCGGCCTGTTCGCGAAGTTCTGGGTCGCGACGCCGACGTACTACCAGGAGCGGCAGGTCGATCCCTGGATCGTCGCCGAGGTGTCGGGCACCGATCGCTGGGCCGTCATCGCGCGCTGGGACTAGCTCCTCCCGGCTGAGCCGCTCGTTCCTGGCCGCGGCACCCGAGTGCGTGCGGCGGCCGGCTGCTCTTCGGCCGGCGCCGCGCCCTCGCGCGTGCGGCGTCCGCCATCCGCCTGCGCTCGGCGCCTGCGCCGCTGCGGTACGATTGGACCGCCGCGGCAGCACCAACCCTCAGCGCGTGGAGGCCGACGTATGGACTACGGTGAGTACCAGCACCTGACGTTCAAGCAGCTCGATCACGGCGTGGTGCTCATCACGATCAACCGGCCCGAGGTGCTGAACGCCACCAACGATCGCCTCCACTGGGAGCTGACGCAGGTGTGGCTCACGTTCGACGCCGATCCGCGGGCCCGCGTGGCGGTGGTGACGGGCGCCGGTCGCGCGTTCTCGGCCGGCGGCGATCTCGACATGGTCGACGCCAACTCCCGCGACCCGAAGCGCCTGGCGCGGACGGTGCGCGAGGCCTCCGACATCGTCTACAACATGATCAACACCGACAAGCCGATCGTGTCGGCGATCAACGGTGTGGCCGTGGGCGCCGGCCTCGTCGTGGCCCTGCTCGCCGACGTGTCCATCATCGCGGAGACCGCGCGCTTCACGGACGGCCACACCAAGCTCGGCGTCGTCGCCGGCGATCACGCGGCCATCGTGTGGCCGCTGCTGTGTGGGATGGCGAAGGCCAAGTACTACCTGCTCACGTCCGACTTCATCGACGGCCGCGAGGCCGAGCGCATCGGCCTCGTCAGCCTCTGCGTACCGGCCGACCAGCTCATGCCGAAGGCGCTGGAGGTCGCCAACAAGCTCGCGCTCGGCGCCCAGCAGGCGATCCGCTGGACCAAGCGCTCGCTGAACAACTGGCTCCGGATGGCGGGACCGATCTTCGACCAGTCCATCGCGCTCGAGATGCTGACGTTCATGGACGAGGACGTGCGCGAGGGACTGCAGGCGATCCGCGAGAAGCGCGCGCCGCGGTTTCCCTCGGCGCGCGGCTAGGGCGACGTGCTCGCGCGGCGCCGCCACATCCGCAGCGCCACCGGCGCCGCGAGCACGAGGATGGCGACGGCGCCGACCGCGGTGGCCCAGCCGCCCGCGGCTTGCGCCGCGGACTGCCAGTGGTCGCCCACCAGCCAGCCGAGCAGCACCCACAGCGACGCCCACAACGTGGCGCCGCAGAAATCGAGGGCCGCGAATCGGCCGAGACCGATGCCATTGGCGGAGGCGACCGGCCACGCCACCACGCGGACGACCGTGGAGAAGCGGCCGAGCACGATCGTCGCCGCGCCGTAGCGGCGGAAGTAGTCGGCGTCCTGCACGGCGCAGCCGGGCGGCCGGCGCGTCAGCCGGCAGTAGAGGTCGATGAGCCGCGTCGACCCGCGGGAGATCGTGAGGAACCAGGCGTGATCGACGAGCATCGCGCCGAGGGCCGCGAGCGCGATCACGACCGCGACGTGAGCGTGGCCGTTGGCCGCCAGCGCGCCCGCCCCGGCCAGCAGCAGCCGTCCGGGGAACGGCAGCCCGCTGGCGTCGATCAGCGTCCCGACGAAGACGACCGGATAGGGATGGTCGATCAGCCAGTCGAAGAGCGGACGGAGCGTCTCCACCGCCCCATCAGAGCTGCAATCACAGTACCAGTCCGCTGGTGAGTGACGCGGGCGCCCTCGCTACGACCACGGCGGATACGTCGGCGGCGACAGCTCGTCGGCGCCGCGGCCGGCCCAGTCGAAGCGCTCCATTGCGGGCCACATCCGCTCGCCGCCGGCCTGCAACGCGGTGAGGATCGCGCCCTCGTCGGCCGCCACGACGCGGCCGCGCTCGACCACCAGGCGACCGGCCACCCACACGCGGTCGATGTCCTCGGCCGTGGCGTTGTAGACGATGTTCTTGATCGGATCGCGCAGCGGCGTCATGCCCCAGGACGTGCCTTTCCAGAGGACGAGGTCGGCCGCCGCGCCCGGCGCGATGCGCCCGAGATCGTCGCGGCCGAGCGCGCGCGCCCCCCCGAGCGTGGCCGCGTCGAAGACGTCGGCCGCGGTGGTCGCCTCCGTGTTGCGCTCGGCGATCTTCGAGCACACGGCGGCCCAGCGCATGGCCTCGATCACGGACTGCGGATTCGTGTCGGTGCCGAGCGACATGTTCACGCCCGCCGCCTGGTAGCGGGCGAACGATTCCATGATGACGCCGCGGCGCGCGAAGACCCAGACGGCGTGCGCCACCGAGCAGCCGGCGTCGGCCATGATGGCGACGTCGCCGGCGGGATAGTTCGTCCACGACGAGCCGCCCACGACGATGGCGTGTCCCAGCACGACGTTCGGCCCGAGCACGCCGAGGTCGCGCAGCCACGCCACCGGCGTCACGCCGTGTCGCGCCAGCATCTCGTTGAACTCCACGACCGACTGCGAGGTGTGCAGCGTGAACGGTCGGCGTGTCTCGTCGGCCCGGCGCTTGGCCTCGCGCAGCAGAGCGGGAGTGCAGGTGTCGACCTGGCTCGGCGCCCAGTAACAGCGCACGAGGTCGCCGTGCGCGCCGTCGTGCTTGCCGAAGAACTCCACGGCGCGCGCGAGCCCGGCCTGTCCGGCCGCCTCGTCCCACTCCCACACCACCCGGCGGCCATCGCGCGTCAGCCACTGCCCGGACCGGAACGTCAGCCCCATGTAGACACGAAGGCCGTAGTGCGCGGCGCGCGCCACCACGTAGTCTCCCTCGCCTCCGATCTCCATCACCGTGGTGACGCCGCCGCGGAGGAGCTCGGCCATGGAGAAATCGACGCACGCGCGCGATGCGCCGGCGTCCTGGGCACCGGCGCGGACGGGCAGCATCTCGAACAGGCCGGAGTACCAGAACTGCGCGCGCCCGCGGTCCTCGATGAACGAGCGGTCCAGCGGTGAGCCGGCAATGTGGGCGTGCGTGCTGATGAGCCCGGGCGTGAGCACGCCGTCGCCGGCGTCGATGGTCGTGTCGACGCGGCCGTCGAAGCGCGGACCGACGTGCAGGATCCGCCCTCGCTCCACGACGACGATCCCATCGCGCAGCAGGCGGTGGCCGCGGCCGTCGAAGGCCAGAACGTGGCGGGCGCGGATGGCGGTGCGAGCGGCGGTGTCGTCCATGGCAAGCTCCTCAGTGACGGGTGAGCCGTCGCCGCAGGTCCTCGAGAGCGCCGAGGACGGCGGCCAGCGCCGGCGCGAGCGGCTTGTCACGCCGGCGAACGAGACCGATCTGGCGCATCAGCGGAGGGTCGAGCGGCAGCGACAGCAGGCGACCGGCGGCGACGTCGGCCTTCACCGAGAACTCCGAGGTGATCGACAGTCCCATGCCGGCTTCCACGAACCGCTTCATGGCCTCGGTGTTGCCGAGCTCCATCGCCGCCCGCGGCGCCAGCCCCGCTCGATGGAACCACGCGTCGATCATGCGCCGCACCGTGCTGCCCTGATCGAACAGGATGAGCGGCGTCGACGCCAGCTCGGCCGCGCGGACCGCCGGCCGCCGCCGCCACCCGCGCTCGACGGGCGCGATGGCCACCAGGCGATCGCGATAGAACGGCGTCACCGCGAGCTCGCGGTCGCGCACGGGCAGGCTCACCAGGCCGAGGTCGAGGTCGTTGCTGACGAGCGATCGCGCGATGTCCGAGGCGAGCCCGGTCACGACCACCAGCTCGATGTCGGGATAGCGCGCGCGGAACTTCCGGAGCGCGAGCGGCAGCAGGTAGACGCTGATGGAGGCGCTGGTGCCCAGCCGCACGCGCCCGGCCACCACGCCGCGCAGCTGCTGCACGTGGGCAACGCCGGCCTCGAGCTCCCGGAAGGCCCGCGCGGCGTGCGCCAGCAGCACCTCGCCCGCCCGCGTGGGAAACGCGCGCTTGCCGACCCGCTCGAGCAGCGGCAGTCCGAGCCCGCGCTCCAGCTGGCGCACCTGCATGCTGACCGCCGGCTGCGTGAGATGCAGCTCGCGGGCGGCGCGCGAGAACGAGCCGTGGCGAGCGATCACCTCGAGCGTGCGCAGGTGCGCGAGCTGCACGTTCATGGCGCTCCAGCATAGACGGGGGCGGGCCGCCACACAATTGCGCTGATGATCCGTATAAAAACAATTGATTTCCCTGATCGACGCCCGTGGCCCACCATGGAGCGCAGGTCGAAGGAGGCGCGCCATGGAGCTGAGCGACGAGCTCGTCCGGTTGCTGGTCACCGAGCGGTTGACGCAGGCCCGCGCCGAGGCGCGCCGCCGCGCGCTCGTCCCGCGTGGCGCGCCGCTCCGCGTGCGCGTCGGGGTGGCCCTCATCGCGCTCGGCCAGCGCCTGGTGCACGAGGTGCGGTCACCCCAGCGCGTCACCTCGTGATCCGCCGGGCCGGGGCGCGCGACAACGCGCAGGTGGCCGCCATCTGGAATCACGAGGCGCTGCACACCACGGCCACCACCGACACGGAACCACGCTCGGCGGCGGCGCAGGCAGCCTGGCTGGCCGCGCACACGATCGACTATCCGGTGCTCGTCGCCGTCGAGGCCGACGAGGTGCTGGCGTTCGGCGGGCTGGCGCCGTATCGGCCCAAGCCGTCGTACCGCCACACGGTCGAGGACTCGGTGTACGTGAAGGACGGCTACCGGGGCAAGGGACTCGGCGCCGAGCTGCTGGCCGCCCTCGTGGCGCGCGCGGCGGCGCGCGGCCATCACTCGGTGCTCGCGCGCATCACCTCGGAGAACGCGGCGTCACTGCGGCTGCACGAGCGGCTGGGCTTCCAGCGCGCGGGCTACGAGCGTCAGGCGGCGTTCAAGCTCGGCCGCTGGCTCGACGTCGTCACGCTCCAGCGTCTGCTGTAGCACCCGGTGAACGCGCGCGCCGGCGCCGCCGCCGACTAGGGGATGAGGACGATCTTGCCGTAGGCGCCCGGCTCGAGCACGGCCGCGTGCGCGACGGCGGCGTCCTTGAGCGGCAGCTCGCGGCCCACCACCGGCCGCAGCGTGCCGTTGGTGAGGCCGGCCACGAGGCCGGCGTGGATGGACGCCAGCTCCTCGGCGCTCGCGTTCCAGAGCGAGACGCCGTAGATCACCGCGTCCTTCGACATCGCGCCTCGCGGGTTGAACTCGAGCGACCCGCGGTTGCCGATGACGACGATGCGACCGTGGCGGGCCAGCACATCGAGATCCTTCTGGAGGTTCGCGTTGGCCAGATTCTCGATGACGATGTCGGGCCCGCGCCCGTCCGTGAGCCGCCCGATCTCGTCGAGGTATCCCGACGCCGTGTGATCGAGGACATGATGGGCGCCCTGCTCGCGGACGAGCTTGCGTCCGCGCTCGGTGCCCGCCGTCCCGATGACGGTGAGCCCGACCGCGTTCGCCAGCTGCACGGCCGCCACCCCGACGCCACCGCTGGCGCCGTGCACGAGGACAGTCTCCCCGGCCACCGCGCGGGCCTTGTGGAAGAGTCCGCGGTAGGCGGTCGCGTACGGGACGTTCACGGCCGCGCCTTGCGCGAAGGAGATCGAGGGCGGCAGCGGCTTGGCCTGAGCCACCTCGCACACCGCGAGCTCGGCGTACGTGCCGGTGAGGCGCGGGCCGGCGGTGCCGGTCAAGTAGACGCGGTCACCGACCTTCAGCTGGGTGACCCCGGGACCGACGGCTTTGACGACCCCGGCGCCGTCGCCGCCCGGTATATAAGGAAGCGGCGGCAGCAGGGCGTAGGCGCCGGAACGGACGTAGGTCTCGACGGGATTGACCCCGGCCGCGTGGACGCGAACGAGAGCCTCGCCCTGGCCGGGCTTGGGATCGGGAACCTCTTCGAGCTGCAGCATCTCCGGCCCACCGAACTTGTGCACTCGGATCGCCTTCATGTCGTCTCCCTGCGCTGGTCGTTTGCCGTTTCGATGGACGGGCTGGACGGCCGGATTCCCCGCGTCGCGGCACGACGCTTGTATCACGAATCGCGCGATCGCCTGCACGCTCGCTCCGGTGGGCGATCGCCCGCAACCAGTCGTAGACTGACAGCGTGAGCGGCTCAGCGTCGCGGCTGCCGGCAGGACTGCGGGCCTTCCGGCATCGCGACTTCCGCCTCTTCTGGAGCGGTCAGCTCGTCTCGCTCATCGGCACCTGGATGCAGTCGGTCGCCCAATCGTGGCTGGTGCTCGAGCTGACGAACTCGCCGCTGCGCCTCGGCGTCGTGGGCGCGCTGCAGTTCACGCCGATGCTGGTGCTGTCGTTCTTCGCCGGGGCCCTCGCCGATCGCCTGCCGAAGCGGAGGCTGATCATCGTGAGCCAGAGCGTGCTGTTCGCGCAGGCGCTCGCGCTGGCGCTGCTCGTCCGGTTCGGCCACGTCCAGTACTGGCACGTGACCGTGCTGGCGCTCGTCTACGGCGTCGCGAACACCATCGACATGCCGACGCGCCAGGCGTTCATCGTCGAGATGGTCGGCCGCAGCGATCTCACCAACGCCATCGCGCTCAACTCCGGCATGTTCAACGCCGCGCGCGTCGTGGGGCCGGCACTGGCCGGCGTCCTCATCGCGCACTGGGGCATGGCCCCCGCCTTCTTCTGCAACGCGCTGAGCTTTCTGCCCGTCATCGCCATCCTCGCGGCCATCCACACGGAGGGGCTGCCGCGCGCGCTGGCCGGGCGCGCCATGACCGAGGAGATCTGGGAGGGCGTGCAGTACGCGCTGCGCACACCGCGCATCACGTTGACGCTGGCCATGGTGCTCGCGGTGAGCGCGTTCCTCTTCAACTACAACGTCATCGTGCCGCTCGTCGCCCGCGACGTCCTGCACGCCGAGGCGCGCGGCTTCGGCCTGCTCATGACCTCGCTCGGCGTCGGCGCCGTGTGCGGGGCGGTCGCGCTGGCGCTGTGGGCGCAAGACCGGCCGCCGGTGGTCGCGCTGGTGGTGCCCGCGCTGGTGCAGGCCGCCGGCACCGGTCTGCTGGCCGGAGTCTCGCGGTTCGGCGCGGCCGTCGCGCTGCTGTTCGTCATGGGGTTCTGCGGCATCCTGTTCATGGCGGGCTCGAACTCGACGCTGCAGCTCACCGTCCCCGACGAGCTGCGCGGGCGCATCATGAGCCTGAATACGATGATGTTCGCCGGCGTCACGCCGTTCGGCTCGCTGCTGGTGGGCTGGGCCGCCGAGGCGTTCGGCATCCGCACCAGCATCGTCATCGCATCGTCGTGCGGCGCGGCCGCGGTGCTCGCGCTGGTGCTGTGGTGGAACGGTCGCGACCGCGGGCCGTCGCTGACCGCCCCGCGCGAGGCGGAGGGATCGATATGAGGTCGTCCTGATGGACGTCCGCGTCGGGACCTCGGGGTACAACTACCCCGAGTGGCGCGGCAGCTTCTATCCGGCGGACATGAAGCCGGCGAAGATGCTGCCGTACTACGCGGAGCGCTTCTCGACGGTGGAGATCAACGCGACCTTCTACCGGATGCCGAAGCCGGCCACCGTCGAGGGCTGGGCGGGCGCGGTCCCCGAGGCATTCACGTTCGTGCTGAAGGCGCCGCAGCGCATCACGCACTTCGCGCGTCTCGTCAACGTCGCCGACACCGTGCGGCTCTTCTGCGACACGGCGCGGCTGCTGCGCGAGCGGCTCGGCCCGCTCTTCTTCCAGCTCCCGCCGAACTTCAAGAAGGACGTCGGACGACTGGGCGACCTGCTCGTGCAGCTGCCGCCCGACCTGCGCGCCGCCTTCGAGTTCCGCCACCCCTCGTGGTTCGCGGACGACGTGTACGCGACCCTGCGCCGACACAACACCGCGCTCTGCATCGCCGACACCGAGGCGGGGAGCACCGCGGCGGTGGCGACCGCGGACTGGGGCTACCTGCGCCTGCGCGCGGTGGACTACACGGACGCGCAGCTCGCGGAGTGGATCGCCACCATCCGCCGCATCGGCACCGCCTGGCGCGACGCGTTCGTGTTCTTCAAGCACGAGGAGCAGGGCACGGGGCCGGCGCTGGCCCGGCGGTTCGAAGGCCTGCTCACTCCCTCAGCGCTCCAGCGGTGAGCCCGCGCACCAGCCAGCGCTGCAGCACGATCACGATCACGATCGGCGGCAGGCTCGCGAGCATCGAGGCCGCGGCGATGTCCCCCCACGGCACCTCGAAGACCCCCGGGAAGAGCGCCAGCGCGACGGGCACCGTCCGGCTCGCCTCGGTGGCGGTGAAGGTGAACGCGAACAAAAACTCGTTCCACGACATGAGGAACACGAGCAGCGCCGCCGATACCACGCCCGGCGTCATCAGCGGCAGCACCACGCGCGCGAGCACGCCGAGCCGGCCGGCGCCGTCGAGCGCGGCCGCCTCCTCGACGTCGATCGGAATCTCGCGGACGAAGCCCGTCAGCAGCCAGAGAACGACCGGCAGCGCGAACGACGTGTCGGCCAGGACGAGCGCGGCCCACGTGTCGCGCAGGCCGAGCGCGCGCAGCGCCGTGAAGAGCGGTCCGACGGTCGTGATCTGTGGAAAGGCCGTGCAGGCCACGATGCCGAGCAGCAGCGCGCGCTTGCCCGGCACCGGCAAGCGCGCCAGCGCGTAGGCGCCCGGCACGCCGAGGACCAGCGCCACCACGGTCGTCAGCACGGCCACGCCGAAACTGTTCCACAGCGCCTCGGGCATCACGCTGCGCTCGACGACGACGCGGTAGTGCGCCAGCGTCGGCGGCGCGGCCATCAGCGGCGGCACCGCGCGCAGCGCCGCGTCGGGCTTGAGCGACGTCAGCGCCTGCCAGAAGAACGGGACCGCCCAGAGCGCGAGCAGCGCCAGCACCGCGGCGTCGCGCCAGCGGCCGCCCGTCATGCCGTCGTCTCCGGCCGCTCCATCGTCCGGAGATACGCCCACGCGACCAGCATGACGAGCGCGAACACCACGACGCCGATGGCGCCGCCGAAGCCGAGCTGCAGCGTCTGGAACAGGCTCCGGTACGCGTACACCGTCAGCGTCTCCGTGGTGCTGGCGGGTCCGCCGCCGGTGAGCACGAACATGAGGTCGAAGGCGCGCAGCGCGTCGAGCGTGCGAAAGAGCAGCGCGATGAGGAGCACGCGACGCAGCAGCGGCAGCGTGATGGCGCGCACGGTGGCCAGGCGGCCGGCGCCGTCGACCCGCGCCGCCTCGTAGACCTCGCCCGGAATCCCGAGCACGCGCGCGTAGCAGAGCAGAGCGACGAATGGCATCGTGCGCCACACGTCGGCGGCGATGAGCGCGGGCAGCGCGAGCGCGGGCTCGCCCAGCCAGTTCACGGCGCGGCCGCCGAGCACGAAGTTCACGAGCCCGGCCGACGGATGATAGAGCCACTCGAACGCGCGGCCCACGACCACCGATGGCAGCGCCCACGGCAGCAACAGCAGGGTGACGGCCAGGCGCCGGCCGCGCGTGAGCCGCTGCAGCGCCAGCGCCACCGCGACGCCGAGCGCCAGCTCGAGGGCGACCGACACCGTCGAGAAGACGATCGTGACGCGGACGGCGTTCCAGAAGCGCGCATCGCCGGCGAGGAAGCGATAGTGGGCGAGGCCGATGAACCGATCGATGCCGAAGATCGGGATGCGCTGCTGCAGCGACAGCCACAGCACCCAGACGCCCGGCCACGCCGCCAGCGCGCCCAGCACGAGCACCGCCGGCGCCAGCAGCGCGACGCCGGCCCGCACGTCCGCCCGCCGGCGGTCGATCACCGCAGCCCTTCGAGCAGGTAGACGAGCCGCCGGCGCGCCTGCGCGACCGCCGCCGACGGCGTCTTCACCCCGACCAGCGCCGCCGAGAATTCCGGCTGCAGCGTCGTCGACAGCATCAGGTAGTACGGCGTCACCGGCCGCGGCCGGGCGCGAAGCATCAGCTCGTACACGACGGGAAAGTCGGGATGCGCGCGGAGGACCTCGGCGTCGTGATAGAGCGCCATGCGCGTCGGGTTCAGGGCGCCGCGCACACTCATCGTTCGCTGCGCGGCCGCCGAGGCGAGGAAGCGGACGAGCGCGACCGCGAGCTCGGGGTGCCGCGTCCGGCGATCGACGCCGAGATGGGCGCCCCCGCTGGCGCCGACACCCTCGCTCGCGCCGGCGCGACCCGGCAGCGCCGCGATGCCGACCTTGCCGCGCACCGCGGAGCCCGCCTGCTGGAAGAGATCCATCGCGTACGGCCAGTTGCGGAGAAAAATCGCGCGGCCGTCGCCGAAATGCCGGCGGCTGAGCTCCTCGTCGGCGGCGGTGACCCACGACGGACTGGCGCCCGAGGTGATCAGCCCGCGCAGGAAGGCGAGCGCGTCGGCCGCGCGGGCGGGCTCGGGCAGCGGCGTCCCGTCGTCGCCGAGGACGCGCGCGCCGTTGGCCCACAGCGCCTCCAGCGCGTTGACGGTCAGCCCCTCGTACTGGCGTCCCTGCCACACGACGCCGTCGAGGCGGGCGTCGCGCTCCGCTGCGCGAACGCGCGTCACCTGCGCGAGCAGCTCCTCCCACGTCCGTGGCGGCGACAGGCCGTGGCGCGCGAGCAGGTCAGCGCGGTAGTAGAGCATGCCGACGTTCATGAGCCACGGCATGGCCCACACGCGGCCGTTCCAGGTGGCGGGCTCGATCGTCGACGGAAAGTGCGGGGCGAGCTCGTCGCGCGAGACCCACGGGCTCAGGTCGAGGAGCCAGCCCGCGCGCGCGAACTCGGCGACCCAGACGACATCGAGCATCATCACGTCGAACGGCGCGCCGCGGCCCTCCATGTTGATGACGAAGAACTGGTGCTGGTCGTCGGAGTTCCACGACAGCGACTCCGGCTTGACGCGCACCCCGGGGTGCCGTCGCTCGAACTCGCGCAGCAGCTCGGGCACCGGATCCGCGGGACCGAGAATCTTGGCGTGCTTGAACACCAGCGTGACCGGCCCGCGCTCCTCGCCGCCGCCGGCGCAGCCGGCCACCGCGACGAGGAGCGCGAGCACGAGCACGCAGCATTCCGTAGTTGTCCGCCGGAACGACGGCCGCAATCGGTTGGGGCGCACGGCTCTTGGCGCATCATAGGGGCCCGCGTGCTATCGTGCCAAGCGGTCGAGACATCGACGTCAGGAGGGGACGATGCCGCCGCACGCGCTGGGGTCGGGGACGATCTCGTTCGGACTCGTCTCCATTCCGATCAAGCTCTACACCGCCGCCGGCTCCGCGAACGTCTCGTTCAACCTGCTGCACGCCAAGTGCGGCTCGCGCATCAAGCAGCAGACGTTCTGTCCCGTGTGCAACGAGACGGTCGAGCGCTCGGCACTGGTGAAGGGCTACGAGTTCGCCAAGGACCAGTACGTCCGCGTCGGCGATGACGAGCTGAAGGCGCTGGAAGGCGAAGCGTCGAAGATGATCGACATCTCGGAGTTCGTGCCGCTCGCGAAGGTCGACCCCATCTACTTCGAGCGGACGTACTACCTCGGCGCGGACAAGGGCGGCGAGAAGCCGTACCGGCTGCTGGCCGAGGCCATGGAGAAGTCGGGCCAGGTCGCGCTCGCAACGTTCGTCATGCGCGGCAAGGAAAGCCTCGTGCTGATCCGCGCCGCGCAGGGCGGGCTGATGCTCCACGCCATGTACTTCGCCGATGAGGTGCGCGCCTTCGACGTGGACAAGGGCGAGTCGGCCAGGATCAAGGACGGCGAGCTGGACCTCGCCATCAAGCTCATCGATGGTCTGGCCGCCGACGAGTTCGATCCCTCACGCTACAGCGACGCCTACCGCGAGCGCGTCATGGACCTGATCAACAAGAAGGCCGAGGGCCAGGAGCTGACGCCGGCGCCGGCCCCGGAGAAGCGACGGCAGGTCATCGACCTGATGGAAGCGCTGAAGGAAAGCCTCGCGGCGCGCAAGCCGCCGGCCAAGGTCGGCAAGAAGCCGGAGCCGGTACCCGCGCGCGCGGCCGCATCCGCGAAGAAGGCAGCCGGCGGCAAGCGCTAGCGGTCCGCTCCGGCCTACGGGCCGTCGACGCTGAGGATCTTGACGTCGAAGTTGAGCGTCTTGCCGGCGAGCGGGTGGTTCAGATCCAGCACGACCGTGTCGTCCTTGACCTCCTTCACCCGTACCGGCCGCGTGGCCCCGTTCGGCGCTCGCCCCGTCAGCTCGCTGCCCACCTTGACGTCGGGCGGGACGCGGTCGCGGCCGACCTCGATCTGCGCCTTCGGATCGACGGCGCCGTAGCCGTCCTCGGGCGCCACCTTCACCTGCTTCACGTCGCCGGCGTGAAGACCGGCCAGCGCGGACTCGAGCCCGGGCACGATCTCCTTCGCGCCCTGGGTGTAGGCGAACGGCTCCTCGCCCTTGTTCGTGTCGAGCACCTTGCCCCCGTCGTCGGAGAGCGTGTACTCGATGCGGACGCGGGAGCCGTTCTTGATGGCCGGCGAGGCGTCCTCGGCGAGGACGACGGCCGGCAGGGCGACGAGCGCGGTGAGGGCGGCGGCGAGAGCGGCAGCAAAGGGTCTCATGCGTGCATTGTCTCCCCGGTTACAATGGAGGCAAATCCGGATTCCCGGAGCGTTCCATGCCGAGAACTCCGCTCGAGCCGCGGTTCCAGGTCGACTACCTCTCCATCCTCGACGCCGAGGGCAGTCTGGACACGGCGCTCGAGCCGAAGATCGCGGCTGCCGAGCTCAAGCGCCTGTATCGCGCCATGCTGCTCGGCCGTCGGCTCGACGAGCGGATGGTCCGGCTGCAGCGCCAGGGCCGCATCGGCACCTTCGCGCCGATCAAGGGCCAGGAGGCCTCGCAGCTCGGGAGCATCAGCACGCTCCGGCCCACCGACTGGATGGTTCCGTCCTTCCGCGAGACGGCGGCCATGCTGTGGCGCGGCTGGCCCATCGAGAAGCTCCTGCTGTTCTTCGCCGGCTATCTCGAGGGCGGCCAGCCGGCGCCCGACCAGCACGACCTGCCGATCTGCATTCCGGTCGCGACCCAGCTGCCGCACGCGGTGGGCCTCGCCTACGCCGCCCAGTATCGCGGGGACGGCGCCGTGGTCATGGCCTACTTCGGCGACGGCGCGACCTCCGAGGGCGATTTTCACGAGGCGGTGAACTTCGCCGGCGTCTGGCACGTGCCGGTCGTGCTCGTCTGCCAGAACAACCAGTGGGCGATCTCGGTCCCGCTCAAGAAGCAGACGCACTCGCGGACGATCGCGCAGAAGGCGCTGGCCTACGGAATCCCCGGCATCCAGGTCGACGGCAACGACATCCTGGCCGTCTACGCCGCGAGCCTCGAGGCCGTGGAGCGGGCGCGCGCGGGCGACGGGCCGACCCTCATCGAATGCGTCACCTACCGCCTCGGCGTTCACACCACGGCCGACGACCCCACGAAGTACCGCTCCAACGAGGAAGTGGCCGAGTGGGAGCGCAAGGACCCGCTCACGCGCTTCGGCGCCTACCTCAAGAAGAAACGGCTGCTCGACGAGGGTCTCGAGAAGGAAGTCGACGCCGAGATCTCCGCCGCCGTCGCGCGGTTCGAGTCGGCGCCGGCGGCCGACCCGCTGACGATGTTCGATCACGTCTACGCCGAGCTGCCGCCCGACCTCAAGGTGCAGCGCGAGGCGCTGGCCGAGCGGCTGCGCCACGGAGAGTCGCGGCCGGGCGCGCCGCCGACGCCGTCGCCGCCGATGCGCGGCCAGCGGACGGGAGCGCGCTGATGGCCAGGCTGAACATGGTCAAGGCGCTGAACCTGGCTCTCCTCCAGGAGATGGAGCGCGATGCCGACGTGCTCGTGATCGGCGAGGACGTCGGCGTGGACGGCGGCGTCTTCCGCGTCACCGAGGATCTGCACCGTACGTTCGGCAGCAAGCGCGTGATCGACAGCCCGCTCGCGGAGGCGGCCATCATCGGCACCTCGATCGGCATGGCCCTCTACGGGCTCAAGCCCGTGTGCGAGATCCAGTTCTCCGGCTTCGCCTTCCAGTGCTTCCACCAGATCGAGAATCATGCCGCGCGCTATCGAACGCGCGCGCAGGGACGCTTCCACGTGCCGATGGTCATCCGCATGCCATACGGCGGCGGCGTGCGCGCCCTCGAGCACCACAGCGAGTCGGAGGAGCAGTTCTACGCGCACATCCCGGGCCTGAAGATGGTCGTGCCCTCGGGCCCGCGCAACGCCCGCGCGCTGCTGGCGGCCGCCATCCGCGATCCCGATCCCGTCGTGTTCTTCGAGCACAAGGGGCTCTACCACGCGGCCAAGGAAGAGGTGCCGGACGACAGCGAGACGCAGCCACTCGGGCGCGCGCAGGTCGTGCGCGAGGGCCGGCAGCTCACGATGATCGCGTGGGGCGCCATGCTGCGCGTGGCGCGCGAGGCCGCCGAGACGCTCGAGAGCGAGGACGGGGTGTCGTGCGAGATCGTCGACGTGCTGACGATCAGCCCGCTCGATCGTGAGACGATCGTGCGCTCGGTCAGCAAGACGGGCCGCGCCGTGATCGTGCACGAGGCGCCCCGGACGTTCGGCCCGGGTGCCGAGATCGCGGCCTCCATCATGGATGGCGCCTTCCTGTCGCTCGAGGCGCCGATCGCCCGCGTGGCGGCGCACGACGTGCCGTTCCCCGGCTTCGCGCGCGAGAAAGGCAACGTCCCCGACGTGGCGCGCGTGGTGACCGCCGCGCGCGAGACGCTCGCCTTCTAGCATGGCGCGCCCGTTCGTGCTGCCCGACCTGGGCGAGGGCCTCGTGGAAGCCGAGATCGTGAAGGTCCTCGTGCGTGAGGGCGACGTGATCGAGGAAGACACGCCGCTGCTCGAGGTGGAGACCGACAAGGCCACCGTCGAGATTCCCTCGCCGATGAGCGGCCGCGTCGAGACGATTCACGTGGCGCCGAGCCAGACCGTGCGCGTCGGCCAGGTGCTCGTGAGCTTCGCCGACGCCGGTGCGCCATCGGGCAAGCAGGCCGCCGACACGCTCGATCCGACGCGCCGGCTCGCGCCCGAGCCGACGACCGCCGTCGACAACGGACGCGCGCGGCAGGCGGCGCCGGCCCGCGACGCTGCGCCGGCGCGCGAGGCGCCATCCCCTGCGCCAGCGGGCGCACCGGCCGCGCGCACAGGGCCCGTGCCCGCGACGCCGGCCACGCGGCGGCTCGCGCGCGAGCTGGGCGTCGACCTGCACGCGGTGGCCGCGAGCGGGCCCGGCGGACGCGTCACCGACGACGATGTGCGCCGCGCGGCCGAGCAGCCCAGCCCGGCTGGCCGTGCCGCCGCGCAGACGGCGTCGGCGCCGGTCGAGCATCGCCCCGCCGCCGGCGGCCCACCGCGGCCGCTGGCGACACCGACCGCGGAGCCGCCCCTGCCGAAGTTCGAGCAGTGGGGACCGGTCGAGCGCCAGCCGCTGTCCCACCTGCGCCGGACGATCGCGGAGCGCATGACGCTGGCCGCCACCGTGATCCCGCACGTCACCCACTTCGACCGCGCCGACATCACCGAGCTCGACGCCGTCATCGCGCGGAATCTCGAGGCCGCGCGCGCGGCGGGCGCGACGCTGACGCTCACGAGCTTCCTGCTGAAGGCGGCCGCGCTGGCGCTGCGCGAGCACCCGCACTTCAACGCGAGCCTGGACGCCGCGGCCGGCGAGCTGATCGTCAAGCGCTACGTGCATCTCGGCGTGGCCGTGGCCGCCGAGCGCGGGCTCATCGTCCCCGTCATCCGCGACGTCGACGTCAAGCCGGTCATCGAGCTCGCGCGCGAGCTCGGCGCGCTGGCGGCGCGGGTGCGCGAGGGCAAGGCCGCCCTCGACGATTTGCGCGGGGGCACGTTCACCATCACGAACATCGGCGCGCTCGGCGGCACCGGCGCCATCCCGATCATCAACTATCCCGAGGTGGCGATCCTCGGCGTCGCGCGCGGCCGGCCGGAGGCCGTGGTGCGCGACGGACAGATCGTGCCGCGGCTGCTGCTGCCGCTGTCGCTGACCTTCGATCACCGCGTGGCCGACGGCGCCGACGGCGCCCGCTTCGCGTCGGCCATCGTGCGCCGGCTCGAACATCCCGACCAGCTCCTGCTCGGACTCTGAGCGCGGTCAGCGTGCCACCGCTCACCGACGTCCGGGACATCTCGCGGATCGGCTACGGGTTCATGGCCTCGCGCGCGCTGTTCGCGGCGCTCGACGCCGACGTCTTCGGCCATCTCGCGCACGGAGCGAAGAGCCTCGACGCGCTGGCGCACGACACGGGACTCGCGGCCGGCCGCCTGCGCCCGCTGCTCACGGCGTGCGTGGCGCTCGGGCTGCTCGCGCGCGACGGCGAGGGCTACGCCAACGCGCCGGCGAGCGCGACCTACCTGGTCCGCACCTCGCCGGCGTACTTCGGCGACTACTTCCGCTTCCAGGTCTCGCGCCAGATCTATCCCACGCTGCTGCACCTCGACGCCGCCCTCCGCGGCGAGCGCGTGGACTTCTACTCGCAGCTGCGCGATCCGCGGGAGGCGAGCGCGTTCACGCGCGCGCAGCACTCCGGCTCGCTCGGCCCTGCGCACGTGGTGGCCAGGCTCGTCGACCTGACGGACGCGCGGCGCCTGCTCGACGTCGCCGGTGGCAGCGGCGCCTTCAGCATCGTCCTGTGCGAGCGCGCGCCCGCGCTGCGCAGCACGATCATCGACTTCCCGAGCGTGGCCACCGTCGGCCGCGAGCTGGTGCGGGACAGCGGCCTCGCCAGCCGCATCACGTTCGTCGAGGGCGACGCGCGCGAGGTCGACTGGCCCGGCGACAACGACGTGGTGCTGATGTCCTATCTGCTGTCCGCGGTGGCCGCGGCGTCGGTGCACGAGCTGCTGGCGAAGGCGGCCAAGGCGCTGCAACCGGGCGGTCGGCTGCTCATTCACGACTTCATGGTCGACGACGACGAGACCGGACCGCCGCTGGCGGCACTGTGGCTGCTGAACGCCATCACCATCGACGCCGACGTCGCCGCGCTGACGCCCGCCTGGCTGGCCGCGGCCGCCCGTCGCGCGGGATTCGTGGACCCGCGCATCGAGCCGGTCGTGCCCGGCACGACGCGTCTGCTGACTGCGCGCCGGTGACGTCATGGTGATGGGCGACCTCGTGACCGAAGTCGACGTGGCCGTGATCGGCGGCGGCCCCGGCGGGTACACGGCGGCGTTCCGCTGTGCGCAGCTGGGGCTCGAGGCGGTCGTGATCGACGCCGGCAAGCGGCTCGGCGGGGCGTGCCTCTTCGAGGGCTGCATCCCGTCGAAGGCGCTGCTGCACGTGGCCGCCGTGCTGGGCGAGGCCGAGCGCGCCAGGGAGTTCGGCGTGGACTTCGGCACCCCGCACATCTCGCTCGACCCGCTGCGCAAGTGGAAGGCCGAGCGCGTCGTCGGCAAGCTCGCGCGCGGGCTGGCGGCGGTCGCGAAGGCCAGGAACGTCGAGGTGATCGGCGGGCGCGCGGTGTTCGAGGACTCGCGCACGCTGCTGGTACAGGGCGACGAGCCGCAAAAGGTGCGCTTCCGTCACGCGATCGTGGCCACCGGCTCCCGGCCGGCCCGCATCCCGGGCATCGATCTCGTCTCCGATCGCGTCATGGACTCCACGGCCGCGCTCGAGGTCGCCGAGATCCCGGAGCGCCTGCTCGTCGTGGGCGGCGGCTACATCGGCCTCGAGCTCGGGCAGGTGTACGCGGCACTCGGCAGCGCCGTCACGCTGGTCGAGATGACGGACGGGCTCCTGCCCGGCGCCGACCGGGACCTCGTCCAGTGGCTGGCCCGCCGCGTGGACAAGCAGTTCGCCGCCGTCAGGCTGACCACGCGTGTGGACTCACTCTCCGAGACCGCCGGCGGCATCGAGGCGCGACTCGGCGGCGAGACGGCCACGTTCGATCGCGTCCTGGTCGCCGTCGGCCGGCGCCCGCAGAGCGACGGGCTCGGGCTCGAGACGACGCGCGCGCGCCTGGACGCGCGCGGCGTCGTCGAGGTCGACGCGCGCGGCGCGACGGCCGACCCGCGCGTGTGGGCGGTCGGCGACGTCACCGGCGAGCCGATGCTGGCGCACCGGGCGATGCGACAGGCCAGGGTCGCCGCGGAAGCCATCGCGGGACGTGCGGCCGAGTTCGACAATGTCGTCGTCCCGGCCGTGGTCTTCACCGATCCGGAGATCGCGTGGTGCGGGCTCACGGAGACGCAGGCGGCCGCGCAGAGCGTGCCGGTACGCACGGCGAAGTTCCAGTGGGCGGCTTCGGGACGCGCGGCCACCCTCGGCCGCTCGGACGGCGTCACCAAACTCGTCGTCGATCCGGAGTCCGGCCGGCTGCTCGGCGCCGGCATCGCGGGCCCCGGCGCCGGCGAGCTGATCGCGGAAGCCGCGCTCGCGGTGGAGAGCGCGCTGCTGGCCGAGGACGTGGCGCTCACGATCCACACGCACCCGACGCTCTCGGAGACGCTGATGGCAGCGGCCGAGACGCTGCTGCGCGGATGATCGTCGGCGTCCCGCGCGAGGTGAAGCCGGGCGAGCAGCGGGTCGCGCTCACGCCGGCCGGCGCCCACGCGCTGGTCGCGGCCGGCCATCGCGTGCTCGTCGAGAAGGACGCCGGCGGCGGCAGCGGCGTCCGCGACGACGAGTACGCGGCCGTCGGTGCGGAGATCCACGGCGTGGACGACGTGTGGCGCAGCGCCGACATGATCGTGAAGGTGAAGGAGCCGATGCCGGTCGAGTATCAGCAGCTCCGCGCCGGCCAGGTGCTGTTCACGTACCTGCATCTGGCACCCGCACCGGAGCTGACGCGCGCGCTCCGCGAGCGGGACGTCATCGCGCTGGCGTACGAGACCGTGCAGCGCGCGGACGGGAGCCTTCCGCTGCTCACGCCGATGAGCGAGGTCGCCGGCCGCCTCGCCGTGCAGGAAGGCGCCTTCTATCTCGGCCGCGCCCACGGCGGGCGCGGGATCCTGCTCGGTGGCGTGCCGGGCGTGCCGCCCGGCAACGTCGTGGTCATCGGCGCGGGCATCGTCGGCCTGAACGCGGTGCGCATGGCGGTCGGGCTCGGGGCCGACGTCTCGATCCTCGACGTCAACCCGGACCGGCTGCGCGCCGTCGACGATCTCTATCACGGCCGCGTCGTGACCATCATGTCGAACGCGTTCAACCTGCAGGCGGTCGTTCGTCGCGCCGACCTGTTGATCGGTGCCGTCCTGATCACCGGCGCCCGCGCGCCGGTGCTCGTGACGTCCGCGATGGTGGCCACGATGAAGGAGGGCGCGGTCATCGTCGATGTCGCCGTCGACCAGGGCGGCTCGGTGGAGACGATCAAGCCGACGACGCTGCTCGACCCGACGTACGTCGTGTCCGGCGTCGTGCACTACGGCGTCGCCAACATGCCGGCCCTCGTCCCGCGCACGTCGACCTTCGCGCTCACGAACGCCACCCTTCCCTACGTGCTGGCGCTCGCCGATCGCGGACCGCGGGAGGCGGTCCGCGCCGACGCCGCCCTCGGCCGCGGCGTCAACATCTGGCGCGGCCGGATCGTCCATCCCGCCGTCGCCGCGTCGGTGGGCGAGCCGGCCACGGCGCTCGACGCGATCGCCTAGCGGCTAGAGAACCGCCCGCGTCGCGGCCAGCGCTTCGCGCGCGACGTCGGTCGCGGGACGCTTCCACGCCTCGGTGTTGGGCGCCTCGTAGCTGAGAAATCCGCGATAGCCCTTGGCGCGGACGAGCGCGAAGAACTCCTTGAACGGCACGATGCCGCGGCCGGGCGGCAGCCGGTCGAGGACCTGACCGGGCGTGGTCGAGCGCGGGACGTCACTGTACTGCACGTACGCGATCTCCTCCGGTCGCACGTCGTCGAGCATCCGCAGCGTGCAGCCGCTGCGGCCGATGTGGTAGCTGTCCAGCAACAGGCCGCAGTGGCCGTGGCCGGCCTTGGCCAGCACCTCGCGCATCGGCTCGAGCGCGTTGAGCTGCTCGGCCTGCGAGTTGAACTCGAGTGCGAGGCGCACGCCGTGGCGAGCCACGATGTCGCCGACCTCACGGACGCTGGCGGCCGCGCGTCCGATGTCGCCGCGCGTCTTGTCGACGGGGCTCATGACCGTGTCGCAGCCGAGCGTGGCCGCGCGCGCGCACTGCTCATCGACGACGCGGAGCAATCGCGCACGCTCGGCCCCATCCGCCCACATCCAGCCGAACTCCACGCCCACGCACGCGACCGGCAGCCCGCTCGCTCGGACGGTCTCGGCCACCCAGGCCGCGTCGCGTCCCGCGTCGGCGGCGCGGGCGTAGTCGAGCCGACGCAGCTCGACGGCGTCCCACCCGGCCTCGCGCGCCGCGGCCAGCGCGTCGGGCAGCGCGGTGGTGTCCAGCGTCCACGTGTGGAGGGCCAGGCGTGGCGTCATGCGCCGAGCGCCTTCGCCGCCCTGGCGACATCGCGCGGCGCGACCCACAGCATGGCGCCGTACGAGCCACCGCCCCCGCACACGGCGTCGACGGCCGTCACGTTGATCTTGGCCTGGGCCAGGCGCGTCAGGATCTCGGCCACCGCGCCGGGCCGGTCGGCCCCGCTGATGAGAAACACCTTCTTCGGGCCGACGAGCTTCCACTTCGCCGCCTTGGCCGCCGCGCGGAAGGTCTCGGCGTTCTCGGGCACGAAGTCGATCTGCGCCTTGCGTCCGCTCGGAAAGCCGGTGACGGCGAGCAGATTCACGCCGGCGTCGCGCAGCGTGGCCAGCATGGCCGCGCCGACACCGGGCTGGTTGGAGATCTCCACGTAGAAGTACTGCGCGATGCGAATCGTGTCGGCCATGGCCACCCTCCCCGGAGACGAGTGGGGCGACCTTATCACTTCCCGTGCCGAGGGAAAACGGTCAGGCGCCGCGCTGCTGCGCGAGGGACGGCACCACCTCGAGGCGATCCACCACGTGCATGCCGGGTCGCACGCTCGCGAGCGCGCGGTCGGTGAGCTCGATGGCGCGGCGACGCGCGGCCTCGGACGGAACGGAGCCCGTGAGCTCGAGCGTCGGCCGGTCCGACGCGGTGCGGAGGCTCGCGACCGGCAAGATCGAGGCGCCGGCCATGGCCGAGTCGCCGGCAATGGCGTGCGTCACCACGGTCTGGATCCGCTCGGCGCGCGACTCCTGACGGTTCCGCCGCTCGAGCGCGATGACGCCCCACGCCACCAGGATGCCCACGACGAGGACGACGCCGGCGCCGAGGAGCACGATGGGCCAGGTGAACCCGAAGTAGTTCACGCCGCCCTATTTCGAGCAAGCGACGTGCCGGCGATGTCGCGCGCGACGTCGCTGGCGGTGGCGTTTGGCGAGTCCGCATCGTTGACGTAGACTCGGCGGCGCCATGATGGCGCTCGACGGCCTGCGCGTGCTCGACCGGACGGACGACATGGCGGGCCGGTTCTGCTCGATGCTGCTCGCCGACATGGGCGCCGACGTGATCGAGCTCGCGCCGCCGGATCGGAAGCCGGCGGCTCGCGACGACGAGCGGGTCCCCGCTGCGTCGGCGGTACTCCGCGCCCTCGGCCGGAACAGGCGCAGTGTGACCCTCGACGTCGGCCAGCCCGGCGGCGTGGAGGTCTTCACGCGCCTGGTGCAGACGGCCGATGTTCTCGTGGACAGCGACCAGCGCGGCGCCGCGACACACCGCGGCACCGCGACGGACGGCCTGGTCGCGCTCAACCCGCGTTTGATCGCGTGCACCGTGTCGGCGTTCGGGCGGACGGGGCCTCGCGCCGAGCAACCGGGCGGCGATCTCATCGCGCAGGGCATGAGCGGCATCATGAGCGCGACCGGCAGTGACGGCGGCGCCCCCGCCGCCGTCGGCGTGCCGGTCGCGGAGCTCGGCGCCGGACTCTTCGCGGTCGTGGGCATTCTCGCCGCCCTGCGCGCGCGTCATCGCACCGGGCGCGGTCAGGTCGTCGACACCTCGTCCTTCGAGGCGGCCATCGCGCTGAGCCAGTGGGAAGCCACGCAGTACTGGTACACGGGCGAGGTTCCGCGCGGACTCGGCACCGCTCACCGGCTGAACGCCCCGTACCAGGCCTTCAGGGCGAGCGACGGTTACTTCACCGTCGGCGCCGCCAACGACAATCTGTGGCCGCGCTTCGCGAGGCTGCTCGGCCTGGCCGACCTCGTCAGCGACCCGCGCTTCGACACGGTGCCCGGCCGGCTGCGCCACCGCGCCGAGCTCGAGGCGCTCATCGAGGCGGTCACGATCGAGGCGCCGCGCGCGCACTGGCTCGAGCGCTGCGAGGCGGTCGGCGTCCCGGCGGGACCGATCAACAGCGTGCCGGAGGCGCTGGCCGACGCGCACGCTCTCGCGCGCGGCATGGTGCAGACGCTGCTCGATCCCCGGCTGGGATCGGTCAAGGCGCTCGGCAACCCGGTGAAGATGTCGGCGACACCGCCGCGCGTGTGGAGCGCCGCGCCCGTCCCGGGCGCCGAGACGGAGGCGATCCTCCGCGAGCTCGGCTACGGCGACGCCGAGGTCGCCGCCCTGCGCGACGGGCGGATCGTCTAGTGCGTCGCATCGACGTCGGCGGCGTCGCCATCGTCGCGATCGACGGTGCCTGCGTCGGCCATGACTTCGAGCGCGCGCTCGACGCCGACATCCGGCTGGCCGACGCGACGGCGACGTTCGGCGCCGACGGCGTCGCGGACGTCGAGGGCTGCGCGCGCCGGCTCACCCGGCTGCTCGGCGAGGCGCGGGCCAAAGAAATCGTGCTCGGCGGCCGGCCGTTCGACGCGGCGGCGGCCCTGCGCCTCGGCGTGGTGACGCGCGTGCTGCCGCCAGGCGAGCTCGGCGACGCCGTCACCGTGCTCGCGGACACGCTGGCCGCGCTGCCGCCGCTCGCGGTGCGCGCGGTGCGCGAGGCCGTGCGCGCCACGCGCGACCTCACGCCCGACGCCGGTCTGGCCCTGGAGCACGCGCACTTCACCCGGCTGATCGCCAGCCGCGATCACAAGGCGGCCGTGGAGGCGTTCTTCGAGCGCCGGACGGCCGTCTTCACGGGCGAGTGATGGGCGCCAACTCGCAGACGCGCTGGTGGGCGGCGGGACGCGTCGGGTACGTCGTCATCGACAACCCGCCGATGAACGTCCTCTCCGACGTGAACCGCCGCGGCATCCGGGAGGCGCTCGAGGAATTCCGCGGCGAGGTCGGCGCGGTGGTGCTCACCGGCGCCGGCGACCGCGCGTTCTGCGCGGGGGCCGACCTCGGCGAGGAGAAGCACCTGACCGAGGACACCGTCGGACGATTTCTCTCGCGCGGTGAGCAGACGTTCCGGATCCTTCGCGATTACGAAGCGCCGATCGTCGGCGCCATCAACGGCTGGGCGATGGGCGGCGGCCTCGTGCTCGCGCTGTGGTGCGACGTCCGCGTCGGCTCCACGCGCGCCCGGCTGGGCGCGGTCGGCGTGAAGGTGGGCCTGATGGCGTCGAACGTCCAGCTCTCGCGGCTCTTCCCCGCGGGCCGCGCACGCGATCTGCTGCTGACCGGTCGCACGGTGGAGGCCGACGAGGCCCACCGCATCGGGCTGCTGTCCTCCGTGGTCGCGCCCGAGCGGCTCATGGACGAGGCGACCGCGTGGGCGCAGGACATCGCCGCTCGACCAGGCAATCTCGTGGCCGCCGCCAAGCGGGCGGTGAACGCCGCGCTCGAGCCGGAGCCCGCGCGATGACCATCCGCTCGGTGCCGGGCCGCACGCCGCGCATTCACCCGCGCGCGTACGTGGACGCGGCCGCGCAGGTGATCGGCGACGTCGTGATCGAGGAGGGCGCCTCGATCTGGCCGTTCACGGTGGTCCGCGGCGATCAGGACAATTACGTGAAGGTCGGTCGGAACAGCAACGTGCAGGACAACTCCGTTCTCCACGTCACCCCCGACTTCCCGTGCGTCGTCGGCGACAACGTCACCATCGGCCACCGATGTGTGGTCCACGCGTGCACCATCGGCAACGACGTCCGCATCGGCATCGGCGCCGTCGTCCTCACCGGCGCCATCGTGGAGGACGGCGCGCAGGTCGGCGCGGGAGCGCTGGTGCCGCCGGGCAAGGTGGTCAAGGCCGGCTGGCTCGTGATGGGCGTCCCCGCGAAGCCGGTCCGCGAGATGGGGCCCCAAGAGCGCGAGGACATCCGTCGCAATGCGCGCGAGTACCTCGAGCTCTGGCAGCGGGACTATCGCCGATGAGCGTCCGCGTGGCGATCGACGGCGGCGTCGGCACGCTGACGCTGCAGGCGCCGCCGCTCAACCTCCTCGGCGACGCCGTGCGCGCCGCCATGCTCGCGGCCATCGCGGAGGTCCGCGGCGCCGGCGCGCGCGCGCTCGTCGTCACCGGCTCCGGGCGGGCCTTCTGCGCGGGCGCGGACCTGCGCGACGAGGCCAGGCTGACGCCGAGCGACGTGCGGGCGTTTCTCGACGCCGATGAGGCGGTGTTCACGGCGCTGGCCGACTTCCCCGGCGCCAGCATCGCCGCCATCAACGGGTATGCCTACGGCGGCGGCCTCGAGCTGGCGCTCGCCTGCGACATTCGCGTGGCGGGACGATCCGCGAGGCTGGCCGGCGTCGGCGTGAAGATCGGCCTCACCGTCTCCACCGCCCGGCTGACCCGGCTGGCCGGCGAGGCGGTCGCGCTCGATCTCCTGCTCACCGGCCGCACCGTGGACGCCGCCGAGGCGCACGCCCTCGGTCTCGTCTCCGCGGTCGTGGAGGACGAGGCGCTCGGCGCCGAGGCGCGCCGCTGGGCCGACGTGGTGGCCTCGCGGGCCCCGCTGTCCGTTCGCGCCAACAAGGTCGGCCTGCGCCACTGCGCCCGCCTGCCGCTCGCCGACGCCGTCACGTACGAGCGGAGCGAGTGGGCGCGCTTGCAGCGCACGCGCGATCACCGGGAAGCGCTGGAGGCGTTCTTCGCGAAGCGCACGCCGGTGTTCACGGGCGAGTGACATGAAGGCGCTCGACGGGCTCCGCGTGATCGATCTCACGCAGGCGATGGCCGCCCCGTACTGCACGATGAACCTCGCCGACCTCGGCGCCGACGTCATCAAGGTCGAGCCACCGGGCGGCGAGGAGACACGGCGCGGCTCCGTGCACCGCAACGGGCACAGCGGCTCGTTCAATGCCATCAACCGGAACAAGCGCAGCCTGACCGTCGATCTGAAGACGCCGGCCGGCGTCGAGATCGTCCACCGGCTCGCGCGCACGGCGGACGTGTTCGTGCAGAACTATCGGCCGGGCGCCGCCCGGCGCCTCGGCGTCGACGACGAGCGGCTGCGCGCTCTGAACCCACGGCTCGTCTACTGCTCCATCTCCGGCTTCGGCTCCACCGGACCGTACGCCTCGCGCGGCGGTTACGATCTGATCGCGCAGGGCATGAGCGGCATCATCAGCCTCACCGGCGACGAGGACGGTCGTCCCGCCAAGTCCGGCGTCCCGCTGAGCGACCTCGCGGCGGGACTCTTCGGCGCCTACGGGATCCTCTGCGCGCTGGAGCACCGGGAGCGCACGGGCGAGGGTCAGGTCGTCGACACCTCGCTGCTCGAGGCGGCGATGGCGCTCACCGTGCGCGAGGCGACCGAGTACTGGTCCACCGGCCGCACGCCGGCCGCGCTCGGCACCGCCGATCGCCACGCCGCGCCCTGTCAGGCCGTCCAGGCCAGCGATGGCTGGCTCACCGTCGCCGCCGACTCGGACGCCACCTATGAACGATTGTGTCGCGCGATCGGCCGGCCCGAGCTCGCCGACGACGCACGGTTCGCGCGGCATGACAGCCGGCATCGGCACCGCCGCGTCCTGGCCGCGGAGATCGAGCGCACCACACGGAAGGAGACGCGCGCGCACTGGCTGGCGCGGCTCGCCGCTGCCGGCGTGCCGTCAGGACCGGTCAACACCTATCCGGAAGCGCTCGCCGACGCGCAGACGCTCGCGCGCGACCTCGTGGTCGACCTCGTCCACCCGGGCGCCGGTCCGATCAAGAACCTCGGCGTGGCGGTGAAGCTGTCCGATACGCCGGGGGCGGTGGATCGCCCGGCACCGCTGCTGGGCCAGGACAACGACACGATCCTGGCCGAGCTCGGCTACGATGCGGCCGCGCGCCATGCGCTGCGGACCGCCGGCGTGATTTGACTCAGGCGGCCGCGGCAGCGGGCGTGCGCCGCAGCCGCGTCCGTCCGGCCTTCCAGCCGTAGCCGAGGCCGACGCAGACGAGGACGAGCGCCAGGTTTGCGGCGCAGAACGTCGCCCACGACTGGAAGCTGACGTGCAGCCACTGCTTCACGAGCGTGTAGGCGATGATCTGGTGCAGGAAGTAGAGCACGAGCGCCGTCTGGCCCAGCACGATGAGCCAGGGCGGACGCCAGCCGCGCACCTCGCACAGCCAGTAGAACAGGAACAGCAGCACGAACAGCATGCCCAGGATCCACACCGCCGTGATCGGTCCGGGGATCCAGTGGTTGTTGACGCCGAGGTCGCGCGTGAAGCCGACGTGCGGCGCCGACGGCCAGCGCCACTCGGCGGCCACCGCGAACGCCATCAAGGCGCCGCCGAGCGCGGCCAGGCGAACAAAGAAGACGGCGTCGGGGCCGCGGGCCGCCGTCTCGCGCCACCACCATCCGACCACCAGGCCAACGAGCACGATGCACATCCACGGCCACGGCGCGTAGTCGAAGAAGAGGATCAGCGCGGCCACCGGATGCTGCGGCACCCAGGCCTCGATACGGGCGTGGGCGGCCACGAAGACAAGATAGCCGGCGAGCGCGAGGGCGAGCAGCGCGCCGGCGCCGCCGCGGAGCCTGAGGATGGGCGCCAGCAGCGCCATGACGATGATCGAGGCGCCGATGGTCTGCAGGACGCCGCCGCTGTAGATGGGCTCGTCCCGGAAAACGACGACGTTGAGCAGCAAGCCCGCGCCGATGATCTGCAGACCGCGGCGCACGTAGCCCCACACGCGTGCGGGCCGCGTCATCTCGGCCGCGTTCTTGTGGAGCGACACCGGCAGCACGAAGCCGACGAGGAACAGGAAGATCGGCGCCGCCACCGTGACGGTGACGTACACGAGCCAGTAGCGCGGCCAGCCCATCTGCCGGTCGATCCACCAGTGTCCGGTGTGGTTGAGCACCATGACGATGAGCGCCACACCGCGCATGACATCGAGGAACGCGAGCCGCGTGCGTTCCGGCATCGTCCGGCCTACAGCCGTCGCTGCAGAACCTTGGCCATGGAGTCCGGCGCGAAGCCGAGCTGCAGCAGCGCCACGCCGGTGTCGAAGTACTCCCGGTAGCGCGCGATGCGGCCGCCCTCCAGCTCGAACACGCTCATCCCCGTGAAGCGGATCTTGCGCCCCGCGCTGCGCGGCACCGCCTCGCTCACCACGTACGAGAAGGTCCACTCGGCGCAGGCCGCGGCAGGCGACTCGACCACCGCGTCCATGCTCCACGCGTAGTCGTGGCCCTCGCGGAACATGCGCTGGAACATCGAGCGCAGGCTGTCCTTGCCCGCGTGGTCGCCGTAGAAGTTGTCGCGATAGCTGGCGCGCTCGGTGAAGCAGGCGAGCAGCGCATCGACGTCCTGCCGGTTGAAGGCCTTCTCGAAGTCGCGCACGACGCTCATGCCGCACCTCCCGGGACGCCGAGCGTACCACCGACGGGCGGCGACTTCTGGTACTCTGCGCGGCATGACGCTCACGCCGGACGCGCTCGCGGCGCTGATGGGCGCCGACACGGCGCACGCGGTGCTCGACGTGCGCGAGCGCGGCGCCTACGAGCGCGGTCATATCTTCCGCGCCACCTCGCTGCCGCGCCGGCTGCTCGAGACGCGGGTGCCGGGGCTGATCACCGCGCTCGCGACGCCGATCGCCGTCGTCGACGCCGACGGCACGCTGGCGCCGCTGGCGGCCGCCACGCTGGCCGCGATGGGCTACGCCGACGTCCGTGTCCTCGACGGCGGCCTGGCCGCCTGGCGCCGGGCGGGTCGCTCGACGGTGCAGGGCGTCAACGTGCCGAGCAAGGTCTTCGGCGAGCGCGCGCTCCACGAGCTGAAGACGCCGCAGATCGCGCCGCACGAGCTGGCCCGACGCATCGAGCGCGGCGACGACATGGTCATCGTCGACGCGCGGACGGTGGAGGAGTACGCGCGCGGGTGCATCCCCGGCGCCATCAGCGTGCCGGGCGCGGAGCTGGTTCCGCGCATCGGCGAGCTCATCGAGCGTGCGGACACCACCATCGTCGTGCACTGCGGCGGGCGCACGCGCTCCTACATCGGCGCCGAGTCGCTGCGGCGCATGCGGCTGCCGAATCCGATCGTGGCGCTCGAGAACGGCACCATGGGCTGGGAGCTGGCCGGCCTCACCCTCGAGCGCGGCGCCGCGCGGTCGGCGCCCGCGCCCGGCGCCCGCAGCCGCGCCCTCGCCGACGCGACCGCGCGCCGCGTGGCCGAGGAGGATCGCGTCCGCTCCCTCAGCGTCGACGACGTGCGGCGGCTCTGGAGCGAGCGCGCGCATCGCAACGTGTATCTGGTCGACGTGCGCACGGCTGACGAGTACGCGGCCTGCCACGTGGCCGGCGCCGTCTGGGCGCAGGGCGGCCAGGCCGTGCAGGCCACCGACGATTACTTCGCCGTCCGCGCGGCGGCGTTCGTCTTCATCGACGACAGCGACGCGCGCGGCGTGATGACCGCGGCGTGGTTCCAGAAGATGGGCTTTCCCGACGTGGCCGTGCTCGCCGGCGGCCTGCCGGCATGGCGCGCCGCCGGCGGCGCCGTCGCGACCGGGCACGCGTCGGCGCCACCGTTCGGCTGGGAGGCGGCCCGCGCCGCCGCGCCGCGCGTGTCACCCGACGCGCTCGCCGATGCGGTCGTGATCGACGTGGGACCGAGCGATGCGTACAGCCGCGGCCACGTCCCCGGCGCGGCGTGGATCTGTCGCAGCCGGCTCGAGGCGCGCGTCGCCGCGATCGCGCCCGACCGCGCCCGCCGCGTCGTCGTCACCTGCCCCGACGCCGTGGCCTCGACGCTCGCGGCCGCAACGCTGACGCAGCTCGGATATGCGGCGAGCGTCCTCGAGGGTGGCACGCGGGCCTGGGCGGCCAGCGGCCGGGCGCTGGAGACCGGAGCCACGCGGCTCGCCGACGAGGCCGACGACGTGGTGCTGAAGCCCTACGAGCGCGGACGCGAGGCGATGGAGGCATATCTGCGCTGGGAAGAGGCGCTGCACGCCGACGGCGTGAGCCCGCATGCGCTCCTGCGCGACGAGGCGCGCCGATGACGGCCGAGGCGCTGCCGGCGATCGTGTCGGTCGACTGGCTCGCCGCGCGGCTTCACGCCCCGGACGTTCGCGTGCTCGACGGCAGCTGGCACATGCCGCAGCTCAAGCGCGACGCGCACGCCGAGTTCGTCCAGGCCCACATCCCGGGCGCGGCGTTCTTCGACATCGATCGCATCGCCGATCACGCCACCGACCTGCCGCACATGCTGCCCGCCGCCGACGCCTTCGCGCAGGCCGTGGGCGCGCTCGGCGTCGGCAGCGAGGACCGCGTGATCGTGTACGACGTGCGCGGCGTCATCAGCGCCGCGCGCGTGTGGTGGACGTTTCGCGCGTTCGGTCACGATCGCGTGGCCGTGCTCGACGGCGGCCTGCGCGCCTGGACCGCCGCCGGCCGGCCGGTTCAGTCGGGCGAGGCCAAGCCGCCCCGCCGCGCGTTCCGGGCCGCGCTGCGCCCCGAGCTCGTGCGCGACCTGGCGGCCATGCGCGCCAATCTTGCCTCGCACCGCGAGCAGGTCGTCGACGCGCGCTCCCGCGGGCGTTTCGAGGGTACCGAGCCGGAGCCGCGCGCGGGACTCCGCGGCGGTCACATCCCGGGCAGCGTCAACGTTCCGTACGAGTCGCTGTACCGGCCCGACGGCACGCTGCTGCCGCCCGACGCACTGCGCGCCGCCTTCAGCGCCGCCGGCGTCGACGTCGCCGCGCCGATCACCACCACCTGCGGCTCGGGCGTGACCGCCTCCGTGCTCGCCCTGGCGCTCCACGTCCTCGGCAATCCCCGCGTTGCGGTGTACGACGGCTCGTGGACAGAATGGGGCGGGCGGCACGACACTCCCGTCGAATGAAGGAGACCGCGATGGCGACCACCGGAACCTACACGCTGCAGGCCTTCGTCGAGGATCTCGACCGCATCACGCGGGAGGAGGCGTCGCCGGAGCGCATCACCGAGCGCGCGGCGCCGCTGCTCGCGCGGCTCGTGCGCGATCCGGGGTCCATCCCCGCCCACTATCTGACCTCGACGCCTGACAGTCGCGGCCGGTACATGCTGCACCGCGCGCCGCGCTTCAACGTGACCTCCGTCGTGTGGCGGCCCGGGGACACCGCGGCCGCGCACAATCACGAGACGTGGGGCGTGATCGGCGTCATCGACAACGAGATCGAGGAGACCCGCTATCGCGTGGGCGCCGGCCAGGGCGGCAAGGCCGCGCTGGAGGTGACGCGGGTGATGCGGCACCGCAAGGGCGACGTCTCGCGTCTGGTGCCCGGCGACGAGGTGCATCGCATGCACAACCCCACCACACGGGACACGGTGGAGATCCACGTGTACGGCAAGGACCTCGTGAACCTCCGTCGCAAGACGTGGGACGCCGACGGCACCGAGACGCCGCTGATCAGCTCGAAGTATCTGAACTGCTAGCGCACTGCGGGCGCCGCACGTCAGGCGGCCGCGCGGAGACGACCGAGCCGCGGCGCCAGCTCCCGCTCGAAGAACCGGACAAAGCCCTCCTGATCGGGCCCGACCTGGTGGAGGCACACCTCGTCGTATCCGGCGTCGGCGTACTTGGTGATCGACTCGACGTAGCGCTCGACGTCCGGTCCGCAGACGATGGATTCCGCGACCGCGTCTTCGGTCACCAGCGTGGCGACGTCCTCGAAGTGCTTGGGCAGCGGCAGCTCCCACGACAGCGAGCTCTCCATGGCCGCGGTCGGCCAGATCTCGTGAGCGGTGCGCCGCGCGGCGCGCTCGTCGGCGGCCCAGCACACCGTGAGCTCCGACACCTTCGGCTTGCCGCGGCCGCCGCTCTGGTCGAACGTCTCCAGCATCTTGGCGTCCGGCGAGGTGCCGATGAGCCCGTCGCCGAGCTGCGCGGCGACCTTCGCGCTGCGCGGGCCGCCGGCGGCGATCAGCAGCGGGGGCGGCGTCTCTGGCAGCGTGTAGAGCCGCGCGTTCTCGACGGTGTAGTGGTGGCCGTGGTGGGAATGGTAGCCGCCCTGCCACAGCAGGCGGATCACCTCGATGGCCTCGCGCAGGCGCTCCTGCCGGATCTCGGTCTCCGGCCACCCCTCTCCCACGATGTGCTCGTTCAAATTCTCGCCGGTGCCCACGCCGAGGAAGAAGCGGCCCTGCATCATCGTGGCCGCCGTCGCGGCCGCCTGGGCCACGATCGCGGGATGGATCCGCACGGTGGGGCACGTCACGCCGGTGCCCAGGCGCAGCCGCTGCGTCGCCTGCGCGACGCCGCCGATGACGCACCAGACGAACGGGCTCTGGCCTTGCTTGTCGATCCACGGGTGATAGTGATCGGAGATCAGCGCGAAGCTGAACCCGGCGTCTTCGGCCATGGCCGCGTAGCGCACGAGCTCCCTCGGACCGTGTTCCTCGCTCGACAGCTTGTAGCCGATCTCGACCATCGCCGCGCCTCCTTGCGGGTCACCGGATGCAAACCGGCCGATGCAAGGGCTCGCCACCGACGGTCAGGCGTCGGGCGCGCGCCGGCGCCACCACACGAGGACCACGGCCAGGCCGAGCACGCCGAACACGCCGGCCGCGCGATAGGCCACCGCCACGCCCCAGTGCTCGCTGATGCTGCCGACGGCGAAGGCGCCGAACGGAAACACGCCGCCATAGATGAACGTGTGCAGGCTCATGATGCGGCCCCGCAGGTGGTCGGGGGCGGCCAGCTGCAGGGCCACGTTGCAGCCGGTGACGACGATGACCGAGACCCAGCCCAGCGCGAACAGCGTCACCGCGGCCACCGCGAACACGTCGATGACGGACATCGCGAGCAGGCCGGCGCAGGACAGGAACCCGGTGACGAACAGCAGCGCGAGGGACGGCGCGCGCAGCAGGCCCAGGGTGAGCGCGCCCCCGACGGCGCCCACGCCGACGGCGGCCATCAGCAGGCCGAAGCCCTCGGGACCACGCCGCACGACGTCGCGGGCGAAGAGCGGCACGTACACCGAGTAATTGAAGACCGTGATGCTGACGACGAACAGCACCGCCAGCACGAGCAGGATGCGCGGCGTCGCGCGCGCGTGACCGAGGCCCTCCCGGATCTCCTGGCGCAGCGTCGTCGCGCCACGCGGCAGCGGCGCGCCGCGTGTGCGGATCAGCAGCAGCGTGGCGATCACCACGAGGAACGCGCAGCCGTTGATGATGTAGGCGGGCGCCACGCCGGCTCGCGCAATCAGAAGGCCGCCGACGGCGGGGCCGATGATCCGCGCGGCGTTGAAGGCGGCAGAGTTCAGTGCGATGGCGTTGGTGACGTCGGCGCGTCCGACCAGCGCCACCACGAACGACTGGCGCGTCGGCAGGTCGACGGTGTTGGCGATGCCCCACACGAGGGCGAGCACGCAGACGTGCCAGTAGCGCACGCGGCCGGTCCACACGAGCGTGGCCAGCGTGAGCGTCTGACAGGCGAGCAGCGACTGCGTCGCCACGAGCAGCCGGCGCTTGGGCAGGCGATCGGCGACGGCGCCGCCGAGCATGGCGAACAGCAGCACCGGCGTGAAGTTCAGGCTGCCCACCAGTCCCAGGCGCAGCGGCGAGTTCGTGAGCGACAGCACCAGCCAGGCCTGGGCCACCTGCTGCATCCACGAGCCGACGAGCGCCACGGCCTGCCCGGCGAAGAAGATGCGGTAGTCGCGGTGCTGGAGCGCCCGGAGACCGGAAGGAAAGGTCATCGCCCGCGTTCTCCGCCGAGGATAGCGCGGGCGATGACCGGGGCGAGCTTACTTTGGCTGCGGCGTCAGGCGCAGATACGGCTTGAGCGTCTTGAATCCGGCGGGAAACTTCGCCTTCGCCTCCTCGTCGGAGACGGCCGGCACGATGATGACGTCCTCGCCCTGCTTCCAGTTCACCGGGGTGGCCACCCGATGCGCGTCGGTGAGCTGCATCGAGTCGATCACGCGCAGGATCTCGTCGAAGTTCCGTCCCGTCGTCTGCGGATACGTGATCATGAGGCGGATCTTCTTCTTCGGGTCGATCACGAACACGGTGCGCACGGTGAAGACCTCGTCGTGCGCCGGATGCATCATCCCGTACAGCTCGGCGACCTTCTTCTGCGGATCGGCGACGATCGGAAAGTTGGGCGCCTGCCCCTGCGTGTCCTTGATGTCCTGCGCCCACTTGACGTGCGACTCGACGGGGTCGATCGACAGTCCGATGGCTTTCACGTTGCGGCGATCGAACTCGGGCTTCAGGCGGGCGACGTAGCCGAGCTCGGTGGTGCACACCGGCGTGAAGTCACGCGGGTGGGAGAACAGGATCGCCCACGAGTTGCCGATCCAGTCGTGGAACTTGATCGGCCCGGCCGAGCTCTCGGCGGAGAAGTCGGGTGCGGTGTCTCCGAGTCTCAGTGACATAGGCATTCCTCCCCTTTCAGGCGGCGGCGCGTGTCGCGCCGCGCGCCACACGAACGATGTAGTCGGCGAACGCGGGGAACGGATCGAACCCCAGGACGCGCGGCGCGTCGGCCACGAAGTTCGACGTGGCGTTGACGTCATAGAAGTACGGCAGACCATCGCGGGCGCTCACGAGGTACTCCACACCTCCGACGTCGATCGAGGCGGCGCGGGTGAGCGCGATCGCCTGCTCCGCCACGTCGTCCGGCGCATCATACCGCGTCACCTCGAGTCCCGGACGGCTATCCACCGGGCAGGCGCCGAGGACGGCGTCAGGCGCGGGCGCCTGGCAGAGATCGGCCGGGCACAGGTTGAAATCGGCCTCGCGCGTGACGATGCGGATCGCGTAGAGGACACGCCGGCCCAGCACCTCGACGCGCACGACGGCGCCGTCGCGCGGCTCGACGTATTCCTGTACCAGGCCCACCCCATCCGGGCCGAAGTCGACCTCGCCGCTGCGTCGGTCCAGCGCCGCGGGATCGTCGAATCGCTCGATCAGCGCGCCCGAGCCGCCGACGTTCGGCTTGACCAGCACGGGAAACCGCAGCCGCGCCGCCGCGGCCGCCAGTCGCCTCCGGTCGTTCAGCACGATCGTGCGCGGGTGGCGAACACCGAGGCGCTCGAAGAGCCCGGCCTGAAGCGCCTTCGACTTCTCGAACCGGTAGGCCGCCACCGGGTTGATCACCGGCACGCCGAGCGACTCGTAATGATCGAGGAGCGCCTCCGTATAGAACAGGACGCCGGCGTGACCGCGACGGTGCGCGGACGGGCTGGAGCGGTTGACCAGCACGTCGAAGCCGACACGGCGATCGTCCGGGTCATAGGCGTGGCTGGCGTGGTCGAGCTTCTCGACGGAGATCCCGCGGCCCTCGAGCTCGGCAATGAGCCGCCTGGACCACTCGGGATGCTCGTCGAGGACTTCGACTTTCATCGAAAACACCTTTTCTTGATCGGATTTCGGCTATTGAACCAGAACGCTGCGGCATTAGCAAGAGGCAAGAGGCTGCGCTACGTTGAGCCATGGACATCGCAATCCTGGCCTTCGACGGCATGACGGCGCTCGACGCGGTAGGCCCCGCCCAGGTGCTGGCGCTTCTCCCGGGCGCGGCCGTGCGCTGGGTATCACCCGAGCCGGGACCGCGACGCACGGACGCCGGCATGAGCATCGTGGCTGACCAGCGGCTGGCCGACGTCGAGCACCCCGACGTCGTCCTCGTGCCCGGCGGCCTCGACATGCGTCCGGTGATGGCCGACGCCCGCGTGCTGGACTGGCTCCGTGCCGCGCACGCGACGACGCGGTGGACCACGTCGGTGTGCACGGGCGCGCTCGTGCTCGGGGCGGCCGGCCTGCTGCGTGGCCGGCGCGCTACGACGCACTGGGCGGTCCTCGATCGTCTCGGGAAATTCGGCGCGACCCCCGTCGGCGAGCGCGTCGTGATCGACGGCAAGGTGATCACGGCGGCCGGCGTGTCGGCCGGCATCGACATGGCGCTGCGGCTTGCCGAACGGCTGGCGGACGCGATCACCGCGCAGGGAATCCAGCTCGGCATCGAATACGATCCGCAGCCGCCGTTCGCGGGCTCGCCGAAGACGGCGCCGGCGGCGGTCGTCGAGGCGGCGCTGCGCGCGCTCGCCAGGGCCGGCGGCTGACGCTAGGGCGTGCGCTGGCGAAGGACCCGGCGCGCCGCCGGACGCCAGCTCCATCCCGCGAGCCGCGCCTTGGCGCCCTCGAGGCCGACGTAGATGACCGGCGTGATGTAGAGCGTGATCAGCTGCGAGAACAGCAGGCCGCCGACCACCGAGAGCCCGAGCGAGCGCCGCACCTCGCCGCCCGCGCCCCAGCCCACCGCGATCGGTAGCACGCCGAAGATCGCGGCCACCGTCGTCATCATGATCGGACGGAACCGCACGATTGCGCCCTCGAAGATGGCGTCCTCCGCCGGACGGCCGCCGCGCTCGGCCTCGAGCGCGAGGTCGATCATCATGATGGCGTTCTTCTTCACGATGCCGATGAGCATCACGATGCCGATGAACCCACTTGCAGGCGCGCATTCTGAACGACGGCGCGGTCGGCGCGCACCTGGGCCTCGAGCGCCTTGGCCTGCGAGCGCAGCTGATCGTACTGCGACTGGGCCACCAGACCCTGGCGGTACAGTTCCGCGTAGCGGTTGGCCTCACGGGTGGCGTTCGCCGCCTGCGCCGAGCTCGCCGCCAGCGCGGCCTCGGCGCGGCGCTGCTCGGCGATGAGGGGACCGCGGTCCAGCGTGAACAGCACGTAGCCCACCTTGACGTCCTGGCCTTCGCTGAACTGCACCTGCTCCAGCACGCCGGTGACGCGCGAACGGACCGTGACGCTCGTCACCGGCACCACGTTGCCGACGGTGGTGACGTCGACCGGCATCGGCTTTTCGGTGGCGATGGTGACGACGACGGGGACGCCGGTCGGCGCTTCGGTGCGAGGGGCCTCGGGCGACGAGCGTCGACAGCCCGCGGTGAGGATGACGATGACGACGAGAAAGGTCGCGAGTCCGCGGATCGCGGTTGACACGCCACCTGTAGAGCAAGGCATGTGCCGGCGGCACTTGCCTTGCACCCGAGTCTGGCGTGCTCTTCAGCGCCACGAAGCTCGAAGGAGCCCGGCTCGCCGCGATGGACGGCGCCATCGGCGACGTCCAAGATCTGTTCTTCGATGACCAGCACTGGACCGTGCGCTATCTGGTCGTCGACACGGGCGGCTGGCTCTCGGGTCGCCAGGTGCTCATCTCACCGGCGTGCGTCCGTGAAGTCGACGTTCCGGGCGGGCGCGTGATC
>DATAOC010000044.1:0-9420 GCA_036265915.1 Candidatus Methylomirabilota bacterium | reverse complement strand
GGCCGACGCCCTCGCGGACGAACTGCTCGGCGTCGGCGACGCTCGCGCGCCGATGGCCAGCGGTCTCGCGCGCTTCGAGAGCGCGCGCCTGGTCACCGCCTTCGCCGTGCAGCTCGCGCAGCGTCTGCGAGAGCAGGATCGCGCGGCGACGCCTGCACTCGTCTGGCTTGACGAGCGGCTGCGCGCGCAGGGAACCACCTCCGACGACATCGTCCGCGTCGAGCACCAGCGGCAGGCCGCCATGAACGTCACCGTCCGGAACGTCATCATGAGCATGACGCTGCTGTCCGCGCTCGACTGGACGGAGTTCTTCGAGACGGTCAGCCTCGTCGACACGGTCCTCCAGAGCGACCCGAACTACCGCACCATGGATTTCGCCACTCGCGATGCGTATCGGCACGCCGTCGAAGCGCTTGCCCGCGGCTCGAGCCGTCCCGAGCTCGACGTTGCGCGTGAGGCGATCGCGCGGACGCGCGACGCCGGCGCGCAGGACGCGCGGCGCCGAGATGCCGGATTCCATCTCATCGGCGGCGGACGCCGGGCCTTCGAGCTGGCGCTCGGCTATCGGCCGTCGCTGCGACACACACTGCTTCGCGCCTACATCGCCGCGGGCGCGTCCGGCTATGTCGCGACACTGGCGGCGCTCAGTGTCGCGATCGTCTCGTTGCCGCTGCTCGCGGGTGGTGTTGCCGGTGTGGGGCCTGGCAGTCTGGTCGTGCTGCTCCTGGCCCTCATCGCGGCCTCCGACGCCGCGATCGCGCTCTTGAACCGTGCCGTCTCTGTGCTCGTCACACCCCGGATCATGCCGCGCCTGGAGCTGCCCGGCGGTGTGCCGTCCGAGCTGCGGACCATGGTCGTCGTGCCAATGCTGTTGACCGACGCCGCCGAGGTCGAGCGGCATATCGAGCGGCTCGAGGTGCATTACCTCGCGAACCCGGATGGTGACGTCTCCTTCGCGCTCCTGTCGGACTGGCTGGACGCGCCGTCAGAGAATATGCCCGGTGACGACGACGCACTCGGCGCGGCGCGCGACGGCATCGCCCGACTGAACCGGCGCCATGGGACAGGCCCGCACGGCGGTTCGCGGTTTCTCCTCTTCCATCGGCGTCGATGCTGGAACGAGCGGGAACGGACGTGGATGGGATGGGAGCGCAAGCGCGGCAAGCTGCACGAGCTGAATCGTCTCTTGCGAGGCGCGCCGGACACCACCTTCGTGCCCACGACCGCGGTGACGCCGACCGGTGTTCGCTACGTCATCACCCTGGACGCCGACACCCGGCTGCCGCGCGGTGTGGTCGACCGTCTCGTCGGCACGATGGCGCACCCGCTCAATCAGCCGCGGCTCGATCCCGTCGAGCAGCGCGTCGTCGAAGGCTATGCGGTGCTTCAACCGCGTGTCACCCCGCCGTTGCCGGGAAGGGAGAACTCGTTTTTCCAGCGTCTCGGCTCCGGCCCTGCCGGCGTCGACCCGTACGCGTCGGCCGTGTCCGACGTGTACCAGGATCTGTGGGGGGAAGGCTCGTTCACGGGGAAAGGGATCTATGACCTCGACGTCTTCGAGGCGGCGCTGGCGGGGCGGGTGCCGGAGAACACGCTGCTGAGCCACGACCTCTTCGAGGGCGTGTTCGCGCGCGCCGGCCTCGTCACGGATGTCGAGCTGTTCGAGAGCGCGCCCTCGCACTACGGAGTGGCCATGGCGCGTCAGCACCGCTGGGCTCGCGGCGACTGGCAGCTGCTCCCGTACATCCTGCGAGCCCGCCTGCCTTCGATCGGGCGCTGGAAGATGGTCGACAACCTGCGACGCACGCTCTCGGCCCCCGCGGCCCTTCTCACCCTGCTGGCCGCCTGGGTGCTGCCGGGCACGTCGCCCACGGTGTGGACGGCGTTCATTCTTGCGACCATCGCCGCGCCAGCAGTGTTGCCGGTCCTGGGCGGTCTGGTTCCTCGCACGCGCGGCATCTCGAAGCGCAGCCACGTCCGAGCGGTGGGAAGGGACGCTGCGCTCGCAGTGTCGCAGGTTGCGTTCGCGACGACGATGCTCGCGCATCAGGCCTGGCTCATGAGCGATGCGATCGCGCGGACGCTGGTCAGGGTATACGTCACGCGCCGCCGGCTGCTGGAATGGGTGACCGCCGCGCAGGCCAAGGCGGGGCTGCAGCTCGACCTTGCAGGCTTCTTCCGTCGCATGCGTGGCGGAGTCCTGCTCGGCGTCGCGGCGGCCGTCGTCGTGGCCTGGATGCGGCCTGGTGCCTGGCCAGCGGCCCTGCCGCTGCTCGCGTTGTGGATCGCGTCGCCTCTCGTGGCGCGATGGATGAGTGTGCCGCGCAGCCCGGCGAGGGCGGCGCCGCTCTCGCCGGCCGACGCCGACGAGCTGCGGTTGATCGCGCGCCGGACGTGGCGATTCTTCGCGACGTTCGTCGGCCCTGATGACCATGCCTTGCCTCCCGACAACTTTCAGGAAACTCCCCGCCCGGCGGTCGCGCATCGCACGTCGCCAACGAACATCGGGCTGTACCTGCTGTCGATCGTGGCTGCGCGGGATTTCGGCTGGCTCGGCACGCTGGACGCCGTCGAGCGTCTGGAGGCCACGTTCGAGACGCTGAGCGGCCTCGAGCGCTTACGCGGGCACTTCTACAACTGGTACGACACCCGGACGTGCCGGCCGCTCGAGCCGCAGTACGTCTCCTCCGTCGACAGTGGGAATCTCGCCGGGCATCTGCTGGCGCTCGCACAGGCATGTGAGGGCATGATCGGCCATCCGCTGAGCACTCGTGCGGCGCTCGACGGTATCGCCGACACCGCCTCGCTGGTTCGCCTCGCGGCGGCAGCGATGCCCGGCCAGGCCCGGGACGCCACGCTGGACGCTCTCGCGGCGGCGGTCGAGGCATCGGCCGATGACCTGGTCGACTGGGGCGCTCGCCTCCATGCATTGAAGGCGTCCGCACACGCCGTTGCTGACGTCGCCCGCGCACGGTCGGCCGACGATCCACGGGCGGAGACGCTGGCCTGGGCGGAGGCGTTGTGCGCGACCATCGACAGCCACGCGCGCGACCTCGACGTGCCGGAGGCGATCGTTCGACGCCTCGCGGCGCTTGCTCGCAGCGCGCGCGGACTCGTTGCGGCCATGGACTTCGGGCTCCTCTTCGATCCGCTGCGCAAGCTTCTCGCGATCGGGTACCGCGTCGCCGACGGCAGTCTCGATAGTGGCCGATATGATCTCCTGGCCTCCGAGGCGCGTCTGGCGAGCTTCGTGGCGATCGGGAAAGGGGACATCCCCGTGTCCCACTGGTTCCACCTTGGACGTGCCCTCACGCCGGTGGAGCAGGACTCCGTGCTCGTTTCCTGGTCCGGATCGATGTTCGAGTACCTCATGCCGACGCTGGTCATGCGCACACCGGCCGGAAGCCTGCTCGAGCAGACGTCCCGGCTCGTGGTGCGCCGGCAGATCACGTATGGCGCCGAGCGGGGGGTGCCGTGGGGCGTCTCGGAATCGGCGTACAACGTCCGCGACGTCGAGATGACTTACCAGTATTCGAACTTCGGTGTGCCAGGGCTCGGACTGCGCCGGGGACTGAGCGAGGACGTCGTGATCGCCCCCTACGCGACGGCGCTCGCCGCGATGATCGATCCGACGGCGGCCGTGCGCAACTTCCGCAGCCTGGCCGAGTCCGGCGGCAGTGGGGCCTACGGGTTCTACGAGGCGCTCGATTACACCGCCGCTCGACTGCCGGAATCGACCCGGGTCGCGGTGGTGCGCGCCTACATGGCGCATCACCAGGGGATGACGCTGGTGGCGCTCGCGAACGTGCTGCACGACGGCCTGATGCGCGCCCGGTTTCATGCCGAGCCGATCGTCCGCGCGACCGAGCTGTTGCTCCAGGAGCGCACGCCGCGTGACGTGGCGGTCGCGCGACCGCGACCCGAAGAGGTGCAGGCGATCGGGGACGTGCGCGAATTCGTTCCGCCGGTCGACAGGCACTTCACCTCGCCGCATGGCGCGACGCCGCGCACGCAGCTGCTCTCGAATGGCCGCTACGCCGTGATGCTCACGGCGGCCGGATCGGGCTACAGCCGCTGGCAGCAGCTCGCGATCACACGCTGGCGGGAAGACGTCACGTGCGACCCGTGGGGCACGTATGTGTTTGTCCGCGACGTCGACAGCGGCGAGACGTGGTCTGCAGGCTACCAGCCACGCGGGCGGGATCCGGACAGCTATGAGGTGACGTTCTCCGAGGACCGGGCGGAGATCATCAGGCGCGATCGCGCCGTCAGCACCACCCTTCAGGTGATCGTGTCGCCCGAAGACGATGCCGAGGTGCGGCGCGTCTCACTCACGAATCTCGGGACGAAGACCCGCGAGATCGAGCTCACCTCGTACGCCGAGATCGTGCTGGCGAGGCCGGGAGCCGATGCGGCCCACCCGGCGTTTTCGAATCTGAGTGTGCAAACGGAGTGCGTGCCCGCACTGGACACGCTGCTCGCGACGCGCCGGCCGCGGTCCCGCGCGGAGACGGAGGTGTGGCTGGCCCATGTCGCGGTCGTCGATGGCGAGAGCGTGGGCGCTCTGGAGTGGGAGACCGACCGTGCCCGGTTCGTCGGCCGAGGACGCACGGTGAGGACGGCCGCGGCCGTTCTCGACGGTCAGCGCCTCTCCAACACGGTGGGCGATGTGCTCGATCCGATCGTGAGCCTCCGCCGCCGCGTCCGGCTTCGACCGGGTGTTGCCGTGCGGGTATCGTTCTCCACGCTGGTGGCGCCGTCGCGCGCGGCGGCGCTCGAGCTGGCCGAGAAGTATCACGTGGCCGCGACGTTCGACCGCGTCGCGACCCTGGCGTGGACGCAAGCGCAGGTGCAGCTGCATCACCTCCGCGTGAGCGCCGACGAGGCGCACGGTTTCCAGAGCCTCGCCAGCCGCATCCTCTACTCGGATCGCGCGTTGCGAGCCCCCGCCGGCGTGCTCGCGCGCCAGACGGGAGGTCCCGAGGCGCTGTGGGCGCACGGGATCTCCGGCGACCTGCCCATCGTGCTCGTGCAAATCGACGACACCGAGGACGTGAGCATCGTGCGGCAGCTTCTGCGCGCGCATGAGTACTGGCGGATGAAGCGACTCGCGGTCGACCTGGTCATCGTCAACGAGCGCGCGGTGTCGTACGTGCAAGACCTACAGACGATGCTGGAGACGGTCGTTCGCACCAGCCAGTCGGTCGGGCCCCACGCCGGACACGAGCCGCATGGCAACGTGTACCTCCTGCGCGCCGACCGCCTCACGCAGTCACAACGCGACGCACTCCAGGCGGCGGCCCGCGTGGCGCTCGCGAGTGGACGAGGCACGCTGGCCGAGCAGCTGGCGCGCTTGCGGCACCTGGAGACCGTTCCCGTCGCGCAGCCGCGTCGGACGGCGCCGAAGGCAGCGCTGCGGCCAGCGGCTGCCGGGCCGGCTCTGGAGTTCTTCAACGGGCTCGGCGGCTTCGACGCAGGCGGGCGCGAATACGTGACCGTTCTCGCCGACGGGCAGTGCACGCCGGCGCCGTGGATCAACGTGATCGCGAATGCGAGCTTCGGGTTCCAGGTCTCCGAGTCCGGCTCTGGACACACATGGTCGGTCAACAGCCGGGAGAATCAGCTCACCCCGTGGTCGAACGATCCGGTCACCGACCCGGCCGGCGAGACGATGTACGTCCGCGACGAGCAGACCGGCGAGCTGTGGACGGCGACGCCGCTGCCGATTCGCGAGCCCGATGACTACGTGATCCGGCACGGGCAGGGCTACACGCGCTTCGAGCACACCTCGCACGGCATCTCGCTGGAGCTGGTCGCGTGCGTGCCACTGCAAGACGCCGTGAAGATCTCACGGCTCACCGTGACGAACTCGTCGGACAGGCCGCGCCGGCTGTCGGTGACCGCGTACGTCGAGTGGCTCCTCGGCCCATCGCGGAGCGCCGCCGCCCCCTTCGTCGTCACCGACATCGACGAGACCACCGGTGCGATGGTTGCCCGGAACGCGTGGCGGCGCGACTTCGGCACCCGCGTCGCGTTCGCCGATCTCGGGGGCCGTCAGACCGGCTGGACCGGCGATCGCACGGAATTCATCGGGCGTAACGGCACGCCCGATCATCCGGCGGCGCTCGCGCGGGGCCAGCGGCTGTCCGGACGTACCGGCGCCGGCCTCGACCCGTGCGCGGCGCTGCAGACCACGATCGAGCTGGCGGTCGGCGGTCGGACGGACATTCTCTTTCTTCTCGGCGAGGCGCCGACGGCCGAGGAAGCCCGGCAGGTGATTGCCCGCTACCGGACGCGTGATGTCGGAGACGTCCTGCGTGAGGTCGGCGATTACTGGGAGGGCGTGACGGGGATGCTGCACGTTTCGACTCCCGATCGCGCCATGGATGTTCTGCTCAACGGGTGGCTCCTGTACCAGACGCTGGCGTGTCGCGTGTGGGCGCGGTCGGCGTTCTATCAGGCCGGGGGCGCGTACGGCTATCGGGATCAGCTCCAGGACGTGATGGCGCTGACACTCGCGTTGCCCGATCTCACGCGAGCGCACCTTCTCCGCGCGGCCGCCCGCCAGTTCGGCGAGGGCGACGTGCAGCACTGGTGGCATCCGCCGAGCGGGCGAGGCGTGCGGACACGGATTTCCGACGATCTGCTCTGGCTGCCGTACGTCGTCGGCGAATATTGCGCCGTCACTGGCGACGGCACGATCGTGGACGAGATCATTCCGTTCCTCGATGGGCCGAAGCTTGGTGTCGGTGAGTCCGAGTCGTACTTCGAGCCGGCCGTCTCCGAGACGCGCGCATCGCTGTTCGAGCACTGCGCGCGCGCGCTCGACCACAGCCTCACGGTCGGCGCGCACGGGTTGCCGTTGATGGGCACCGGCGACTGGAATGACGGCATGAACGAGGTCGGCGCCGACGGGCGCGGGGAGAGCGTATGGCTCGGCTGGTTTCTCCTGGCCATTCTCCCCGGCTGGGCGACCCTTGCCGAAACGCGCGGTGAAGCGCAGCGCGCGGAACGATGGCGCGCATACGCCGCGGCCCTGAAGGAGTCGATCGAGCGCGAGGCGTGGGACGGTGCGTGGTATCGACGCGCGTACTTCGACGATGGAACGCCGCTTGGTGCCGCCGTCAACGACGCGTGCCGCATCGATTCGATTGCCCAGTCCTGGAGCGTGATATCGGCGGCCGCGGAGCCCGGACGCCAGGCGCGCGCCATGGCGGCCGTCGAAGAGTACCTCGTGCGCCGCGCCGACGGCCTGGTCCTGCTGTTCACGCCGCCGTTCGACCACACGAAGCTCGAGCCGGGCTACATCAAGGGATATCTGCCCGGAGTGCGCGAGAACGGCGGACAGTACACGCACGCCGCCGTCTGGGCGGCGATGGCGTGGGCGGCGCTCGGGGAGGGCGACAAGGCCTTCGAGCTTTTTTCCATGCTGAACCCGATCAATCACGCCCGGACAGAAGCGGAGGCGCGGCGCTACAAGGTCGAGCCGTACGTCGTCGCCGCCGACGTCTACGCCGAGCCCCCGCACGTCGGGCGCGGCGGATGGACCTGGTACACGGGATCGGCCGGCTGGATGTATCGGGCGGGCGTCGAGTCGATCCTGGGCCTGCGGGTGCGCGGTGCGCGGCTCCGCGTCGATCCGTGCATCCCGCGTGTGTGGCCGAGATTCGAGATCGTCTTTCGCTTCCGCTCGGCGACGTACGACATCGTGGTGGACAATCCGCACGGTGTGTCGCGAGGCGTGTCGTCGGTGGAGGTCGATGGAGTCCTCGCCGGTGCCGATGGAATCGCGCTGGTCGACGACGGCAGGACGCACCAGGTCCGCATACGCCTCGGCGGTGACGAAGGTCCAATAGGCCGGGCGCACCACGGGTGCTAGCGTTGGCACGAGGTGAACCATGAATCCCTCCGGCAGCGGACGTCGGTGCTCTGGCACGGTCGGCAACAGGTCAAGAGACAGAGACGCATCATGATTGAACACATCGCGCAGATGGGCCCGATGCTGATCCTGGCCGGCCTCGCCGCTGGATGGATGGCCAACGTGGTCTCGCGAGCCCGGGGCTACGGCCTGATTCCTGACATGATCGTCGGGCTCGTCGGCAGCGTCGCCGGCGGCGGGATCGCCTGGCTCGCTGTTTCGAGCGACGCGGGGATGGTGACGATGTTCCTGATCGGGTGCGCCGCTGCGGCCCTCATGATCATCGCTCAGCGGAGCATCTGGCGGTCCGCGCGGCTTGGAACATGAGACGATGGTGCGCAGCGTGTGGCTCCGATTGCGCCGCCGCCTGACGTGCGGCGCGGCGCCTCGCGCTGCGCGAGGAGAGGGATGACGGCGCTGACCAAGGCCGTCACCATCGCGCCGACGATCGCTCTGCAGGCAGCCAGGTAAACGGTTCGTAGACCAGACACCGACACCGCCGTATAGCGCCAGCGGTCCAAGGCCCGATCGCCGTCGCTGGCCGCTTTCACCGTTGCGCGCGGCGCGGCTGTGCCGAGGACACCGGACCAACATCAGCGATACGTCGCGCCGATATCGTCGAGTTTCGAGCGGCGGCGGTCCACGAGGAGAGGAGCCTGGCCAATGAACGCCATCCACCAGCTTCTGGCAGAAGCCAAGATGACCTGGATGCAAGAAGAGCAGGGATGGATCGTCGCGCCCGACGACATCGTGGATGCCCTCACGAGCGACGGGTTCGTGGAGTGCAAGCGCGCGACGACGACCAGCCGCCGGGATCTGCGGCCGACGGGTGGGTTGTGGCAGGGAGTCAACAACGGCACCGGGGCCGTCGCCTCGACGATCTGGGTGGAGCGCCCGTTCCGGGCTCGAATCATCGTGTTCGTCACCATTGACGGGGAACCTCTTGATCGATCGACGGGCGCGGAGTCTCGTCCAGCGCGTGGCGGCGCAGACGTCCCGACGCCGTCCTGCAGGCAACAGTGAGCCACTGAAATGATATGGCTGGAGTGGCTTGGACTTTCGACGCTGGTCGTCGTCGCGTTCGTCGTGTGTTCATGGATCTGGTCGCGCTGAGTGGCTCGCCCGAGATAGTCGACCGGACGTCGACGCGGGCGATAGGCGGGGCTGATCAGCGCCCGACCGTGCTAGAGTGGGATCGCCGCACCCAGGCCTTCATGTCTGACGCAGCTGGCGTCGAGACCCCGGTGACAGCGCATTGCCGCGTAACCGTGCCACCGGGGGACCCCATGCGCATTCCTCGCGAAACCGATTTCTGGAGCGAGCTCGATGAGGACGTCCTTCGCTGCCTGGCGGAGCGACACGGGCAGATGACGCCCACTGAACTCGGCGTACGACTCGGCATGTCGGAGTCCGCGGTGTGCTCGGTGCTCGCGATGCTTGCCGAAACAGGGAAGGTCCGCATCACATCGGTCGAGCGAATCGTGTAGTGATCGGGGTCAGCG
>DATAOC010000043.1:0-74909 GCA_036265915.1 Candidatus Methylomirabilota bacterium | reverse complement strand
CGCCCGCGGCCGGCGAGCGTGGTGCCGAGCAGCGTGCCGAACACGCCGAGCAGGCCGGACACGGTGGGCGACGCCGTCGACACCGTCCGCGCCGCCGACTCGAGCAACGGCAGCCCGAGCGCGACGTCCTCGGTCACGTAGCGGTGCTCGAACGTCAGCATCTCGGCCCAGAGGCCGCTGGCGACGAGCTTCTGCTTGGCCCCGGCGCCGTACAGCCCCTCGGTCGCGCGCGCCTCGTCGTAGTACGTCGCGAGCTCGTAGTGCGGAGCCGGGTAGCCCCAGCCCCTCCGCGCGGCCACGCGCTCGGCGTCGACGCCGTCGATGAGCTTGCGCGCGCTCGGCGTGGTGCCGGCGGCGTGGACGTCGAAGCGGCCGGCGTCGATGGCCGCCGCGTTGACGAGCACGAGCGGCGGGTGGATCACCGGGCCCGCGTTGTTCAGCGCCACGTCGACCGCGTCCACGCATGGCCGCGTGGCCGGGAACAGCTCGGTGACGCGCGCCAGCGCCTCCTTCGAGCGCGACGCCGGAAAGACGCCCACCGGCAGGTTCGCCGCGCGCACCGGCGCCGCGACGGCCGCCGGACCGGTCTTGCGCGTGAGGTACGGCAGCGTGCCGGTCTCCGCGAGCGCGAGCGGCAGCGTGCCGCCGGCGCGCGCGATCTCGCGCGCGATCACGAACGAGCCGAGCGTCCCCGGCGTGAGCAGCACCACCTGCCGCTCCGTCAGTACGGAGGCGAGCCGGCGGCCGACGTCCTCGTGGGTGGTGGCCGGCAGCGGCACCACGACGACGTCGGCGCCTTCCGCGGCCTCGCGCAGGTCGGCCGTCGCGCGCTCGAGCTTGGCGAGGCCCTGACGGCCCTCCGCCATGAGCGTGATGCCGCCGGCGAGCGGGGCGAGATCTTCTTTCTTGCGGCGCCACAGCCGGACGCGATGACCGGCGAGGGCCAGGTCGGCGGCGGTGGCGTAGGCTCCGTGGCTGCCTCCGAGGACGGCGACGTTCACGCGATGACTCCCTGCTGGCGGAGCGCGGCCACGCACTCGCCGGAATATTTCAACCGTGTGGTCAGGATCTCGTCCGTGTGCTGCCCGAGACGCGGCGCCGCCGTCACGTCGAGTCCCATGACTCCATCGACCTTGACCGGCGTGCCGAGCGTCGGCATCGCGCCCAGACGCTCGTGCGTCAGCTGGACGACCATCCGCCGGTGGAGCACCTGAGGGTCGGCGAGCACGCGGTCGACCGTCTGGATCGGCGTGGCCGGCACGCCGGCCGCCTGCAGCCGCTCCAGCCACTCGCGCGTCGTCCGCGTCGCGAGCGCGCGCTCGATCTCCGGCATGAGCGCGTCCCGGTTGGCGACGCGGTCGCGGTTGAGCGCGAACCGAGGATCGGCCGTCCAGTCGGGTCGCTCGACGGCCTCACAGAACGCGCGCCAGAACTTCTCGGCGAAGACGGCGACGATCAGGTAGCCGTCGCGCGTCGCGAGCGCCTGATAGGGCACCACCGATGTGTGGGCGGAGCCCATGGGCTGCGGCACCTGCCCGTCGGTCCAGAAATATTGCGCGAGATACGACAGCAGCGAGACCTGGCAGTCGAGCAGCGAGAGGTCGACGTGGGCGCCGCGCCCGGTCTGCGAGCGGCGGAACAGCGCGCCGGCGACGGCGAAGGCGCCGAAGAGACCGCCGGCGAGATCGCCGATGGGCAGTCCCATGCGAACCGGCCGCCGGCCCGCCTCGCCGGTGACCGACATGCCGCCGCCCATCGCCTGCAGCGCCAGGTCGAAGGCCGGCCAGTCACGATACGGACCGTCCAGGCCGTAGGCGGAGATCGAGCACATCACGATCCCCGGATTGAGGGCGGAGAGCGCGGCGTAGTCGCAGCCGAGGCGCGTCATGATGCCGGGCCGGAAGTTTTCCCACACGACGTCGGCGTGGGCGACCAGATCGTGGAAGACGCGCCGGCCGGCGTCCTGCGTGAGGTCGACCGCGATCGACTTCTTGTTGCGGTTGATGGCCAGGAAGTACGCCGACTCGCCGTCGCCGAGGAACGGTGGTCCCATCGCGCGCATCGGATCGCCGCCATCGGTCTCCTCGACCTTGATCACCTCGGCGCCATGGTCGGCGAGCAGCATGGACCCGTACGGCCCGGCCAGCATTCGCGAGAGATCCAGCACGCGCACGCCCTCGAGCAGCTTCACGCCGCTCGCCTCATCGCGCGGCCTGCGCCGCCAGCGCCGCGTGGACGCGCGCGGGCGTGATGGGCAGCTCGGCGAAGCGGACGCCGATGGCGTCGTGCACGGCGTTCGCGACGGCGGCCGAGACCGGAATCACGCCGGACTCGCCGAGGCCCTTGGCGCCGAACGGTCCCTCGACGTCCTGCGTCTCGATCAGCCGCACCACCAGCTCCGGCATGTCGGACGCCTTGAGCACGGCGTAATCCATGAAGGTCGCCGTCAGCACCTGGCCCTCGTCGACCACGAGCCGCTCGCTGAGCGCGTAGCCGAGGCCCATGTGGATGCCGCCGTGGATCTGCCCCTCGGCCGCCAGCGGGTTGAGTGCCCGGCCGACGTCGTGCGCCGAGGCCACCCGCCGCACCTCGATGCGCCCGGTGACGGGATCGACGTCGAGCAGCACCGCCTGGGCGGCGAAGCCGTAGGCGGCCGAGACGTTGCCGCGCAGATCCTTGTCGAGCATCGTAGTGGGCGGATCGTAGAAGGCCTCCGCCACCAGCGTGCGGCCGCCGGCCTGGTAGTGTCCGCCGCGCGCCACGCGATCGTACGGCAGCCGCCGCTGCGGCTCGGCGGCGACGAAGACGAAGCCGTCGCGCGCGTCCAGGTGGTGCGCGGGCTCGTCGAGCTGCTCGGCGGCCATGGCCAGCAGCGACGCGCGCAGCTTCTCGGCTGCGAGCCGCGCCGCATTGCCGGCGACGAACGTCGTCCGGCTCGCGTGCACGCCGACGTCCCAGGGCTTGACGGCGGTGTCGGAGTTCAGCACGTCCACGCGCTCGAGCGGAATGCCGAGCGTCTCGGCCACGATCATCGCGAGCACCGTCTCGGAGCCCTGGCCGATCTCGGTGGCGCCGGTGAGCAGCGACACCTTGCCGAAGTCATCCAGCTTGACGATCGCGCCGCAGCCGTCCGAACGGTAGATGCGGGCGCCCCCGCCGACGTGGAACATCGCCGCGTAGCCCAGCCCACGCCGCCAGCCGGGCCGCGGCGGCGGCGCGTCCGCGGCCACCGCCTCCGCCGCCGCCTCGAGGCACTCGCGCATCGCGCAGGAGGTGATGGCGAAGCCCTGCGGGTTCGCGTCGCCCGGCGCGGTGGCGTTGCGACGCCGGATCTCGAGACGGTCGAGGCCCAGGCGGTCGGCCAGCTCGTCCATCTGCGACTCGACGGCAAACGTCGACTCGAGGTTTCCGTAGCCGCGCATCGAGCCCGAGTACGGGTTGTTGGTGTAGGCGATCGTCGTGTCGAAGCGGACGTTCGGCACCCGGTAGAGGCCGGCCACCGTGGACAGCATCACGTACGGCGTCGTCGAGCCCCAGGAGACGTAGGCGCCGTTGTCGATCACCACGTGACAGTCGCGCGCGAGCAGGCGGCCCGAGGCATCCGCGGCCGTCCGCAGCCGGATGAGGCACGGCTCCCGGGTCGGGCTGGCCACGAACTCCTCGAGGCGCTCGAACTCGACCTTCACCGGCCGGCGGGCGCGGCGCGCGAGCAGGGCCGCGATGACGTCGATCGGATAGAGATCGAGGCCGCGCCCGAAGTTGCCGCCGACCGGTGGCTGCATGACGCGCACGCGGTCGCCGGTGATGCCGAGCGCTTGCGCCAGCTCCCGCTGGTAGAGGAACGGCACCTGGGTCGTCGACCACATCGTCAGGCTGCCCTGCGCGTCCCAGTCGGCGATGGCGACCATGGTGCCCAGGCAGGCGGTGGTGACGAAGTTCAGCCGGTACTCGCCGGCCACCACGGCGGCGGCGGTGGCGAAGGCACCGTCGACGTCGCCGTGGGTGAAGTGATAGCGGAGGTCGGTCGCGTTGTCGGCACGGTCCTCGTGCACGCGCGGCGCGCCCGGCCGCAGCGCCGCCTCCGGATCGAAGACGGCGGGCAGCGGCTCGTACTCGACGTCGATCAGCGCGAGCGCTTCCTCGGCGATCGCCGCGCTCTCCGCCGCCACCGCCGCCACCTCGTCGCGGATGCAGCGCACCGTGCCGCCCTTGAGCGCCGTCTGGTCCTTGGCGAACCCGAATCGCTGTTGCTCGACGTCGGCGGCCGTGATGACGGCCACCACGCCGGGCAGCGCCGCCGCCCGCGTCGTGTCGATGCGCGCGATGCGCGCGTGCGGGTGACCGGCGCGCAGGATCTTGCCCACCGCCATGCGCGGCAGCGTCAAGTCGTGCAGGAAGCGCGTGCGGCCGGTGACCTTGTCGGCACCGTCCTTCTTCGGCGTCGCCTTGCCGATGACCGCCAGCGCGCTCACGCCTGGAACGCGCTCACCATCGGATCGGCTCCTTGTGCTCACCGAACACGTCCTTCATCGCGCCGTTCATCTCGCCCAGCGTCGCGTAGGCGCTCACCGCCTCGAGGATCGGCTCCATGAGGTTGCCCCGGCCTCGCGCGGCATCACCGAGCCGCCGCAGCGCGGCGCGGACGGCCGCGTCGTCGCGCTCGCGCCGAACGCGCGCAAGCCTGGCCAGCTGCGTCTCGGCCGCGGCCGGGTCGAACGCGTAGAGCTCGACGTCGCGATCGGCCTCGGCGGCGCCATCGGCGACGTGACAGTTCACGCCGACCTTCGGGATCTCGCCGGAGGCCAGCTTCTGCTCGAACAGGTAGGCCTGCCGCGCGACCTCGGCCTGGATGGCACCCGTCTTGACCGCCTCCACGATGCCGCCCATCCGCTCCACGGCGGCCATCTCGGCCAGGATCTGCTCCTCCATCGCATTGGTGAGCGCCTCGACGTAGTACGAGCCACCGAGCGGGTCGACGGTGTCGGCGGCGCCGGATTCCTCCGCGCAGATCTGCATCGTCCGCAGCGCGATGAGCTGCGCCTTGGCGGACGGGATCGTGTACGCCTCGTCGTAGGTCGGCAGCGCCATCGTCTGGGCGCCGCTCAGCGCGGCCGCCAGCGCGATGTAGGCGCCGCGCACGATGTTGTTCTCGGGCTCCTGCACCACGAAGGCCGAGCCGCCGCCGCCGATGAGGGCGCGGAACATCCACGACCTGGGGTTGCGCGCGCCGAAGCGCTCGCGCAGCATCCGCGCGTAGAGGCGCCGCCCGGCGCGGAACTTCGCGGCCTCCTCGAAGATCTTGCCCCACGCCGTGAAGTTGAAGGAGATACGCGGCGCGAAGTCGTCGACGTCCATGCCGCGCCGGAGCATCATGTCGACGTAGGCGGCGGCGATGCACAGCCCGTACGCCATCTCCTGCGCGGTGGTGCAGCCGGCCTCGCGGATGTGATAGCCGCACACCGACACGGGGTTGGAGCGCGGATACCGCCGCGCCGAGAACTCGATGAGGTCGGCCACCAGCCGCAGCGACGGCTCGACCGGATAGATCCACGTGCCGCGCGCGATGAACTCCTTGAGGATGTCGTTCTGCGGCGTCGTCACCACACGGTCGGCGGCGGCCCCCTGCTTGTCGGCAACCGCGTAGTACATGGCCGTGATCGGCGCCGCCATGCCGTTGATGGTGAGCGAGACGCTCACGCGGTCCAGCGGAATGCCGGCGAAGGCGGCTTCCATGTCGGCCAGCGTGTCGATGGCCATGCCGACGCGTCCCACCTCGCCCTCGGCGCGCGGATCGTCGGAATCGAGCCCGAGCTGCGTCGGCAGGTCGAACGCCACGTTCAGGGCGTCCTGGCCGTGGGCCATCAGGTACTTGAAGCGCGCGTTCGTCTCCTCCGGCGTGCCGAAGCCGATGTACTGCCGCATCGTCCACAGCCGCTCGCGGTACATGTGCCGGTGGATCCCGCGCGTGTACGGAAACTCGCCGGGCCGGCCGATGTCGCGGTCGGCGTCGCGGCCGGCCAGATCCTCGGCGCCGTAGACGGGCTTGATCGGCATGCCGGCGTGCGCTCGGATGTCTCTCATGCGGTTCTCCGTGTTCTCGCCCGCTCGAGGAACCGGCGGATCAGGGCGGCCGACTCGCGTCCCCGCACCTCCGGCGGCGCGTGGCCGACATCGCGCCACTCGACGACCTCGGCCTCGGTGAAAACCCCGCGCCAGCGCGCCAGCGCCGCCGCAAACGCCGGATCGCGTGAGCCCCAGACGAGCAGCGCCGGCACCTGCGCGATGCGGCGCCGTCGCCGCCAGAGCGCGTCGAACCAGGCGCTGGAGCCGATGAGCTCGCGCGCGTAGATCCACGTCGCGTGGCGAGCGGCGCGGTCGCGCAGCGGCGCCGCGTACTGCGCGTGCACGGCCGGCGTGTAGCGGGCGTCGCGGACGGCGGGGCGCCACAGCGCGTTCACCGAGAGCCCTGCGCGCTCGTAGAGCACGCGGCCGACCGGCGTGGCCAGCGCACGGCCCAGCCGCGCGTGGCGCCGGTCGTCGGCGAGCGACCACATCCACGTGTTGAAGAGCACCAGGCTCCGCACGTCGTCCGGCCGCTCGAGGGCATGGGCGAGGCCGATCGGCCCGCCGAAATCGTGAACGACGAGCGTGACGTCGCGAAGGCCGAGCGCGTCGATGAACCGGGTGAGCCGCCGCGCCTGGTCCTCGGGCCGATAGGCGTCGCCAGCCGGCTTGTCGGAGAGCCCGAAGCCGGGCAGGTCGAGCGCCACGCAGCGGAACGCGTCGCGCAGCCCGCGCACGAGATGCCGGTAGAGGAACGACCACGACGGCGTGCCGTGCACCATCAGCAGCGTCGGCCCCTCACCCTCGTCGACATAGCTGATGCCGAGGCCCTCGACCTCGATCCGCCGCGGCGAGAACGGATATTCGCTGCGATCGACCCAGGCGGGGATCACCGGCTCTCCTTGAAGGCGGAGACGATCTCCGGCAGCGGCGTGCCCATCGGGAACACGCGCTCGACCCCGAGCGCGAGCAGCGCATCGACGTCGCGCGGCGGAATGATGCCGCCGACCACGACCCGGACCTCGCCGGCGCCCTTCGCGCGAAGGCGCTCGAGCACGCGGCGCGCCAGGGTCAGGTGCGCGCCCGACAGGATCGAGAGTCCGACCACGTCGACGTCCTCCTCGATGGCCGCGGCCACGATCTCCTCCGGCGTCCGCTTCAGCCCCGTGTACACGACTTCCATCCCCGCGTCGCGCAGCGCCTGCACGACCACCTTGGCCCCGCGATCGTGGCCGTCGAGCCCCGGCTTGGCCACGAGGATCTTTCGCCTCATGCCGCGTCCACGACGAATGCGGGCAGATAGCGGGGGGTCCCCTTCGGGTCGTCGGCGACGCGGAGCGGGGCGAGACGCACGCGCTGGCCGATGCTCACGGCGGCCGGATCGGCATCGCGCACCACCGCGAAGACGCGATGACCGCCGACCTTGACGATGGCGAACACGCGCGGGCCGTCGAAGCCGGCCGGCAGTCCCGTGTCCTGCACCGTGAACGCGTGGATGGTGCCCACCGGCGGCAGATCGACCCACTCGAACGTGTCGGCGGCGCACTCGCCGCAGAACCCGCGCGGCGGCCACGCCGTGCGTTCGCACACGGTGCAGCGGGTCGTGCTCAGTCGCCCGGCGGCCAGCCGTGCGTAGAACTCGTGCAGCTTGTTGTGGTCCGCCGCCTCCAGCGGAAACGGATCCGTCGCGCGCAGGTATGTCACGCCCGCTCTCCGGCGCTCTCGCGCTCGCGCCTGAGCTGGCGCAGCAGGGCGCGGATCTTCTGCGTCTCGAACGTGTGCCGCCGCTCGCCGGCATAGTCGAAGAAGCCGCGGCCCGTCTTCGGGCCGAGCTCGTTGTACGCCATCTTCTGCTCGACGAGCCGCGCCGGCTTGAACCGGTCGTCGCCCAGCGCCTCCCGCATGTAGCGGCTGGCACGATAGAGGATGTCGACGCCACCCCAGTCGATGAACTCGAAGATGCCCACCGTCGCGTAGCGGAACCCCATGCCGGCGCGGAACGCCTTGTCGACGTCCTCGGGCGTGGCCACGCCCTCCTCCACGAGCCGGACCGCCTCGTTCATCAGCAACACTTGCAGTCGCGGCCCGATGAACCCGGGGGAGTCGTTGCAGCGGACGGGCACCTTGCCCAGCCGCTCCAGCACGGCGAGCGTCGTGGTCACGGTGGCGGGCGCGGTCTGCGGTCCCGGTATCACCTCGACGAGCGGGATGATGTGCGCGGGGTTCAGCCAGTGCGCGACGAGGAAGCGCTCGGGCCGATCGACGGCGTCCGCGAGGTCGGAGGGCGAGATCGTCGAGCTCGTCGATGCGATGATGGCGTCGGCCGCGACGCGTCCGGCCAGACGCTTGAACGTCTCGCGCTTGAGGTCGACCGACTCCGGCAGCGCCTCCTGCACGAACGCGCAGCCGGCGAGATCCCCGAGCCCGACGCGCTCCTCGATGCGGGTGAGCGCCGCCGCCTCGTCGGCCGGTGTGATCACAGCCTCCTCCACCATCAGCCGCAGGTCGCGTGCGATCTCGGCGCGCGCGTCGGCGAGCACCCGCTCGGCGTCGGCCACGGAGCGCGTCTTGAGATCGACGAGCACCACCGTCGAGCCGCCGAGCGCGAACGCCAGCGCGATCTGCCGCCCGATGCGCCCGGGGCCGAGCACGGCGACGTTCATCGGAGGGGACCCGGTCGCTGACATCACGCGGGCTCCTTGCCGTAGACGACGACGATGTGCTCGCCCATGCCGCTGTTGTTGTGGGTGAGGGCGACGGCGGCGGCGGGGACCTGGCGGGCGCCGGCCTCGCCGCGGAGCTGGGCGAAGATTTCCGCGGCCTGGGCGACGCCGGTGGCGCCGAGCGGATGCCCGCAGCCGATGAGGCCGCCGCGCGGGTTGACCACGACGTCGCCGCCATAGTCGCTGCGGCCGGCCGCCACGAATGCGCCCGCCTCGCCCTTCTTGCAAAAGCCGAGCTCCTCGTAGGCGATCAGCTCGGCGATGGAGAAGCAGTCGTGCACCTCGGCCACGTCGACGTCGCGCGGTCCGATGCCGGCCGCCCTGTAGGCCGACTGTGCGGCGCGCTGCATGGCCGGCCAGTGGGCGTAGTCCTCGTGCAGCGAGGTCAGCTGGAAGCCGTCGAGCGCCTGGCCGGTGCCGCGAATCCACACCGGCGCGTCGGTCAGCGAGCGCGCCCGATCCTCGCTGGCCAGGATGACCGCGGCGGCGCCGTCGGTGATCGGCGAGCACATGAACAGGCGCAGCGGACTGGCGATCATCCGCGAGCACAGCACCTGGTCCAGCGTCGCGCCCTTGTTGAAGTGCGCGTTCGGGTTCTTCGAGGCGTGGGTGTGGTTCTTCACGCCGACCAGGGCGAGCTGCTCCTCGGTGGTGCCGTAGGCGGCCATGTGCCGCTGCGCCGCCAGCGCGAAGCACGGCGGCGCCGTCAGCCCGAAGGCGGCCTCCCACTCCCGGTCGACGCCGGTGCCCATGTTGAGAATGGCCTCGTCGCCGCTCGGCTGGTTCAGCTTCTCGACGCCGAGCACCATCACGAGGTCGGCGAGGCCGGCCGCGATGAACGCGTACGCGTAGCGGATGCCGACGGTGCCCGACGCGCACATGTGCTCCGTGCGTGCGCTGAGCACGCTCGGCCGGATGCCGAGCGCCTCCGCGGCCATCGACGAGATGTGGCTCTGGAACGCGGTCCGCTCCGGCATCACCGAGCCGACCACCAGTCCCTCGAGATCCTTCGGCTTGATGCCCGGCGCGGAGTCGAAGCAGGCCTTGCCGGCCTCCCAGATGAGATCGCGGTAGGTCGCCTTGCGCACGCCGAACTTCGACACGCCGGCGCCGACGAGCGCCACCTTCCTCATGGCATCTCTCCCACCACGCTCACGCGCGCCTCCGCATCAGGACCGCGGTCTCGTAGGTGCAGACCGCCTCGCCGCGCTGGTTGCGCACGGCGACGTCGAAGACGACCACGCCGCGGTCGGGCCTGGACGAGGGCCTGGCGTCCTTGACGGTCATCTCGGTGTGCACGGTGTCGCCGAACTTCACGGGGACGGTGAACCGCACCTTGTCGAGGCCGAGCAGCGCGAACGTCGTGCCCTCGAACCAGCCGGACAGGTTCTGCTGGCCGTTCGAGACGGCCAGGGTCAGGATGCCGTGGGCGACGCGCTCGCCGAACGGCGTGCTCCGCGCGAACTCGGCGTCGATGTGCAGCGGGTTGAAGTCACCCGTGAGCCCGGCGAAGCGCGAGACGTCACCGCCCTCGACCGTCCGGCGCCCGGTCACAAGCACCTCGCCCACCCGGAACTCGTCCCAGTACCGCCCGCGTCCGTGATCCGCCATGTCGTCCCTCACGCGCTCGTGAGCCAGTCCGCCGCCTCGGCCAGCGTACCGAACTCCGCGTCGGGCTGCTCGTCGCCGGAGCGGCGGGCCGCCGTGCGATTGATCCACGCGGAGGCGATGCCGAGCCGGCGGGCCGGCGCGATGTCGTGGAAGTAGCTCTGCGCGACGTGGAGCCAGCGCGCGCCCCCCAGGCGCTTGCGCGCGGTCTCGAAGTGCGCGGGCGCCGGCTTGTACGAGCCGACCTGCTGCGCGGTCACCACGAACTCGAAGTCGACCGCGAGCTGGCGCCGGGTGGCCGCCAGCAGGTCATCGTCGACGTTCGACAGGATGGCGAGCCGGTATCCATTGCCGGCGAGCCGGCCCAGCGCGGCGTTCGTGTCGGGAAAGGGTGGCCATGACGGCAGGCTCTCGGACAGAAACGCCTCGCGCCCCGGCGCCAGTCGCCAGCCGAGCCGCTCGCTCACGCGCCGAGCCGCGAGCGCGAGCACCTCGCGATACGGGCGATAGCGCTCCGCCTCGATCGCCGGCTCCACGGCATGGTAGGCGGCAATCACGGCGCCGCGGTCCACCGGGTGCCCGTCGGCGCGCGAGGCGACCTCGAACGCCTCGCCGATGCCGCGCTCCCAGTCGATGAGCGTGCCGTAGCAGTCGAACGTGAGGGCGTCGTAGCGTCTCATGCGAACGCCGTCGCGCGGTCCCAGTCCAGCTCGCGGCCGATGACGACGCGCAGGATCTCGGATGTCCCGCCGCCGGGCAGCAGGAAGCGCGCGTCGCGGAAGTAGCGCTGCACCGGATACTCCATGGCGAGGCCGTACGAGGCGAAGATGCGCGCGGCCTCGTCGGTCACCTTCACCGCCGCCTCGGACGCGAAGAGCTTGGTCATGGCCGCCTCGCGCGCGACCGGACGGCCGGCGTCCAGGCGCGCCGCCGCCTGGTACGTGAGCAGCGCCGCCGCGTGGATCGAGGTCAGCATGTCGGCGAGCTTGAAGCCGATCGCCTGGTGCTCGCCGATCGCCTTGCCGAAGGCGACGCGCTCGCGCGCATACACGCGGGCGGCCTCGTAGGCCGCGCGCGCGAGACCGACCGACAGCGCCGCGGTCATGATCCGGATCTCGGCCAGGATCGCGCCGATCTTCTCGCCGCCGCCGCTCTCACCGCCGAGGAGGTGATCGGCCGGCACCTCGACGTCCTCGAGCAGGATCTCGCCGGTGGCGGAGGCACGGACGGCCATCTTGTCGATCGGCTTGCCGAGCGTGATCCCGCGCATCGTGCGCCGATCGACGAGGAACAGCGCGATGTTCTTGAGCCCGCGCTCGCCGGACGTCTTGGCCGCCACCGTCAGCACGTCGGCCACCGGGGCGCTGGTCACCCACGTCTTCGCACCACGCAGCACCCAGCGATCGCCCCGCCGCTCGGCCCGCGTCGTCAGGTTCGCCACGTCGGAGCCCGCATTGGGCTCCGTCATCGCGAACGTCGCGACGATGTCGCCCCGCAGCGCGGGCACGAGATAGCGCTCGCGCAGCGCCTCCGTGCCGTACTTGTGGATGAAGTGGGTGCCCATGAGGCCCTGCATCGCCGCCGCCGCGGCCACCGACAGCGAGCCGCGCGCCAGCTCCTCGGCGAACAGGCAATACGTCGTCATGTCGGCGTCGGCGCCGCCGTACTGCTCGGGATAGCGGAGACCGAGATAGCCGAGCTCGCCGACGCGCCTGAAGAGGGCGGCCGGAAACTCCCCGCGCTCGTCGAGCGCCGCCGCCGCCGGCGCCACCTCGGCGTCGACGAACCGCGCCACGCTGCGGCGAAACTCCTCCTGCTCGGCGGTGAAGGCGATCACCGCCGGGACTCCCGCCAGCGTGCGGTGGCGGCCGCGTCGACGCGCAGGTCCACGGCGCCCTCGCCGACGATCACGACGCCATACCGGGCGCGGGCCGCCTCGACGGAGACGTAGTCGTCGAGGACGTCGTCGAGGACCCGCTGCGGGTCGCGCGCGAGCGGGTCGCCGTAGCCGCCCGCGCCCGACTGCTGGAACGAGATCACGTCGCCGTACCCGAACTCACGAGACTGCTTGCCGTGCACGAGATCCTCGTGAGCACCCGGATTGATCACGGTCCGCGCGAGCGCGCCGGGCTCGCCGCCGAAGAGTCCGTACGGCGCGAAGCGCTGGCGCTCCGAGAGGTTGGTCAGCTTGCCCTCGTCGGCGAGGAAGCGCATGTCGCGGCGGATCCCGCAGCCGCCGCGAAACGTGCCGGCGCCCGCCGTGTCGCGGATGAGCTCGAAGCGCTCGATGACGACCGGCTGATTGGCCTCCTGCGCCTCGACCGGAATGTTGGACGCGTTGAACGCGTACGACATGGCCTCGCAGCCGTCGCGCGTGGCGCGCGCGCCGGTGCCCGAGAGCACCAGCTCGTAGGCGACGAAGCGGCGCCGCCGCGCGCGGTCCCAGCCGCCGAAGGTCGGGTTGGCGAAGTGCGAGGCGGCAGCGGCCACTCGCTCCGGCAGCGCCGGCGCCAGCGCGCCGATCACCGCCTCGAACGTGCGATAGCAGATCACCGCCCGCGGGCCGCCGCCGGCGGGCGGCCGCGGATTGAGGAAGCAGCCCTCGGGGGCGGTGACGGTGATCGGCCGCAGCGCGCCCTCGTTCATCGGCCCATACGGGTCGGTGAGGCACTTCACCGCCGCGTAGGAGTACGAGCGTGTGTAGTTGATGTACGAGTTCATCCCGGACGCCGTCTGGGGACTCGAGCCGCCGTAGTCGATGGTCATCGTGTCGGCGTCGACGGTGACCGTGACCGCGACCTTCAGCGGCGGGGTGCCCGGCCCGGAATCGTCCAGAAAGTCCTCGAACCGATAGACGCCGTCGGGCACCGCGCGGATGGCCGCCCGCATGCTCGCCTCCGTCCGCGCGATGATCTCGTCCATCGCCCCGAACAGCGTGTCCGCGCCGTACCGCTCGCACAGCTCGACGAGACGCAGCTCGCCGACGCGCAGCGCGCTGCGCTGGGCGCGCAGGTCGCCGAGCACCTTGTCGGGCGTGCGCGTGTTCGCGGCGATGATGCCGACGATGCCGTCGTCCTCGCGATACTGCTGCCACACCTTCGTGGGCGGGATCCGGAGGCCTTCCTGGAAGTAGTCGAAGATCCCCTCGACGGCCTGGCTCCCCGGCCGCGCGCCGCCCACGTCCGTGTGATGCAGGATGTTCACCGCGAAGCCGATGAGGCGCCCCTCGTGGAACGCGGGCTGCGTGATGAAGAAGTCCGGCAGGTGGCCCGAGCCGAGCAGCGGATCGTTCAGCAAGATGGCGTCGCCGGGCCGCAGCGTCTCAACGGGATGCGCGGCCAGCGCGTTCCGCACCGCGAACGACATGGCGCCCATGTGTCCCGGTGAGTAGGGACCCTGGGCGACCATCCGTCCCTTCGGATCGAAGACCGCCACCGAGAAGTCCTGCCCCTCCCGCGCCTGCTCGGAGTAGGCCGTGCGGTGCACGGTCGTGCCGATCTCCACCGCGATGGACTGCAGCGCCCCCCAGATCACGCCGAGCGTGATGGCCGGCGTGGTCACGCGCGGTCTCCCGTGGGCATGAGCGACGGGACGGTGACGAGCAGGTTTGCGTACTCGTCGACGGCGGCGCTGACGCCGGGGGGAAGAACCGACGTCGACTCGCGCTCCTCGACGATGGCGGGTCCGCTCAGCCGGGCCCCGGGCGCCAGCGCGTAGCGGTCGTAGACCGGGCAGTCGGTCCAGCCGCGCGTCTCGGGAAACCACGCGCGGCGGCGGCCCTTGAGGCCGTCGCCGGCACCCGGCTCCGCCTTGGCGAGCGTCACCCGGGGCGCGCCGCCGATGGCGGCCAGCTTCCACGTCACGGTCTCCACCGGCTCGGCGACGTTCGCGTAGCCATAGCGCGCCGCATAGATCTCGTCGAACGCCGCGCGCACGCGGTCGAGCGCCGCCGCATCGAGGCGTCCCGCCGGCACCGGCACCGTCAGCTCGTAGCCTTGCCCGACGTAGCGCGCGTCGACGGAGCGTGTCACGGTCACCGTGCCCGCCACCGACGACTCGCGAACCACGGCCGTGGCCTGCGCGGCCATCTCCTCGAACATCGCGGTGAGCGCGCAGGGATCGAGCGCATCGAGACGGCGCACGTACGTGCGCGCCACGTCGAAGCGGACCTCGGCCGCGAGGAGCCCGATGGCGGCCGTCACGCCGGCGGCGGCGGGAAGGATCACGCGCGGAATCCCGAGCGCCTGCGCGAGCCGGCAGCCGTGCACGGGCCCGGAGCCGCCGAATGCGATCAGCGTGAGCACGCGCGGATCACGGCCGCGCTCGATGGACACCACGCGCGTGGCGAGCTCCATGTTCGTGGTCACGATGGCGTGGATGCCCCACGCCGCCTCGGCCAGCGACAGCCCGAGCGGCTGGGCCACGCGCGTCTCGATCGCCGCCGCCGCGGCCTCCGCGTCGAGCCGCATGGTGCCGCCGGCGAACTCGTCGGAATTCAGGTACCCGAGCACCAGGTTGGCGTCCGTCACCGTCGGCTCGCGGCCGCCGCGCCCGTAGCAGGCCGGACCCGGGGTGGACGACGCGCTCTCCGGGCCGACCGCGATGACGCCGAGCGCGGCCCGCGCGATGGAGCCGCCGCCGGCGCCGATCTCGACCAGATCGAGCGCCTGGATGTTCATCGGCAGCCCGCTGCCGGCGGCGTTGTTCACGCGGTGCAGCTCGAACATCGTGGTCGTGAACGGTCGCCCGTTCTCGATGAGGGCCAGCTTGGCCGTCGTGCCGCCCATGTCGAAGGCGACGAGATCGCGGTGACCGGTCAGCTCGCCATAGGCGGCCGCCATGAGCGCCCCGGCCGCGGGGCCGGACTCGATCATGCGAACGGGATAGCGCTCCATCGCCTCCGCCGTCGCGATGCCGCCCGAGGACTGCATGACGAACAGCCGCCCGCGATAGCCGCGCCCGCCGAGTGCCTCCGCCAGACCGCGCAGGTAGTCGCGGATCGCCGTCATGACGTAGGCGTTCACGACCGTGGTCGACGTCCGCTCGTACTCGCGGAAGGTCGGCGACACCTCGTGCGAGAGCGTCACCGTCAGCTGCGGCGCTTCCTCGGCGGCCAGCTCCGCGACGCGCAGCTCGTGGGCGGGGTTCAGGTAGGCGTGCAGCAGGCACACGGCGAGCGTGGTGACGCCGCGGGCGGCGAGATCGCGGATGGCCCGGCGCGCATCCAGCTCGTCGAGCGGCGTGCGGATGGAGCCGTCCGCGAGCACGCGCTCGGTGACCTCGCCGATCAGCCGGCGCCGCACGAGCGGCGGCGGCTTCTCGATCTGCAGGTCGTACACCTGATAGCGCTTCTCGCGTCCGATGATGAGGACGTCGCGGAAGCCGCGCGTGGTGAGCAGGCCGACGCCCCGCGCCTTGCGCTCGATGACGATGTTCGAGCCGAGCGTGGTGCCGTGCACGGCCTGGCCCACCTCGCTCCACCGCACGCCCGCCCGCGTCAGCAGCTCGTCGAGCCCGGCCAGGCAGCCCTCCGACGGATCGGGATACGTGGTGAGCCGCTTGCCGGTCGTCAGCTCGCCGGCGGGCGACTGCAGCACGAGATCGGTGAACGTCCCGCCGACGTCGAAGCCGAGCCGATACGACATCGGCTCAGCTCCGGCGCTCCGCGCGGGCGAGGACGACCCGGTACGGATAGCGCCGGCCCGTCTGGTACGACACCGCGTGCTCGACGGGCTCGCCGTTGGCGGCGAAGTAGGTGCGCTCGAACATGAGCAATGGCGCCCGCGGCCGGATTTGCAGCAGCTCGGCCACGTGTCGCGGCGCCAGCACCGCGTCGGTGACCTGCTCGAGCGTCTTGATCGGCACCTCGACGTGGCGCTCGATGGCGCCGAGCAGCGAGGCCTTGGAGATGTCCTCGTCCGTGAGCTGCGCCGCGATCGACGTCGGCACCCAGGCGGTGACGTGCTGGAAGGGCCCGCTCTCGGCGTGCCGGACGCCGATCACGCGCGCGGCCTTCGAGCCGGGCGGCAGCCGCAGCGCCTGGCCGATGTTGGCCGGCACCGGCAGCGTCTCGTTCGAGATGAGCTTGAACCACGTCTCGTCGCCGAGGGCGATCATGTCGTCGATCGAGCCGATCACACGCAGCCGCGAGTCGCCCCCGGCCACGGCCGTGCTGAACGTGCCCCGCCCGGCGTGGCGATAGAGCCGGCCTTCCTGCACGAGCACGTCGAGTGCCTGGCGGATCGTCGGACGGCTGACCTTGAAGCGGGCGCACAGGCTGTGCTCCGAGTCGATCCGCTCGCCCTCGCCGCGGAGATCGCGCCTTATCGCCTCGGCGATCTGCAGATAGCGCGGAATACCCGGACGGTAATTCACGGCCGTCCTCCCCGACTGAGAATGTCTAGACATCTAACACCCGGGGCGAGCGACGTCAATCGCGGACGGCGGCGGCCCGCGGGTGGAACCGGTCGTACATCCGGCGGATCGCCGCGGAGGGCAGGTGCGTGTAGATCTGGGTGGTCGTGATGTCGGCGTGGCCGAGCATCGTCTGCACCGCGCGCAGGTCCGCGCCGCCCTCCAGCAGGTGGCTCGCGAAGCAGTGGCGCAGCGTATGCGGCGACACGCGCTGGCGCAGCCCGGCCCGCCGCGCCGCCCGCAGCACGATCTGCCACAGCGCCTGCCGCGAGAGCGCGCGGCCCCGCGGACTGACGAACAGCAGCGGCGAGTCGCGGCCGGCGCCGAGCAGCGTGGGCCGCGCCTGCCCCAGATAGCGCTCGAGCCAGGCGAGCGCCTCGGCGCCCACCGGCGCGATGCGCTCCTTGCGGCCCTTCCCCACGCACTGCACGTAGCCCGCGTTGCGGTTGACGTCGCCGAGACGGAGCGCCAGGCACTCGCTGGCGCGCAGGCCGCTGGCGTAGAGGAGCTCGAGCAGCGCGCGATCGCGCAGCCCACGCGCCGTCGCCACGTCGGGCGCCTCGACCAGCGCCGCCACCGCCTCGCGCGAGAGCGTCTTGGGCAGCGGCCGCGACAGGCGCGGCTGCTCGATGTGCTCGGTCGGGTCGCGCGTCAGCGCCCGTTCGCGCAGCTGGTGGGCGTAGAAGCCGCGCAGCGCGGCCATCCGGCGCGCGATGGTCGAGGCCTTTCGCCCCGCCCGGCGCTGACGCTCGAGCCAGGCGACGACGTCGTCGGGCCCGGCGGTGGCGGCCGACACGCGGCGGCGCGCGAGCAGCGCCAGGAAGTCGCGGATGTCACGGCGGTAGGCGTCGAGCGTGTGGCGGGAAGCGTTGCGCTCGGCGCTCAGCGTCGCGAGGAAGTCCTCGAGCGCGCGCGTGCCGTCCAACCGAGGGTCAGCGGCCGATCGGCGCGCCGAGCTCGCGCGCGATGACCGTGCGCTGGATCTGGTTGGTGCCCTCGTAGATCTGGGTGATCTTGGCGTCGCGCATGAAGCGCTCCACCGGATACTCCCGCGTATAGCCGTAGCCGCCGAAGATCTGCACGGCGTCGGTGCTCACCTTCATCGCCGCGTCGCTCGCGAAGCATTTCGCCATCGACGACTCGAGGGAGGTGGCGGTGGCGCCATGGTCCACGAGGGCGGCCGCATGGTGCACCATCAGCCGCGACGCGTGCACGAGCATTGCCATGTCGGCCAGCATGAACTGGATTCCCTGGAACGCCGCGATGGGCTGTCCGAACTGCTGTCGCTCCCGCGCGTAGGCGACGGCGGCGTCGAGGGCGGCCTGCCCGATCCCGACCGCCTGCGCGCCGACGGCGGGCCGCGAACGATCGAGGGCGCCGAGGGCCACGCGAAATCCCTCGCCTTCGCCGCCGAGGCGGTTCTCCACCGGGACCTCGCAATCGGTCAGGTGCAGCGCCACCGTCGGCGAGCCGCGGATGCCCATCTTGCGCTCGAGCTTGCCCAGCGCGAAGCCGGGGAACGTCGGCTCGACGAGGAACGCGGTGACGCCCTTGTGCCCGCGCCCGCGGTCCACGGTGGCGAACAGCGTCAGCACCGAGGCGTGGCTGCCGTTGGTCACCCACATCTTCGTGCCGTTCAGGACGTACCGATCGCCGCGGCGCACCGCCGTTGTCGTCATGCTGGCCGCGTCCGAGCCGGCACCGGGCTCGGAGATCGACAGCGCGGTCGTGATCTCGCCGCTCGCCAGCCGTGGCAGGTAGCGCCGCCGCTGGTCCTCCGTTCCGTGGGACACGATCGGATAGCCGGCCGCGTACTGCACGAGGTAGAGCACGGCGGTGGAGGCGCAGGCCCATGCGATCTCCTCGACGGCCAGGCAGAACGCCAGCGCGCCGAGCCCCGCGCCGCCGTAGCGCTCGGGGATGTAGAGACCCATGAGGCCCTGGGCGCCGAGCAGCCGCAGCTGCTCGGACGGATAGGCTTCGGTCTCGTCCACCTGGGCGGCGCGCGGGGCGATCTGCTCGCGCGCGATGGCCCGCGCGAGATCGCGGACCTGCCGCTCGTCCTCGCGGAGCCCGGGCGCCTCGCGCATGGCGCGATTATCGCCCCTCTTGACGGTCGCTCAAAGCGTCGCCATCATGGCGCGCCGCGCCCCCGCGCGAGCCGAGGAGGGCCTCCCATGAAGCGCCTGGCCGTTCTGCTGGCCGTCGTTGTCGTGCTGACCGCGGCGTTCTACGCCATCGCACAGCAGGCCTATCAGCTCACGCCGATGGACGAGGCGAAGCGCGATCGCGCCGTCGCCGTCGGCGGCGGCACGTACCACGTGCTGCCGGCGACGCTGGCCACCACGCAGTGGGGCTGGCTCGATCCCAACGAGCCGCCGAAGCTCACCGTCAATTCCGGCGATGCGGTGGCCGTCGAGACGATGATGCACTCGCACAACGCCATCCAGCCGGGCGCGACCATGGACGACATCGTGAAGCTGCGCCTGGCGAACCCGGGCGGCGGGCCGCACTCGGTCACGGGGCCGATCTACGTGAACGGCGCCGAGCCCGGCGACGTGCTGGAGATCCGCATCAAGCGCATCGTGCCGAAGGCGTTCGCGACGAATTTCCATCTGCCGGGCAGTCAGTTCCCGACCGTGGGGCAGCTGGCGCCGGAGTTCCAGCAGGGTTTCGTGCGCTACTACTATCTCGACCTCGAGAAGAAGCAGACCGACTTCAAGCCCGGCATCACGATCGACCTGCAACCATTCCCGGGCACCATCGCCGTGGCCCCCGATCCCAACGAGCCCAAGGAGAAAGCCGGACCGCCGATCCGGGACGCCCGCGGGCGGACGAGCACGCTGCGTCCGTGGAAGAACGGCTCGAACATGGACCTGAACGAGCTGCAGGAGGGCTCGGTCCTCTATCTCCCCGTGTTCGTCAAGGGCGCGCTGTTGTGGACGGGCGACTCGCACTGCCGGCAGGGCAACGGCGAGGTGAGCCTGACCGCGCTCGAGTGCGCGTACCGCGAGATCGTGCTGCAGCCGATCGTGCGCAAGGACCTGAAGCTCGAGTGGCCGCGCGCCGAGACGGCGACGCACTGGATCGCCATGGCGTTCGACGAGGACCTGAACGAGGCGATGAAGCTGGCGACGCGCGAGACGGTGAATCTCTTGGCGAGCCAGAAGATGGTGCCGCTCAGTCGGGACGAGGCGTACGCGCTCACGTCGATGGTCGGCGACTGCCGCGTCACCCAGGTCGTCGACATCCGCAAGGGCGTGCACTGCATGGTCCCGAAGAGCATCTTCGCGAAGAAATAGGGTGCTCCTCGCGCTGCTCGTGGCGGCGGCGCTGCCGGTGGCGGCCACGACGACGGATCTCCGCGACCTGGTCGCGGCCGTCGGCGGCGATCGAGTGCGCGTCGAGAGCCTCACCGATCCGCGGCACGACCCGCACGCCCGCGAGCTGGTGCCACGGCAGCTCGGGCTTCTGAAGGACGCCCGGCTCGTCGTCCGCATCGGCCTCGATCACGAGCCGTGGCTCCCCCGCGCGGCGGCCGCCGCCGGCGCGCGCGCCAACGACCTCGACCTCTCGCGCGCTGTGCTCGTCCTCGACGCCGACATTCCCCGACTGCGCGCCGACGCGCGGCCCCACCTGCATGCATACGGCAACCCGCACTACTGGCTCGACCCGGAGAACGCGCGGCCGATGACGGCGCGCATCGAGGAGGCGCTCGCGGCGCTGCAGCCGGACGACGCCTCCGTCTTCGCGGCCAACCGGCACCGGTTCCTCGCGCGGCTCGACGCGGCGCTCGTCCGCTGGCGGGCGCGGCTGGCATCATTTGCGGGCACGCGCGTCGTGGTCGCGCACGACACATGGCCGTACTTCGCGCGGCGCTTCGGCCTCGTCGTCGTGGGGGCCCTCGAGGACGAGCCGGGGCTGCCGCCGTCGCCGGCCCACCTCGCCCAGCTCATCGAGCGCATGCGCGCCAGCGGCGTGCGCATCATCGTGGCCGAGCCCGGCGCGGCCCCCGCGGTCCTGCGCCGTCTCGCGAACGCCACCGGGGCCCGCGTCGTCACGCTCGCGCCGTCGGTCGGAGCCGAGCCCGAGGCGCGCGACTATCTCTCGCTGTTCGAGCTGAACGTCGCCCGGCTCGCGCTCGCGCTGTCGCCCTGATGCTGGAGGTGCTCGGCTGGCCGCTCCTGGCCGCGCTGGTCCTCGCGGCCGTGCACGCCTGGCTCGGACTCCACGTCCTCGCGCGCGGGGTCATCTTCGTCGACCTGGCGCTCGCGCAGGTGGCCGCGCTCGGCGTCACCGTGGCGCTCGTGGCCGGCCACGCCGCGGACACGAACGCGGCGTACTGGTACGCGCTGCTGTTCACCGCCGGCGGCGCGGCGCTGCTGGCGGCACTGCGGGATCGACCGCGCCTGCTCGCCGCCGCGATCCCCCAGGAAGCGCTGATCGGGATCGTCTACGCGGTGGCGGCGGCGCTCACCGTGCTCGTGCTCGAGCGCGTCCCGCTCGGCGGCGAGCAGATCAAGGCGCTCCTCGTGGGCAGCCTCCTCGCCGTGACGCGCGACGACGTTCTGCGCGTCGCGGCGCTCTATGGCGCGGTGGGCGTCGCGCACTGGCTGGCTCGGCAGCCGCTGGCGGCCCTCTCGTTCGGCGGCATGGTGCCGCGCGCGAGACTCTGGGACTTCGCCTTCTACCTGACGTTCGGGCTCGTGGTCACCAGCTCGGTGCGCATCGCGGGCGTGCTCCTCGTCTTCGCCTACCTCATCGTGCCCGCTGTCGTCGGCGCCGCGCTGGCGTCCACGCCGGCGCGCCGGCTCGCGACCGGCTGGCTCGTCGGCAGCCTCGCGAGCGTCCTCGGCCTGCTCGCGTCGTTCCGCTGGGATCTGCCGCCGGGCGCGACGATCGTGGCCACGCTCGGCGTCACCGTGCTCGGCGTCTTCGCCGGCCTGGGCGTGCGCGAGCTCGGTCGGCGGATCCGGCGAGATGGCGGCCGCCCGCTCGGCAGCGCGGTCGCGGTGGCCGGAGTCGTGATCGCCGTCGGCGGGCTCGCTCTCATCACCGCCCCGCACGCCGATCACCTGTGGCTCGACGGGCTCGAGCGGCTGGCGCCGCCGGTCCAGCGAGCGTTCTTGTCAGCGCACGAGCGCGGCGTGGCCGACGACAGTCAGGCGGCGATCGCGCGCGGCTCCGCCGAGGTGCAGGCGTTTCGACACCGGCAGGCGGACGCGGCGTGGAGCGCGGCCCGGATGGATCCGGACGAGCGGGAGCAGCTGCGACAGTTCACGCTGGGGCGCGAGGAGCTCGTGGCCGGCGACCGCCTCGTGCTGCGGACGCTGCGGGACAAGGCGCGCGAGCGGCAGCGCTGGGTGCTCGGCGTGCCCATCATGACCGCCGGCGCCGCCATCGCCGTGCTCGGGCTCACCTGGCGTCGTACGTATAGAACCCCTTGCCCGTCTTGCGGCCCAGGTGACCGGCCATGACCATGCGCTTGAGCAGCGGCGGCGGCGCGTAGCGCGGCTCCCGGAACTCCTCGAACATCACCTCCGCCACGTACATGGTCGTGTCGAGCCCGACGAGATCGAGCAGCGTGAACGGCCCCATCGGATAGCCGCAGCCGAGCTTCATCGCCTGGTCGATGTCCTCGAGCGACGCGAGACCGCCCTCGTACACGCGAATGGCGTCGAGCAGGTACGGCACGAGCAGGCGGTTCACGATGAACGCCGTCGCGTCCTTGGCCTGCACCGGAACCTTGCCGACGGCGCGCACCCATTCCGTCGCCTCCTTGACCGCGGCGTCCTCCGTCAAGAGCGTGCGAACGACCTCGACGAGCTTCATCAGCGGCACCGGGTTGAAGAAGTGCAGCCCGATCACCTTGCCCGGCCGCCTGGTGGCGGCGGCCATCGCGGTCACGTTGCAGGACGAGGTGTTGGTGGCGAGGATCGCCTGCGGCGCGCAGATCCGATCGAGCTTGGCGAACGTCTCGTTCTTCAGCGCCTGGTTCTCGGTCATCGCCTCCACCACGAGGTCGGAGCTCTTCAGGTCTTCGAGCCGCGTGGTGCCTGCGATGCGGCCCAGCGTCTCGTCCTTGGCCTTGGCGTCGAGCTTGCCGCGGGCGGTGAGGCCCTCGAGGGTCTGGCGCAGGCGGTCGAGACCGCGCTTGACGAGCTCGTCGTTGGCCTCGACGAACAGCACCTGGAATCCAGACTGGGCGGACACCTGGACGATGCCCGAGCCCATGAGACCGCACCCGATGACGCCGACGTTCTTGATGCTCATGTGGTCCTTCCCGATGTCAGACGGTTGGCGAGCGATGGCGCGGCCGGGCGGCCGCGGATCGTGAGCGCTACTTCGAGCGGCGACCCGGCAGCAGCGGGGGCTCCTCGTGGCCCGAGTTCGGCGGGCACGGGTTGCGGACCGTCACGGTCATGTTGCCGTAGCGGACGCTGCCGTCATCCTGCACCTCGCCGTTGGCCGGCCGCGGCGCCACCGACGGCCCCTTGACCGACTCCAGGTAGGCCATGTCGCGCGCGGTGGCGCGCGGCGCGGTGAGGTCGAGCAGCATCGAGGCGCTGATCGGCGTCTTCGCCTCGTCGGCGGACGCAACGCCGGCGCCCAGCACCAGGGCCAGCACCGCGAGTCCAACTGTCGTACGCAGCTCACGCATGAACGGCCTCCGCGCTCGCACGGCGCCTCGCGCGCCGTGGACGCTATTCATACACGATAAGCGAATGCAGCGGATAGTTCTTCAGCTTGTCCCGGCCCTTCAGAAAGGCGAGCTCGATCATGAACGCCACCCCGACCACCTTGCCGCCGAGCTGCTCCACCAGCCTCAGCGTCGCGGCCATGGTCCCGCCGGTGGCCAGCAGATCGTCGACGGCGAGCACGCGCTCCCCCGCCCCGATGCCATCCTCGTGAACGGCCAGCGCGTCGCGGCCGTACTCCAGCTCGTACTCGACCTCGATGGTCTTGCCGGGTAGCTTGCCCAGCTTTCGAACGGGGACGAACCCGGCGCCGAGCTCGTGGGCGAGCGCGCCGCCGAAGATGAAGCCCCGCGACTCGATGCCGACGACCACGTCGACCCGCTGACCGGTGTACTGCGCCGCCAGCATGTCGACGACCGCCCGAAAGGCAGGACCATCCTTCAGGAGCGTCGTGATGTCCCGGAAGAGGATGCCCTCGGTCGGAAAGTCCTTGATGTCACGGATCTTCGCGCGGAGCTCGGCGACGTCCACGTGGCCATAGTAAAGGACGTGTGCCGCGGCGCACAAGGCGCGCCGGGCGCGCGCGCACGCTAAAGTACGCACTTTCGCGGGGTCGGCGTGCATCGCAGTGCATGTTGTAACGGCTTCAATGCCTAGCCCCGTGATGCGTGAGTGTTACAGGTCTAGGGATTCCAAATAGTTAGGGTTCGGCACGACCCTTGAGTATTGCAGCCACCCAGGAAAGGAGGTCTAACCCATGTTCCTCAAGCTCTTGGCTGTGACGGGTATCGCCGTGGCGCTCTCCGCCGCGCCCGCATATGCGATGGGCGGCGGCCGTGGTCACGGGACGGCGTCAAGCACTGGCGCAGTCTCCGGGACGTTCGACCGTGGCACGTTCGCCGGTCAGTGCTCCGGCGGCAAGTGCACGGGCACGTACACGTACAGTGCCGCGGAGCCGCTCTCGGCTCTGGCAGTCGGCCTGGGTCTGCTCGGGGCCCGTATTCTGCGCCGCCGCTAAATTACGTTTGCTGTCGCGGGCGCCGTCGGTCCATCCCGGCGGCGTTCGTGTGTCCGCCACCCGATGCGCGGGGGGCTACCGCGACGCGGCTCAGCGATCGAGCTGCGCGACGGCGTCCGGCAGGCCGATCAGGCTCGGGATGACGGCGTCGGGGCGCCGGCCGCCGAGCGAGTTGAGGGCGGCATTCGTGACCTGGATGACCCGCATGCCGGCCGCCCGGGCGCCGCCGACATCGAGCAGCCCGTCGTCACCCACGTGAATCGCCGTCGCAGCGTCAGCCCCGACGGCGTCGAGCGCGCCCCGGAATATGGCCGGATCCGGCTTGCGGATGCCCACTTCGTCCGAGAACACCGTGTGCGCGAACAGGCGCAGCAGCCCGAAGCGCTCCAGCAGCTGGCGCAGGGTGGTCCCGGGCGTGCGCATGGTGTTCGACACGAGTGCCAGCGTGTAGCCTTCCTCGCGCAGCGCGGTCAGCGCCTTCGGCGCGCCGGCGTCCAGGGCAGGCGGCACGATGAGAGCCGGCCGCGAGTAGGCGTCGACCAGGGCGGCGAGCACGTCGGGCGGCACGCGCCCCGGCAACGCGGTCTCGACGCCGCCGAGTATTGTGCGGACGTGATCGACGACGGGCACGTCCTTGTATCGGCCCCAGATCCGCGACAGATAGACGGCGGACGCCTCGTACGCGCGGTCGAGAGCCAGGCCGGTGACCCTGACGCCGGCGCCGGCCAGGATGTTCTCGAAGTCGCGCATTCGCCGCGCCTTGTAACGGTTGTCGCTCGATGGTGGATCGAGAAGCAGGGTGCCCCAGAAATCGAGCGTGATCGCGCGCACGCTCACGCGCGCGGTCCGAAGCGCGGCGCCCGCTTGGCCAGGAACGCCTCCGCACCCTCGCGCGGCTCGGACGTCGCGTAGGCGGTCGCGAACGCGTTGACGCCGGCCTGGACAGCGGACGGCAGGTCGGTCTCGCGCCACCGGATCATGAGCTCCTTCTGCAGCCGCAGCGCGCCCGGGGCACAGCGGCTCAGCGCGTCGAGCAGCTCGTCCACCGCGGCCGGCAGCGCGCCGGCGTCGACCACGCGATTCACCAGGCCCCACTCGAGCGCCTGGGGCGCGGTCACTGGCGTTCCGAGCAGGAGGATCTCGGCGGCGCGGCCGGGTCCGATGAGCGGAGGCAGCAGCGCGGCCTGGATGACGGACGGCACGCCGACCCGCACCTCCGGCAGGCCGAAGACCGCGCTCGACGCCGACAGTCGCAGATCGCACGCGAGCGCCAGCTCGAAGCCCGCGCCGAGACACGCGCCGTTCACGGCCGCGATGACGGGGAACGGGGCACGATGCACGGCGTCGATGGCGGCCGCGAGGCCGCTGATCAGCGTCTTCGCCGAGGGCACGTCGAGGTCACGCAGGACGTGCACGTCCATGCCGGCCGTGAACGCGCGGCCGGCGCCGGTCACGACGGCCGCCCGCACGGAGGCATCACGCGCGAGCGCGTCGAAGGCGTCGCGCAGGGCCGCGATGATGCCGGGCTCGAGCAGGTTCAGCGGCGGGCGGTCGAGGGTGCAGCGGACCACGTCGCCGTGCACTCGCTCGACGCGCACACGGCCGTCGGCCATCAGTATCGGCGCATGGAGGGGTCGACGGTGCGCGCCCAGAGGTCGAGGCCGCCGGCGAGGTTCTTGACGTTCGTGAAGCCGTGCTGCTCGCGGAGATACTGGGCGACCGCCGCGCTGCGCACGCCCTGGTGGCAGTAGACGACGATCTCGTCGCGCGGGTCGAGCTCGGCGGTGCGGACCTCGATCTCCTCGATGGGGATGTGCACGGCATTGTCGAGGCGGCAGAGCTTCGTCTCCCAGTCCTGCCGCACGTCGAGCAGCAGCGGCCGGTCATTGCGATCCAGCCGCGCCTTCAGCTCCTGGGGCGTGATCTCGGCCATCGGCGACGCGCTCAGCGCGGTGCCGGGCGGCCGACGAGGAACTCGTCGAGCCAGGCGTTGACCACCTGCGCGTGCTCGATGTGCGGGAAATGGCCGCACGCGTCGAGCCAGCGTACCCGCACTCGCGCGAAGCCGTCGGCCGCTTCCGCGCAGTGCGCCGGGGCCACGGCCGGGTCCTGGCGGCCGTGAACGAGCAGGACGGGAAGGTCCAGGGTGGCGATGGCGCGGCGATAGTCCGCGCGCCGCTCGACGAGGTCGACGCGGAGCGCACGCGTGGCAGCGAGCCACGCGGCGCGGGCGGCCGCGCACGTGCGAACCCGATAGTCGTCCGAGACGAGAAAGTCCACCTCGGCGGGGTCGGGAGCGTGAAAGCAGCCCGCGATCGCCGCCCGGTACAGCGGCGTGCAGCCGCACAGCGCGATGAGCTCGCCGAGGCCGAAGGTCGACACGACGCGATGCCGCCACGTCAACCGCCAGCTGGAGCCCGGCACCACGGCTCCGAGGAGGGCGAGGCGCTCGACGCGCGAGGGATGCGTGAGGGCGTAGGTCACGGCCACCGCGCCGCCGAGGGAGTGTCCGACCAGCGACGCATGTGCGATGCCGAGCCCGTCGAGGAAGGCGTGCAGCGCCCGCGCGAAGTACGTCAGACCGTAGGCGGCGCGCGGCTTCGCCGAGCGTCCGAAGCCCGGCAGATCGAGCGCGTAGACGGTGGCGCGCGAGGCGAGCGGGGCGATGTTGTGGCGCCAGGAGCGTGCGAACCCGCCGAGCCCGTGCAGCAGCACGACGGCCGGTCCGCGGCCTTCGACGAGATAGTTGAGCGACAGCCCGTCGACTTCTCCGCCCCGGAGCCGGATCTCAGGCATGGGACTACGAGTTTACCAGACCGTCTCCGTCGCTGAGTCGGCTGAGCGCGCTGCGGAACGGGAAGACGCTGAACACGCCGCCCGTGTGCACGAAGCAGACGCGCCGCCCGAGCGCGGCTCGATCGCGCTTCAGCGTGTCGAGCAACCCCGCAAAGGCCTTCGCGGTGTAGACCGGATCGAGCACCAGACCCTCGAGGCGCGCCAGCTTCAACACCACGTCGAGCTCCTCGCGCCGGATCTCGGCCCGCCCGGCCCCCTGGTAGCCGTCGAGAATGCGCACGTCACGCGGCACATCCACCGGCAGGCCGTAGCGGCTTCGCGCGCGCGCGATCACGTCGACCACGTATTCGCGCACCGCCGCGCCCGGCCAGGCGATCGGCACGCTGACGATGTCGCCGCGGAGGCCGGCGAGCTGCCGCGCCATGAGCAGTCCGGCCTGGCTGCCGCCGCTGAACGCCGTGATGACGATCGTGTCGAAGTCGGGCGCGCCGTGGCGTACCTGCTGGGCCAGCTCCTGCCCGCACGCCAGGTAGCCGAGCGCGCCGACCACCGTGGCCCCGCTCTCGGGGATGATGTACGGCACGCGGCCGGCCGCGCGCTCCCGCGCGGCCAGGTCCTGCATGACCTCGTCGATCTTCGCCCACTCGGTGTCGGTGCAGTACCGCACGTCGGCGCCGAGCAGGCGGTCGAGCAGGAGGTTGCCGTCGTACTCCGCGGGCCGCGCGCCCTTGAGCGCGAGCACCGCGCGAAGGCCGAGCCGGGCGGACACGGCCGCCACGCAGCGACAGCAGTTCGACTGCAGCGTGCCACACGTGATCAGTGTGTCCGCGTTCTGCGCGAGCGCCTCGCCGACGAGGAACTCCAGCTTCCGGATCTTGTTGCCCGTCTCCAGCAGGCCGGTGAGATCGTCGCGCTTCACCCACAGCTCCACGCCGATCTCGGCGGAGAGTCGCTCCAGCTTCAGCAGCGGTGTGGGCGCGTACGCGAGCTCGACACGCGGAATCGGTGGTGCGGAGATGGCCATCCCCGCCACTATCTCAAGCGAAGAGGTCTCCTGGCAAGGAATGGGGCGCGCGCTCGGCCTGCCCGAGCAGTCGCCTCAGCATCCGCGCGTTGCGGACGGGATAGTCGCGATTGTTGTTGTTGAACGAGACGTGCACCTCGGCCGCTTCGTCGGCCGCTCCCTCGATCTCCGGCAGCAGCGCCTCGAGCTCGGTCTCCGTGTAGAGATAGTCGTACTTCTCGCGCACGGCCGGCTCCCCGCCGTGCAGCTGACGCGCCCAGCCCGCGCCGTTGCGGCCGTGCAGCCGGAACACCGCCAGCGGCGCCGTGACCTCCGCGACGCGCGGGATCGCGCCCGCGTCCACGGGCCCGTCGACGGCGACGTTTGACACCCGCGCGGCGCGCAGCGCGGCGAGCGTGTCGGGCCCGTGCTCGGGCAGCCACGAGCGATGCCGGAACTCGACGGCCGGCCGCATGCCCGGCAGGCGCGCGGGCAGTGAGGCGACGTACTCGAGCCACGCGCGGTCGAAGCGCACCCACGGCGCGAACTGGAAGAGCACGTAGCCGAGCTTGCCGGCCTCGAGCAGCGGCGCCAGCGCCGCGCGGAACAGGGCGAAGGCGGCGTCCAGCGCCTCCGCCGGGAACTCGGCCGCCTCGACCTCGCCGCGGCGGGTGTGCCGCACGGTCGCGGGCAGCAGGCGCTGCACGTCGGCGGGCAGCGACTGCGGGCGCGGGTTGTGACCCGTCATCAGCGCGTACGCCTTCACGTGGAACACGAAGTCGGGCGGCGTGCGCGCCACCCAGCGCGCGACGGTGACGACGTCGGGGATGGCGTAGTACGACGAGTTGACCTCGACCACGTCGAAGAACTCGGCGTAGTAGCGGAGCCGCGCCTCGGCCGACATGGACTTGCGCGGGTAGAACGCGCCGCTCTCGATGAGCGCCTGATCGGCCCACGAGCTGATCCCGACCCGGATGCGTCCGCGGCTCAGACGATCTTCTCGTACACCCCGGGCGGGATCACGCGGAACACGCGGATGGGCTGCGACACGTTCTTGAACGTCCGCTCGCCCGCGCTCTCGAGGACGAACTGCGTGCGGATGCGCTGCGCCGTCGTGGGTCCGACGACGATTTCGTCGCCTTGCGCGGCACCGGCGAAGCGCGCGGCCAGGTTGGTGGTGGGACCGGTGGCGGTGAACGTCCACCGCTGGCCGGCGGCGCCGGCGAGCTTGGTGGCGCCCACCAGCGCCTCGCCGGTGTTGATGCCCATGTGCAGCTGCACGGCCGGAAACATGCCGCCGTACTCCTCGTTGAGCGCGCCCGTGCGCTGGCGAATCGCGAACGCGGCTCGCGTCGCGTTGAGCGCGTGATCGGGACCGCCGCGCTGGGCCTGGAAGATCACCATCAGCCCGTCGCCCGCCGTCTCGTTGATGTCGCCATGGTGCGCCTGGATGATCTCCAGGAACGACGAGAAGTACGTCTGCACGAGCTGGTTGAGCCGCTTCGGCTCCATCTGCTCGGAGAGTCGCGTATAGCCGGTGATGTCGAGGAAGAGCACGGAGACGTCGACCGTCTTCTTCTCCAGCTCGGTGGCGTTCGGGTTCTCCTCCAGCAGCTTCTTCACGGCGTCGGGCACGAACTTCGAGAGCTCGCCCTTGAGCTGCTCCAGCAGCTCGAGCTTCTGGCGCGACTCCTTCAGCTCCTGGAGCGCGGTGGTCAGGTCCGTGTTCTTGCTCTCGAGATCCGTGTACGCCTGCGCCAGCCGGCCCGTCATGTCATTGAAGGCGGCGCCGAGCTGTCCGAGCTCATCGCGACCGATGGACGGCACCCGCGCGTGGAAGTTTCCCTGCCCGACGTCGCGGGCGGCGCGGGACAGCTGCGCGACCGGGCGCAGCACGACGTGCCGCATCGCGAGCGCCAGGAGCCCGCCGGCGACGACAATGGTCATCGCGCCGATCCCGAGCTGGCGGTTGCGCTGCCGCGCGAGCTCGGCGAACACGGGCTCCATCGAGGCGGCGACCCGCACCACCGCGCGCACCTTGTGATCGGTGCCGTGGCAGCCCTGACACCGCTCCTGGTTCTGGATGGGCGTGTGCAGTGTGAAGAAGCGACCGTCGGCGCGGGTCTCCAGCGACTCCTGGGTGGTGAGCGTCTCGACGGCGCGCGTGAACATCGGTCCGGACAGCGGCGGGCCCGCCGGCCGCGCCATCTTCGTGATGTTGCGCATGACGTCGGGCGCCAGCCCCGCGTTCTTGTCGACCTCCATGGCGGTGGTGAGGTCGGTGAACGCCTCGACGCCGGTGCGCCGGTAGACGCCGAACTCCTCGACCGGCGAGTTCTGCTTGAGCTCCTGGATCACCGTCCGCGTCACGTCGGGCCGCTCCTGCAGCATGGCGCCCTCGATGGACGCGACCAGAGCGGCGGTCAGCCGCCGCGCCGCCAGCATGTTCTGCTCGACGAGCAGATTCGCCTCGCGCTGGATGGTGACGATGGTCGAGATGCCGAAGCCGATCACGAGGACGACGATGATGAGCAGCTCGATCTTCACGGCCAAGCGTGACCGCAGCATCGCCGCGTGATCCTACCACGCGATAGCGGGCGTCCGCCGGCCGCGCGTGCGGGTGCTATCATCCGCGCGCATGAATCTGGCGACGCTCGGCGAGGCGAACGTCCGCGAGTTCGGCGAGTACGTCTCACTGCACTTCGAGGGACGGGACTACACGAACGTCGAGCAGCAGCGCGCGGCCGCGCGCGTCGCGGCCGCGCTCGCACGGCTCGGCGTCGGCGCCGGCGATCGCGTGATGGTGCTGCTGCCGAACTGTCCGGAGGTGCTGCAGGCCTACGGTGGCATCCTGCGTCTCGGCGCCGTCATCGTGCCGGTCGTGTTCCTGCTCAGCGCCGACGAGGTGCGCCACATCCTCGCCGACTCCGCGGCCAAGGTCGCGATCACGTCGCCCGAGCTGAGCGGCAAGCTCGCCGGCTGGCCGGGCACCGTCGTCGTGCTCGGCGGCGCGGCCGGCGGCCTCGACTGGCACGACCTCGTGCGCGACGACGGCAGCGCCGTCGAGCCGATCGTCGACCGTGCCGACACGGACCTTGCCGTCATCCTGTACACGTCGGGAACGACGGGGCGCCCGAAGGGCGTCGCGCTCTCGCACGACAACCTGGCGTCGAACGCGCGCGCCGCCGCCAGCCTGTACGAGCTGGATCGCACGGCCTGGGCGCTGGCGGTGCTGCCGCTGTCGCACTCCTACGGGCTCACCGTGATGAACGCCGGCAACCTGCTCGGCACCAAGGCCGTGCTGCTCCGCTGGTTCACCCCCGAGCTGGTGCTCGACACCATTGCGCGCTTCCGGGTGCAGTCGATGGCCGGCGTGCCGACCATGTACGTCTACCTGCTTCACTATGCGGACGCGCAGCGTTACGACACGTCCTCGATGCAATCGTGGGGCTCGGGCGCGGCACCGCTACCGCTCGAGATCGTCCCGCCATTCGAGAAGAAGTTCGGCGGCCGTCTCCTCGAAGGCTACGGCCTCACCGAGGCCTCTCCCGTCGTGTCGGCGCATCGGCTGTCCGGCGTGCGCAAGCTCGGCTCGGTGGGGCAGCCGATTCCCGGCGTGCAGGTGGCGATCATGGACGACGACGACCACGAGGTCGCCAGCGGCGAGCTCGGCGAGGTCTGCGTCCGCGGCCGCAACGTGATGCTCGGCTACTACGGGCTGCCGGAGGAGACGGCGCGGACGCTGCGCAACGGCTGGCTGCATACCGGTGACGTCGGACGGCTCGACGACGACGGTTTTCTCTACATCGTGGAGCGGAAGAAGGATCTGATCATCCGCGGTGGCTTCAATATCTATCCGCGCGAGGTGGAGGAAGTCCTCTTCGCGCACCCGCAGATCGCGGAGGCGGCCGTGGTCGGCATGCGCGATGCGCTCATGGGCGAGGATGTGATGGCGTTCGTCGTGCTGAAGCCGGGCGTGGCCGCCGACGCACAGGCGATCATCGCGTTCTGCGAGGAGCGCCTGGCGCGATACAAGTGTCCCAAGCGCATCCGATTCGTGCCGACGCTGCCGAAGAGCCCGATCGGGAAAATCTTGAGGAAGGAGCTGCGCGCGCAGACGGAGTGAGGGACCGGCGCCGAGGGCGCCGGTCCCCCGGAGCTACTCCTTGTCGTCGATCTTGTCGGCGGCGTCGCGCAGCGTGTCGCTCGCCTTGTCCTTCGCCTTGCCAAATCCCTCGCGAAGCTTGCCGCCTGCACGCTCGGCTTTGCCCTCGGCCTCGAGATCGCGATCGTTCAGCAGCTCGCCGGCTTCTTCCTTGACGTAGCCCTTTGCCTTCTCGGCCTTGCCCTTGATGTCGTCACGATTCATACGATTGCCTCCCCTCGCGGGTCGCCTTCGCGCGATCCACGGAGAACGAGGGTGCAAGGCGACTGCCAGTGAAGTCGATGACGTGCCGTTCCGGCGCGGAGCAGCTCGCCGGCGCTGCGCGCTAAGCGCCGATTTTTCCGAAAGTGCCATCGCGCGCGTCACGGCGCTGACGCCGCCTGTGGTAGAACCTTACTCTCACCACAACTAAGGGTTGCATCGAGCGTCTGGCGCTGCTAGATTTCCTCGACTTCAATCATCCATCCCTCATTCGTTCCTCAGTAGGCGAGACGGCTGTACAGGTCGTGATTACCGACAGGAGGAACAGGTATGAGTCGTCACAGCAGGGCGCTCGCGGGGCTGACGTTGGCGGTTGCAGTCGCGGTCGGGGGCTTGATCCTGACGCGCCAGATGATCGCCGTCGCCGGTGAAGCGGACGCGGAGCGGTTGAACCGCTCGATTCTGCAGTATGTGGCGTTCAAGAATCCCCAGGCGCCCATCCGGGCGTTCCAGCGCTTTCCCGAGGTTCTGGTTTCGGAGGCCCAGAAGTCGAACCTCGATCATTGTCTCGTGCTCGCACAGGCGGAGGTCGAGTCGGAGTTCAAGCACGACGCCGTCGGCGCCGCCGGTGAGATCGGCATCTTCCAGGTTCTGCCGAGCACGGCTGCGCTCATGGAGCCGATCGTCGGTCGCGTGAAACGGGCGTCGCTCACGAAGTCCGGCCGCGATCTCGGGGACCTCGCCGATCCCGTCATCGCCACCCGCGTGGCCATGGCGTACCTGCGCGACATCCTGTCGCGCAAGCCGAACGTGCGTGATGCGCTCACCGAGTACAACGGCGGTCCCGCCGGCCGGCACCCGCACTACTACCGGATGGTGATGGGCGCCTACGTGGAGATCCTCGAGCGGTCCGAGCTGCGCTGCCGCTTCCGCGAGGTCCCGAAACAGAGCCCGGTGCTCACGACGCTGCTGATCCGCGCCTAGCGCGGCTCGATCGGAAAGAAGCGCCCGCGCGCGGTCGCCACGACGCGCCGGGCGCTGAATTCTTCCAGGCTGCCTTCCACGTCGACGTAGCGGCCGTGGTTCGTCACCAGGCGACCGCGGCCGAGCAGCGGCGTCTCGCTCGGCACCGGTTGCACGTATCGCACCGTCAGCTCTCCCGTCACCACCACCCTGCCCGTCGCGTTGGCGGCTGCACCGCCGAGCACCTCGTCGAGATACGCGGCGACGATGCCGCCGTGGACGGCGCCGGGTGGTCCCTCGTAGACGCGCGGTACCACGATCGGCGACGCCACGCCTTCCTCCGTCGTGAAGCAGCGCACGCGAAGGCCGGTCGGATGCTCGGGGCCGCAGCCGAAGCACACGCGGAACGCATCGAAGCCGGGAGTGCGATCGCGCTGCTCGGTGAGATTGGCGAAGAAGTCACGGAAGACGTCGGGGAGATCGCTCATGGCGGGCGAGTCTAGCACCGGTTGGCTATAATTCCGGACATGAAGGGCGTCACGCTTCCCACCGAGACGGTGTTCGTGCTCGAGATGTCGCCGATCAAGTTCGGCGTCGGCGCCACCGAGGAGATCGCGTTCGACGCGCGCCGCCTCGGGCTCTCGCGCGTGCTCATCGTCACCGACCGCCACATCGCGGAGCTGGGGCTCCCGGAGCGCATCCGCGGCCTGCTCGGCGAGGAGGGCATCAAGGCCGAGATCTACGACGGCGTCGAGGTGGAGCCGACGGATCGATCGATGGAAGAGGCCGCGGCCGTCACGCGCGGCAAGGACGTGGACGGCTACATCGCGGTCGGCGGCGGCTCGAGCATCGATACGTGCAAGGCCGTCAACCTGCTCGCCACGCATCCGGCGCCGCTGCTCGACTACATCAACAAGCCGGTCGGCAAAGGCGTCCCGGTGCCCGGCCCCCTGCGGCCGCTCATCGCCGTGCCGACCACCGCCGGCACCGGCAGCGAGACCACGCCGGTCGCGGTGACGCACGTCGTGGACCAGAACGTGAAAGCCGGCGTGTCGCACCGGCTCTTGCGGCCGACGCTCGGCATTGTCGATCCGCTGAACACGCTGACCGTTCCGCCCGAAGTCACCGCGGCCGCCGGCGCCGACATCCTCACCCACGCGATCGAGTCGTACACGACGCGGCCGTACAACGCGCGCCCGAAGTACCATCCGCCCGATCGCCCCGCCTACATCGGCGCCAACCCGGCCAGTGACATCTGGTGCGAGAAAGCGATCGAGTACGTCGGCCGTTACCTTCGGCGCGCGGTCCTGAACGGCGACGATCTGGAGGCGCGCGTGCACCTGGCGCTCGCCGCCAACTATGCGGGCATCGGCTTCGGCAGCGCCGGCGTCCACGTGCCGCACGCCGTCGCATATCCCATCGCCGGTCTCGTGCGCGACTACGTCCCGACCGGCTATCGCACCCGCCACCCGCTCATCCCGCACGGCGTCTCCGTGATCCTGACCGCCCCATCGACATTCCGCTTCACCTACGCGACGTCGCCCGACCGCCACCTGCGCGCCGCCGAGCTGCTCGGCGCCCCGGTGAGCGGGCTCGGCGCGCGCGAGCGCCGCGAGGCGCTGCCGCAGGCGCTGCTCGGCCTGATGCGCGACGTCGGCATCGCGAATGGCCTGACCGCCGTCGGCTACACCGAGCGGGATGTCCCCGCCCTCATCGACGGCACGCTCAAGCAGCCACGCCTCTTGGCCGGCGCCCCACGCACCATCGGCGCCGCCGAGCTCGACTGGATCCTCCGCGACGCGATGCAGTACTGGTAGCGCGCGCCTGAGCGCGCGCCCGCGCCGGCCCGGGTGTCCCCCGTGGGACCCGTGCTTTAGGGTAAAGCGTCGGCCCCGACCCTGAATCGTTTCAACGCTGACAGGCGCCAACCCATCGTCGATTTGCGTGGTCCCGCGGGGGACACCCGGGCCGGCGCGGGCGCGCGCTCAGGCGGCGTCGATGGCCGCCGCGAGCCGGAAGTCGCGTCCAGTGACGCCGCCCGCGTCGTGGCTCCAGAGCGTCAGCGTGACTTCGTTGTAGTGGACGAGGATGTCCGGGTGGTGGTGGTGGCGCTCGGCCAGCTCGCCCACGCGGTTGACGAACGCCAGCGCCTCGCGGAAATCGGCGAAGCGGTAGCCGCGGGTGATGGTACGACCCTCGCGCCGCCAGCCCGGGACTCGCGCCAGTGCCGCGTCGATGGCCGTCTCGTCCACGGCTAGTAGCGCTCGAACTTCTGCAGCGAGCGGATCTCGCGCGGCGGCGTCTCCTGGCTGCCCTTCGCCGTCCACGAGACCTCCGCCACGTACAGATCGCCCCGCGAGTCGACGGCGCAGCCGTGCGGCGCCACGAACTCGCCCGGCTTCTCGCCAGCGAAGCGGCCGCCGATGCGGCCGAGCAGCTGGCCCTTCAGCGACAGGATGCTCACACGCGCGCCGAGGTTCGGCACGTCCTTGTTCACCGGCAGATGCGTCGGCAGCTCGCCGACGAAGAAGATGTCACCGAGCCGCGCGTCGGCGGCCAGGCCGCACGGGCGGTGGAGGTTGTTCCACTGGCCCTGGTAACGTCCGTTGGCGTCGAAGATCTGCACGCGGTGGTTCTCGCGATCGGCGACGTAGACGAGGCCGGCGGCGTCGGTCGCGATGTTGTGCGGGAGGTTGAAGCAGCCCGGATCGGTGCCCGGCTCGCCCCACGAGAGCAGGTGCCGGCCCTTCGGGTCGTACTTGTGCACGCGCGAGTTGCCGTAGCCGTCCGAGATGAAGACATCACCGGTCTTCGGCGAGATGGCCACGTGCGTGGGACGGTTGAACGGCTGGCCGCCCTGCAGCGTCGACGGCGTGTCGGGATCACCGATGGTGAGCAGGCACTTGCCCTCCGGCGTGAACTGCCGGATGGTGTGGTGCAGGTCGTCGGTGAGCCACAGCGAGCCGTCTGGACCGACCGTGATGCCGTGCGCGCGGCGAAACATCCCCTGACCCCACGTGCGCTTGAACCGTCCGGTGCGATCGAAGACGATCACCGGGTGCGCGCCGCGGTTGAACACGTACACGTCGTCGCTGGTATCGACGGCGACGCTGGTCGCCTCCACGAAGCTCATGCCGTCAGGCAGCGCGCCCCACATCTCGACCGGCCGGTAGTTCATCGACGCTCCTCCGCGTGCGGCCTCGCACGCAAGCTCTCGCACGGCCGCTATACTGCCACAGCCGTACAATGACCGGGATGCGATGCCCTGGATGCCAGACGGAGCAACGAGCGGGCGCGCGTTTTTGCGAGCAGTGCGGCACGCGGCTCGAGATCCCGTGCGCCGCGTGCGGCGCCGCCGTGACGCCGGGCGCGCGCTTCTGCAGCGCGTGCGGTAGCGCGGTCACGATGGGGGAGCCGTCGGTGCCAGCAGGCGCGGCGGCCGGGACAGGGGCGCCGCCCGCGGCGGCGGCGGCGGCCGGGACGCGCTTCGCGTCGCCGCACGCCTACACGCCCGCGCACCTGGCCGAGCGCATTCTCAAGGAGCGCTCGGCGCTCGCGGGCGAGCGCAAGCAGGTGACGGTCCTCTTTGCGGACGTGTCGGGCTTCACGTCGATCTCCGAGCGGCTCGATCCCGAGGACGTGCACGCGCTGATCAACCGGGCCTTCGAGCTCATGCTCGCCGAGATCCATCGCTACGAGGGCACGGTGAACCAGTTTCTCGGCGACGGGCTCATGGCGCTCTTCGGCGCGCCGGTCGCCCACGAGGATCATGCGCAGCGCGCCGCCCACGCCGCGCTCGCCATGCAGGCCACGCTGGCGCGCTACCGCGAGGAGCTTGCGCGCACGCGCCGGATCGATTTTCGCATGCGCATGGGGCTCAACACCGGTCTGGTCGTGGTCGGCGCCATCGGCGACAACCTCAGGATGGACTACACCGCCGTCGGCGACACCACCAACACGGCGGCGCGGATGCAGCAGCTCGCCGAGCCGGGACAGGTGGTGGTCGCCGACGCCACCGAGCGGCCGATCGCGCCGTACTTCGAGCTCCGTGCGCTCGGGACCTTCAGCGTGAAGAACCGCGCGCAGGCGGTGGCGGCGTGGGAGCTCATCCGCGCGCGACCGCACGTCTCGCGCCTCACCGCGCGCGCCGCTCACGGCCTGTCGCCGTTCGTCGGCCGCGACGATACCGTCGCCACGCTCGAGCGCGCGCTCGCGGCCGCGCGCAGCGGCCGCGGGCAGGTGGCGCTCATCGTCGGCGAGGCCGGCATCGGCAAGTCGCGTCTCCTGCTCGAGTTCCGGCGTCGCGCCGGCGACGTCACCTGGCTGCAGGCGGATTGCATCTCGTTCGGCCAGTCGATCCCCTTCCTGCCGATCGTCGACGTCGTCAAGCAGCGGTTCGGGATCGAGGACGCCGACGATGAGGCCCGCATGGTCGAGCGCGTGCGAGCCGGGCTCCGGACCGCGACCGCCGCCGTCGAGCCGTATGTGCGGCTGCTGCTGGCGCTGGACCCGGGCGATCCGACGGTAGCAGCCATGGACCCCGCGCAGCGCCGTGTCCGTCTGGTGGGCGCGATCCAGCAGCTGCTCGCCGCGGACAGCCGCGAGCGTCCGCTGGTGCTGGTGATCGAGGATGCGCACTGGATCGACCGCGCGTCCGACGAGCTGCTCGTCTCGCTCGCCGACGTCGCTCCCGGCATGCCGATCCTGCTCGTGGTGACGTACCGGCCGGTGTACCAGCAGCCGTTCGGCGACCGCACGTACCACTGGCGCATCGCGCTGCGGCCGGTGGATGCGGACGACGCCGTGCAGATCGTCCGCTCCACGCTCGGCGTGCCGGAGCTCCCGGCCGAGCTCGCCGCGCGCATCGCCGACAAGGCGGAGGGCAATCCCTTCTTCCTCGAGGAGCTGGGGCGGGCGCTCGTGGAGAGCGGCGGCGTGCGCGCCGAGGGCGATCGCCTGGTGCTCGCGGCGACGGCGGCGACGCTGATCGTGCCGGAAACGGTGCAGGACGTCATCGCCGCGCGCCTCGACCGGCTGGAGGAGCCGGCCAAGCGCACGGTGCAGACCGCCTCGGTCATCGGGCGGGAGTTTGCCCTCGACCTGCTGCGACGCGTCTCGGATCTGCACAACGACCTCGAGCGCAGCCTGACCGAGCTGAAGCGCATCGAGCTGATCTACGAGAAGACCGCGCTGGTGGACCTCGAGTACGTGTTCCGCCACGCGCTGACGCAGGACGTCGCATACGCCTCGCTGCTGCAGGCCGAGCGGCGCCGGCTGCACGGCATGATCGGCGCCGCCCTCGAGGAGCTGCACGCGGGACGCCTCGAGGGTCGGACGGAAGAGCTCGTCTATCACTTCCGCCGCGGGGAGGTCTGGGACAAGGTCGCGCGCTACGCGCGTGACGCCGCCGAGCGCGCCGCCGCCCTCTGCGCCGACGACAAGGCCGTGGAGTACTACGAGGCAGTGCTGGAGGCGCTGCGCCACCTGCCGGAGACTCCGGAGCACGCGCGCACCGGCACCGACGTGCGACTCGCCATGCGCGCGCCGCTCTGGCGCGGCGGCCAGCCCGACCGCCTGTTCCAGCTCTACAAGGACGCCGAGGCGCTGGCCGCGCGTCACGGCTTCGGCGACGTGCTCGACACGATCTACGCGTACTTCGTGCAGCACCACTGGGCGAAGGGCGAGCACGACGTCGCGATCGAGTACGGCACGCGCTGCCTGGAGCGCGCCGCCGCGCGCGACGATCTTGCGCTGCGCGTGACCGGGTTGCTGTACATGGGGCACGCGCGGATCGGCCAGGGACGGTTTGCGGAGGCCGTCGGCCACTACCGGGAGATCATGAGCCTGCTCGAGGGGCCGCGCGCGACGGAGCGGTTCGGGCTCTCGGGCCAGCCGTATTGCAGCGCCGCCGCCAACGCCGCCGAGGCGCTGTGCGAGCTCGGCGACGTCGCCGGCGGATTCGCCATGCTCGAGCGCGGCCGGGCGGCGGCCGATGCCAGCGGTCACCTGTACAGCCAGATGACCGTGGCCGCCTATCAGGGCGCCGCGCTCGTGCACGTCGGCCGCCTCGACGAGGCGATCCCGCTCCTCGAAGCAACGGCCGCCACGTGTCGTGAGAAGAAGTTCGTGGGCCAGCTGATCAACGCCTCGCGGTTTCTCGCGCGCGCCTACATCCATTCGGACCGCCCGGAGGACGCCGTCCGCGCCATCCAGGAATCCATCGCGCTGCACGAGGCGGCCGGCGTCCTCGTCGTGCGAGCCACCCAGCTGACGACGCTCGGCCTGGCGCAGCTGGCGCTCGGCGACCGCGAGGCGGCGCGGCGCACGGTGAACGAGGCCATCGCGTTCGCCGTGCGGCAAGGCGAGCACTGGTGCGAGGGCTGGGCACGGCTCGCCCTGGCCGAGGTGGAAGCTGCCGACGGCGAGCACGGCGCCGCCGCCGCCGAGCTGGACCAGGCGCAGGACATCGCCGAGGAGCACGGCATGCGGCCGCTCGTCGAGCGCTGCCGGCGGCTCGCGCGACGCCTCCGCTGAGCCCGCGTTCCACCCTTCCGGCACGCCGCGCCGTATAACCCTGCAACATGGACGAGCGCACGTTCGCCAGGGTGGCCGAGGAATACGCGGGCCGCCTCTATGCGGTGGCCTACCGGATGCTCGGCCACCGCGCGGATGCCGAGGACGCCGTGCAGCGCGCGCTGACCAAGTGCTTCGCGGCGCGGGCCACGTACTCCCCGCGCTGGGCGGTGTCGACGTGGCTCTATCGCGCGCTCTCGAACGTGTGCATCGACGAGCTGCGGCGCCGGCGCCCGGCGTCGACGCTGGACGAGACGGACGCCGCCACACCGGCGCGCGGCGTGGAGCGCCTGGACCTCGCGCGCGCGCTCGACGCGGTCCCGCGCGAGGCGCGACTGCTCATGGCGCTGCATTACGTCGACGGCCTCTCGTATCGCGAGCTGGCGGCCGTCCGCGGCATCTCGGTGAACACGGTGAAGAGTCAGCTCGCACGCGGCAAGGCGATCGTCAAGCGCGCGCTTGAGGAGTGAAGGAGACGAGCATGGACAGCCTCGATACGCGACTCCGTGACTATTTCGCGCCGGCCGCACCGGAGCGCCTGGCGCGCCGGATGCTGACGCAGCTGGCGCCACCGCCCGACCTGTCGAAGCTGGCCGGCCGCTTCGCCATCGAGGCGAGCGAGCGCGGCGTGCGGCGCCTGGCCTACGGGCGCGGGCGCGACGTCGCCGTCGCCGGCGGCCGCCGCGTGCTGGAGCAGGCGCGCGCCGAGCTCACCGACTACCTGGCCGGGCGCCGTGCCTTCTTCGGCGTCGCGCTGGACCTCGAGGTGCCGGAGTTCCAGGCGAGGGTGCTGACGGCGGCCCGCGACATCCCGTTCGGGGCCGTCACGTCGTACGCCGAGCTGGCGCGACGCATCGGTCACCCGCGGGCGGCGCGCGCCGTCGGTAACGCGCTCGGGGCCAACCCCGTGCCGATCTTCCTGCCCTGCCACCGCGTGGTGCGTGGGGACGGCACGTGGGGCCACTACGCGTTCGGCGGCGCCCTCAAGACGCGCCTGCTGGCGCTCGAGCGCACGACGCCCGCCCTGGTCGGCTGCGCGACCACGCGCATCATCTGCCGCCGCGGCTGCCCCCACGAGCAGCGCATCGGCGAGCCCAACCGCATCGTGTTCGCGTCGGTGGCGGATGCGCTCGAGGTCGGGTACCGCCCGTGTCGTCGCTGCCGGCCAGCGGCCTGACGGTGTAGGATCGCGGCATGATCACGCGTGCGCTCGGCGTCCTGATCCTCGTCGGCCTGTGGGCCGTTCCGGCGTCGGCGCAGCTGCCGATCTTCGACGCGCATATCCACTACAGCCGCCCCGACTGGGACGTGTACACGCCCGAGCGCGCGCTGTCGATCCTGGCGCAGGCCGGCGTGCGGCGCGCCATCGTGTCCAGCACGCCAGACGACGGCACGGTGAAGCTGTACGAGAAGGCGCCGGCCGGGATCGTTCCGTTCCTGCGGCCATACCGGACGCGGGAGGACATGCGCTCGTGGACGCGCGATCCCGCGGTGGCGGCCTATGTCGAGGAGCGCCTGCGGCGCGGTATCTACCGCGGCATCGGCGAGGCGCACTTCGGCGAGGCCGACGTCACGGCGCCGACGCTCCGTCGCGTCGCCGAGCTGGCCGCGCAGCAGAAGCTCTTCGTGCAGTGCCACGTCGACGAGGCGACCGTCGAGAAGATGCTGACCAGCTATCCGGACGTGCGCATTCTCTGGGCGCACGCCGGCATGTCGTCCACCGCGGCCGCGGTCGGCCGGCTCGTCGACCGGTTCCCGATGCTGTGGGTCGAGCTGGCGCTCCGGAGCGACGTGGCGCCGGGCGGCACGCTCGACCCCGAGTGGAAGGCGCTGTTCCTGCGCAAGCCGGATCGGTTCATGGTGGGCACCGACACGTGGACGACCTCCCGCTGGGAGGACGTGCGGCCGGCGACGGCGGCCGTGCAGCAGTGGCTGGGGCAGCTGCCGCGCGACGTCGCCGAGCAGATCGCCCACAAGAACGGCGACCGCTTGTTCCCGGCGCCCTAGCTGGCCTGGAGGCTCGCGAGCAGCTTGAGGTCCGAGTCGTAGCGGAGGCGGGCGCGGGCGTCGTCGGCGTCGGCCCACAGGACCTCGTCGACCTCGTGGTCGTGCTCGCCTTCCTTCTCCACCGGCCGCATGAGGTACCAGCGCACCGTCTTGCGGAATCGCTGGCCCCCGCGCTGGAACCAGTAGGTGACGGCGGTCAGCTCGCGCACGACCTCGCAGCGCCAGCCCGTCTCCTCGCGGACTTCGCGGACCGCGGCATCGGCGCTCGACTCGCCGGGATTGAGGGCGCCCTTCGGCAGCGTCCACACGGGCTGGTTGCGCAGGTCGCGCGCGCGGATCAGCAGGATGCGGCCCCGCTCGTCGACCACGAGCCCGCCGGCGGAGAACTGGACCACGGGTCGTGCGCGCGTAGGCTCCGCCATGCCTCATAGTAGACTCATTCGATGGCTGCCGAACACGCCGGCCGCCCTGTGCACGCGGACGGGCGGTGACGCGCCGTCTCGCCGGGGCCGCGCTCGCGCTGGCGCTTCTCGCGCCGGCCGCCGGCGCGCAGACGCCGGCGCCGCCGGACGCCGCCGCCGACAGCTTCGCCGACATGCTGCGGCGCACGGACCCCGACGCCTTCGCGCGGTTCTTGAAGCTGCGTGACGCACGGGACCGCAGCATCGCCGACCTCCAGCGCGCACAGGACCGCTACCGCAGCGGCGGGCCCGAGCTGCGCGCGCTGACGCTGCCGCAGCTTCGCGCGGCGCGGCGGCAGTACGTGGCCGACACGCGCGCGTTCCTGGACTTCCTCGACGATCGTGATCGGACGACCATCGAGGAATACCGGCGCGCGATCTCGCGCCTCACCGCGCTTCTCGAGGAGCGCCGCAAGGCCCGCGCGGAGCTGGATGCCCTCGGCGCGGAGTGAGCGGATGACGCTCCGGGAGCACTTCCCCGCCGGCGCGACCGCGCGTCCCGAGCAGGCGCGCCTGCTCGATCTGCTCGACCGCGCCCTCACCGACATCGACGCCGACGCGCCGGGGCCCCACATCCTGGCCCTGGAGGCGCCGCCCGGCGTGGGCAAGAGCCACCTGGCGATGACGCTGGCCGCCTGGAGCGAGGACGCCTACCTGCTCACGTCGCAAAAGCTGCTGCAAGACCAGTACGAGCGCGAGTTCGGCGACCGGCTACAGCTCGTGAAGGGCCGCGACAACTACGTGTGCGAGCGGTACGCGGTGCCGGTGCCGACGTCCCAGGGCGTGTGCCGGCGGCCGCGCGGGCCCGTCTGTCAGTGCCCCTACGCGCGCGCCAAGGCGGCCGCGCTGGCCGGGCCGATCTTCTGCACGAACACCTGGTACTTCGCCACGCTCCGCCACTGGCACGCCGAGCAGCTGCGCCGACGCCGGCTGCTCGTCATCGACGAGGCGCACAATCTCGAGGCGCAGCTCGTCAACGTCTATACGGTGCGGTTCTCGTCGGCCGAGATGAAGGAGTGGTTCGGCGCGCCGCTGCCGCACCTGGCGAGCGCCGACGACTATCGCGAGCTGCTCGGCGCCCACGCCGAGCGCCTCGAGGGCGATCTGGCCGTGATCGTGCGCGCGCTGGAGCACCTCCACCCGCCCGAAGTCGAGCCGGAGATCTTCCTCGAGGCGCCGCCATCGCGCGAGGAAGTCGTGCTGATGGAGCAGCGCGACGCGCTCGATGGCGCGCTGGCGCGGCTCCGCGATTTCGTCCACGGCGACGCCGAGGAATGGGTCGTCCGCTATCCGCCCGAGCCGGCCGCGACATTCGAGCTGGTTCCACTGTCGGTGGTCCCGCAGACACGCGAGCTGCTGGCGGAAAGCGCGGAGATCGTCGTGCTGTCGTCCGCCTATCTCGGCCCCGCGGGCGCGCTCGCCGAGTCGCTCGGCGTCGAGCGAGACGACGTGCGCAGCTTCGGCGCCGCCTCGCCGTTCGCGCTCGAGCAGCGGCCGCTCGTGTATCGCCCGGTGGCCGCGCTGTCGCGGGCGCGGCAGGCCGAGCAGGAGCCGCAGCTCTTCGCCGAGATCGCCGCCATCCTCGCCGCGCATCCGGACGACAAGGGCGTGCTCCACGTGGCCTCGTACGCGGTGGCGCGCCGGCTGATGGCCGACCTCGCACGCCGGGCGCCGGCCGATGCGCGTCGTCTGATCTTCGTCGAGTCGTCCGAGGCGAAGGCGCGGGCGCTGGAGCAGCATCGCGCCTCTCCGCAGCCGACCGTGCTGCTGTCGCCGTCACTGCGCGAGGGCGTGGATCTTCCGGACGACCTGCTGCGCTTTCAGGTCATCACGAAGATGCCGTATCCCGACCTCGGCGACCCGTGGACCGCCGCCCGCCGCGCGCGCGACCCGCGCTGGTACGCGATCGAGACGGCCAAGGCGCTGCTGCAGACCTACGGTCGGGCGTGCCGCCACGCGGAGGACTTCGGCATCACCTACGTGCTGGACGCGCAGCTCGGGCGCTTCCTGCAGCACTACCGCCCGCTGCTGCCCGAATGGTTCCTCGACGCCGCCCACGCGGCGCTCGCGGTCTCCCCGTTCGACTGAGCCTCGCCCGGCGGCGCTACTTCGGGGCGCGCGCGGCGGAGCGGCCGGCGATGCGCCCGAAGACCGAGCCGGCCATGAGGCCTGCCCCGCCGGGATAGTTCTGATAGAAGAGTCCCCCGACCAGCTCGCCGGCTGCGAACAGGCCGGGAATCGGACGCTGCTCGAGGTCCACCACCTGACCGTCCGGCGTGATGCGCAGGCCGCCGAAGGTGAACGTGATGCCGGTGGTGACGGCGAAGCCGACGTATGGCGGCGTGTCGAGCGGCTGGGCCCAGTTGCTCTTGGGTGGTGTGATGCCGCGGGTGCCCTTGCCGTCCTTCACGGCGGGATTGAACGTCCCCGGCTGGACGGCAGCGTTGTACTTCGTGATCGTGTCGACGAAGCCCGCCGCGTCGATCTCGAGCTTGCGCGCCAGCCCCTCGAGCGTCGCGTCCTCCGCCTTGGTGACCTCGCGGATCCGGTACTCCTCGCGGAGCAGGCCGAGCACCTTCTGGTCGAAGATCTGGAAGGCGGCGCGGCGCGGCTGCTCGATGACGGCGCGCCCGTACTTCACGTACGTGTAGTTCCGGAAGTCCGCGCCCTCGTCCACGAAGCGCTGGCCGCGGATGTTGACGATGAGGCCCAGCGGATAGCTGTGCTTCTGGAAGTTGTCGCCGACCTTGCGGTCACCGTGCCAGGGGGCGTTGTAGTCCCACTGCACGGAGTGACAGCCGCTCCAGTGGCCCCACGGCTGGGCGCCGATGTCGAGCGCCATGCGGATGCCATCGCCGGTGTTGTACGGCGTGCCGCGCACGCGCGCGAGGTCCCAGTTCGGACCGAGGTAGCGCGTGCGCATCTCGGGATTCGCCTCGAAGCCACCGGAGGCCAGGACCACCGCGCGGGCGTCGATCGTCTCGGTGCCCTGCGCCGTGCGCACGACGACGCCGACGACACGGCCGCGGTCGTCAGTGGTCAGACGCATCGCCTTCGTGTCGAAGCGGACGTCGATGCCGGCCTTGGCGGCGGACGCGTATTCCATGTCGATGAGGCCGGGCCCGCCGCCGACCGCCTCGAGCACGAGCCCGCCCCAGAAGCGGAACTTGCCGCCGACCTTGTAGGCCTGGCGGCCGAACATCGGGATCCAGCGGATGCCCCGCTCGCGCATCCACCGCATCGTCGGCTGCGACTCGCGGACGAGCGTCAGCGCCATGTCGGGATCGGCGAGGTCCTCGGTCACGCGCATGAGGTCGTCGTAGTACGCGTCCTCGGTGTACGGGTCCACCTCCATGGCGGCGGCTTCCTCGTCGGCCATGTCGCCGACGATCGACCGTAGCTCGTCGAAGGACTTGAACGCGAACCGGAAGCCACCGGCGGTGAAGAAGCCGTTGCCGCCGCGCCACGCCTCCGGCGCCTTCTCGAGCACGAGCGTACGGGCGCCCGCCTCCCGCGCCGAGAGGGCGGCGCAGAGCGCGGCATTGCCGCCGCCGACGACCACGACGTCCCACGACATCGAAACCTCCTCGCAAGCGTGGTGCTGCGTAACGTATGCGGCGGCCGGAACGCTGTCAACCGCGAGCGGAGCGCGGCGTGGGCCGCTGACAGCGCGCCGGAAAAGTTGGGCGGAGCCGGCACGCAGTGAGAGAGTAGGGCCGCGCTGGCAGGCGCAAATCTTCCGGGAGGTGACGGATGGCCGGCAAGAAGAATTTCGGTGGCTACGCGGTGAAGTTCAGCGGCTGCGACGATTCACTGGAGTCGATCATGGGCAGCAAGCCGATCGGGCCCGCCGAGATGACGAAGCGGCTCTGGGCGTACATCAAGAAGCACCGTCTCGCGTCGAAGTAGCCCCCGGCCTCCGCGGAGCGCCGCTCGGGCGCTCCGCGGCCCTTCCCGCCCCGCTCGTGTACGATCGCGGCGTGCGAGTCCTCGTCGACGCCGTCTTCACCGTGCTCGTGATCGTCCTGGCCGCGCTGGTCGCGTGGCGGCGCCAGCGATGGGTGAGCGTGGCGCTGGCGGGCTGGCTCGTGCTGCTGGCCGTGCTCGCGTACCGGGGGTTCTTCCTGGACTTCACCGCGATGCCGCCGCGGGTGGCGCTCGCGCTCGTCTTCCCGCTCGTCGTGGGTCTCCTGCTGCTGCCCACCCACGGCACCCGACACTACCTGGCCGTCACTCCCCCGGCCTGGCTCGTCTACACCCAGAGCTTCCGGGTCGTCATGGAGCTGATTCTCTTCGCGCTGGCGGCCCAGGGACGCGTCCCGACCCTCATCACGTTCGAGGGCCGAAACGTCGACATCCTGGTCGGGCTCACGGCGCTGCCCGTCGGCTACTTCGCCGTCTCGCGACGGCGGTGGCCGCGGTGGATCGCCATCGTGTGGAACGCGGCCGGTGTCGCCATCCTCGCCAACGTCGTCTTCCATGCCCAGCTCGCGGCGCCGACGCCGTACCGACTGTTCGTCACGGAGCCGTCGACGGCGCTGCTCGCGACCGCGCCCTACATCTGGCTGCCGGGCTTCCTGGTGCCGCTCGCGCTGTGGCTCCACGCGGCCTCGCTGCTGCAGCTGCGCCTGCGCCGCGTCTGAACGCGGCATTGATCTTGCTGTTTCGTGATCCGTGCGGCTCTGCCGGTCGGTCCTCTTCCTGCTCGTCCTGCTGCCCACGGTCGCTTCCGCCGAGACGGTTCGCGTCCGTTTCACCGAGAGCCTCAGCCACGGGTTCGTGGTCCTGAAGAACGACCGGGGAGAAGTGCTGGCCGACGGCGAGCTGACCCAAACGCCGCGCGGCGGGCAGATCGAAAATCGGCTCACGTTCCGGTTCAAGGACGGCTCGGTCTGGGACGAGACGGTGACGTTCACCCAGCACAAGGTCTTCCGGCTCACGTCGTACCGACACGCGCAGCGCGGGCCCTCGTTTCCGAACACCAGCGAGGTCAGCTTCGAACGCGGGAGCGGTCGCTACCGGGCCCAGGTCGGCGACGACACGGCCGAGGGCACCGTCGACATGCCCGAGGACGTCTACAACGGCATGACGAGCACGCTGCTGAAGAACCTCAGGCCCGGCGCGACCTCGACCGGGCATGCGCTGATCTTCACCCCGAAGCCGCACCTGCTCGACACCGAGATCCGTGTGGAGGGCGAGGACCGGTACTTCGTCGGGGACGCCGCGCGCGCCGCCACGCGGTTCCTGCTGAAGATGGAGCTGCGCGGCGTCACCGGGCTGGTGGCGTCCATTCTCGGCAAGGAGCCGCCCGAAGTACGCTACTGGATGGCCACGGGACCGGCGCCTGCGTTCGTGAGGTTCGAGGGCGCGATGTTCCTGAAGGGCCCGCGCTGGCACATCGAGCTGAGCGCCCCGCGCTGGCCCGAACGCTGAGCGCCGTCACGCCGCCGGCTTGCCGCGGCGGGTACAATGAGATCGGGCGGGGCGTCGGGAGCAGGACGACGATGAGCACAGCCGGAGCACCTACCGATCTTCTGCTCGAGGTTCGTCCCGCCGAGCGGCCGTCGCGGTGGGAATGGCGCCTGATCGACCGCGCGGACGGCAGCATCTTCGAGCGTGCGCTGGAGTACGAATCACCCTCGGCGGCCCGGCACGCCGGCCTGGAGCGCCTGGCCGAGCTGATGCCCGCGGCGTCGCCCGCCTCGGCGCCGCCCGCACCGGAGCCGCAACGATATCTCGTGATCGTGACGCGCCAGCGTGCCGGCGTCTACACCCGGCTCAGACGTGTCTTCGGCGAGCACGGCAGCGTCGACGTCATCCTCGATCGCCGCCGCGCGCCCCGGTCGGCCGCCGATGCCACCATCCCGCCGTCCGGCTGGTGGATCGCGCGCGCGTGCGACCGACGGCCCGAGCCGCAGCCCCTGCCGAAGTCCGCCTGACCGGGGGCTCGTTCCACCCTTTCGGCATGCCGGTCCGTATACCGGTGCATGAACGTCAGCCCCTTCGCGCGTCTCGCGTGGTCGAATCTCGCGGCACAATCGGCCGAGCAGATCGGCGTCGCCGCCGCGCCGCTCGTCGCCGTGTTGATGCTCGGTGCCGGCGTCGGCGCGACCGGGCTCCTCCACACCGCGCAGACGCTGCCGTTCGTGCTCTTCGCCATCCCGGCCGGGCTGCTCGCAGATCGCTGCTCGCGCCGTGTCGTCATGGTCGGCGCGGAGGCCCTCCGCGTGCTCTCGCTGCTCGCAATCCTCGCCTGCGCCTCCGTCGGATGGCTCAGCCTGTCGTTGCTGGCCGCGCTCGGGTTCGTGGGCGCGTGCGGCACGGTCGCCTACAGCGTCGCGGCGCCGGCTCTCGTGCCGTCGCTGGTCCCCGGCCGTCTGCTCGCGGCCGCGAACGGACGCATCGAGCTCGCGCGCACGCTGGCCTTCACAGGCGGGCCCGCGCTCGCCGGCGCGCTCGTCGCCTGGGCCGGCGGCCCGCCGGCTTTCGCCGCCGCCGCCGCGCTGTCGGTGTGCGCGGTCGTGCTGCTCGCCGGACTGCGCGAGCCGCCCGCGATGACCCGCGTCCGCCGTGATGCTCTGCAGGAGGTGCGCGAAGGCGCGGCGTTCGTGTTCCGGCATCGGCTGCTGCGGCCGATCTTCGTCACACAGGTCGTGTTCAACGCCGCCTTCTTCACTCTTCAGGCGACCTACGTGCCATACGCAGTGGCGCGGCTGGGTCTCTCGGCCTCCGCTGTCGGCACGACGCTGGCGGCGTACGGGGTCGGGATGATCGTGGGCGCGCTCGCCAGCACGCGGATCATCCGCTCGCTGCCGTTCGGCCACGTGATCGCGCTCGGGCCGATCTCCGGTCTTGCGGGCGCGCTCGTGATGATGCTCACGCTCTGGGTGCCGTCGGCGCCGGTGGCGGCGCTCAGCTTCTTCCTGATCGGTGCCGGGCCGATCGTGTGGGTGATCAGCACGGCGACGCTCCGGCAAATCGTCACCCCGCGCGAGCTGCTCGGGCGGGTGTCGGCGATCAATATCACCGCCTATGGTGCCCGCCCGGCGGGGGCGGCCCTCGGCGGCATCGTCGGTGCGCTCTACGGCGCCGAGACGTGCCTGGCCGTCGCGGCCGTCGGCTTCGTCGTCCAGGCGCTCGTCATCGTCGCCTCCCCGGTCGTGCGCCTCGCGCGTCAACCGGAGATGGCGGCGTGATGACTAGTCCTTGATGGCGTCGCCGAGCTTCTTCACGGCGTCGCCAACCTTGCGACGCGCCTTGCCGACGTTCTCCTGGACGGCGCCGGCGTCGCGCTGACCCGCGCCTTCGGCCTCGAGATCCGGATCGTCCGTGGCCTTGCCGACCTTCTCCTTCACGTAGCCTTTCGCCCGCTCCACCTTGCCTTCGAGCTCGTCCTTGTTCATGACGGCCCTCCTTGCAAGCCGTCAGTCCGCAACGCCCGTGCCAGCGACAGACTGCTGGCTCGCGCGTTGCACTGCTGAACGATCAGACAAGCGAAGTGCGATGGGAGGTGACTGCGATGGGCTATGTTCTGGCATGGCTGCTGGGAGTTCCGGTGACGCTGCTGGTAATCGTCTACCTGTTCATGCACGCGCGGTAGCGTGGAGGGCTCAAGGGGCAGCCTTCACGACCCGCCGCGCGCCTGACGAAGCATCGCGATCAGCGCCTCGCGGCTCTGAGCGGCCGTCGTCACCTCGTGGGGAAACGGGATGCGGACGCTCGAGAGGCGGTCACCCTGTCGCAAGCGCAGCTTGAAGCCGAGGCGGTCGATCGCGACCATCGTCGCCTCGTCGGCCTGCTCGCTCGCGAAATGGCGCGCATACAGGACGAGCGCGTCGGCGTGATCCGTATTCATGTGCTCGACGATGCCCGGCGCGGCGTCGGCGAGGGGGTCCGGCCGCGCGATCCGGTAGTCGTGCGCCGTCACCCAGTCCATGGCGGCAAATCCGCCGACGAAGTACAGATCCGCCACCTCCAGGCGCCACAGCGAAAAGTCCTCGAAGTCGGCCCAGTAGCGCGCGCGCTCATGACGCGCCAGATAGGCCGACCGCGCGTCGGCGCGCTCGCCCTCCGGCACACGCCGCGCGTCGCCCATGAGCGTGAGCCGCGCCGCCGCCAGCGGATCACCCGTCCAGCCGGGCTGTGCGATCAGAAGGCTCGCACGGGCGTCTGCCTCGAGGTTCTGCGTGTGCATCGCCATCGAGCTGATCAGGAACAGCGGGCGCCCGTCGGCCTCGAGGGCGTACGGCATGATCGACGCAAACGGGTGCCCCGGATGGCGGCGCGAGACGGTGGCGAGCGTCCCGACGTGGCCGAGGTAGGCCAGCGTCCGGGCGCGCTCCGCGTAACTCGGCTCGGGCACCGGCGGCGCGCCGAGCGGTCGTGGAGGGCCGGCATGTCGACTCATGTGGCCGAGCTTACGCCTTGAGTTCGCGTGCCGCTTGACCGCGCACCGCGACTTCACGCAGCCGGCGAACCCATCTCCGGCGCAGGCGGATCGAAACAGCGGAGATGAGCGAGCTCGGGAAGCTTGTCGTCCGGGACGCGCGGGACACCGACCGCGAGGCGGTGCGCCGCGTCACGCTCGCCGCCTACGAACAGTACGCCGCCGTGCTTCCGCCGCCGATCTGGGAGATGTATCGCCGGCAGCTGCTGGCGACGCTCGAGGCCTCCGGATCAGTCGAGCGGATCGTCGCCGAGCGAGATGGTGGCGTCGTCGGAAGCGTATTGCTGTTTCCGCCCGCGACGGCGGCCTACGCGAGCGCTGCCCTGAAGTCCGACAGCCCCGAAGTCCGCTTGCTCGCCGTGGCGCCGGAAGGCCGGGGGCACGGCATCGGCAGGGCACTGATGGACGAGTGCGCGCGTCGCGCTCGCCTGGCCGGCTCGGCGCGGCTCGGGCTGCACACCATTGACATGATGCGAGCCGCCCTGCGGCTGTACGAGCGCCTCGGCTACGTCCGCGCGCCGGAGCTGGACTTCACGCCGGTGCCCGGATTCGTGGTCAAGGGATATCGGCTCGACCTCTAGCTACGCGGCGGCCGAGCGCGGCTTGCTCTTGCGCTTCGCCGCCGCGCGGCGATCGTTCAGCTCCTCGAGCAGGGCGTCGCGGTCCGGCGGCTCCCAGTCCTCCAGCAGCATCTCCTTCAGCTGGATGCCGTTGATGGCCGGGTAATCGCCGCGGTTGTTGTTCATCGCCATGTGCACACGCTGCGCCTTGCCGTTGAGGGCGCCGGCCGTGCGCGCAATGCCCTCCAGCTCGTCCTTGCGATAGAGGTAGTCGTACTTCTCGGCGACGGTCGGCGTCTTGCCCTGGACCTGGGCCAGAAAGCCCTTGAAGTTGCGGCCGTGAAGACGGAACACGGCGGTCGGCGACGTGAGTGCCGACAGCGAGGGCACGGTGGCGCGGCCGCGCGGGCCATCGATGCAGACGTACGTGAGCCGGTGCGCGGCGAGGAACTTCAGCGTCTCGTCGGTGTGCGGGCCGAACCACGACCGGCTCCGGAACTCGACGGCGACGTCCATGTCGGGCAGGCGGGCGGGCAGCGACGCCAGATACTCCAGCGACTCCTCCGAGCGCTTCACCCATGGCGCCAGCTGGAACAGGACGTAGCCGAGCTTGCCGGCCTCCGCGAGCGGCCGCACCGCCGCGCGGAGCTCGGTCAGGGCCCAGGCCCGCGCCTCGGCGCCGAATGCGTCGTTCGGAATCCGGCCGGCGCGCTTGCCGCGCAGCCCGCGCGGAAGCAGCACGCGGAGCGCGTCGGGCAGCCGCGACGCCTCACCGTGGTGACCGGTCAGGATGCCGAGCGCCTTGACGTTGAAGAGGAAGCTCGGGCTCGTGCGCGTTACCCACGCGGTGGTCGTCTCCACCGACGGAATCGCGTAGAAGCTGCTGTTGACCTCCACCACGTCGAAGAAGCGCGAGTACCACCAGAGCCGTTCCTCCGCCGACATGGTCTTGCGCGGATAGAAGTGCCCTTCCTCGAGCATCGACTTGTCGGTCCACGCCGACAGGCCGATGCGGTAGTCGGTGCGCAGCCGCTTCGGCGGCTCGTAGAGGACGATGGGGCGAACCTCAGCGGGCCGCATGTCACGAACTATACTCTCCGGGAGGCCACCGTACGCCGATGGAGATCTACATCTTCGCCCGGTTCCACGCGCGCGCCGGCCACGAGACGGCGGTGGCGGCGGCGCTGCGGGACGTGGTGACGCCGACGCGGGCCGAGCCGGGCTGCGTCGCCATCAACGCGTTTCGCTCCACGGGCGATCCACGGCTGTTCTACGTCCACTCACGCTGGAAGGACGAGCCCGCGTTCGAGCGTCACGCGACCTTGCCGCACACCGTTCGCTTCATCGAGCGGGTGACGCCGCTGCTCGATCATCCCCTCGACGTCATCCGCACCGAGGTCATCGAGTAGCTGGCGGCGCGGGCGCCACGCCGCCTATCTCGAAGGTAATTGCACTCTCCCATGATTCGTAAGACCCTCCAAGGGTCACACTTCACCGAACTCAGGGGGAGGAACCGAATGGGAGCAAAGAGCGAGGCGCTCGCCAAGCAATTCGAGGCCAAGGCCCAGGAGGCGACCGCGGTGCTGGAGAAGCTCAGCGACGCCGACTGGAAGAAGATCACCGCGGCCGAGCGCTGGCCGGTCGGCGTCACGGCCCACCACGTGGCCGGCGCCCACGAACCGATCGCCGGCATCGTGCAGACGCTCGCGTCGGGGCAGTCGATCCCGAACTTCACGCCGGCCATGCTCGACGAGATGAACGCCAAGCACGCGAAGGAGTTCGCGAACTGCACGAAGTCGGAGACGCTGGCGCTGCACAAGGCCGGCGTCGCCAAGGCCACCGCTATCGTGCGCGGCCTCAGCGACGATCAGCTCGCGAAGAGCGGCACCGTCCTGACCGGCATGCCGCCGATGACGACGGAGCAGGTCGTCTCGCACATCCTGATCAGCCACATCGACGAGCACTTCGGTAGCATCCGGAAGACGGTCGGCGTCTAGGCGCGTGCGAGGGCCGGCGGCGCGATGCCGCCGGCCCTCGACAGTCACACGATCCAGAGCTCCGGCAGCGCGGTCGCCAGCCATTTCGCGATCGCCGCGTTCACTTCCATCGGCCGCTCCTGGGCCATCCAGTGGCCGGAGCGGACGACGACCTCGGTGAGATCGCGGCAATCGCGCCGCATCGGCTCCGCCAGCCGCGAGGCGACCGTCTCGCACGTGTAGTCGTACTCGCCGTGCAGGAAGAGCACGGGCAGCTGCAGCGTTCCGTTGTTCCGGGCGCGGGCAGCGTACCGGGCATTCGGCTCCTGGTTCATGTAGTACGAGTCGGGACCGAAGAAGCCGTTGCGCTCCAGCGCGGCGACGTAGCGGTCCAGCTCGTCCTCCGACAGCACGTCGGCGTCCAGCGGCACGTCGGGCGCCTGGCTGGCGCCCCCGAACCAGCCGCCGTCCTTGCGCACGGTGGCCGTGCGCGACGGAGCTCCCTTCCGCCGCGGATCGCCCTTGCGGAAGAGCGCCTTCACGGTGCTGCGCACGTTGGCCTCGAACGTGCGCCGCGCCGTGTCGAAGCTCTCCTGATAGAAGAGCTGGTAGTCCCACTGCCCGGCCGGGAACTCCGCTTCGGGATAGACGGAGCGGTCGACGAGCGGAATGAGCGCGTCGACCGTGAAGCCCTGCGCGAGATAGGGCACGCAGAGATTCGCGACGCCATGACAGCGCTCGGGGTGATGGCTCGCCATGCTCCAGACGACCGGGCTGCCCCAGTCGTGGCCCACCCAGATCGCGCGCTCGGTGCCGAGCGCGTCGAGCAGCTCCAGCATGTCGGCGACGACGTGCTCGATCGCGTAGCTGCCGTGGTCCTTGTACACCGACGAGCCGCCGTACCCGCGCAGGTCGGGCGCGATGGCGCGAAAGCCGAGGGCGGCGAAGCACGGCAGCTGGTGACGCCAGCTGAGCGACAGCTCGGGCCAGCCGTGCACGAAGACGATGACCGGACGATCCTCGGCGCCACAGGCCAGATAGGACGTCACGTGGCGCGCGCTCCGCGCCACGTGCTCCGTGATCGCAACGCTCTTCACCGTCCGGCCCGCGCGCGGTAGGCGGCGATCGCCTTCTTCAGATCCTCGTGCTCCTCGCAGGCCAGGACGCAGATGTCGTTCAAGGCGGCCAGATGCTCCTCGGCCTTTGGCAGGTTGTTCACCAGCAAGTAGGCCTCGCCGATGTACTCGTGCGCGCCGCGATGCCGCGGGTTCAGCCGCAGGGCCGCCTCGTAGTGCTTGAAAGCCTCGTCGAGCCGGCCGACGTTGCGATACGCGTAGCCGAGAAAGTTCTGGAGGTCGGGGTTGCGGTCGTCCTGCACCTCGGCCCTCGACAGCAGCTCGATGGCGCGCGGCCAGTCCTTCGCCTCCACCGCCTTCTTGCCCTGGACGTAGTCGTCGGAGGCCGGGCTCGCGCGGCTCGGCGTCACCTCGGAGGGATCCGCCGAGACCGCGGTTGCGGCGAAGGCGCCCACGCCGAGCAGCACCAGCGCGACAACGGCGCGCGACATGGAGCCGCCTCTCAGCGCTGCCCCGCCGTCGCGAGGAACGCGCTGGCTTCCTTGATCTCGGCGCGATCGGGATCGGCCTTGGCGCCGAGCGCCACCAGCCGCTGGAAATACTCGCGGGCCCTGGCGGAGTCGCCGGCTGCCTTCGCGGCCTTCGCCGCGCCGTATAACCCGCGCAGCCGATTCGGCATCGCGTGCAGGGACGCCTCGTACGCGGCCAGCGCATGCGCCGGCTGACCGGCCGCCAGCAGCATGTCGCCGAGCATCTCGCGCATCGGGTAGAGGCGGTTCTCCATGGCGACGTGCTTCTCGGTGGAGTCCTCGAGATCGGCGGCGGCGCGCATGAGCTTGAGCGCCTCGTCGTGGCGACCGGCCGCGTGCGCCTCCCAGCCGCTGGCGGCGAGCACGAGCACGTGCACCTGCTCGCTCCAGTAGCTGTTCTCGGCGGCCTTGCCGAGCGCCTGCAGCTGCGCGATCTCGTCGCGTGCGACGTCCGTCTTGCCGAGCTTCGCGGCGCCGACGGCGCGCGTGAAGCGCGGAATGGCCTGCGCGTACGTGTAGAGGTCGCTGCGTACGGGAAGCGCGAGCGCCTCGGACCACGCCGAGCGCTCGAGAACGTAGCGCGCGGCCGGGGCCACATGGCCGGTATCGCGTCCGTAGTTGCGCGCGCCGCTGTACTTCGCGATCGCCGCCAGCTCGTCGACGATGCGCTTGGCCTCGCGATCCTGGCCGAGCTGCAGGTGGGCGTAGGCCATGAAATCCTGCGCGTGCGGCTCCTGGGAGAACGTCGTGCCCGGGAAATTGCGGGCGGCGTAGTCGCGGGAGCTCTTCACCGCGGCCTGGTTGGAGCGGATGGAGTCCTCCCAGCGGCCGAGCATGGAATAGATGTGCGAGGGCATGTGCTGCGCGTGCGGCGCCGCCGGCGCCACGCGCGCGTACTTGTCGGCAGCCGGCACGCCCCTGGCGGCGAGCGGCTCGAAGTCATACGCGTGCACGATGTAGTGCGTGAGGCCGGGATGGTTCGGCTGCTCGCGATCGATCGGCTCCATGATCGCGCCCGCCTTGATCTGCCGCGCGTACGTCTTGTCGCGGTGATCGACGGCCTCGAGCAGCGCCAGCGCGTAGAAGACGGCTGCCTCCTTGTCGTCCGGATACTTCCTCGACAGCTGCTCCATCGCCGTCTCGTAGCGCTCGCTGCGGGTGGCCGTCGGCACGCTGTCATAGCCGGCGAACGCCTGCTCCAGCGCCGCCAGCCAGTCACGCTCGCGCTCGGTTTTGGCCAGCGCCTTTCCCTTGTGGATGGCCTCGAGGCCGCGCTTGAGATTGTCGGCCGCCCACGGCGGCACGAGCGGATTCGGCCGCTGGCTGATCGCCAGTCCCCAGTACGCCATCGCACAGTCCGGGTCGGCCGCAATGATGGCCTCGAACGCCTTGACGGTCTCCGGGTAGAAGAACGAGTGCAGCATGGCCACGGCCCGCTCGAACTGCTCCTGGACGCCGGGCCGGCACGACACCGGGAACTTCACCGTGCCGAAATCCCCCGTCCCGGCCGCCGCCGGCCATGCGGACGACAGCTCTGCTGCGCATACGAGACCGATCGCGATCAGCACGAATCGAGTCTTCATGGCATGCCTCCCGAGGATCGGGTCACTCTATCACCTCGTCGGCCCGCAGCCGCAGCGACGCCGGGATGGTGAGGCCCAGCGCCTTCGCGGCCTTGACGTTGATGATCAGCTCGAAGCGCGACGCCTGCTCGACCGGCAGGTCGCTCGGATGGGCGCCGCGCAGGATCCGGTCGACGTACCCGGCCGCGCGCCGGAACGAGTCGGCGAAGTTCGGTCCGTACGACATCAGCCCGCCGGCCAGCGCCGCCTCGCGCAGTCCATAGATGGCAGGCAGCCGATGCTCGGCGGCCAGCCGGACCACCGTGTTCACCTCGCGGATGTACAGCGCATCCGGCAGCACGACCGCCGCGCCCACGCCGCGCTTCATCATGATCGGAAAGGCGTTGCCGACCCCGTCGCGGGTGCTGGCGTCCACCGGATCGACCCGCAGCCCGAGCGCCCGCGCGGAGGCGATCACCTCGCTGGTGCGTGGCGCGTGCGAGGGATTCGTGGAGTTCGCGAGCACCGCGATCGACGACAGCCCGGGCACCACGTCCTTCAGCAGCTGGACCTGCTTGCCGGCGACTTCCCGGCCGACCAGGCTCAAGCCGGTGACGTTGCCGCCGGGACGCGCCAGGCTGGCCACGAGGCCGACGGCGACGGGATCCGAGGGCACCGTCATGACGATCGGGATCGTCCGCGTCGCCTGCCTGGCCGCGAGCGCGGCCGGTGTGCTCGCGACGACGATGACCTCGACGCCGGAGCGAACGAGGTCCTCGGCCGCCGCGTACGCGGAGTTGTTCGGCAGCTCCGCATACCGCCGCTCGATGACGAGCGTCCGCGGCTCGACCCAGCCGTGCTCGCGCAGTCCGCTCAGCAGCGCGTCCCACGCCGCGTCCGTCGCCGGCGAGCGCGGCGTCATGGACACGATGCCGATCTTCCGGGCCGTCTCCGCCCCGACGGCGAGCGGCGCCGCGACGATCGCGGAGAGCGCGGTCACCAAGAAGCGGCGACGCTTCATGCCGCTACGCGCGTGTCACGACTTCCAGGAGAAGGGCGCGAAGTGGCCGTTGTTCCGGCCCGACGTGTCGTCCCAGTTGATCCCGAACGCGTGCATGTGGCCGCGCGAGGCCTTGGCGAGAGCCAGCCGCGATGCCGCCGGATGGCCCACGTTGTCGAAGAAGATCGGCTCGGTCTCCTTGGCGCCCGCAATGCCGTCGACGGCGAGGTCCAGCACGCCCGGAATCTCGACCTCACGGTGCATCCCGCTGCTCTTGATGCGGATGGGCTTCGCCTCCACACCGCCGAAGTTGCCGATGAGCGGCGCCAGCGCCGCCATCGGCCCGCCGCTCTGCCCGCTCGCGATAGTCGTGAGCGCCTCGCGCTGCTCCTTCGATGCCCGCTCGTCGACGACGAGGCCGACCGTCCAGTTGCCCTGGATCATCGGACCCGGCGTGTGCAGCAGCACCGCGAAGCTCAGACCGTCGAGCGTCGTCGTCCCGTGCCGGCCGCGCTGAACGTTGAAGACGAGGCCCGCATCACAGAAGCCCTTGGTCGGCTGCGCCGCCAGGCCCGACGTCGGGCACGGACACACGGAGTCGCAGCTGCAGGCCTCGAAATACTCGCCGCTGATCTGCCACTGAGCGGTCGCCATATGCTCCTCCTACGGCCTAACGATCCCTCATCCGGCGATCCGGAGCAAGGCCGCCAGCCGCGGGTCGACGGCCACGCCGAGGCCGAGCAGCGCGAGGGCGACACCGATGACGCGCGCGACCGATTCGCCACCCGGCAGCAGCTTCTCGGCGGCCACCACGCACGCGATCAGCAGGACCCAGCGCAGGCCCATGGCGCCCGCCACGACGAGCACGACCATGAGCGCCCAGCAGCAGCCGATGCAATACCACGCGTGCGTCACGCCCATGGCGAGCGCGCCGCGCCAGCCGGGACGCCAGTGGCCGAGCAGGAAGCCGAGAGGCGTCCGGCAGTGCCGCAGACACACCTGCTTGAGCCGCGAGAACTGGAAGAGGCCGGCGACGACGAGCACGGACGCGGTCACGTACGACAGCGTGCGGGCACCGACGGCCATGAGCGCGAGGCTCGCCAAGTAGATCGGCACGCCGGTGACCGCCCACAGCAGCAAGTACATGAGCGCGAAGCCCGTCACCGCCGCGATGCGCCCGACCGGCCTCGCCGTGCGCTGCGTGCCCGCGTACAGCGCGATCATGGGCGCCGCACTCGGCAGCATCATGGCCGCCATCATCACCGCCCACGCCAGCACGTAGGCGGCGGCGTCCGCCGGCGTCGGCGCCATGGCCATCTGCATCCCGGCCATGTCGCCACCCTCCATCGGTGAGCGGAGCACCGCCACCCACGCCACGATCGCGAGCGCGAGCACCGCGGCGTACGTCGTGAGGGCGGCCGGGTCGCGGGACGCGGGGGTGTTCACGACCGCCGCCTCAGCGCCGCTCGGCGAAGGCGAGCATGTTCGGCAAGCCGGTCTTCGCGGTGACACCGCCATCGACGACGAGTGCCGCGCCGGTGATGAACGACGCCTCCCCGGACGCGAGGAAGAGCACGGCGTGCGCGACTTCGTCCGCGCGCCCGAGGCGGCCGAGCGGATGGGCGTCGGCGTGCGCGCGCCGAAGCTCGTCGGCACGCTGGCTGGCGAGCAGCTCGGTGGCCCGGGTGTCGATGGCGCCCGGGCAGACGCAGTTCACCCGGATCCCGGCCGACGCATACTCCACGGCGGCCGCGCGTGTGAGGTTGATCACGCCCGCCTTGGCGGCGTTGTAGGACGCCATGCCGACGTCACCGCCGAGCCCCGAGATCGACGCGGTGTTCACGATCGCGCCGCCGCCGGCGCGCCGCAGCGGCGGCACCGCGAGCTTGATGCCGAGGAACGTGCTGGTCAGGCAGACGTCGAGCACGCGCTTCCAGCTCTCCACCGAGGTGTCCTCGATCAGCGCCGGATCGGCCAGGCCGGCGTTGTTGAACACGACGTCGAGGCGCCCGAACGTCTCGATCGCGAGATCGAGGGTGCCCTGGACGTCGGCGGCACTCGCGGCGTCCATCTTGATGCTGACCGCCCGACCGCCGGCGACCCGGATCTCCTCGGCGACGGCGGCCGCGCGGCGCCCGCTGATGTCGCCGATCACGACCGCTGCGCCCTCGCGCGCGAACCGCGCAGCCGTCGCCGCGCCGATGCCGGCGCCGCCGGCGGTGACGACGGCGACCTTGCCTGCGAAGCGTCCGGCGTCACGGGTGTCCATGGCATTGCAATATGCCTGCGATCGCAGGCGACCACCACTGGCCCGGACTAGCGGGCTGACGACTCGTTCAACGTGACGGCTCGCGGCGTCTCCCGCGTGACGTCGCGCGGGTCCTTGTCGTCGCGCAGGGCCACGAAGCTGGCGTGGCGAAGATGGCCGCTCGGCGTCCACTCCGTGAACGCGACCTGCGCGACCAGCTGCGGTTTGAGCCAGCGGCAGCGCTTCATCGCCTCGGCGGTCAGCGCCAGCCCACGCCGGGCGCTCTTCGGCTCGGGCAGGTTCGCGAACGGGCAGCGGTCCGTCGCGAGGCGCGCAAACCGACCGGCGATGTCGGCCTTGACGCCGCGGGTGAAGCCGTTTCGGATCTTCGCGACGAAGAGCAGCCTGGTGCCCTCGTAATAGCCGACGAGCAGTGCATCGAAGAGGTGCCCGCCCGGCAGATAGCCGCCGACGACCAGCTCCTGGCCCGGGCTCACGCGATACTTCGCCCACGCGCCGGTGGAACGGCCCGGCTCGTAGCGGCTGTCGAGCCGCTTCGCCACGATGCCCTCGAGCCCGAACCGCCTGGCGACGTCGATCAGCTCGGCGACCGGCGCGTCCAGCGTGACGGCGCGCTGCACGGGCTCGCCGATGCCGGCGAGGGCGGCGGACAGCGCGCTCCGGCGCGTGTCGAGCGGGAGGCCGAGCAGGCTGCGACCGCGATAGAACAGCGCATCGAACACGTAGTAGTGGACGTTCGGCCCGGCCCCGTCGTTCTGCAGCGCATTGAACGCCGGCCGGCCGGCTTCGTCGAGCGCCACGATCTCGCCGTCGAGCAGCGTGCCGTCAGGCAGGCGCGCCAGCGCCCTCGCAACGGCCGGGAACCGCGCGTCGAGCCGGTTCTTGTTACGCGAGAGCAGCCGGAGCTCGCCGTCCGTCTTCAGCGCCAGCGCGCGGTAGCCGTCGAGCTTCGGCTCGTAGGACCACTGAGCCCCTTCGGGCAGCGTCGAGACGAGCACCGGGCGCATGGGCGGGACGAACTGCGGTGTCCCGGCCGGCAGGTCGGCAAGGTCGAATGTCTCCGCGCGCGGCGCCCGGTTGCTCTGCCACTGACGGTCGTTGTCGGCGGCAATGCGCTCCATGGTGCGGCCCGTCAGCGCGGACGTCTCCGCACCGCGGTGACGCCCGCGCGCGCGGTGACCGTCCGCGATCTTCGCCAGCGTCCACCTCCGCTCGTCGTCGCGGCGCAGCTGCCACGTGCCCTTCAGCTTCGTTCCCCTCAACGACACCTGCAGATCGCCCTTCCAGTAGTTGCCCTCGACGACGTCGTAGGTGCCGATGTCCCACACCATGACCGTCCCGCCGCCGTACTGCCCCGCCGGAATCGTGCCCTCGAAGTCCAGGTACTCGAGCGGATGGTCCTCGGTGGCCATCGCCAGACGGCGCTCGTTCCGATCTTGCGGAACGCCTTTCGGGACCGCCCACGACTTGAGCACGCCGTGCATCTCCAGCCGGAAATCGTAGTGCAGATGGCTCGCCGCGTGCTTCTGGACGACGAACCGTCGGCGGCCACCCTGTCGGCTCGCGCGCGGCGCTGCCGGCGCGGGCTCCGGCGTCACCGCGAAATCGCGCTTGGCGCGATATGCCGCGAGCGAACGCTGCGCGGCCGGCGTGCGCGCACGCGAGGGCGGGGCGCCGGGCAGCCGTTGCCTGAGCCGCAACACCGGCCGGTACACGTCGCCCGCATCCGACAGCCGCCGCAACGCCGTCGCGGGATCGAAGTACAGACGCTTCGCGTCCTTCGCGGCGATGGCGCGCTCGAGCTCGTCCCAGCCCACGGGGAACGAGACGAACGGCTCGTCCCGCTTGGCGCGCAGGGAGTACACGGCGACGGTCGTCTTGTAGTCGGTGTTCTGGCTCCAGTCGATGAAGACCTTGCCGGCGCGGCGCGCCTTCGCCATGTCCGTCAGCACGAGCCTCGGATGCACGCGCTCGAGCGCCTGCGCGGTGAGCAGCGCGAACTGACCGGTCTCGGCGTACGTCACCGGCGTATTGAGCGGGACGTGGAGCTGCAACCCTTTCGAGCCGGACACCTTCGGAAACGCCTGCAGGTCGACGCCGCCGAGCGCCTGGCGAAGCAGCAACGCCACCTCGGCGCACGACAGGACGTCGCGCCCCTCACCGGGATCCAGATCGAACACGACGCCGGTCGGCTCGTCGAGGCGCGGAATGCGATGCAGGAACGGGTGGACCTCGAGGTTGGCGACGCTGGCGCACCATGCCAGCGTCGCCACGTCATCGATCACGATGTAGTTGATGTCGGGGCCGCCGCCGCGTCGAGGCACCGGAAACGTCTTCACCCATTCCGGCGTGAACGTGGGCGCGTCCTTCTCGTAGAAGTGCTGGCCGCGCGTGCCGTCCGGATAGCGCTTGAGCGTGACCGGCCGATCGCGGAGATGCGGCAGCAGGTACGGCGCCACCGCGACGTAGTAGTCGAGCACCTGCCGCTTGGTGAAGCCCGTCCGCGGGTAGAGGACCTTGGCCGGATTGGTGAGCCGGATCTCGTGCCGGCCGATGCGGAGCGTCTCCGCCCGCGGCGCGGTGGCAGCGCTGCGAGCGCCGCGTGAGCGACTCATCGCGGCCGAGCCCACCAGCGCGCCATCACGCGGACGTACGGGCTAGCGGCGATCCGCGGCCGTGGCGCGGCGCACGGCGGCCTCGGCCAGCAGCGCGACGGGATTGATCAGGTCGCCGGCGTCAGCCTTGGCGCCGAGCAGCAACGGCAGCTCGGTGCACCCGAGGATCACGCCGTCCACGTCCGCCGCGCGCACGGCGTCCACCGCCGCGAGCGCGCTTTCCTGGTGCGCGACGTCCTCCCGTCCTTCCATCAGGGCCCGGATGGCGGCGTCGATGCGCGCCTGCGCCGGCGTGTCGATCGATCGAGTCCGGACACCGCGCTGCGAGAGCGGATCGACGTAGAGCGCCGGCGCTCCGCCGAAGCCGAGCACGCCGACGGTGTGCCAGCCGCGGCGCGCCACCTCGTCCAGCGTCACGTCCACCATGCTCAGCACCGGACACCCGGCGGCGCGCTCGATCTCCCGCACGCCGACGTGCGCCGCATTGCACGGCACCACGAGAAAGTCGGCGGCGCGACCGAGCCACGCGGCGCCCTCGAGCAGCCCGGGATCGATCTGTCGCGGGACCACCGGTCGGCCGTCGGCGTCGACGCGGATCGGCAGCTGGCGGTGGTACCAGACGACCATGCGCGGATAGCCGCGGTTCCAGTCCGGAGCGACGAGCTGCTGGCAGACGCGGTGCAGACGCGCCTCGAAGTCCATCGTTGCCTGCGGACTGATGCCGCCGAGCACGCCGATCCGCTGCATGGCAATCCTCCCGCGCGAGGCGCGCCGACCTGCGCTCCTGCATTGTAGCGGACGGACCCCGACGGCTGCGTCAGCGCTCGCTGCGTATGTACGCTGTGCCGAGCGCCGCCGGCGCGTGCCGCCCCCGGCGCCCGCCTGCGGCCGACAGCGTGATCATGACGGTGATCGTGAGCAGGTACGGAAGCATCGCGAGGGCCTCGGCCGGCACGCCGTGCATGCCGGCCGCCTGCAGCGCAAAGTTCGCGCGCAGCGCGGCGCCGAACAGGTAGGCGCCGAGCAGCAAGCGCCCGGGACGCCAGGACGAGAACACGACGAGCGCCACCGCGATCCAGCCGAGGCCGCTCGTCGTGCTCGCCTGCGACCAGTTCGGAACGCGGGCCACGATGAGATAGGCGCCGCTCGCGCCGGCGAGCAGGCCGCCGATGATCGTGTGCACGTACTGGATGGCCGCGACCCGCACGCCCATCACGTCGGCGGTGGCGGGACTCTCACCGACGGCGCGTGCCCACAGCCCGGCCTTCGTGTAACGCAGGTATCCGATCGCGATGAGGACGAGCACCCAGCTCGCGTAGACGACGACGTCCTGCCGGAACAGCACGCGCCCGATCACCGGAAGGTCGGCGAGCCACGGGACATCGCGCTGGCCGAGGTGAACGCCGAGCGGCTGGCCCTCGATCGGACGGCCGACGAAGGTGGCGACACCGGAGCCGAGGATCACCAGCGCCAGGCCCGACACGATCTGGTTTGCGCGCAACGTCACGCTGACGAACGCGTGCACGGAGGCGAGCAGCGCCGCGGCCACCATACCGGCCAGCAGGCCCGCGGTCACGCTCGACGTGCGATGCGCCACCAGGAACGCCGACACGGCGCCGATCAGCATCATGCCTTCCACGCCGAGATTGAGGACGCCGGCCCGCTCGGCCAGCAGCTCCCCGAGCCCGGCGAGAACCAGCGGCGTGCCGGCCGCCACCGCCGCTGCCAGCGTGATCAGGATGACGCCGTCGTTCACGACGCCGTCCGCTCGAGGCGGCGCCAGCGCACCCGATACGCGACGTGGATCTCGCTGGCCAGCACGAAGATCAGGATGGCGCCTTGCAGCACCGTGCTGATGGCGGCGGGAACGCCGCCGCCCGGGAGACTCTGCACGGCCGTGCCCGCGTTGGACAGCGCGCCGACGAAGACGGCGACCGGCACGACGCCGAGCGGATGATAGCGAGCCAGCGCGGCGACGATGATGCCGGTGTAGCCGAAGCCCACCGCGAGGCCCGTGGGATCGAGACGGTGCGCACGGCCCAGCACCTCCGAGGCGCCGGCCAGCCCCGCAACGGCGCCGGAGACCACGAGCAGGAGCAGCACGACCATCGTCACGCTGATGCCGGCGTACGACGCCGCCGCCGGCGAATCGCCGAACACGCGCGCGTCGAATCCCGCGCGCGTCCAGCGGAGGAGGGCGAAGACGAGGACGGCGCACACGATGCCGAGGACGAGCCCCGCGTGAATCTGCGTGCCGCCGAGCTCCGGCAGCTGGCTGGCCGGGGGAAGCGCACGCCCCTGCGGGAAGTTGGTCGCGGTCGGGTCGCGCCACAGGCTGCGCGATCCGAAGATCAGATACCGCGCGAGCAGCACGGCGACGTAGTTCAGCAGCAGCGTGGTGATGATCTCGCTCGTTCCGAGCCGCGCGCGCGCCAGCGCCGGCACCAGGACCCACGCCACGCCGCCGGCCAGTCCCGCGAGCAGCGCCAGCGCGAGCGCGAGGCCGCCCGGCAGCGCCTGCCCGAGGAGCAGCGCCGCCCCCGCGCTGCAGATTCCACCCACAACGAGCTGCCCCTCCGCCCCGACGTTGTAGAGCCGGAAGCGGAAGGCGATGGCGGCGGCGAGCCCGGTATAGACGAGCGGCGTGGCCGACACGAGGGAGTCTTCGATGCCGTAGCGAGTCGCAAAGGAGGCGCGCGCCATCTCCGCGTAGATGAGCAGCGGATCGAAGCCGTTCGCGGCAAGGAACAGTGCGCCGAGCAGCAGCGCGCCGGTGATCGCCGCGAGCGGCACCGAGAGCACGAGATGAGCGGGCTGGGTGGCCCGCCGCTCCAGCCGCAGCATCAGCGACCGGCGACGCCGGCCATCGCCAGGCCGAGCTCCGTCACGTCGGCGCCGCCGACCGCACGCTCGAGCACGAGCCTGCCGTCGTACATGACCACGATGCGATCGGCGAGTCCGCGGATCTCGTCGAGATCCTCGGAGATCAGCAGGATCGCCGCCCCCGCGTTGCGGCGTTCGTCCAGCAGCGAGCGGACGAACTCGATGCCCGACACGTCCAGACCGCGCGTCGGCGAGGCGATGACCAGGACCGTGCCGCCGGCACTCAGCTCGCGCGCGAGGAGGATCCGCTGGACGTTGCCGCCCGAGAGCCGCCGCACGATGTCACGCGGCCCCCGCGCCTTGACGCCGAACCGCGCGATCATGGCCGTCGCCTCGCGCTCCGCGTGACCGCGGCCGCCCACCAGCGGGCGGCGACCGGTCAGCTGCACGTTGTCGGCGATCGACAGCCCCGGCGCCAGGCCGGTGCCGAGGCGATCCTCCGGCACGTAGCGTAGCCCGGCGGCGCGGGCCACGCGCGGCCCCCTGCCGGTGATGTCGACGCCGTTCACGACGATGCGTCCGGCCGACGGCTGTCGCGTGCCGGCGAGCGCCTCCGCGAGCTGCAGCTGACCGTTGCCCGCGACGCCGGCGACTCCAACGATCTCGCCCGCCCGCACCGACAGGCCCACGTGCTGCACCCTGCGTCCCTGAGCTCCGTCCACGCACAGCTCGTCGACCGCGAGCATGCACGGACCCGGCGTCCTCGTGCCGTGCCGGTCGGCCAGATCGACCGCGCGACCGACCATGAGGCGCGCGAGCCCGGTGGTGTCCGTCTCCGACGTCGGCACGCTGGCGACGACCCGCGCATCCCGCATGACCGTCACGCGATCCGCGACCGCCATGACCTCGCCGAGCTTGTGCGTGATCAGCACCACCGAGCGGCCGTCAGCCGCCATGGCGCGCAGGACGGTGAACAGCGAGTCGACCTCCTGCGGCGTGAGCACGGCCGTCGGCTCGTCGAGAAAGAGAACGTCGACGTCGCGATAGAGCATCTTGACGATCTCCACGCGCTGCTGCTCGCCGAGGGACAGGTCGCTGATCGTGGCGCGCGGATCGACGGCGAGGCCGTAGCGCTCGCCGAGCGACGCGACCGTCCGGTGCAGGCGCCGGGACAGCACGATGCCCTGCCGGGGATCGCCGAGCACGACGTTCTCGGCCACGGTGAAGCTGTCGACCAGGTGGAAATGCTGGTGCACCATCCCCAGCCGGTGCGCGAGCCCGTCGCGCGGGCTGCGCAGCCGGACCGCGTGCCCGCGCACCAGAATGGTGCCGTCGTCCGGCTGATAGAGACCGGTCAGGATGGACGCGAGGGTCGTCTTGCCGGCGCCGTTCTCCCCGAGCAGCGCGTGGATCTCGCCCTGCCGGACCGCGAAGTCGACGTCGGCGTTGGCGACCACACCGGCGAACGTCTTGCCGATGCCGCGTCCCTCGAGGACGCCGCCATCGTCCACGGTCACTTCGCGGGAATCGTGCCCTGGACGCCTTCGACGAAGTAGTTCGTCTCGAGCAGCTCCTTCAGCGTGGCCGTCTTGCCGGGCGGGATCACGACCTTGCCGCTCTGATCCTTGATGGGGCCGGTGAACGGCTTGAAGGCGCCGCTCGCGATGTCCTTTTCCTTCGCCTTGATCTTGCCGCGGACGTCCTGCGGCACGGACTCGCCGAACGGCGCCAGGAACATCGTGTTCTCCGCCATCGTTCCGTAGATCGGCTCCGGCGTCCACGTGCCGTCCATGACGGCCTGGGTGACCTTGAGGTAGATGGTGCCCCAGTTCCACGCGGTCCCGGTGAGCCAAGCCTGCGGCGCGAAGCGCGACATGTCGGCGTTGAAGCCCGTCCACTTGATGCCCGCCTTGCTCGCCACCTGCCCGGTCGCCGGGCTGTCCTGGTACTGGCTCAACACGTCCACGCCGGCGGCGACGAGGCTCTCCGCGGCCTGCCGCTCGATGTTCGGATCGAACCAGGTCGACGTCCACACGACGCGGACGGTGGCCGCCGGATTCACGGAGCGCGCGCCGAGCGTGTAGCTGTTGATGTGGCGGACGACCTCGGGGATCGGAAACGCGGCGACGAAGCCGATCTTGCCATTCTTGCTCGCGGAGCCGGCGGCCATGCCCTCGAGGTAGCGGGCCTGGTCGGCCATGATCATGTAGGTGCCGAGATTCGGCCCGGTCTTGAAGCCCGTTGCGTTCATGAACGTGGTCTGCGGGAACTTCTTGGCCACGCTTTCCATCTGGTCCATGTAGCCGAAGCTGGTGCCGAAGATCAGCTGGTTGCCGCGCCGGGCGAGATCGCTGAACACGCGCTCGCTCTCCGGCCCTTCCGGCACGCTCTCGATGAAGGTCGTCTGCACCTTGTCGCCGTACTTCTCGATCAGCGCCTTTCGACCCACGTCGTGCGAGTACGTCCAGCCCGCGTCCCCGATGGGACCGACGTAGACGAACGCGATCTTCAGCGGGCCCTTCACGGCGGTTCCCGCGAACGCGCCCGCGCAGTACAGAGCGAGCACCACCGCGACGAGCACTCCGAGCCTCTTGGTCATGATGAGCCTCCCCGATCGCTGTCCGTCGTCCCGATTCGCACGCGCAACGGCCGCAAGCCCTCAGTCCTTCGGCTTTCCCCGCGCGGCCATGATGATCGAGCCGCCGATGATCAGGGCAGAGGTCATGCCGGCCAGCGCCAGGAGCCGCGCGCCGCGCGTGGCGATGCGCTGCAGCTGCTCGACCTGGCTCAGCTCGACGCGCAGCTTCAGGTTGCCGGTCTTCACCGTGTACATGCCGCGGCGGATCTCCTTCGGCAGATCGGCGAAGAGCTCGGCGTACTGAGTCAGGAGCTTGAGGCCGCGCTTGCCCAGCGCGGTCGGCGACGTCTCCTGGACGACGACCTCGTTGAGCGTCGGCTGGATGGCCAGCATCACGTCGAAGTCCGGGTCGAGCTTCTTGAAGGCGCCGTCGAGCGACACGAAGACCTTCAGGAGCATGGCCTGGTCCGGCGGCATCGAGAGCTTGTTGTCCCGGACGAGGCTCAACAAGTCCTGCACCATGGCCGAGAGGTTCGTCATGGCCATCGACTTGCCGGCATAGACGCTCAGGAACTCCTCGACGGCTTCCGAGAGCTCGCCCGGATCGTCCCCCGCCCTGTCCGCCCACTCCAGCAGAATCCGGGAGAGGCCGTCGGCGTCGCTCTCCATCAGCGCCTGCAGCAGCTTCATGATCTGCTGTCGCCGCAGCTCGGAGACGCGCCCGACCATGCCGAAGTCGATGAACGCGATGCGCTCGCCCGGCAGGATGAAGAAGTTCCCCGGATGCGGATCGGCGTGGAACAGCCCGTCGACCATGATCATCTTCAGCACCGCGCCCGCCCCGGTCTGGGCGATGCGCTTGCGGTCCATGCCGGCGGCGTCGATGGCGTGAAGGTTCACGCCCGGGATGCCGTCGACGTAGTCCTGCACGTTGATGCGCTCGCGCGTCCACTGCCAGTGGATCTTCGGAACCACGATCTGCGCGTCGCCCTCGAAGTTGGCGGCCACGTGCTCGGCATTGTGGCCTTCCGTCACGAAGTTCAGCTCGTTCTGGAGCGACTTCACGAGCTGCTGGACGACTTTCACCGGGTGATAGGCGGCGAGCTGCGGCACGTGCTTCTCGGCCAGCGTGGCCAGATAGACCAGCAGATGCATGTCCGCTTCGATCTTCGGGCGGATCCCGGGGCGCTGGATCTTCAGCACCACCTGGGTGCCGTCCTTCAGCGTCGCCCGGTGCACCTGGGCGATCGACGCGGCCGCCAGCGGCCTGGGATCGACCTCCTCGAAGAGCTCTTCGAGCGGTGCGCCGAGATCCGCCTCGATCTGCGGGCGCAGCTCCTTGAAGTCGAGCAGCGGCGCCTGGTACTGCAGCTTCTCGAACTCGGCGATCCAGTCCGGCCCGAACAGGTCCGGGCGCGTGGCCAGGATCTGGCCGAGCTTCATGAAGGTGGGCCCGAGCCGCTCGAACATCAGGCACACGCGCCGGGGGCGGTCGAGATGCGCGATGTCCGCCGCGTCCTTCCAGCCCATGAAGCGGCCCGTGCGCTCGGCCGCGTCCTCCAGCCCCATCTGCTTGAAGATCTCGCCGAAGCCGGCAATCGTGAACGCGCGGATGATCTCGTGCAGCCGGTTCAGGTCGGCGATCTTCAAGTGCGCGGTCATGGTGTCAGGTGCGGAACTGTAGCACGTATGCGGCAGCCGCCGTCCGCCCGGGCTACGGGGCGAGCGCCCCCGGGCGCGGCGAAGAGTAACATTCGGACGAGGTGCCGCTCCAGAACCGCGTCACGCCGCGAGGAGACATCGTCGCCACCCCCGCCCGCGGAACGCTGATGGGCACCCGCGGGCGCCTGCACGACGAGCGGCGTCGCCTCGTGCGGCGCGTGGTCGGAGGCTACCGCGCGTGGGTGACGTGCGTGCTCGACTTCAAGGGCCGACGCCGGACGGTGATGAGGCCCGGCCGCTACACGGAGCTGTTCTTTCTGGATGAGGCGACGGCGCTGGCGGCCGGGCACCGGCCGTGCGGAGAATGTCGCCGCGCCGACTTCCAGCGCTTCAAAGAGGCGTGGACCGCGGGCAACCCCGAGCATGGCCTCGCTGCGTCGACCCCCATCGCGCGCATCGACCTCCAGCTCCATCGCGATCGACTGGGCCCCGACCGCGGCGCGCGCACGTATCGCGCCGACGTCGGGAATCTTCCGGACGGCGTGTTCGTCGAGGACGCGGAAGCTGGATCGGCGCTGTTGCTCTGGGCGGGCTCGCTGTGGACGTGGTCCTTCAGCGGCTATTCCAGGGCGCAAGCGCGACCGCGAGGTGGTGAGGTGACGGTGCTCACGCCTCGCTCGACGGTCAACGCCATCACCGCGGGTTACGTTCCGCAGGTGCACCCGACGGCGATACCGAACCATCGGTGACCGCCGGACACGCGCCACCGCGCCGTTTGAAGAAACGCGCTCGGGGCGAGTCGCGAGGGGCTATCGCGTAGCGCCGCCTGACGGGCTGGCGGCGGGCACCGACGTCTCGGTCTGCAGGTGGTTCACGACCTCGCGAACCCCGTCCACACGGCGCGCGATCTCCTCGGCGCGGGCTTTCTGCTCGGGCGTCGAGACCGTGCCGATGAGATAGACGGTGCCGCGGTTGACGTCGACGTTCATCGCCGTCAACGCGCGCGGTATCTGCGCGGAGATCCTGCCCTTCGTCTCGTAGAGCAGCCACTTGTCGTTGAAGTGTTGCCCGGCGGTTCGGCCAGTGATCGTCTGGCAACCGGACAAAGCGCTCGCACCTATGAGAAAGAGCGCGACGGCGTTGTAGCGTCTCATCGGTACCTCCTGCGGCACTGCGTGCTTCGGGTCCCGCCGGAGGCAAGTGCAATCCCAGTGCCTTGGAGACGCTGCACGCCGGACGAAGGCGGTTACTTCAATTGAAAGTTCGCACGATGAACGGTGCCGTCGATGAGCCGGAGGACGAGCTGACGACACGTTCCGGCCCATGCCGCATCGACGATCTGTCCACTGTCATTGACTCGCCCACCACCGTGCCCGGTGACGCGTCCTTCGCCGTTGATGAAGGATGGCGGCGAGTCCGACTCACCTGGCACGACGCCGAGATCCTCGGGGACGAGCGGGGCGGCCGCCGACATCGACGAGCCGAAGATCGACACCGCAGCCGCACACGATGCGATGAGTTGTCGCATGGTTCTCCTTCCGGGCGGGACAATTGGACCGCAGGTGCAATGAGCAGCGTGTTCTATAGGTGCTGATGCCGAGCGATCCCTGCCCGCAAAATCTATGGGCCGAGTGCGTCTCCGAGCACCGACGAGAATCCCCACGGGTCGGCCGTCGCGCGCAGCGCGCGATCGCGGCATCCGGTCACGAGGTGCGCGCGCTCGTCCTGGATCACCGGCGTCAGGCAAGCGTCGTAGATCGGCTTGGCATCCTTTCCGCGTAGCGGCGCCGCGTAGCCAATGGGCGCAGAGTCAGCGAGCGGATCGGGCGTCGTGCGAAGCCCCATCGCTCCACAGATGGGCTGGGACATGTCGTCCGTGAACGGTCGGATGCAACCGCGGTAGATTGGCTTGGCGCCGGGCGCCGGCACCGGCAGCACATACCCATAGAGCGTCGACCATCCCCACGGATCGGGCTCAGACCTCAGGCCGAAGATCCTGCACGTCCAGCCGTCATCGAACATGGGGAGGAGACAGCCGTCGTAGATCGGCGCGCCACGCGACAGCGCCGTCACCACTCGCGCATCCGCCGCCGCCAGCGTGCCGGGGAGCGACACGAACAGCATCGTCGCCAGCGCAATCACATACCGCACGTGTCACCTCGCTCGGTGAAGCTTACTCCGGTTGCGGAGCGTCGACGGTGGGCGGAAGATCTCCCCGTGCTGGCCCATGACCTCGTCGAGACGGCTGCGCTACGCGGCGGTGTCGCCGCTCTGGCGGCGGCGGCCGTCTTCATCGCTGCCGCCTGCACCGCGGCGCGACCGCCGGCGGACCAGCGCCCCGTCACGGCGCTGGTGGGCGGTCGCGTGTTCCCCTCCCCGGAGGCGCCCCCGATCCCCGACGGCGTCGTCCTCGTCGAAGGGACGACGATCGCCGCGGTCGGCGCACGCAGGGAGGTCCGCGTACCGCCACACGCGACGGTCATCGACTGCTCGGGCGGGACGGTGACCGCCGGCTTCTGGAACAGCCACGTCCACTTCACCGGTCCGCAGTTCCGCACCGCGGACAGCGCACCGGCGGAGTCGCTCACGGCCGCGCTTGCATCCATGCTGACGTCATACGGCCTCGTCCACGTCGTCGACACCGGCTCGTACCTGCCGAACACGATGGCGCTGCGGCGTCGTATCGAAAGCGGCGAAGTCCCGGGGCCCTCGATCCTCACCGCGGGCTCGGGGTTCGCGCCAGCCGGCGGCAGCCCCTATTACATCCTTCCCGCGAAGATCCCGGAGCTGAGCCGGCCGGAGGACGCCGCGCTCGTCGAGGCCGAGATCGCGCGGGGTGCGGACCTCGTCAAGCTCTTCACCGGGTCGTTCGCCACGCCCCGGTCGATCGTCGTGATGCCGGTCGACGTCGTGCGCGCCGCCGCGGACGTCGGGCATCGCCACCGGAAGCTCGTGTTCGCGCATCCCTCGAACAGTCCGGGCGCTCGAGCGGCCATCGAAGGCGGGGTCGACGTGCTCGCGCACACGTTCCCGACGTCCCTCGACGGCACGCCGTGGGACCGCGCGCTTCCCGGGATGATGAAGGATCGCGGCATGGCGCTCATCCCGACGCTGAAGCTGTGGCCATACGAGCTGCGACGCGCCGGGCTGCCGGACTCGGTCGTCGAGCTCGTTCTCGACAATGGCGTCGCGCAGACGCGCACGTTCGCCGGCCTCGGCGGGCAGCTCCTCTTCGGGACCGACGTCGGCTACATGACGGATTACGATCCGACCGACGAGTTCGTGTACCTGCAACGGGCCGGCCTCAGCGCCACGCAGATTCTCGCGATGCTGACGACCGCGCCCGCGACGCGGTTCGCGGCCGCCCGCGCGGGACGCCTCGCATCGGGCTTCGCCGCCGACGTCGTGGTCCTCGACGGGAATCCCGGCGACGACGTGCGCGCGTTTGCGAAGGTCCGGCTCACGATGCGCGACGGGCGCGTGATCTACCAGCGTCCGCGATAGTCGCCACTCCCGGTTGAAATCCGGGGACGCGCCGTGGAGATTACCGGATTCTCACTCCCGCGTCGCCGTGAACGGGCAGATCTGGCTGTAGGCGCAGTACCGGCAGGCCTGACGCGACGGCGTGGCCTCGAACCGCCGCGCGCGAATTCCGTCGGCTGCCGCGCGTACCGCGTCCACCGCCAGGTCCGCGTCCTCGACGGTGGGCGTGTGGCGCCCGACCACGTGCGTCTCGATGAAGCGCAGCTCCACGCGCTGCGGGAGCTGTCCCGTCATCTCGCGCCAGGCGAGCGCGTACATCTTGAGCTGCAGGCTGGACGCCACGCGACGGTCGGCGTCCTTCTGCTTCGTGACCTCGCTGGTCTTGTAGTCGACGATCACGGCGCCCAGCAGGTCCTCGTCCACGCGGTCGAAGCGGCCGCGGACGCGGTTGGGGCCGACGGTGAAGGCGAAGTCCTTCTCGATGTAGGTCGGCTTGGTGCCGTCCGCTTCTTCCGCGTTCCAGAAGCGCGTGAGCGCGTCGCGGCCGGCGGCCTTGCGCGCCTCCTGGTGCTCCCACGTCAGGAAGCCCTGGTTGAGCCACTTCCGGTCGTACTCGGCCAGCAGGTCGTCGAGGGAGGTGTAGTTGCCCTCCACGCGGCGCTTGAGATAGAACTCCACGACCGCGTGGATGGTGCTGCCGTACACGACGGTGTGGTGGCGCAGGATCGGCACGCGCAGCAGGTGGACGTAGCGGTACTTGAGCGGGCACGTCTGGTAGTCGTCGACCTGCTTGTGGCTGAGCAGCAGCTCCTCATCCGGCGCCATGGGCGCCAGCGCCTCGTCGCCCTGCGCGGGCGGCGGCGCGAAGCGCTCGATCTCCTCCACCGCCTTGCCCTTGAACGGGCGCGCGGCGTCCTTGGGCAGATCGAGCGCCTCCAGCACGAACTGGCTCACCTTGCGCTCGCGCGTGCCGCCGTAGTCGCGCGCGCTCGTCAGGAACAGCTCGCGCCGCGCGCGCGTCATGCCCACGTAGAACAGGCGGCGCTCCTCCTGCATGTGGAAGTCGCCCGCGGGCAGGACGTCCTTGATGAGCTCGGTCGGCAGCTCCAGCGCCTCGCGGCGCTTCGGCGTGGGAAAGCGCCCTTGCACCAGGTGGACAAGGAAGACCACAGGGAACTCGAGGCCCTTGGCCTTGTGCACGGTGAGCACGCGCACCGCCGGCGTCTCCACATCGGCCTCGGCCACGGCCGGGTCCTCGCCGGCGTCGATGAGCGCGTCCAGGTGCTTCACGAACTCGCGGACGTTGTCGTATTTCAAGGCCTTGCCGGCGTCGAGAATGCGGCGGAAGAATTTGGAGATGTTCTGGACCTCGGCCTCGTCACGCGCGGTGGTCGCCTTGGACATGCGGGCCCGCCAGCCGGAGTCGACCAGGAACTGATAGAGCAGCTCCCCGGTCGGCATCTCACGGCCGAGCTCCATGTAGCGGACGAGGTCGCTCACCAGCTGATGGATCGCCAGCAAGCCCTCGGTCGAGATCTCGGCGGCCAGCTCGCGATTCTCGTCCACCGTGCGCAAGACGTCGAAAAGCCAGCGGTGCTTGCGGTCGGCGTGGGTCGCACAGCGCGTGAGATCGACG
>DATAOC010000042.1:0-4236 GCA_036265915.1 Candidatus Methylomirabilota bacterium | reverse complement strand
GAGATGGACGCCGCTCTGGTGAAGCGGCTGGGGCTGTTCGATTACCTGCGCGGCCGGCTGGCGGTGGCCGGTACCCCGGACGACTGCATCGCCCAGGTCCGGGCCGCCATCGCGGCCGGCGCCCGGCAGCTCATGTTCACCGTGAGCCTCGCGGCTGACCCGCTACGGACGGTCGAGCTGTTCGGCACCCGCGTCCTGCCCGCGATCCGGGCCGCGCACACCTAGCGCGCGTGCCAGATCGCGAACGAGTCGGCGGCGCGTGTCGGGTACTCGGGCACCGGCACCCGCGATGCCAGGACCTCCAGCACGCCGAGCGCCAGCACGAGCGTCATCACGAGAGCCACGAAGACGGATCGCATGTCATCCTCCGCCGTTGAGACGCTCGCGGCTCGCGGAAGGATGCAGACGGTCAGTGGGCGGCGGACGCGCCGAGCGCGGTGACGACCACCGCCAGATCCTCGCCGCCATGCCCGGCCGCCTGCGCACGTCCGTAGAGTCGCTCCGCCACGTCGGTGAGCGGCAGCGGCGCGCCGACGGCGCCTGCGGCCTCCTGGATCAGGTGCAGGTCCTTCATGAAGAGATCCAGCTTCATCTGCGGCGGAAATTGACGGCGCGCGATCATCGGCCCGCGCACCTCGAGCATGCGTGAGGTCGCCGCGCTCGTGGCCAGCACGTCGAGTGCCAGCTGTGGGTCGAGGCCCGCACGCTCGACCAGCGAGAGCGCCTCGGCGGCGGCGGCGCTGTTCAGCGCCACCAGCAGGTTCGCGACGAGCTTGAGCACCATCGCCTGCCCGGCCGCTCCGATGAAGACCGCGCGCGGCAGCACGCTCTCGAGGAGCGGGCGCCAGCGGTCGTAGAGCGCCCGGTCGCCGCCGACCAGGACGATGCCGTCGCCGCGCTCGACCATGCCGCTCGTGCCGCTGATCGGACAGTCGAGGAAGCCGAGGCCGCGCTGCTGGCACTCGCGGGCGAGCCGCTCGGTGAGCGCCGGCGAGATGGTGCTCATCTGCACGACCGTCTGCCCGCCACGCGCCGCCGCCGCGATGCCGCCCGGCCCGAGGACGACATCCTCCACGATCGCCAGCGACGGCAGGATCACGCAGACCGGATCCGCCTCGGCCACCACCCCCGCCACGGAGCCGCCCGCGCGACCGCCGAGGGCGACGAGCGCCTTCACGCGCTCCGGCACGACGTCGTGGCCGACGACATCGTGGCCGGCCGCGCGCAGCCGCGCGGAGACGGCGTGGCCGAGCAGCCCGAGGCCGACGACGCCGACTAGCATGCCTTGCACGGCGGGTAGTCGCGCGAGTACACGGGGCTCTTCAGGTATTCCTCGGGCTTGTAGGTCCAGAACTGCGAGACGTTCGGGAACGTGTGGATGATGGTGTTCTGCAGCCGGCCGCCCACGCGCTCCACCTTGCGAACGTAGATGTTCTGCACCGGGTTGCCGAAGTCGTCGAAGCGCATCGGCCCGCGCGGCGCGTCCGAGAGATCCACGCGACGCAGGGCGCCGAGGAACTTGTCGACGTTCTCGATGTCGCCGCCCGTGGCCTCCAGCGCGGCCTTCAGCGCGACGCCGGCGACGTACGTGCCTTCCGAGTAGTAGGACGGCACCTGGTGGTACCGGGCCTCGTAGGCGGCCGCGAACTTCTTGTTGGCCGGCGTCGCCAGCGCCGCCGAGTAATGCAGCGGCGTGATGACGCCGAGCACCTCGTCGCCCATCACGCGCAGCACGTGCTCGTCGGTGAAGGTGCCACCTCCGATCAGCGGCACGCGCTCGCGCAGCCCGGCCTCGGCGAACTGCTTGCTGAAGCGGAGCGCGTCGGCCCCCGAGAACTGCGCGAAGACGGCGTCGACGTCGCGGCGTAGCTGGGCGATGTACGGCGCGAAGTCGGGGGTATTGAGCGGCGGCCACAGCTTCTGCACGACCTGACCGCCCGCCTCCTCGAACGTGCGCTGGAAGCCGCCCACGACCTCCCAGCCGAAGGCGAAGTCGTACGAGATGATGGCCACCTTCCGGTACTTCAGCGTGTCGTACACCCACTTGCCGAACGGGTGCGACGGCTGCGAGCCGGCCCAGCCGGTACGCACGATGTAGTTGCTGCGCTTGCGCTGGGTCAGGTCGTCGGCGGCCACGATGGGAAAGATCGCCGGGATCTTCTTGCCGTCGATGTACGGCGCCACCGCGTAGCCGACGGCCGCGCTCAGCGGCCCCGTGATCAGCTGCACGTTCTGCCCTTCGATGAGGCCCCGCGCTTTCGTCAGGCCGGTGGCCGGCTGCCCGGCGTCGTCCTCGACGATCAGCTTGATCTCGCGGCCGGCCAGCCGGTACTTCTGCTCGTCGAGGAAGAGCTCGAGCGCGTTCACCATGTCCTTGCCGTTGGCGGCAAGCGGCCCCGTCTGCGGCACCAGCATCCCGATCTTGATGGGGCCTTTCTGCGCCCACGAGCGCTCGCGGGCGGCGAGCCCGGCGACGAGCAGAGCGAGCACGATCACGGCGACGAGCGACCTGCGCATGTCAGCCTCCTTGCGGCGCGAGCGTCCGTACGATCTCTTCATGGGTGAGCGGCCAGCCGATGGCGGCCGCCATGAGCCGGAGGGCGAAGCGGTGCATGTCCTCGCCATCCATCGAGTCCACGGCGTCGGTGGCGATCACGACGCGGAAATCGCGGTTGGTCGCCTCGAAGCCCGCGCAGAGCACGCACGTCGTGGTGTTGATCCCGGCCAGGATCACCGTGTCGACCCCGAGCCGCCGTCGCAGCAGGAACTCGAGATCCGTCGGCTCGAACACGCTGTAGCGTTTCTTGCTTCGCACGACGACGTCACGCGGGTCATGGAGCTCGGCGATGATCTCGGTGCCCGGGCTGCCGGCGAGGTTGTGCCGCAGGATGCCGCGGCGCGCCTTCGCCGGATCGTCGTGGGCGGCCTTCCAGAACGGATTGCTCGCGATCTCGTCGGCGTCGCGATATTCCGTGACGACGTGCACGATGGCGATGCCGCGCGCCCGCAGGTCCCCGAAGAGCGCGGCCGCACGCTTCACGACCGGCGCGCACCGCTCGGCCGGCAGCGGCAGGGTGGCGACGGCCGGATCCAGGTGGCCCCGATGCATGTCGATGGCGACCACGGCGGTGCGGCTCGGGTCGAGGCGGAGCATGACCGCAGACTCATAGCACGGGGACCGCGGCCAATGCTAGCCTAGGGCGCCATGACGCCCTTCGACTTCGATCGCGTGCACGACCGCCGCGACAGCGACAGCAACAAGTGGCGCAAGTTCTCCGCCGACGTGCTGCCGCTCTGGGTCGCCGACATGGATTTCCGCTCGCCGCCGGCAGTGATCGCCGCCCTCAAGGCGCGCGTCGAGCACGGCTTCTTCGGCTATCTCACCGAGCGCTGTGAGCTGCAGGACGTGGTGGCCGAGCGGGTGGCCAAGCGGTACGGCTGGCGCGTCGAGCCGGAGGCGGTCATGCCGTTGCCCGGCGTCATCGCGGGCTTCAACCTGGCCCTGCGCGCGCTCACGACCCCCGGCGACGGGCTGCTGATCCAGACGCCGGTCTACCCGCCCATCCTGCGCGCCGCCGGCAACCACGGCCTCGCCCGCCACGATGCGCCGCTCACGCGCGGCGCGGACGGTCGCTATGCGGTCGAGCCTGACCGCTTCGCCGGCGCCATCGGCTCCCGCACGCGCGCCTTCCTGCTGTGCAATCCGCACAACCCGGTCGGACGGCTGTTCGCCCGGGGCGAGCTGGAGGCCATGGCCAGCGCGTGCCTCGCGCGCGACCTGTGGATCATCGCCGACGAGATCCACGCCGATCTGCTCTACGACGGCCGTCAGCACGTGCCGGTGGCGACGCTGTCTCCGGACGTGGAGCAGCGAACGGTGACCCTGCTGGCCCCCAGCAAGACCTTCAACTTGCCGGGGCTCAAATGCGCGGTGGCCGTCGTCCCGAACGCCGCGCTGCGCGAGCGGCTCGCCGCCGCCGTGTCCGACCTCGTGCCGAAGATCAACGTGCTCGGCCACGCGGCCGCAGTCGCCGCCTACCGCGCGGGCGACGACTGGCTCGAGGCGCTGCTCGGCTACCTGCACGGCAATCGCGATCACCTCGTGAGCGAGGTCGCCGCCCGTCTGCCCGGCGTGCGCGTCGCCGCGCCGGAGGCGACGTACCTGGCCTGGCTCGACTGCCGCGATGCCGGCCTCGAGGATCCGTACACGTTTTTCCTGCAGGAGGCGAAGGTCGC
>DATAOC010000041.1:0-43432 GCA_036265915.1 Candidatus Methylomirabilota bacterium | reverse complement strand
TCGTGATGCTGCGCGCGCAGCTGCGGCTGGCGCTCATCGGCGCCGTGTCGGGCCTCGCCGCCGCGATCGTGGCGCTCGCGCTCGTGCTCTGGCGAACGACGTAGGCACAAGGAGGACGGCATGAACTACGGGGTGGTGCTCCCGATCTGGCAGCTCACGGCGGCGGAGGCGGAGACGCTCGCGATGCGCGCGGAGGAGCTCGGCATCGACGGCGTCTTCGTTCCCGACCACATCCTCGCCAAGCCGGCCACCACCCAGCACTACGGCGGTCACTGGCCGGATCCGTTCTCGCTGCTCGCCTTCCTCGCCGGCCGTACCGAGCGCATTCGCCTCGGGGCCAGCGTCATCGTGCTGCCGTACCGTCACGCGCTCGTGGTGGCCAAGGCGGCGGCCACGGTGGACCAGGTCTCGCGCGGGCGCTTCATCTTCGGCGTCGGCGTCGGCTGGGACGAGGCGGAGTTCACGGACCTGCGGCTGCCGTTCGCCGAGCGCGGCGCCGTCAGCGACGACGCGCTCCGTGCGATCAAGGCGGCCTGGGCGTCCGACGTGCCGGAATACCGCGGACGATACGTGAGCTTCTCGGGCGCGACGTTCGCGCCGCGCCCCGTGCAGCGGCCGCATCCGCCGATCTGGGTCGGCGGCGCGCCGGGCGCCGTGTCCACGCCGGCGGTGCGCCGCTGCGCCGAGCTCGGCGACGCCTGGCATCCGCTCGGCCTGGCACTGGACGACATCGAGAAGGGCTATGCCACCCTGCGCGACCTCGCCGCCCGCCGCGGCCGGCGGGAGCCGCTCGGCCTGGCGCCGCGCAACCTGCTCGATCTCACCGACTCCGCGAAGGGCGCCGGGCGCGCGGCCTTCCAGGGCTCGGTGGCCGAGGTGGCCGCCGACATCCGACGGGTGCGCAGCCTCGGCGCGAGCTGGATGACATTCGACCTGCCGCGCGACGGCGTGCCGGCGATGACGCGCGCCATGGAGCGCCTCGCGCGCGAGGTGAAGACGACCGCGTCCTGACTCAGCCGCGCGCGGCGCGGATCGCCTGCCACACCCGCTCGGGCGAGGCCGGCATGTCGAGCTCGCGGAGGCCGAGCGGCGCCAGCGCGTCCATCACCGCGTTGACGACGGCCGGCAGCGCGCCGACGGTGCCCGCCTCGCCCGCGCCCTTGGCGCCGAGCGGGTTCAGCTGCGTCGGCACCGGGCTCGACTCGATGGCGATGTCGCAGAAGTCGCTCGCCCGCGGCATCGCGTAGTCCATGAACGAGCCGGTCAGCAGCTGGCCCGACTCGCCGTCGTACACGACCTGCTCCATGAGCGCCTGGCCCACACCCTGCGCGACGCCGCCGTGGATCTGGCCCTTCAGCGTGAGCGGGTTGATCACGGTGCCGACGTCGTCGACGACGGCGTAGCGCTCGAGCGTCACCACGCCCGTCTCCGGGTCGACTTCCACCTCGCAGACGTGGCAGCCGTTCGGCCACGTGTCGCTCGGCGGCGAGAACGTGGCTGTCTCGTAGAGTCCCGGCTCCATCCCCTTCGGCAGCTGCGCCGGCTGGAAGGCGGCGCGCGCGACGTCCGTGAGCCCGACGGCGCGGTCGGTCCCCACGACGCTGAATCGTCCGTCCGCGAACGCGATGTCCGCCTCCGCCGCTTCCAGCAGCTTGGCGGCGATGCGGCGACCCTTGGCGACGATCTTGTCGGCCGCGCGCCACACCGCCGTCCCGCCGATGACCGTCGAGCGTGAGCCCATGCTGCCCATGCCGAAGGCGACCTGGTCGGTGTCGCCGTCGACGAAGCGCACGGCGGCGGGGTCGAGGCCGAGGCGCTCGTGGAGGATCTGCTTGAACGTCGTCTCGTGGCCCTGGCCCTGATTCTTGGTCCCCATGAACAGCGTGGCGCCGCCGCTCGGCGCGAAGCGGATCTCGGCGAACTCCGGCTGTGGTCCGGCCGCGCGCTCGATGGCGTTCACCACCGCCACGCCGCGGCGTCGTCCGCGCGCGGCGGCCGCCTCGCGGCGGGTCGGGAAGCCGGCGACGTCGGCGAGCTTCAAGGCCTTGTCCATGCTCGCGGCGAAATCGCCGCAGTCGTACGTGACTCCGAGTGCGGTCCGGTACGGCATGCTCGCGGCCGGAATGAGATTGCGTCGACGGAGATCGACGGGGTCGGCGTGCAGCTCGCGCGCCGCGTCGTCGATCAGGCGCTCGATCACGTACGTCGCCTCCGGGCGCCCGGCGCCGCGGTACGGCGCCGTGGAGTTCGTGTTGGTCAGCACGCTGTGGACCTCGACGTGCGCGGCGGCAATCGTGTACACGCCCACCAGCGTCGCCACGTTGCTGAACGTCGCGAGCAGGTTGCGATCCGACGAGACGTAGGCGCCGACGTTGGCGAGCGTGCGCACGCGCAGACCGAGGAAGCGGCCGTCGGCGTCCAGCGCCAGCTCGGCGTCGGTCACGTTGTCGCGCGCGTGCTCGTCGGCCGGGATCGCCTCGCGGCGCTCGCATACCCACTTCACGGGGCGGCCGAGCTTGCGCGCCGCCCACAGCACCAGCCGGTGCTCGGGATACTGCCAGCCCTTGGTGCCGAAGCCGCCGCCCACGTCGCCGGCCACGACGCGGATGCGATGCTCCGGCACGCGCAGGATATTGCCCGCGAGCGCGCTGCGCACCCGGTGTGGGTACTGGACGTCGGCGTAGAGCGTGTAGCGCTCGTCGATCGGATCCCACACGCCGACGGCGCCGCGCGGCTCCATGTACTGCGCGTGCACCCGCGAGATGACGTAGCGCCGCCGCACGACGCGCGCCGCGCCGGCGAGCGCGGCGTCGGTCGCGGCACGATCGCCGGCGGCGTAGACGTTGGAGACGTTGTCCGGGCACTCCGGCCACACGGCCGGCGAGCCGGGTCGCGCGGCCTCGACGGTCGAGGTGACGGCGGGCAGCGGCTCGTAGGTGACGCGCACGCGCTCGGCCGCGTCCTCGGCCTGGGCACGCGTCTCGGCGATGACGAGCGCGATCGGGTCGCCGACGTAGCGTGCGCGCTCGCGCGCCAGCCCGCGGTGCGGCGGCGCGAACATCGGCGAGCCGTCCGGCCGCGTGCGCTTGAGCGTCATCTTCATCGTGCCGAGCTCGTCGCCGAGGTCGGCGGCGGTGAAGACGGCGAGCACGCCAGGCGCCGCGCGGGCCGGCGCCGCGTCGATGCCGCCGAGCGTTGCGTGGGCGTGCAGCGAGCGGACGACGACCATGTGCGCCTGGCCGGGGAGATTGACGTCCTCGTGATAGCGGCCGCGTCCGCGGAGCAGCCGCTGGTCCTCGAACCGCGTGACAGGCTGGCCGATCCCGAACTTCGCCACGCTAGCCTTCCAGCGTCTCGCGCGCGAGCCCCAGCTGCTGGCCGGCGGCCAGGACCTCGGCCCACGTCGTGGCGTCGACGTCGATGCCCTCGCGCAGCCGCCGCTCGCGCGCGAGCCGTTCCGGGTCTCCCGGCACGAGCACCGGCGCCGCCGGATCGGCGGCCGGTGAGCCCTTCACGTAGTCGACGAAGCCGTCGATCTCGCGACGTAGCCAGTCGACGCCGGCCAGCCGCGCCGGGTCGACGAGGACGGCGAACATGTTGTTGATCGTCCCGCCCATCCGTGGGTTGCCGGGCTGAATGGTCGGACCGCCCGAGAGCGCGCCGGCCAGCAGCTCGGTCACGACGGCGAGCGCGTAGCCCTTGTGGCCGCCGAAGGGAAGCAGGGCGCCGTGCGGCTCGCGATACATCACACCCGGCTCGCGCGTCGGCGCTCCGTGCTCGTCGATGAGGACGCCCGGGTCGACCAGCTTGCCCTCGTTCTTGGCCACGCGCACCTTGCCCATCGCGATGGCGCTCGTGGCCATGTCGAGCAGGATCGGCGGCTGACGATCCGTCCCGGGCAGGGCGATGCAGACGGGATTGGTCACGAACCGGGCGTCCGTGCCGCGGAACGGCGCCACGATCGCCCGGTGATCGGTCACGTTGACGAAATGCAGCGAGACCAGCCCGGCGGCGCTCGCCAGCTCGCCGTAGGCGCCGACGCGACCGATGTGGTGGGCATTGGCCAGCGTCACGGCGACGACGCCGGTCTCCCGGCAGCGGCCGATGGCCGCGGCCATCGCCTCGCCGGCGACGGCGCGCCCGTAGCCGCGCTGCCCGTCGAACATCAGCACGGGACCGTCGTCCTTCACCGTCTTCACGCGCGTATTCGGTATGACCAGCTTCGCGAGGACGTGACGCACGTACGAAGGCAGCATGCCGATCCCGTGACTGTCGTGACCGGCGAGGTTCGCCTGCACCAGGTGATCCGCGACGAGGAGCGCCTCGTCCGGCGCGCTGCCGCCGGCCCGGACGATCGCGCTCCCGATCTCTCTCAGACGCTCCGCGCGATGGCGCATCGCTCGTGGTTCTCCTCGCTCGAGTGGCGTTGTGCGGCGCGGCCGACGCTACGCCGGTGACCAGAACTCGTCAAGACGACGATTTCGCTTGAAGGCCCCACATCTCGTTGCTAGAGTGCGTGGCGGTGCAACCCGTAGCACGATTCGCCTCGACCGACGCCGACTCGTACGTCGTCGTCGTGCCTGCCTCGGAGTCTCCGCTGTTCGAGTATCTCGAGCGGCGTTTCAAGGGCGATCCCGCCGTGTCGGTGGTTCTCGACCGGCGGGCGACTCGGCGGCCGAGCCCCGCGGCCGCATCGCGCAGCGTCGTGCTCGTCCAGGGCGTCACCGTCGTCCGCCGCGGGGATGCGACGACGGCCACGCCCGAGTACGTCCCATCAACACATTCGGATGCGGAGGGGGGAAGAAGTATGAGTGAGGGCCAGGAGATGTTGGAGGATCGGCAGCGCGTGGATCGCTGGCTGGAGGAGAGTCAGTATTTACTGGGGCGTCTCATCCCGGGCTATCTCGACGATCGCGACCGGCTGCGCGTCCGGCTCGTGAGCGCCGAAGCCGAGAGCGATCGCCTGCGGCAGGAGATCGAGGCGCTGCGCCGCGATCTCGCCGGCCTTCAGGGCGAGCTGCAGTATCAGCGCAGCGAGCAGACGGCGGCGGCCGAGGCGTTCTCCGCCGTGCTGAACCAGCTTACCGAGCTCCAGAAGCCGCTCGGCGAGGTGCACCGCCGGCTCGCCGCCTCACAGCCGGGGATGATCAACGGCGTCCACGCCTAGACCCGTAGTCGCGCAGCCTCCCCGTCGTCGGGGAGGCTGCGTCACGCCAGCGGCGGACGTCGGCGTCCGAAGCCGGTGGCCTCCTCGAACGCATGCGCGAGCTGCAGCACGCTCCATTCGTCCTGATGGCGCCCCACGATCTGCAGACCGACCGGTAGTCCTTCCGGAGTGAAGCCGCCGGGCACCGAGATGGCGGGCAGCCCGGTCACCGTGATGTCCGAGCACGCGCGCATCCAGTCGATGTAGGTCGGCAGCGCCACCCCGTCGATCTCCGTCACGTACGGCTGCGTGACGTCGAACGGCGGCACCTGCGTGCTCGGCAGCACGAGGAACTCGTAACGCTCCATGAACCGGCGCACGCGATGGTAGAGCGCGGTGCGCCGTGTCTCCGCCTCGCCGACGTCGCGCGCGCTCAGCTTGCCGGCCTGCTCGATGTTCCAGATCACGGTGTCCTTCATCTGGTCGCGGTGCTGCGCCAGCAAGGCGCCATACTTGGCGGCAAACGCGACCGCGCGCCATACCTGGAAGACCTCGCGCGCGCCGTCGAAGTCCGGCTGTCCATCCTCGACCACGCAGCCGAGGCTCTCGAGCGTCCTGCGGCCGGCGGCCAGCGCGTCGCTCACGCGGCGGTCGATCGGCAGGCCGCCCAGGTCGCGGCTCCACGCGATCCGCACACCGCGGAAGTCACGGCCGAGCGGTGCGCGAAAGCGCTCACCCGATTCGCGGATGGCGATCGGCGAGCGCGCATCCGGCCCCGCCATCGCGCTCAGCAGCAGCGCGACGTCGCCGACCGTGCGCGCCATCGGTCCCTGCACGCTGAAGGGTAGCCACGCCGACTCGTGCGGCCAGAATGGAACGCGACCCGGCGCGGGACGCAGTCCGACCACGTTGCAGAACGCGGCCGGGTTGCGCAGCGAGCCGCCCATGTCGCTGCCGTCGGCGATGGGGACCATGCCGCACGCGAGCGCCACCGCGGCGCCACCGCTCGAGCCGCCGCACGTCTTGGTGGCGTCGTAGGGATTCAGCGTGCGTCCGAACACCTGGTTGAAGGTCTGCGAGCCCGCGCCGAACTCCGGCGTGTTGCTCTTGCCGAGCGTGACCGCGCCCGCCGCGCGCAGCCGCTCCACGACGAGGCCGTCCTCGTCCGGCACGTGGTCGCGATAGATGGGGGAGCCGTAGGTCGTGCGGATGCCCCGCGTCGGGACCAGATCCTTGTGCACGACGGGCAGCCCGAACAGCGGTCCCGGCGTCTCACCGCGCGCGAGGGCGGCGTCCTTGACCCGTGCCTCGTCGAGCGCGCGCTCCGCGGTGAGGGTGACGATCGCGTTGACGCGCCCATTGACGCGCTCGATCTGCGCCAGGTGCGCGCGCACCGCCTCGGTCACCGAGAGCTCGCGGCGCGCGATCCGCGCGGCCAGCTCACGCGCGGTCAGGAAGCAGAGCTCGTCGCTCATCGCGGATCGATCGGTGTCGGCAGCCCGTGACGCGCCTCGATGACCTCGGCGGCGTCGAGACAGAGGTCCTCGCGGTAGCGGCCGCCGATGACCTGCACGCCGAGCGGCACGCCGTCGAGGAGGCCGCAGGGGACCGACGCCGCCGGCAGCCCGAGCAGGTTGACGGCGACCAGAAGCCGCTGCGAGCGGATCACGTGCGCCATCGTCTCGCGGTCCTTGACGTCGAAGCCGACCTCGAACGGCGGCTCGGTGGACACGGGGCCGACCACGAGCGCGTAGCGCTCCATGAACACCATCCAGTCGCGCACGTGCGTGCTCCGCTCCGCGAGCGCGCGCAGGTAACCGTCCAGGTCGAGATCGGGGGCAAGCTCGAGGCTCAGGTCGCTGCAGCGATTGATGTCGGTGCCGCCCCACTTGCGGATGTAGGGCAGGCTCGCGCGGCGCATCTCGCTGTAGACGATGGCCGCCCAGTTGGCGGCCACGGCATCGACGGTCGGCGGCTCCACCTCGTCCACCGCGTACCCGGCCTCCGCGAGCGCGAGCCCGGCCGCGCGGACGGCTGCCGCCACGCCGCGGTGGACGCCCTGGTGCGCCGGATCGACGGTGAGGGCGACGCGGACGGGTCGGGCGGGCGCCGGCCCGTCGAGCGGCACGCCGGCCCACCACGGATCGCGCGGATCGCGCGCGGCCATGGCGGCGAGCCCGAGCCGCACATCGGCCACGCGCCGCGCGAGCGGACCCTGCACGCTCATGAGCTGATGGCCGACCGGGCGCTCCTCGGCGGCCGTCGCGTTGAACGCCGGCACGCGTCCGAGCGTCGGCCGGATGCCGGCCACGCCGCAGCAGTACGCGGGATAGCGGATGGAGCCGCCGAGATCGTTGCCGTGGCCGAGCGGCGCGATGCCGGCCGCCAGCGCGGCGGCCGCACCGCCGCTCGAGCCGCCGGGTGTTCGCTCGCGGTGCCACGGATTGTACGTGCGGCCCCGCAGGTCGTTGTCGGTGTGCCAGCGCAGGCTGAACGCGGGAGTGTTGGTCCGCCCGATGACGATCGCGCCGGCGCGTCGCCAGTTGGCCACCACCGGGCTGTCGACGCTGGCGATCACGTCTTTGAAGGCCACGACCCCGTTGGCCGTCGCCTGGCCGGCCTGGTCGATGTTCTCCTTGATCGTCACCGGCACGCCGTGCAGGGGACCGAGCGCCTCGCCACGCTTCACCGCGCCGTCCGCGCGGTCGGCGGCGGCCAGCGCGTCGTCGGCGAGCAGCACGGTCACCGCGTTGAGCGCGGGATTGACGGCGTCGAGCCGCTGCAGCACGGCCTGCACGGCCTCGCGGCTCGAGATCTTCCGCGTGCGAATCGCCGCCGCCAGCTCGACGGCGTCCCACTGCCAGAGCGCGCGATCCATAGGGATGCCCTCCCGGCCCCGGATGGTACCATCGGCCGCCTGGCCATGAGCGCCGACCTCGTCTTTCTCGGTGGACGCGTGCACACCGTCGACGCGCGCGACAGCATCGCGCAGGCGGTGGCGGTGGCCGGCAATCGCATCGTGGCCGTCGGCGCCGACGCCGACGTCCGGCCGCTCGTCGGTCCGCGGACGGACGTGATCGAGCTGCGCGGCCGCTCGCTGCTGCCCGGGCTCATCGACGCGCACTGTCACCTGGTGAGCCTCGGCATGTCGATGGTGTCGATCGACTGCAAGGCGCCCGGGATGCAGTCGATCGAGGCGCTGCAGAAGGCGGTGCGCGAGCGAGCACTGACGCAGCCGGCCGGCACGTGGATCCGCGGCCGCGGCTATGACCAGTCGCGGCTGCTCGAGCGGCGCCATCCGAATCGCCGCGACTGGGATGCCGTCGCGCCCGACCATCCGGTGATCTTCACGCGCACGTGCGGCCACATCGCGTCCGTGAGCTCCCGCGCCCTCGCGGCGGCCGGCATCGACGACGCCACGCCCGATCCGCCCGGCGGGCGCTACGACCGGGACGGCGGCCGCAATCTCGGCGTCGCCTACGAGACCGCCCAGACGCCGCTGCAGGTCGCCGCGCTGCCGTCACGCGCCGAGCTGGAGACGGCACTGCTGCGCGCCGACGCCGCGTACCTCGCCGCCGGCTGCACGAGCGTTCACGACGCCGGCGGGCTCGTCGGTCCCGCCTTCGTGCCGTGCCAGGACCTCGTGGCCGCGGGACGGCTGCGGCTGCGCATCTACGCGTTCGCGACCGTGAACAGCCTCGCGCATCCGCTGCTGGGGTTGCTGGCGAGCGGTCTGCACAGCGGGCTCGGCGACGAGCGGCTGCGGCTCGGCGCCTTCAAGGTGATGACGGACGGCTCCAGCAGCGGGCCCACCGCGGCCACCCGCGCCCCGTACACGTCGGACTGCGGCGACTGCGGCATTCTCTACTTCGCGCAGGACGAGCTCGACGATCTGCTCGGCCGCGCCCATCGCCAGGGTTTCCAGTGCACCGTGCACGCGGTCGGCGATCGCGCCATCGAGCAGACGCTTCAGGCGATGGCCCGGGCGCAGCGCGAGGCACCGCGCGAGGGTCTGCGCCACCGCATCGAGCACTGCGGCATCTGTCCGCCCGATCTCCAGCAGCGCGTGCACGCGCAGGGCATCGTGCCCGCCATGCAGCCGGCGTTCTTCTGGGAGTTCGGCGACGGCTACCTGCGCAACTACGGTCGCGCGCGCGCCGACACGATGTTCCCGGCGCGCAGCCTGCTGGCGCGCGGCGTGCCGGTGGCCGGCTCCTCCGACGCGCCGGTGACCCACTATGCGCCGTTGTTCGGCATCGAGCAGGCGCTCACCCGCCGGACCATGGATGGCGAGGTGTGCGGGCCGGACGAGCGCGTGGACCTGTCGGCCGCCATCCGCATGCACACGCTCAACGGCGCGTACGCCGCCTTCGAGGAGCACCTCAAGGGCAGCGTCGAGGCCAGCAAGCTGGCCGACCTGGTCGTGCTCGCCGAGGACGTGTCACGCGTGCCCGCCGAGCGCCTGCGGCACGTCGCCGTCGCCATGACCGTCCTCGGCGGTCGCGTCGTCTACAGCGAGCGGTAGACCTCCGTCTCGAACTTCCCGAGCACGTCGATCACGGCCGTGTCGTAGAACGGCAGCAGCTGCGACAGGAACACGCCGGTGACCTGGCGCGCGCGATCGATCCAGAAGTAGGTGTTGGCCAGGCCCGCCCACGCCAGGCTGCCCGCCGACCGTCCCGTCGGCAGCGCGGCCATGTTGATGACGAAGCTGAGGCCCCACTTCGTCGAGATCCCGGGGAAGAGCGTCACGTCGTTGCTGAGGGCGGGGATCGCGCTCTTGATCGTGCCGACCTCCAGCGCGCCGATGTGGTTCTGCGCCATCTGCTGCACCGTCTCCGGCCGGAGCACGCGCGCACCGTCGAGCGCGCCGTCGTGCAGGATCATCCGGGTGAACCGGAGATAGTCGCCGGCGGTCCCGTACAGGCCGCCGCCGCCCATGTGAAACTCCGGCTCCTCCGGCATCGCGAACTCGATCGGGGCCAGCGCGCCGCCCGCGTCGCGCTGATGGACGGCGGCCAGGCGGTTCCGCTGCGACGCGGAGAGCTTGAACGAGGTGTCGCGCATGCCGAGCGGCCCGAGGATGTTCTGCTCGAGGTAGCGGTCGAGCCGCTGGCCCGACACCGCCTCCACCATCTTGCCGGCCCAGTCGATGTTGATGCCGTACTCCCAGCGATCACCGGGATCGAACAGCAGCGGGGTGGTGAGGGCGGCGTTCGTGCACGTCGTGATGCTCGGCGTGCCGGTGGCGGTCTCGTACTGAGCGATGGCCGCGTTGAAGAAGTCGTACCCATAGCCGGCGGTGTGGGTGAGCAGCTGCCGGAGGGTGATCGGGCGCCTGGGCGCGCGAAGGCGCGGCTGTCCCGAGGCGTCGAAGCCCTCGAGGACCTTGGCCGCTCCGATCTCGGGGACCACCGACGCGGCCGGCGCGTCGAGCGACAGCTTGCCGCGCTCCACGAGCTGCATGGCGGCGGCGGCGGTGATCCCCTTGGTCATGGACGCGATCCAGACCACGGTGTCCGGGGTCATCGGCGCGTTCTTCGTCAGATCGCGGCGGCCGAAGGCGCCCTCGTAGATCACGCCGCCTGCGTCGGCCGCCGTGGCGACGATGCCGGGAATCGCCTTGCGCTCCGTCGCATCGGCGAGGATCCGGTCGAGCGTGTCCAGTCGTGGCATCAGAACCACCTTTCCTTGTCGACCAGGTTGCGGAATTGCGCGCCGGCGAGGAAGCGCCGGCAGTTGTCGAGGAGAATGGCAAAGCGCCGCTCGTCCAGATGCGGCCCGTAGCCTGCCGTGTGCGGCGTGATCAGCACGCCGGGCAGGGTCCACAGCGGATGGTCGGCGGCCAGCGGCTCCTCCTCGAAGACGTCGAGCGCGGCGCCGCCGAGCTCGCCCGCCCGGATGGCGTCGACGAGATCGTCCAGGCGCGTGGTCTTGCCGCGCCCGATGTTGATGAAGAAGGCGCCGCGCTTCATCCGTGCGAACCGCGCGCGATGCATGAAGCCCTCGGTGGCCGGCGTGTGCGGGACGGTGAGGATGACGAAGTCCGCGCGCGGGAGCAGGACGTCGAGCGCCTCGGCGGGGTGCAGCTCGGCCACCCCGGGCGGCGTGTCCTTGCGCCGCGCATCGACGCCGAGCACCCGCATGCCGAACGCCGCCGCCAGCCGCGCTGTCTCGGCCCCGATGCCGCCCACGCCGACGATGAGCGCGGTCGATTCCGGGAGATGCACGACGCCCGTGTCGAGCGGCGCCGGCCGCCACTGTCGCCGCTGCTGTTGCGGCAGGTAGCGATGGAGGTCGCGCGCAAACGCCAGCACGAAGGCCATGATGTGCGCGGCGATGTGGTCGTTGTAGATCTCGCGGAAGTTCGTGACCTGCACCGGATGGGCGACGAGCTCGGGATAGTAAAAGCCCGCCGGCGGTGCGGCCTGCGGCGCCTGTAGCCAGCGCAGGCGCTTGGCGTCACGCAGCAGCTCGGCCGGCAGCGTGCCGAACGCCGCCTCGGCGTCCGGCATCACGCGGCCGGCGTCGGCCGCCGACTCGGCGACGACGACGGTGAGCGCGGGCAGCGCGTCCGCGAGGCGCGCCGCCCACGCGCGCGTGGTCGCCGTCTGCGGCGGCAGCATCAGCAGCGTCGGCATGGGCGGGCGCTCAGCTCGCCGCGACGAGCGCCTCGGCCCTGGCGTCTCGGGCCGCTCCCACGGCGCGCGTGCGATGCTCCACGGTCTCGTGGTGGTCCTTGCGCGTGTTCACGAGCTTCATGAGCTCCTCCGTCGGCGAGGATTTCACGCGCGTCGGACGATCGCAAGAGGCTTCGGGCTTGCGTGAGATGATCGCGGGGTGAAGCTCGTGGTCGTCCTCGTGCTCGCGCTCTTCGCCGGCTGTGCGACGTCGACGCCGCCGAGCGAGACGCCGCCTGGCGGGCCGCCGGTCGCCAGCGCGTCCGAGCGGGCGCGACTGGCGCTGCAGCGAGGCCAGGCCGCGCTCGCGCGCGGTGACGCGGCCGCTGCCGCCGTCGCGCTTCGGGAGGCCGTCATGGCGGAGCCGGACCTCACCGACGCGCGTGCGGCACTTGGCCGGGCGCTCTACGACGCAGGCGACCTCGACGGTGCGATCGACGAGCTTCGCCTGGCACTCCGTGCTGATCCCGACGCCCGGGCCGCGCGCGCCACGCTGGCCGCCGCGCTCGGCGCCCGTCGCGACTGGGCGGCCGCGCGCACGGAGCTCGAGGAGCTGGTGCGGCGACATCCGGATGACGTGCAGGGCTTCTACGGCCTGGGCCTCACGCGCTACGCTCAGCGCGACCTCGCCGGCGCGGCCCAGGCCTATCGCCGCGTGCTGGAACTCGAGTCACAACACTACGATGCGCGCTATAACCTTGCGCTGGTCCTGAAGCTCCAGCAGCGCGAGGCGGAGGCGACGCCGGAGTTCGTCACCGCCGCCGAGGCGGGACTCGGCCGTGCGCAGTACTTCGCCGGCACGGCGTACGCCGGCGGCCTCGGTGTCGAGCGCAATCTCGCCACGGCGATCGCCTGGTGGATGCGGGCGGCGGAGCAGGGCGTGGCGCCGGCCGAGGAGGCGCTCGCGACGCTGCGTCAGACGGCGCTCGGGCGCAGCCGGCGCGCGGAGAGCGAGCGCCAGGCCGCGGTGCAGGCGTTCGGGGACTACCGCGCCTCGCTCGCCGCCCAGTTTCCCGACGTTGCACGCGCTGTCGACGAGCCGGTCGGCAGCGCGTTGCTCCGCGCCGGGCGGAGCGCGGATGGCGTCCGCGTTCTCCTCCGCGAGGCCGCCGCCCTCGACGAGGCGGCCGAGCAGCACCTCGAGGTCCTCTACGAGCGCGGCGCGCCGGGGACGCTGGCGCCGTACGACGCGCGAATCCTCCGGTGGTTCGAGACGGCGGCCGCGGAGGGGCTCACACGTCCGCGCATTGCGCTCGCGAAGGTCTACGGCCGCGGCCTCGGGGTGCCGCGCGACGTTCCGCGGGCCGTCGCACTCCTGCGCGCGACGCCGAGCGAGGACGCGAGGCGGCTGCTGCTGGAGCTGACGCCGTAGCGCACGCGATGCTCTCGCGCCTGCGTGTCCCGGCCTCGGTCGTGATCGGTGTCGCCGCCGCCCTGGTCGCGTTCGGCCTGTCCGCGATTGGCGGAGGCGCGGCGGTCGAGGGCTGGGCGCAGGCGCGGTGGCGGCGAGCGGCGCCGACAGCGGACGGCATTCTCCTCGTCACCACCGGGCCCGGCGCTGGCGCCGATCCGGCGCTCCTCGCGCGCCTCGTGTCCCGACTCAGCCGGGCCGGAGCAAGTGCCGTTGCTGTCGACGGAAAGTTTGGAAGCGCCGCCGGGACAACCGCGGCGTCCGAGGCGGTCTGGCGCCAGGTCCTCTCCGAGTCGGGCCACGTTGTCGTCGGCCTCACGCCCGGCGCGCCTGACGCATCGTCGGCGCGCGCCGTCGGGCACATGGTCGCCGAGCCGGCCGGCGGCCTGCTCGCCGTCCCCGCACTCGCGGGCGATGATCCTCGTGTCGCCGCCCTCGGGATTGCGGTCGTGTCCGTGGCGAAAGGCGCAGCTGCCGTGGTGCAGCCGGGCGCGATGGCGTTCGCCGGCAGCGCGCTGCGGCTTCCGCTCGACCGGCGCGGGCGCGCGCTGCTGAGCCCCAGCGGCGCGCTGCCGGCCATGACGCTCGGCGAGGTCCTGCGGCTCATCGATCGCGACGATGCCGGCGAGCTGCAGGCGCGCGTCGGCGGCCGGATCGTGTTCCTGTCGTCGGCCGGGTCGACCGCGATGCGGACTCAGGCCGAGCTCGCGAACGCCGTGCTCACGGGCACCGCGCTGCTCCCGGCCGCGCCGGGGTGGCCGCTCCTGGGCGCCGTGATCGTCGCGATCGGCGCGGCCTGGTCATGGCTCACCCGGCGGTGGTTCGCGGCGCTGCTGGACGCTGTCGGCCTGGTCCTCGTCGGTGTCGGTGCCGTCGGCCTGCTGTTCATGATCGGCATCGTGATGCCAGTCACGCCGTTCCTCGCGGCTGTGCCGCTCGCCTCGGCCGGCGCGCTGAGCTGGCGGCACGTACGCCTGCGGGGCCGTCTCGGCGCGCTCGAAGCGGAGCTGACATCGCTCCGGGAAGCGCTGGTGCGACAGGAGTCTACGGTCGAGATCCTCGAGGAAGATCTCGAAGCGGCGCGGGCGGCGGTGGAGCGCTCGGCGGGCTCGGAGCGCGAGCTGCTGCGTGTCGCCGAGGCGCTGCGCGCCGAGGTCGGCGCGGCGCGCGCTCAGGAAGCGCAGACGCGACGGCGGCTGGCGGAGCTCGACGCGCAGTCGCGCCCGGCCGCGGCGCCCGCCGAGGCCGACGGCGTGGCGGCGCGGCTCGGTATCTTGACGCGCGACCCGGCGATGCTGGCCCTGGTGCGCGACCTCGGGCGGGCGGCGCCGTCGACCTTGCCCATCCTGATCACGGGCGAGGCGGGGACCGGCAAGGAGCTGTTCGCGCGTGCCGCGCACCGGCTGAGTCCGCGCGCCGCGCGGCCATTCGTCGCGGTCAACATGGCGGCCATCCCGCCGGAGCTCTTCGAGAGCGAGCTGTTCGGACACGTCCGCGGCAGCTTCACCGGCGCCGTGGCCGATCGCCGCGGGTGGCTCGAGCAGGCCGACGGCGGCACGATATTCCTGGACGAGATCGGCGACCTGCGCCCGGATCACCAGTCGAAGCTGCTCCGGGCGCTGCAGGAGAAGAGCTTTTACCGAGTCGGCGCCGTGCGGCCGACCAGCGTCGACGTCCGCGTCGTGGCCGCGAGCAACCGCGACCTCGAGCGCGGCATCCGCGACGGCTGGTTCCGCGAGGATCTCTATTTCCGGCTCAAGGGCCTCGTCGTACGCCTGCCGGCGCTGCGCGAGCGCCGGGGCGACATTCCGCTGCTCGCCGCGCGGATCCTCGCCGACGCAGCGGCCGAGGCCAAGCGGCCGGTGCCGGGGCTCTCCGAAGCGGCCCTGGCGGCGCTGATGCGCCACGACTGGCCCGGCAACGTGCGCGAGCTGCAGAACTGCCTGCGCCAGGCGGTGGCGCTCGCGCAAGGCCCCGTCATCGCCGAGGCCGAGCTCCGGCTGGAGGCCGTCGCGCGGGTCACGGGCGGCGCGGCCGACGACGGCGACGCCTCGGTGCTCGCCACGCTCCGGCAGCACCGGTTCGACATGCAGGCGACCGCGCGCGCGCTCGGCTGGGATCGGAGCACGGTGACCCAGCGCCTGAAGGGCCTCGCATTCCGCGCGCTGGTCGACGCCTCCGGAGATGCCGTCGGCGCTGCCGCCGCGCTGGCGGGCGATCCCGCGCTCGCTCGCACGGTGGAGCTGAAGCTGTGCGAGTATCACGAGCACCTGCTCCGCACGGTGGCCGCCTTCGACTCGGCCGATGCCGCCGTCGCGGCCTGCCGCCGCCGCTTCAAGAACCTTCCCGAGCGCCACTTCCCGGCGCTCGAGTCCCTCGTCCGCCGGCACTTCGAGCGCGCTCGCGCCTGACGCCGCGGGGAGGCATGCGGGGATGCGGGGACTCCCCGCATGGAACTCGACCGCGGCGCCGCGCAAGCTGCTGTCGCGATTGGCGGCCGGTCCGGCGCCGCCCGTGGCTCGACGGTTGCTCAGCGCTGGAGCCGGCGCGGCGCCGCATTCGCGGACTCGCCGACGCCGGGCAGGGAATCGAGTGATGACGGAGGCGGGCGATGAGCGAGACACGTGATCGGCAACAGAGCGGCAGCGGACGCGAGATCGCGATGCTGGTCGGGGTGCTGCTGCTGGTGGCGGCGGGAACGGTGGCGACCTACTGGATGCGATCGGGCCGCGTCGAGGCCGCGGGCGAGCCTGTCCCGGCAGCGGCCACGGCCCCGGCCACGGCGCCGGCGCCGCTGCCGCCCGACGTCGTGCACACCGACGTCTTCTTCGACTTCAAGAGCGTGCGGCTGCGAGCGGACGCGGTGCGGACGCTGCAGGAGAAGGCGGCGATGATGGACCGGACCAGCACCTGGGGCGTGCTCGTGCAGGGATTCGCCGATCGCCAGGGTCCTGCCGAGTACAACCGGGCGCTGGCCCTCAAGCGCGCGGAGACGGTGAAGCAGTTCCTGGTCGAGCTCGGCGTGCCGGAGGCGTCGGTGAAGGTGGCCAGCATCGGCGCCGACGGCGTGGTGTGCGACGACGCCACGAAGGAGTGCCAGCAGCTCAACCGGCGTGTCCACCTCGAGATCCGCAAGCTCCGCGCGGCGGCCGCCCCGGCTGCGCGCCCGGTGCTGGCCAGCGGGGACGCGCTGCCGTCGCCGCAGGCGCGCTGACGCCCCATCCACGCTTGCCTTCGCCGAGCGGGCGCGGTAGTGGTAGGGCCCGCCCGCCGGCGGAGGAGGTCTCCGTGAGACTGCTCGCCCTGCTGGTTCCCTTCGTTGCGCTGCTGTCATCCCTGGCGTTCGCGCAGGCTCCAGTGAAGGCGAAGGCGGGCGGGGTATTGCGATTCACTCATCGCGAGGATCTCCCGCAGGGCTTCCTGATCCACGAGACGGCGACCAACTCCGTCACCTGGCCCGCGATGCCGTGCTACAGCAACCTGGTCATCTACGATCAGTCCAAGCCGGTCGAGCGGCCGGACACGATCGTCGGTGAGCTCGCCGAGAAGTGGTCCTGGCAGGACAACTATCGCAACCTCGTCTTCTTCCTGCGCAAGGACGTCCGCTGGCACGACGGCCAGCCGCTCACGTCGAAGGACGTGAAGTTCACGTTCGACGTCGTCCGCGAGGCGAGGGACGCGCCCGTCCGCCTGCGCATCAATCCGCGTAAGGAGTGGTACGCCAACGTCGACGGCATCGAGGCGATCGATGCGCACACCGTCGTCTTCCGGCTCAAGCGTCCGCAGCCTTCACTGCTCGCGATGCTGGCCTCCGGCTACTCGCCCGTGCTGCCGGCGCACGTGGCGCTGGCCGAGCACCGCAATCGCTGCGTCGGCACCGGACCGTTCAGGTTCAAGGAGTGGCGGCGCGGCGAGTTCGTGGAGCTCGTACGCAACGCCGACTACTTCGTGAAGGGGCGGCCGTACCTCGACGGCGTCCGCTACGTCGTCGTGGCCGAGCGCGGCACCCGCGTGGCCGCGCTGCAATCCGGGCAGCTCGACGTCGCCTTTCCCGGCGACACCACGGTGACGATCGCGCAGCAGCTCAGGAGCGCGGTGCCGGACATCGTGCTGACGGAAACGCCGACGAACGTCAGCGAGAACCTGCTGCTGAACACGCGCAAGCCGCCCTTCGACAATCCGGCGGTCCGGCGCGCGCTCAGCCTGTCCATCGATCGGCGCGCGTACGCCACCGCCGTCCACCGCGGGGCCGCGCTCGTGGGCGCGGCCCTGCTGCCCCGTCCGCGCGGCGCGTGGGGGCTGCCCGAGAAGGACGTCGCGCAGCTGCCGGGCTACGGCGCGAGCGCTCAGGACAAGGAGCGCGCGCGGCGGCTCCTGGCCGAGGCGGGCTTCGGCCCAGGCAAGCCGCTCCGGGTGGAGATGGTCACGCGGGCCATCGCGATCTACCTGGACTTCGCCGCGTTCGTCGTCAACGAGCTGAAGAGCGTGGGGGTGGAGGCGAGCCTGCGGCAGATCGACACCGCGCAGTGGCATCCGATGGTCACGCGCCGCGAGTTCGACCTCGGCGCCAACCTGACCGGCCTCGGCGTGGATGATCCCGACGCCAACTTCTACGAGAACTATGCGTGCGGATCGCCGCGCAACTACGGCGACTACTGCGACGAGGCGGTGATGCGCCTCATCGACGCGCAGTCCCAGGAGCTCGATGCGAGCCGCCGCCTGACGCTGGTCGCGCAGATCCAGCGCAAGCTGGAGGAGGACGCCGCCCGGCCGACGATGGGCTGGCGCACCGACCGCTTCGCGCATCACCGGTACGTGAAGAATTTGGTGCCGCACACGGTCGTCTACAACTGCTGCCGCCTGCAGGAGGTCTGGCTTGATCGCTGAATCCTGCTTCATCGACCACGGCGGAGAGCTGCAGCCGACCGAGTGGGCAGTGGGGCCATGGTCGCCCGACACGCTGCAGGGCAGCGCGTACGGCGGCGTGCTGGTGCGCGCGCTGGAGCGGGACGGCGCGGCGCCCGGCATGGCGCTGGCGCGGCTCAGCTTCGATCTCTGGCGTCCCGTGACCCGCGCCCGGCTCGTGCCGTCGGTGAGCGTGCTGCGGGACGGGCGCAAGGCGCGTACAGTCGAAGCCTCGCTGGTCCAGGACGGCAAGCCGGTGGCCCGTTGCACCGCGGTGTTCCTGAAATCAGACGGCGCCGCGACGCCGCCCTCGGTGGCCGCGCCGGCGCCCGTGATGGGGCCCGAGCAGGGGCGGCCCGTGCCGCCGCCCGTGCGGAGCTGGAGCCCGTTCTTCACCGGTGTCGACACGCGCGTCGTCGCCGGCGATCTGCTGAAGCCCGGGCCCGCGTCGGCGTGGTTCGACTTCCGGCGCGCGCTGGTCGGCGGCGAGCCGAACTCGCCTTACGTCCACGGCGTCTTCGCCGCCGATCTCGCCAGCGGCATCTCCGCTGTCGTCGACCTCCGCGTGTGGAGCTTCATCAACGCGGATCTCACGCTGGTCTTCTGGCGGACCCCCGAGCCGCCGTGGATCCTGCTGGAGGCCGAGACCTTCGTCGGTGATGCCGGCACCGGCGTCGCGCATGGCCGGCTCGCGGACCGCCGCGGCACGTTCGGTGCCTGCGCGCAGACGCTGCTGTTCGACCGGCGCGCCTGACTCGCCGACACGCCGTTCGGCCGTCGGCGGCGTAGTACCATCGCGGTCATGATGGAACGTCACGACGCGCTCGCGCGTGCCCTCGACCTGCTCGCCGCCGGCGACTGGCAGTCGGCGCACGAGATCGTGCAGCCCGAAAAGTCGCCGATGGCGGCCTGGCTGCACGGCATCGTCCACACGCTCGAAGGCGATCTCGACAACGCGCGGTACTGGTATCGACGCGCCGACCGCGCGTTTCCAGGCGGCGACGCCGTGCGCGCGGAGATCGACGCCGCTCGACGCGCGCTCGGCTGACGGCGGCATTCGCCTTGCAGCCGTCCCGCCCCTGAATCCATCGAACTCAGGAGGGCGGGCGTATGGCGATGAATCCGTTCGAAGAGCGTGGCATTCCCCTGGAGCGGCAGATCCGGACGTGGAAGCAGGTCGCCCTGCCTCCGTACCGCAAGCAGGACGTTGACGCCTTTACACGCTGCCGCGTCATCCTGATGAACGGCATCGAGATGGAGGCGGGCATCTTCTCGCACAGCTTCGCGCGCGCGTGCGACGACCCCGAGCTGAAGGGCCAGCTGGCCGCGCTGCGACGCGTGGAGCACCAGCAGCAGAACACCGTCAACTGGCTGAACCCGGCCGACCAGACCGTGCTCGAGACGACCATCGGGTACGAGCAGGTGGCCATCGAGCTCACCGCGTACCTGGCCCGCACGGAGCCCGACGAGTACGTGAAGCAGGCGTTCGACTTCGGGCTGCTGGAGGATTTCGATCACCTCTACCGCTACTCACAGCTGCTCGACCTGATCCACGGGAAGGACCCGAACGAGATCCTCCAGGGGCGGACGGACGTACTGCCGGCGCGGCCGACGCAGGATCACCACAACGATCCGTTTCTGCGAGTGCTCAACCACTACGAGAAGACGCGCGCTCACCCGCGCTCGAAGGTCAACGTGCTCACGCTCATGGCGGGCGAGCAGCAGACGATGAACTTCTACAAGACGGTCGGTAACTTCTACGGCAGCCCCGAGGCGCGGCGCCTCTACGCCGAGATCTCCAACGTGGAGGAGGAGCACGTCACGCAGTACGAGTCGCTCATCGATCCGACCGAGACGTGGCTCGAGAAGTGGGTGATGCACGAGTTCATGGAGGTGGCGAACTACTACACGTGCATGGAGACGGAGGTCGACCCGCGGATCAAGAAGGTCTGGGAGATCTTCCTCGCGTGCGAGCTGGAGCACCTGCGGATCGCCGGTGAGAACTTGCGCCGGTTGCAAGGCAAGGATCCCGTCGAGCTGTGCGGCGGCGAGCTGCCCACGCCCGCGACGTTCGAGTCCAACCGCGAGTACGTGACGCGCGTGATCCAGGAGCAGTCGGATCTGCGGCTGGTGGCGGGCGGCAAGTGGGCACGGCTCTCGGAGCTCCCCGACGACTGGCCGAGCGTGGCCTACCAGCGCGTGGTGAACGCCGAGGGCTCGCCATCCGAGTCCGTGCTGCGGCTCCGCATGGACGCCGCGGGCGTGGAGCTCGTCCGCGCCGCCGACCCCGCGCTCGAGGAGGCGGCGGGCCAGCATCGCGTGGCCAGCCTCGACCCCGAGCCGGCGCCGAATACGGCTCCGGCCGACTACGCGGAGTTCGCGGTGTTCGAGCGCGAGGTCGAGCCGGGCGAGCGGAACGACGAGCGGCTCGTCAACCCGGTGGACGACCCGACGTGGTGCCGCGCCGACACGGCATCCGGAGCTGCGCGCGGGAAGGGAAAGGGGCGGGAGCGATGAGAGCGACCGATCTGATCGCGCAGGATCACCGCACCGTTCGCGACATGTTTGTCGAGCTCGAGGCGCTCTCGTCGGGCGACGGCCAGGCGCGCCAGGACCTTCTCGACCGGATCGTCGACGAGCTGGAGGTTCACGCGCTGATGGAGGAGGAGATCTTCTATCCGGCCGTCCGCGAGGCGAGCCGCCGCATCGATGACGCCGAGGCCGGTCACCAGCACCTGCGGTCGGTCATCGGCGAGGTGCAGGGGCGTGAGCCGGATTCCCCGGAGTTCATCCGGGGCGTCCGGCTCATCAAGCAGGTCGTCCTGGCCCACGTGATGGAAGAAGAGGCCGGCATCTTCCTCGACGCCGAGCGGATGGGGCTCGACGTGCTGGAGGATCTCGGCGCGCGCATGGAATCGCGCAAGCAGGAGCTGAAGACCTCGCTCCTGCAGCGCGGCAAGCGGGCGGCCTGACCGCCTGCCCTAGGCGAAGATCGAGAAGTCCTCCGCCTTCTCGGTGATGAACTCGAGGAGCGCCGGCGTGCCCTCGCGCGTCTTGGCGATCGCGCGCTTGATGGCCGGCACGATGTCGTCCGGCTGGGTGACGCGCTCGCCCCAGCCGCCGAGGGCCCTGGCGAAGTCCGCGTAGTTGCCGCTGATGTCCGTCGAGCGGTACTTCTCGGTGGCCGCCTTCATGACCTTCAGCTCGATGGCCATGGAGAAGTTGTTGAGGAGCACGGTGAGGATCGGCAGCCGCTCGCGCGCCGCCGTCTCGAAGTCCATGCCGGTGAAGCCGATGGCGGCGTCGCCCCACACGTTGATGCACAGCTTGTCGGGATGGGCGAGCTTGGCGCCCATGGCGAGGCCGAGGCCGTAGCCGAGCTGCGTCGTCTTGCCCCAGCCGATGTACGACAGCGGCGTGGTGCACTCCCAGAACGGCGAGATCTGATCCCGAGGGCTGCCGGCGTCGTGCGTGATGATCGTGTTGGCCACCTCGACCGTGTGCATCAGGTCCCACAGCACGCGGTACGGTGACAGCGGCGTCGTCTTCTGGGTGAGGCGCGGCATCCACTGCGCCAGCCACTCGTCCTTCAGGCGCTTGATCTCCGCGGTCACCGCCGGCCCGCGGCCGCGCGGCTTGCCCTTGAGCCGGTCGCGCACCTCGAGCAGCAGGGCATCCAGGGTGAGGCCGGCGTCGCCGACGAGTGCCCACTCGGCCGGCACGTCCTTGTTGATGTCGAGCGGATCGAGCGTGGCGTGCGCGTAGCGCTTGCCCTTCGGCATGGTGACGCCGTAGTTGGTCGTGGCAAACGAGCAGCCGATGCCGAAGATCAGGTCGGCGTCCTTGAGGAACTGGTGCAGCTGTTTGCTGATGGACCGTCCTCCGGATCCGAGCGAGAGCGCGTGCGTCTCGGGGAATGCGCTCTTGCCCTGGAGGCTCGTCGTCACCGGCGCCTCCAGCAGCTCGGCGAGCTCGCGCAGCTGCGGCCACGCCTTCGCGTAGTGCACACCCTGGCCGGCGTAGATCACCGGACGCTCGGCGGCCACCAGCGCGGCCGCGAGCTGGGCGACCGACTTCGGATCGGGCCCCACCCGCAGTCGGGGCGCGGGCGTGTACTGCCAGCCGTCGGCGACCTCTTCGCGCATCACGTCGACCGGGATCTCGACCAGCACCGGGCGCGGGCGGCCGTTGCGCACCTGTGTGAACGCGCGGCGCATCGCGTCGGGGACCGAGTCCGGCAGCACGACTTGCTCCGCCCACTTCGTCACGTGCTGGTAGTTGAGGAACGAGCTGAAGTTCGGCGTGATGTTGAGCAGCTTGCGCGGATAGCCGCCGGGGATGACGACGATCGGCACCGAGTCCCCGAACGCCTGCGCGACGCCGCCGAACGAGTTCTCCGTGCCCGGCCCGTGCTGCATCGCGAAGACGCCGATCCGATCGCCGGAGGTCACGCGGCTGACCGCGTCGGCCATGTGAAGGCCGGTCCGCTCCTGCCGGACGATGATCGTGCGGATGTCCGCCTCGGCCGCCGCCTCGATGATCTGGTTCACGGGGTAGCCGATGAGGAACTCGACGCCTTCACGCTTCAGGATGTTGGCCACGACCGAGGCTGCCTTCACGCTGATCCTCCTCGCGAGCGGTATCGGAGCGGCAAGCATACTACGGCCGCCCGTCGGCTGGCCCTCGTGGGATACTCCCGGCCACGGAGGTTCCGATGAGAGAGGGATTCGCGCTCTTCGCCGGCATCGCACCCGACGTCATCAAGGCCGCCGCTCGAGAGAGCGAGGCGCTCGGCTATGCGTCCTTCTGGGTGAACCACCCCGGGCCCGTCGACGGCCTCGCCGCGCTCGGTCACGCGGCCCGGGAGACGCGGCGCATCGCGCTCGGCATCGGCGTGATCCCGCTGAACACGCGGGCGCCGGCCGCGATCGTCGACGGCGTGCGCGGCAACGCGCTGCCGCTCGAGCGCCTGCTGCTCGGGGTGGGCAGCCCCAACCCGGGCGCCCTGGCGCGCGTCCGCTCCAGCGTGGCCGAGCTGCGGGGCGCGCTCACGACACGGCTCATCGTCGCCGCGCTCGGTCCGAAGATGTGCGAGCTGGCCGGCGAGGTGGCCGACGGCGTGCTGTTCAACTTCGTCACGCCGGAGCACGCGCGCGCGTCCGCGGAGCTGGTGCGCGCCGGCGCGCGCAAGGCCGGACGGCCGATGCCCGCGCTCTACTCCTACGTGCGTGTGGCGCTCGGTGCCGCGTCGCGGCCGCGCCTGTCGGAGGAGGCCGATCGCTACGGCAAGATCCCGGCCTATGCCGACAACTTTGCGCGGATGGGCGTGAAGCCGATCGACACCACCATCATGGCCGAGACGCCGGAGGCGCTGCGCGCCGGCGTCGCGCGCTGGAACGGCGTCGTCGACGAGCTCGTCCTGCGCGCCATCACGCCATCGGACACGACCGACGAGGTGCTGGCCGTCGTGCGGGCGGCGAAGCCGGCATGACACTGCCGGTGGCGCCGATGGTCCGCTATCCGGACCCGGCCGTGCAGGTGCTCGATCCCGCCTACGCGCGGCTGCGCGTGAACAATGCCGCCGTGGAGCGGCTCGCCACCGGGTTCCGCTGGTGTGAAGGACCGGTGTGGTTCGGCGACCTCCGGTGCCTGCTGTGGAGCGACATCCCGAACAACCGGATCATGCGCTGGGACGAGGAGACGGACGCCGTCGCCGTCTTCCGCAAGCCGTCGAACAACGCCAACGGCAACACGCGCGACCGCCAGGGGCGCCTCGTCACCTGCGAGCACGACAGCCGGCGCGTGACGCGCACGGAGTACGACGGCCGCGTCGCCGTCGTGTGCGACGGCTACGACGGCAAGCGCCTGAACTCGCCGAACGACGTCGTCGTCAAGAGCGACGACTCGGTGTGGTTCACGGATCCGCCGTTCGGCGTGCTCGGCTTCTACGAGGGGCACCGGGCGCCGCTGGAGCTGCCGACCCACGTCTACCGCGTCGACCCGAGATCCGGGCAGGCGAGCGTGGTGACGGCCGAGATCAATCGCCCGAACGGGCTCTGCTTCTCACCCGACGAGTCGCGGCTGTACGTGGTCGAGAGCGGCGCCAGCCCCCGGCTCATCCACGTGTTCGACGTGCTCGGCGACAAGCTCGCCAACAAGCGCGTGTTCGTGCACTGCGGGGCCGGCGTTCCCGACGGCTTCCGCTGCGACACGGAGGGCAACCTCTGGTGCGGTTGGGGCGGTGGCGAGGGCGAGGACGGCGTGGTCGTCTTCAATCCCGACGGCAAGATGGTCCTGCGCATCCGGCTGCCGGAGCGCTGCGCCAACCTCTGCTTCGGCGGCATTCACCGCAACCGGTTGTTCATGGCCGCCAGCCAGTCGCTGTACGCGCTCTACGTGGAGACACAGGGCGCCGTCGGCGGCTAGCTCGTCCGGCCACGCGTCGGTCAGCGGAGCTCCTGGCCGATCATCAGCCGGTGACCGTCGACGGTGCGGACGGCGAACTCGCGCATGCCCCAGGGCTCCGTCCGGAGCGGCTTGACGATCTCGCCGCCGGCCGACGCGACGCGACGGTGGTAGGCGTCGACGTCGTCCACGACGAGGTAGCCGAAGTAGGAGTGATCGCCGAGCGCCGCGGCCGGCATGGCGTCGGGGCACTCGCCGGCCATGATCCGGCAGCCGTCACGCACGAACATGCGCCACCCCGGGTCGCCGATCTCCTTGACCTCGAATCCGAGCGCGTCGCGATAGAAGGCGCCGGAGCGGGCGAGGTCTTGCACGGCGAGCACGAACAGCGTCCGGCAGATCGTCATGCGGGCACGCCGTCGAAGAAGTCCACCACCCCGGTCTCGAGCGAGTACTCGGCGCCGACCACGACGAGCTGGCCGGCCGCGACGAGCGACTCGAGCGCGGGCGACGCGTGACGCAGGTGGTCGGCGGCGGCGCGGACGTTGGCGCGCACTGCCGCCTCGAGGACGCGCTCATCGCCGGTGACGCCGGCCGCGAGCACGGTATCCACGGCCGGGCGGATGCGGTCCACGATCGACCGCATGGCCGGCGACTGCGTCGAGCGCGTGCGGGTTTCCTCCAGGGTGGCGGTGACGGCTCCGCAGCCGCTGTGTCCGAGCACGACCACGATCGGTGTGGCGAATCGCGCGGCGGCGAACTCCACGCTGCCCACCTGCGACGGCGCCACGACGTTGCCGGCGACGCGGATCACGAAGAGGTCGCCGAGGCCCTGATCGAACACGATCTCCGCCGGGACGCGTGAGTCCGAGCACCCCAGCACGATCGCGAACGGGTACTGCGCATTCGCGAGCGCGGTCCGGCGCAGGGGGGCCAGAAGCGCATCGAGCGATCGCACACCGTCGACGAACCGACGGTTTCCTTCGCGCAGGCGCGTCAGCGCCTCGCTGGCCGACGGGGGCATCCGGCGGCGTCAGGCTCCGGGGCCGCGACCCATCGAGAACGGCTGCCAGCGCTGCAACCCGCACTTCTCGAGCACCGATGGGTTGACGCACGACTTCGGCCAGCGGCCGCTCAGCACCAGCGCGATCTCCTGGCCGACGCGGCGACGCCGCTCGGGATCGAAGCGTGACGACGCCGAGGCGACGTGTGGCGTCAGCGTGACGTTGTCCATCTTCAGCAGCGGATTCGTCACGTCGACCGGCTCCGTCTCCAGCACGTCCAGCCCGGCGCCGGCGATCCAGCTCTCCTGCAGCGCCTTGATGAGCGACGGCTCGTGCACGGTGGGGCCGCGACCCGTGTTGATGAAGAGCGCGGTGCGCTTCATCAGACGGAAGTGCTCCTCGCGGAGCATGTGGTGCGCGTCCGGCGTCGACGGCGCGTGCATCGACACGATGTCGGAGCGCTGCAGCAGCTCCGTGAGGCCGACGGGCTCGACGCCGTGCTCGGTCATCACGAGCTCCTCGACGTACGGGTCGTAGGCGAGCAGGTGGAGGCCGAAACCCTTTGCTCGCCGTGCCACCGCGCGCGGCACGTGGCCGAAGGCGATGAAGCCCAGCGTCTGGCCCATGAGCCGCGGGAAGCCGTGGAGATAGGGGCGCCCCTCCCGCCAGCGGCCCTCGCGGACCCACTTGTCCATCAGCGTCAGCCGCCGGTAGGTGGCGAGGAGCAGCATCATCGCGTGGTCGGCGACTTCCTCGATGAACGTGTCGGGGACGTTGGTGACCGGGATGCACCTGGCTGTCGCCGCGCGCACATCGACCGAGTCGGAACCCACGCTGCCGAGGGTGATGACCTTGCAGCGGTCCAGGCCGTCGATGATCGTCTTCGTGATGGGGCGGCCCTTGGCGTAGATCGCGTCGGCGTCGCGCGCGGCCTTGACGAACTCCTCGTCCGTCTTGACCGCGATCTCCACGATCTCGGCGCCGATCGGCGCGAGCGCCTCCATCTCGTACTCGTAGCCGACGGTGCCCGGGCTACCGTAGCTGATCCCCGCCGGCGTCACCACCTTGAACTTCGCCACGTCGCGCCTCCTGTCGAGCAGTCTGAGCGTGGCGGCGATTCTATCCTCGCCGCGGACTCGGCGGCTACCGGGCCAGCGCCGCGCGCACCGCCGCGCTGGTGATCGGCAGCTCGGTGATGCGGACGCCGGCCGCGTCGGCGACGGCGTTGGCGACGGCGGCCGGGACACCGACGACCGGCGGCTCGCCGACGCCCTTGGCGCCGAACGGGCCGTGGTCGGACGGCACCTCGACGATCACCGTGTCGATGCGCGGGGTCTGCAGGCTGTGGGGCAGCGCGTAGTCCATGAGCGTGGCCGCCAGCAGCTGGCCCTGCTCGTCGTACGCCATGCGCTCGAGCAGCGCCCAGCCGAAGCCCTGCACGACGCCGCCGTGCATCTGGCTCTCGACGGCGGCCGGGTTGATGGCGCGGCCGACGTCCTGCACCGCCACGTGGCCGAGGACCTCGACGCCGCCGGTGTCCGGGTCGACGGCGACCTCGGTGAGGTGCGCGGCGAACGCCGGAGAGCGGGCGGTGGTGGCGCTGGCGCCGCGCCCGAACACGGGCTCGTACTTGGAGCCGAACTGCATGGCCGCCTTCGCCAGATCGGCCAGGCTCACCGAGCGCGCGGGAAAGCCGCGCACGCGCACGGCGCGCTCCACGATCTCCAGATCGTCGGGCGCAGCCTCCAGCTTGTCGGCGGCGATGAGCAGCAGCTGTCGCCGCGCGTCGCGCGCGGCGCGCTCGACGGCGAGACCGACGGTGTAGGTGATCTTGCTGCCGCCGCTGGCGCCCGCGTAGGGGGCGGTGTCGCTGTCACCGGTGACCACGCGCACGTCGTCGACCGGCACGCCGAAGCCCTCGGCCGCGATCTGCGCGAAGCCGGTGTTCACGCCGCTCATGTCGACGGAGCCGACGATGATGCTGACGGTGCCGTCGCGATCGAGGCGGCACGCGGCGTTGGCGGGCTCGATGCCGCCCATCCAGCCGCCCACGGCCACGCCGACACCGACGCGCTTGCCGTCGCGCGGAGCGACACGCGCGCGGTTCTTCCGCTCCTGCTGCAGTCGCTCCAGGCACTCGCGCAGCCCCATCTTGGGCCACGGCTGGCCCGTCACCATCGGATCACCGGGTCGGGAGGCGTTCCGCAGCCGCAGCTCGAGCGGATCGAGACCGAGCCTGTGCGCCAGCTCGTCCATCAGCGACTCGATGACGAACGTGCCTTGCACGGCGCCGGGCGCCCGGTAGGCGCCGACGCCCGGCTTGTGCGTCAGCACCTCGTAGCCGCGGAGGTCGAGATTCGGCATCTGGTAGTAGCTGCCCATCAGCAACAGCGCGATCCCGACCGGCGCGCCGGCAAACGCGCCGGCGTCGAACACGACGCGACCCTGCAGCGCCGTCAGCGTGCCGTCGCGTCGTCCACCGAGCTTCATCTCGAACACCGCCGCCGGCGCCGGCGTGGTGGCCAGGAAGTCCTCGCGGCGGGTCATCACCACGGACACCGGCCGGCGCAGCTGTCGCGCCAGGGCGGCCGCGAGCGGCTCGAGCAGCACGAACTTCGCGCCGAAGCCGCCACCCATCGGGGTGGCCACGATCTTCACGTCGTGCTCGGGCATGCCGAGGACCTCGGCCACTTCGGATCGCGTGAAGAAGAGCGCCTGCGTGGCCGTCCACACCGTGAGCGCGCCGAGCGGATCGACGGCGGCCAGCGCCGCGCGCGGCTCGAGATATCCCTGATGCACCATCGGCGTGGTGAAGCGGTGCTCGACGACGACGTCGGCCTCGGCCAGGCCGCGCGTCGCGTCGCCGCGCGTGAAGTGCTGCGTGCTCACGACGTTTGGTCCGACGTCCTCCTGCAGCTTCTGGCCTCCGGTCGCCGCGCCGTGCATGGCGAGCTCTTCCTCGCCGCTGCCGCCGTCGCTGACCCGGACGCGCGGCGCGTCCTTCCGCATGGCGTCGAGCGCCTCGACGGCCGCCGGCTGGACGTCGTACTCGATGTCGACGAGCGCGGCCGCGTCGTCGGCGATGGCCGGTGTGTCGGCGACGACGGCCACCACCGGGTGACCGGCGAACAGCACGCGATCGACGGCGAGCGGCGATTTGTTGCGCGAGCTGCTGTCGAGCCTGGGCAGTCCGAGGTCGCGGCCGGTGAAGACGCCGAGGACGCCGGGGACGGCGGCGGCCGCCTTCGTGTCGATGCGCACGATGCGCGCATGCGCGTATGGGCTCAGCACCAGTCGCGCGTGCACCATGCCGGGCAGGGCGAGATCCGCCGCAAACCGCGTGAGCCCCGTGACCTTCTCGCCGCCGTCCACGCGCCGCAGGGGGCGCCCGATCGCCGATGTCGTTGACATGACGTCACGCTACCACGGCCGCCCGGACCCCGCCCGCGGTTGACAACGCGCACGACCGGTTTCAGAGTCGTCGGCGCTGATGGATGCCGTCGACTTCTTCCTCCTGCGCTACGAGACGCTGCATCGCACGCTGCTGGACGACCTGCTGAAGGGGCTCACCGACGCGCAGGTGCGCGGGCGTCCTCATGCCGGCGTCAACACCGTGGCGTGGCTGATCTGGCACGCGGCGCGGATCGAGGACGTGGGCGTCAATCGCTTCGTCACGGACGGCACGCAGGTGCTCGACGACGGCTGGCTGGCGCGCCTCGGCGTCAGTCGGCGCGACGTCGGCACCGGGATGAGCGACGCCGAGGTCGACGCGCTCAGCGCGCGCATCGACGTCGCGGCGCTGCGCGGCTACTGGGACGCGCTGACGCGCCGCACGCTGGCGGTCGTGGAGACGCTGCGCGCACGCGATCTCGGCGAGGTCGTGCCCGCCGAGCGCGTGAAGCGCGTGTGTGCGGACGAGGGCGCTGTGGCGCCGGGCGCCGAATGGCTGACCCGGTTCTGGGCCGACCATCGCACACGCGGCTGGGTGCTGGCGCAGACGCCGCTGCTGCACGTCTATGGACACTATTTCGAGGCGCGCGTGACCGCCGGGCTCTGGGGTGCGCGCAGTCCGTGAGGAGCGGGACATGACACGAGCACTGGGAATGGCGCTGGCGCTGCTGGCGCTGTCGGCGGCGCGGACCGATGCCGCCGAGATCAAGCTGCTGTGCGCGGGCGCGATGAGGACCATCGTCAGCGAGCTCGGTGCGGACTTCACGCGCGAGACGGGCCACACGCTGGCCCTGACGGCGGGAACAGCCGGCCAGCTGCGTGACAAGGTCCTCGCCGGCGAGCCGATGGACGTGCTCGTGGTGACGGACACCGTCGTCGATCAGCTCATCAGGCAAGGGCAGCTGGCGCCGGGCAGCCGCGTCGACCTCGCGCGCACCGGCATGGGCGTCGCCGTGCGCGAAGGCGCGCCGAAGCCCGACATCTCCACGCCCGAGGCGCTGAAGCAGGCGTTGCTGTCCGCGAAGTCGATTGCCTACGTCGATCCGGCCAGTGGCGGGACCAGCGGTATCCACTTCGCCTCGGTCCTCCAGCGCCTGGGCATCGCGGATGCAGTGAGGGGCAAGACGACGCTGAGACCCGGGGGGTTCGTGGCGGAGCTCGTCGCACGCGGTGAGGTCGAGATGGTCGTGCACCAGATCAGCGAGATCCTGCCCGTGAAGGGCGTCACGCTGGTCGGGCCGCTGCCGCGAGATCTCCAGAAGGTGACCGTGTACTCGGCCGCCCTCCCCGCGCGCGGGACGACCGAGCCTGCAAAGGCGCTCGTCGAGTTCCTGGCCCGTCCGGCGCTGAAGCCGAAGTTCGCCGCCGCCGGGCTCGACTACAAAGACTGAGCGGGGGACCTGTTACGCTGGGAGCAGATGGGAGATTTCCGGATCATCGGGCTGATCGGTGCCGGGCACCTGATCAGCCACTTCCTGCAGCTCACGCTACCCCCGCTCTTTCCGCTACTCCGCAGCGAGCTCGACGTCTCGTGGGCCGCCCTCGGCATCGTCTCGAGCGTGTTCTACGGCGCTTCGGGCATCGCGCAGACGGTGGCGGGCTTCTTCGTGGACCGGCTCGGCGCGCGACGCGTCCTGCTCGTCGGCATGACAGTGATGGGGCTGGCGATCGGTCTGGCCGGCTTTGCTCGATCGTACTGGATGCTGCTGGGAGCGGCCGCGCTGGCGGGGCTCGGCAACAGCGTCTTCCATCCCGCGGACTACTCGATGCTGAACAGCTCGGTCAGCGCGCGGCGCATCGCCCGCGCGTACAGCGTGCACGCGATCTCCGGCAACCTCGGCTGGGTGCTGGCGCCGATGGTCGTCGGCACCGTGACGCATGTGGCTGGCTGGCGCGTGGCGCTCATGACCGCCGGCGGCCTCGCGTTGCTCGGGACCCTCGTGCTCGCGACGCAGACGCGCGGCCTCGGCGCGGCCATGGGCGCGCCCGTCTCGGCGGGGCGCGGCGCGAGCCTGCGCGCCGACCTGCGCGTGCTGCTCGCCGTGCCGATCGTGATGGCGTTCGGCTATTTCGCGCTGCTCACCGCGTCGACCACGGGCATCCAGACGTTCGCCGTACCCGCGCTCGGGCTGATCTACAACGCGCCGCTGGCACTGGCCACCGGCGCCCTCACGGTCTATCTCTTCGGCAATGCGACCGGCATCCTGACCGGCGGATTTCTCGCGGATCGCGCGACACGGCACGATCTCGTCGCGGCGACGGGGGTCCTGTGCGCGGCGGCGCTCATGGTGCTCCTGGCCTCCGGCCGGGTGCCGCTGGCGGGGATCGGCATCGCCATGGCGGCCACCGGGTTCTCGATGGGGATCACGGCACCGTCACGTGACATGCTCGTGCGCGCGGCGACACCGCGCGGCTCCTCGGGGAAGGTGTTCGGCTTCGTCTACTCCGGCCTCGACCTGGGCTCGCTCGTGGCGCCGCCCGTCTACGGCGTGCTGCTCGACCGCGGAGAGCCGCGGGCGATGTTCGCGCTGGTGGCGGCGCTCATGTTCGTGATGATTCTCACCGTCATCCAGGTGCGCCGTCGCGTGGTGCCCGCGACGGCGCCTGCGGCCGGCGGCAGCTAGCCCGCGTCAGGCGGCCCGCGTCGCCGGCACCGCGCTCGCCGAGCGTGCCACCGCGCGCGGCTCGAGCAGCCGCCGCGACGCGCGGTGAACGAGCTCTTCGACCAGGAGCCACACCGGAAGCGCCAGCGCCACGCCGACCATCGCGGTCTCGAGTTCCATTGCTCGTCCTCCTTGGCGGGACGGTACTGGCAGATCGCGTGCCACAACCCTCCACGAACGATTCCGGACACTTGCAGGGGCACACTTGAAGCGATCGGTCACCGTGCCCGATGCGGCTCGGGCGTCACGCCGCGCCTTGCCCCTTCAAAGCGCCGCGTTTATGCTGCGCCGGGCGCAGAGGGCGAGAGGAGAGACGTGGCAGACATCTCGGTCGCACGCACGCTGGCGCGGTTCGTCACCCACCTTTCGCTCGACGACGTGCCGGACCACGTCGTTGCGGCGGCGTCGCTGCTGGCGCTCGACACGCTGGGGGATGCGCTGGCCGCCGTGCCCGAGGATTTCGGTCGCGCGGCGCTGCACGCAGCGGAGCGGCTCGGTGGCCCGCCGGAGAGCACGCTCATCGGACGCCCGGGCCGGGTGGCCGCCGCCAACGCCGCGCTCGCCAACGGCACGCTCGCGCATGGCCTCGACTTCGACGACACGCGCGAAGACGCCATCGTTCACACCGGCTCGGTCGCGGTGACGGCCGCCCTCGCCGCGGCCGAGGCGGCGGGCGCGTCCGGCGCCGGGATGCTGGAGGCCCTGATCGCGGGCGTCGAGGTGATGTGCCGCATCGGCCTGGCGGTGCCGGGGCGATTTCACGCGCGCCATTTCCATCCGACCGCGCTGGCCGGTGGATTCGCGGCGGCGGCGGCGGCCGCCAAGCTCCGCGGGCTGACGGAGGACCAGCTCGTGCACGCGTTCGGCATCGGCGGCAGCCAGGCGGCCGGAATCATCGAGTACCTCGCGGACGGCACGTGGACGAAGCGGCTGCATCCCGGCTGGGCTGCGCATGCGGGCCTCGTGGCCGCCGTGCTGGCCGAGTCGGGGATGATCGGCCCGGAAAGCGTCTTCGAGGGCGCGCACGGCTTCTACGCGGCGTTCGCGGGCGGCCTCGACGCCGCGCGGGTCGCCACGCTGCTCGCCTCTCTCGGCCACACGTGGGAGATCACCAACCTCACGTACAAGCCGTATCCCTGCGGCTCGATCGCGCACCCGTACATGGACTGTGCGCTGCGCCTGCGCGAGCGGCACCGCATCGACCCGGAGCGCATCGTGGCCATCACGTGTCGCACGGCGGAAGGACCGGTGCCGCGGCTCTGGGAGCCCCTCGCCTCCAAGCATGCGCCGCCGAACGGGTACGCGGCCAAGTTCAGCCTGCCGTACCTGGTCGCCACCATGCTGGTTCGCGGACGGGCGGGCCTCGCCGAGTTCTCCGACGCGGCGGTCCGCGATCCCGCCGTGCTGCGAGTGGCCGGCCGGGTGCGGTACGAGGTCGATGCGAGCATCGACTATCCGCGACGCTTCGTCGGTGACGTGCGCGTACGGCTCGACAGCGGCCAGGAAGTCGCGGAACGGCAGGACCACTCGCGCGGCGGGCCGGACCATCCGGTGACACGCGCCGACGCCGAGGCAAAGTTCCGCGGCAACGCCGGCGTCGTGCTCGACGGCCGGCGCGTCGACGAGCTGGTTCGGCGGCTCGCGCGGCTGCGCGAGGAGGACAACGTGATCGATCTGGCGCGATGTCTCGTGCCGTGAAGGAGCGTCCATGAAGCGCCTGCTGGCCGGAGCTCTCCTCGCCTCGCTCGCCGCCGCCGTCCCCGTGGCCGCGCAGGACGCGCACCTCGAGGCCGCCCGCAAGGAGGGCAAGGTCGTCTGGTACACCTCGCTCGCGCTGTCCACCGCGGAGAAGGTCGCCAAGCTCTTCGAGGCGAAATTCGCCGGCGTCAAGGTCGAAGTGCAGCGCACGGGCTCGCAGCGCATCCTGCAGCGGGTCATGCAGGAGCTCGGCGCGAACATCAAGAACGTCGACGTCATCCACACCTCCGACGCCGGTCACTACGTGCTCCTCAAGGACAAGAAGCTGCTCATGGCATACACGCCGGCCGGCGCCGAGCGATTCCCGCCGGGCTTCAAGGATCGCGACGGGTTCCACTACGGCCTGCGCGCCACGGTGAACGTGATCGCCTACAACACGAAGGCGGTGTCGGCGTCCGATGCGCCGAAGACGTGGAAGGACCTGCTGGCTCCGCGCTGGAAGGGCAAGCTGGTCACCGCGCATCCGGGGTACAGCGGGGTCATCGCCACCCACGTGCTCGCGCTGTCGCACCTGCTCGGCTGGGACTTCTTCAAGGCGCTGGGCCAGCAGAGCGTGATGATCGTGCAGTCCGCCGTCGATCCCGCCGGCGTGGTCGCCTCCGGCGAGCGCCCGGTGGCCGTGGACGGCGGCGATTACACCTTCTATCAGAGCAAGAAGGCCGGCAATCCGGTGGAGGTCGTGTACCCGAAGGAGGGCGTGCCGCTCGTCGTCTCGCCGACGGCCATCGCGGCCTTCGCGCCGCATCCGAACGCCGCGAAGCTGTTCACGGACTTCACGTTCAGCCGCGAGGTGCAGCAGGTGCTCGCGGACACGGAAGGCCTCTACACGGGCCATCCCGACGTGACCTATCCCAGCGACAAGCCGAAGCTGAGCGAGCTGAAGCTGCTCACGGTCGATCCCGCGGAGCTCGAGAAGCGCGGTGAAGAGATCAAGCGCCGCTTCGTGGAGTTCTTCGGGGCCTAGCCGCGTGCGCGGGCTCGATCTCTCGCTGCCGGTGTGGGCGCTCGCCACCCTGCTCTTGCTGGCCCTCATCGGGCTGCCGATCGGCTGGCTCGTGGCGCTCAGCGTGACCGGCGAGCACGGCCTGACGCTCGCGCACTACGTCGATGCCTTCCGCAGCGTCGCGCTGCGCCGCGCGCTGTGGAACACGGTGGTCATGGCGTTCTGGGTCGGCGTGCTGTCGGTGGCCATCGGCGCGCCGCTCGCCTGGCTCACCGCTCGCACCGACCTGCCCGGGCGCCGGCTCCTCCGCGCGCTGGTCATGGCGTCGTTCGTCACGCCGCCGTTCCTCGGCGCGGTCGCGTGGGTCATGCTGGCCGGTCCGAATGCGGGCGTGCTGAACAAGCTGTGGCGATCGCTGACGGGCCGCGAGGCGGCCCTCCTCGACATCTTCACGATGCCGGGACTGATCTTCGTGGTCGCGATCTACACCTTCCCGTACGTCTACGTGATGATCGGCAACACGCTGGAGCTGGTTGCGTCCGACCTGGAGGAGGCGGCCGCCGTGCTCGGCGCCGGGCGGCTCACCACCGCGCGGACGATCACGCTGCCCCTGGTGGCGCCCGCCATCGTGAGCGGCTTCATCGTCTCGGTGCTGCAGGCGCTGGCCCTCTTCGGCTCGCCGGCCATCCTGGCGCTGCCGGCCGGCTTTCACACGCTGACCACGCAGGTGTGGGGGATGTTCCAGTACCCGCCCCGGATCGAGACGGCGGCGGCGGTGTCGCTGCCGCTCCTCGTGGCGACGGCGCTGCTGCTGATGCTGCAGCGGCGGCTGCTCGGCCGGCGCGGCTACGCGGTCGTCGGCGGCAAGGGGGGGACGCGCCGCCGGCTCGCGCTGCGCGCGTGGCGCTACCCGGCGTTGCTCGGCTGCTTCGTGGTGATGGCGTGCGCAGTGCTGCTGCCCTACGGCGTGCTGGCGCGGACGGCGTTTTCGCGGGCGTGGGCGCAGCCGCTCACCTGGGACAATCTCACGCTGCGCAACTGGACGTTCACGTTCTTCGAGTACAGCGCCACGCGCTCGGCCATCGTGAACACGCTCGAGCTGGGCTTGCTCACGGCCAGCGTCGGCGCCGGGCTCGCCGCGCTGCTGGCCTACGTCGCGCGGCGGCGGACGATCGTCGGCCACCAGCTGGTGGGCTTCGTCGCGCTGGCGCCGATCGCCATTCCCGGCGTCGTGCTGGCCGTGGCGCTCTTCATCGCCTACACGCGGCCGCCGCTCATCCTCTACGGCACGCTGTGGATCCTGTTCGTGGCCTACGTGACGAAGGAGATGCCGGTCGGCTATGCGCAGTGCGACGCGACGTTCCGGACGATTCCGGCGGAGCTGGAGGAGGCGGGCCGAATCCTCGGCGCGCGGCCGCTGCGCGTGCTCGGCGAGATCACGGCGCCGCTGGCGCGCAGCGGCATCATTGCCGCCTGGTGCTTCATCTTCATCGGCGTGATCCGCGAGCTGTCGGCGTCGATCATCCTGTTCACGGCGAGCACCAAGGTCATGTCGGTGGTGATCTTCGACCTCAAGGAGGAGGGGCAGTTCGGTGCCATCGCCGTCCTCGGCCTGTTCATGATCGTGATGACGTTCGGCGTCGTCCTTCTGATGGAGCGCGTCCTCGGCCGCGACTTCCTCGGCGTCCGGGAATGAAGGCGGACGTGCGGCTGGTCGGACTCGGCAAGCGCTACGGAGCGGTCGGCGCGGTCGAGGGGTTCTCGCTCGATGTCGCGGCCGGCGAGCTGGTGTCGCTGCTCGGACCGTCGGGCTGCGGCAAGACGACCACGCTGCGGCTCGTGGCCGGCTTCATCACGCCCGACGACGGCGAGATCTGGGTGGGAGACCGGCGGCTGTCGTCCCGCGACGCCGTCGTCCCGCCCGAGCGGCGGCGCATGGCGATGATCTTCCAGAGCTATGCGCTGTGGCCGCATCTGACCGTCGCCCAGAACGTCGCCTACGGGCTGCGGTTCAAGTCCGACGTCCCGCGCAGCGACCGCGACCGGCGCGTGGCCGAGATGCTGCGCGTCGTGCAGCTGGCCGGGCTCGAGCACCGCTATCCCGGCGAGCTGTCCGGCGGCCAGCAGCAGCGCGTCGCCGTGGCACGCGCGCTCGTGGTCGAGCCGGACATCCTGCTGCTCGACGAGCCGCTGTCGAACCTCGACGCGAACCTGCGCGAGGAGATGCGGTTCGAGATTCGGCGGCTGCACGAGGCGTTCGGCATCACCACGCTCTACGTCACGCACGACCAGGCGGAGGCGATGGTCATCTCCGACCGCGTGGCCGTCCTCGAGCGGGGGCGCCTGGCCCAGGTCGGGCGCGCGGAGGATCTGTTCCGTCGGCCGCGCTCGCGCTTCGTGGCCGAGTTCATCGGCAAGACCAACATCATCGACGCCGTGGCCACCGGCCCCGACACGGTCGCCCGCGCCGCCCTGCGCCTGCGGGTCGACGCCAAGGACCTGACGGCCGGCGCACCGGTGCTGGTGTCGGTGCGGCCGCACGAGATCGAGCTGTCCACCGGGCCGGTGCCGCGCACGCCTGACAACGCGTTCGCCGGCGTGGTGCGCCGCGCGAGCTACGTCGGCACTGCCGTCGACTATCAGGTGACGCTCGCGGGAACCGACGTGACGCTGCGGGTGACGGCGCCGGTCACGGTCCGGCTCGCCGCCGGCGACACCGTCGCGGTGCGGCTCGATCCGGCGGCGTGCGTGGCGCTGCCGCCCGCGCCCTAGATCTTGAAGCGCGCGCGGAAGACGCGGCGGATGAGGTAGGGATTCGCGCCGAGCCGGTACAGCGCGTCGATGTCGCCGCTCGTGAGGGCCGCGCGCTCCGCGTCGGTCAGCGTGTGGCCGGTGAGGTCCTCGTCGCTCAGCGCCGGCTTCATCGTGTGCAGGCGCGCGATGCGCGTGAGCACCTTGTTGAGCGCGTAGGACACCACGTGGCTCACGGATGCACCCACACCGTCGCGCAGCCGGTGATCCACTCCGCGACCGGCTCGTAGGCGAGCACCTCGCCCTTCCACCCCGGCACGGCGCCCAGCAGGGCCACCCAGTTGCGGATCTCCTGGCCGCCGTTGCCGCCGTCGCGCTCGATCTCGGCATGGGTCAGTCGCAGCAGCGGATCGATGTCCGCGCGCGCGATGTGCTCGAGGATCCGCTGGTCCCAGTCGGCGTTGATGCGGCCCGTCTCGGGTGTTCCCACCCAGTGCGAGATGCCGCCGCTGGCGACGAGCGCCACGCGGCTCGGCGCCGGCCGGGAGCGCACGAAGGCGCCCACGAAGCCGCCGACCTCGTGGCAGCGGCGCAGCCGCGGCAGCGGAGGCGCCGCGCAGTTGGTGTAGATCGGCACGATCGGGATGGAGCCGTCCGGCGTGAGGAAGTGCAGCGGCACCGACAGCTCGTCCCAGCTCTCGATCTCGTACGAGTAGGCGAAGTCGAAGCCGGCGTCGAGGCCCGCCTCGAGCAGGGCCATGGCCCAGGCGGGGTCGCCGCGCAGGGTGCGCGGCGGGATGCGCATGAACGCACCGCCGCCCGCGCTCGGCGCCTCGTAGGTATCGGCGAGGCCGACGCAGAACGCCGGCAGGTTGCTGTACGGGAAGTTCTGCAAATGGTCGTTCACGAACATCACGATCAGGTCCGGACGCGCGGCGGCCAGTCGCGCGCCGAGCTCGCGGAAGCCGGCGTGGAGCCGCTCGCGCTGCTCCGGCCGGTTGACGTCCGGACGTCCGGTGATGAGCGGGGCGTGCGACGTGAGCGCGGCGGCGACGATGTCGGCCATGGGACCTATTATAATGACGCCGACATGAGCGGGAAGCCGGTGGTCCTCGAGTTCGGCATGGGGGTCGATGTCCACGGGCTCGACGCCACCACCGCGGCCTGCCGCGCCGTCTCCGACGCCATCCGCCACTCGAGCCTGCCGCTGCTGCAGGAGGTCCGCGAGCGCGGGGGCCGGATGCTCGTCGACGTCACCGTTGGCGTGCCGGCGCCGGCGAGCGTCGACACCGAGCGCGTGAAGAAGGAGCTGCCGCACGGCGAGATCACCGTGCGCGCCGTGAACGGCGGTCTCCGAGTCCCCGACAGCGACACGCTCATCGCGTGCGTGGCCATCACCGTCAGCGTCGAGTATCCGAGGTGAGCGGGCTCGGGCTGCGGCGGCTGCAGCACATCGTCCTGTGGGTGGCCGACGTGGAGCGCAGCGTGCGGTTCTACTGCGACGTCCTCGGCTTCGAGGTGAAGCACCGGTACCCGAACGCGGCGTTCCTCAAGATCCCCGGCACGCCGGACGATCATCATCTCGGCCTCTTCGAGCAGCCGGGCGTCTCCACGCCCGACGAGCGCGCCGCGCGGATGTATCACGCGGCGTGGGAGGTCGACGAGCTGACCGATCTTGCGCGCGCGCGACGGCGGCTGCTCGAGGCGCGCGCGCTCGTCGGCCAGTCGGATCACGGCGCGAGCCTGTCCCTCTACGCGAAGGATCCCGACGGCCTGGAGTTCGAGATCTTCTGGACGGTGCCGGGCGTCGAGGCGGCCGGCACGCGGCCGCTCGATCTCGAGCGCGAGCTCGCGAAGCGCGGACTGTCGGCATAGCAGCCGGCGGCGCAACCACAGGAGGACGCCATGGCGCAGCAGACCGAGACACACGCTCCCGCCCACGCGGAGACGCCGCGCGGCATCAATCATCTGGTGCTCAACGTGCGGAATCTCGACGTCTCGCACCGGTTCTGGACGGAGATCATGGGCTTCAAGTGCGTGGCCCAGCTCAAGCCGGTGCCCGGGCGGCCGCGACCCAAGATGCGCTTCTACAGCGGTGTCGACGCGAGCGGCGACGTCACGCATCACGATCTGGCGCTGGCCGAGGTTCCGGCCGACGCACCCGCCGACGAGCGCGGCCCCTGGAGCCTCATGCCGGCGCGCGTGGGCATGAATCACGTGGCCATCGCGTGGCCGGACCGCGAGTCGTGGCTGCGGCAGGTCGCATTTCTGCAGTCGAAGGGCGTGACGTTTCACCGTCGAGTGAACCACGGCATGACGCACAGCGTGTACATCTCCGATCCCGACGGCCACGGCATCGAGGTGCTGTACGAGCTGCCGCGCGAGGTGTGGGAGGGCGACATCGACGCCGCCCAGAACTACGCTGAGCAGCTGCCGACCGAGGGCCCGGCCGCACTCGTCGACGCCACCGACAATCCGGTGTTCGCGGCGCCTCAGCCGCGCTGATACGGCTTCCATGAGCGAGCAGACCATTCGCGTGGGCTTCGTCGGCGCCGGCAAGAACACACGGAGCCGGCACATCCCCGGATTCCAGAAGCAGGCGGGTGTCGAGCTGTCGGCCGTCGCCAACCGATCGCGCGCCTCCGGGGAGCGCGTCGCCAAGGAGTACGGCATCGCGCGCGTCTACGACGACTGGCGGGAGCTCGTGCGTGCCGACGACATCGACGCGGTGTGCATCGGCACCTGGCCCTACACCCACTGCGAGATGACCGTCGCCGCGCTCGGCGCCGGCAAGCACGTGCTCTGCGAGGCGCGCATGGCCATGAACGCGGCCGAGGGGCGCCGCATGCTGGACGCCGCGCGACGCGCGCGGAGTCTGGTCGCGCAGCTGGTGCCGTCGCCGCCCACGCTCGAGGTGGATGCGACGCTCGCGCAGCTCCTCGACGAGGGCTACGTGGGCGAAGTCCTCGCGGTCGAGCTGAGCGCCTCGCAGAACGCCCGCTTCGTGGATCGCGAGGAGCCGCTGCACTGGCGTCACGACGCGGCCCTCAGCGGCCACAACATCATGAACATGGGCATCTGGTACGAGGCGCTCATGCGCTGGCTGCCGCCGGCTCGCCGCGTGATGGCCATGGGCAAGGTGGCGGTCGCGCAGCGTCGCGACGAGACGGGCGCGCTGCGGGACGTCACCATCCCCGATCACCTGGAGATCCTGGCCACGCTGCGCGACGGCGCCGTCGCCCGCCTGCGCTTCAGCGCGGTGGCCGCGCTCGGGCCGCCGAGCGAGCTGTGGATCTACGGCAGCGACGGAACGCTGCGGCTGGAGGCGGACGCCCGGCGGCTCTGGGGCGGGCGGCGCGGGGAGCGGGGCCTGGCCGAGATCGCGATCCCGGCCGAGCGCCGGGTCGGCTGGCGCGTGGAGGAGGAGTTCGTCAATGCCATCCGTGGGCGCGAGCGCGTCTCGCGCACGACCTTCGAGGATGGCGTCCGCTACATGGAGTTCACCGATGCCGTCGCCGCCAGCCTCACGCTGGGGCGGCCCGCCGACGTGCCGGCGCTCTGAGCCGCAAGGAGATCGCATGCTCGCCATCTGGGTGAAGGTTCGCGTGAAGCCGGCGCAGCGCGAGAAGTTCCTCAGGGCCATCGAGCACGACGCGCTCGGCTCCGAGCGTGACGAGGCCGGCTGCCTGCGCTTCAACGTCCTGCGTGACGAGAAGGACGAGAACGTCTACTACTTCTACGAGGTGTACAAGGACCAGGCCGCGCTCGACGCCCACCGGGCGGCGCCGCACTACGCCGTCTGGCGCGCGGCCGCCGACACGCTGGACGGTCCCACCGAGCCGATCCGCTGCACGACCGTGTTCCCCGCCGAGCGGGCGTACTGGGGCAAGCTCTAGCGCGAGAACCTTCGGCCCCGGGCGTCCCGCATTCTATGATCGGAGCGGGGAGGGGCGCCCTGATGGCTTGCGATCCCACTGTCTTCGAGGACATCCCGATCTTCTCGCTGCTCGACGCCGAGGAGCGTGCGGTCCTCGCCGAGCACGTCGAGCTGCGCCGGTTCGCCGCGCGCGCGCGGATCTACAAGGTCGGCGAGGCGGGCGAGCGCGCCTACGTGATGGTGCGGGGCAAGGTCGACGTCGTGATGTTCGACCAGGACAACCAGGAAGTCGTGATCGACCGGCCGGGGACGGGCGAGATCTTCGGGCTCGCATCCATGCTGTCCGCCTCGCCGCATCAGACGACCGCCGTCGCGCTCGAGGACACGGTGGCCATCGAGATCGATCGCACCGACCTGTCACAGCTGATCCAGCGCAAGCCGCTCGCCGGCCTCGACATGCTGACGATGGTCGGCCGGCAGTTCCGGGCCGCGCAGGATCTGGTTCGCATGCGGGCGGCCCGCAACCCCAACGAGGTGATCGACGAGCAGCTGTCGTTCGGCGACGAGGTCGCCGACCGGGTCGCGCGCTTTGGCGGCTCGTGGGCGTTCATCATCTCGTTCGGCGTGGTGCTGGTCAGCTACGCGGGCCTCAACATCGCGCTGGCCGCGCGCGCGTGGGACCCCTATCCGTTCATTCTGCTGAACCTGTTCTTGTCGATGCTGGCGGCCATCCAGGCGCCGGTCATCATGATGAGCCAGAACCGCCAGGACTCGAAGGACCGGCTGCGCAGCGAGCTCGACTTCGCGGTGAACCGCAAGGCCGAGCTCGAGATCACACAGCTGGCCGCGCGGCTGAATCGAATCGAGGATCATCTGCACGACATCCGGCAAGTGGTCCTTCCGGCCGCCCGGTGACCGAATGCCGGGCGTCGCGGGCACGTCTCATCCCGTGGGAGGGGCTCACATGACCATCGCTCGGCGCCTTGCGGCTGGCATGCTGCTCGCGGCGTTGTGGCTGGGGAACGTCTCGGGCGCGCTGGCCCAGACGGCGCCGCCGGAGAACGTGGCGAGTACGCCACCGCGGCTGGGCTACATGGACGGCCAGGTGTCGTTCTGGCGGCCCGGCGCCGACGACTGGGCCCCCGCGCAGCCGAACATCGCGCTCGCGCCCGGGGACGAGCTGTACACCGGCCATCCGGGCAACGTCGAGCTGCAGGTGGGCCCGCGCGCGTTCGTGCGCGCCTGGGGTGACACGCAGCTCGGTCTGGCCAACCAGGCCCCCGACCTCGTCCAGCTGAAGGTCACGACGGGCTACGTCGCGGTCGACGTCCGGGCGACGGAGCCCGGTCGGGCGATCGAGGTCGACACGCCGCACGCGGCGTTCACCATCGATCGCCCCGGCTACTACCGCGTCGACGTGACGGCCGAGCGCACGTCGTTCATCACGCGCCGCGCCGGCCAGGCGACGCTCACGCAGCCCGGCGCACCGCCGCTCGTCGTCACGCCGAGCGAGGAAGTGGTGGTCGATGCCGCAGCCGCGCCGGCCACGCAGAGCTTCGTGGCGCCCGATCTCGACGTGTGGGATCGCTGGAACCAGGCGCGCACCGACGAGCTGCTCGATTCCGTCAGCGCGCGTTACGTGGCCGAGGGTGTGTACGGCGTCGACGACCTGGATCACCACGGCGACTGGCGGGTCGTGCCGACGTACGGCGCGATCTGGGTGCCGCGCGAGACACCCGCCGGCTGGGCGCCATATACCACGGGACGCTGGGTCTGGGATCCGCGCTTCGGGTGGACATGGGTCGACACCGCAGCCTGGGGCTGGGCGCCGTACCATCACGGCCGGTGGGTGTACGTGGACGGGCTCTGGGCGTGGGCGCCGGGCCCGATCGTCGCGCGCCCGGTGTACGCGCCCGCGCTGGTTGCCTTCTTCAGCGCACCGGGTATCCGCGTGAGCGTCGGCACGCCGTTCGTGAGCTGGGTCGCACTCGGCTGGGGCGAGCCGGTCATCCCGTGGTGGGGGCGGCCCGGGTTCATCGGGCGGCCGGTGTGGGCAGGCTGGGGTGGTCCGCGCGTCGTGAACAACGTCGTGATCAACCGGACCACCGTCGTGAACGTGAACGAGATCCACGTGTATCGCAACGCCGCCGTGCCTCGCGCGGTGGTCGCGGTCCCACCGGACCGGTTCGGCCGCGCGCACGTGCAGGAAGTGCGCGTCACCGAGGTGGACACGCGGCATCTCGAGCCCGTGCGCGGCGCACCGCGGGTCGCGCACGACGCGGCGAGCCTCGTGCCCGCGCACGGGCCCGCCGCGCGGCCACCGGAGGCCGCGGACTTTGCGCACGGCACGGAGACCATCCTGGTGGTGGAGGACGAGGAAGCGGTGCGCAGCTTTGCCAGCCTGGCGCTGATGGCGCGCGGCTACCGCGTGCTCACCGC
>DATAOC010000040.1:0-75312 GCA_036265915.1 Candidatus Methylomirabilota bacterium | reverse complement strand
GATCGGGCACGGCCGGTCCCCCCTCGTCACGGCGCCTCCCGCCGCGCTAGAATCGGCGCGCGGGCCAGGGAACCGCACACGTGCAGATCGGCGTCGACATCGGCGGCACCTTCACCGACATCGTGGCGCTCGAGGCCAGTGGCCGGCTCGCACTCGCGAAGGTGCCGAGCACGCCGAAGGATCTTCTCGATGGCATCGCGGCCGCGATCACCAAGGTTCTCGGCCTCGCCGGCGCCCGGCCCCAGGACGTCGAGCGCTTCATCCACGGCACCACCGTGGCCACCAACGCCGTGCTCGAGCACAAGGGCGCGACGACCGCCATCCTGACCACCGAGGGCTTCGAGGACGTGCTGGAGCTCGGACGGATGAAGCGCTCCCGCATGTACGACCTCGACATGGATCCGGAGGTGCCCACGTTCCTGGCGCCGCGCCGGCGCCGCCTCGGCATTCGCGAGCGGCTCGACGCGAAGGGACGGGTGCTCGTCGCGCTGCACGAGGACGACGTGCGGGCGGCGGTCGCCACGCTGCGCGCGCAGGGCGTCTCCGCGATCGGCGTCTGCTATCTCTTCTCGTTCGTGAACCCGGCACACGAGCGCCGCACGCGGGAGATCATCGCGGCGCTCGCCCCCGAGATGAGCGTCTCGCTCTCGTCCGAGGTGGACCCCACGTTCCGCGAGTACGAGCGGCTGTGCGTCACCGCCTTCGACGCCTATCTCGGGCCCGTGGTGAAGCAGTACCTCGCGGGCCTCGCCGAGGCGTTGCGCGCGCTCGGCGTGCCGGCGCCGCCGCTCATCATGCGCTCGCGCGGCGGCATCGTGTCGGCCGCGCTGGCGGCGCAGCAGCCGGTCACCCTGTTCCTGTCCGGTCCCGCCGGTGGCGTCATCGGCGCGGCGTTCGCCGCCGAGCGCGCGGGCGTGCGCGATTTCGTCTCGCTCGACATGGGCGGCACCAGCAACGACGTCGCGCTCGTCCGCGACGGCAAGCCGCTGCTGATCAGCGAGGGCGCCATCGGCCCCTATCCCGTGCGCACGCCGATGGTCGACGTGAACACCATCGGCGCCGGCGGCGGCAGCATCGCGTGGATCGACGCCGCCGGTGGGCTGCGCGTCGGTCCGCGCAGCGCCGGCGCCGAGCCCGGCCCGGCCTGCTATGCGCGCGGCGGCGACGAGGCGACCGTGACCGACGCCAGCGTCGTCCTCGGCTATCTCAACCCCGCGCGCTTCGCCGGCGGCGCCATGAGCCTCGACGTGGTGGCCGCGGAGCGGGCGATGGCGCACATCGGTCGCCGGCTCGGCCTCGACCCGGTGGCGGCGGCGGCCGGCATCCATCGCGTCGTCAACGCGCGCATGGCCGATCAGATCCGCCTGGTGACCATCAAGCGCGGCTACGACCCGCGCCGGTTCGCGCTGCTCGTGCTCGGCGGCGCCGGCCCCGTGCACGGCGCCGCGCTCGCCGCAGAGATCGGCATGGCCGAAGTGCTGGTGCCCGAGGCGCCGGGCGTGCTGGCCGCCTTCGGGCTCCTGGCCGCCGCCATCGAGCATCACCACGCGCGCACGCTGCAGGCGACGACCGACGCCGCCGACCTGGGCGCCGTCAACGCGTGCCTCGCCGAGCTCGACGCCAGCGGCCGCGCCCGCATGCGGGAGGAAGGCGTGCCCGCGTCCGAGGTCCGCGTGGCCTACAGCGCCGACATGCGCTACGTGGGACAGGCCTACGAGCTCGAGGTCGCGGTCACGGCGCCGCTGACGGCCGCCGGCGTGCCGGCCGCGGTGGCCGCCTTCCACGCCGTGCACGAGCGCGTGTACGGCTACGCGCGCGCGCAGCAGCCGGTCGAGTTCGTCAACTTCCGCGCCGTGCACACGTTCCCGCTGCCGCGGCCGGTGATCACGCCGGCGGCGCGCGCGGACGGCAGCCTCGAGGAGGCCAGGCTCGGCGAGCGGCGCGCGTACTTCGACGGCTTCGTGGTCACGCCGATCTACGAGCGCGCGCGGCTGCCGATCGGGGCGCGTCTCACCGGCCCCGCCATCGTGGAGCAGACGGACACCACGACCGTCGTCCCGCCGGGCGTCACCGCGCTCGTGGACGAGGCCGCCAACCTGAGGCTGCGGAGAGCGCCATGAGCATCGATCCCATCCTGCTCGAGGTGCTGCGCAATCGCCTGGACGCCATCGCCGACGAGATGGAGCTGACGCTGCTGAAGAGCGCCGCCTCGCCGATCGTCAAGGAGGGCCTCGACGCCTCCGCCGCGCTCTTCAACACGGGCGGCGAGACCATTGCGCAGGCGGCCGCGATCCCGATTCACCTGGGTGCGCTGCAGTTCGCGGCCCAGCGCATCGTGCGCGCGTTCCCGCCGGCCGCGATGCGCGAGGGCGACGCGTTCCTGCTGAACGATCCGTACGACGGCGGCACGCATCTGCCCGACATCACGCTCGCCGTCCCGGTCTTCGCGGATGGGCACGCCGTCGCCCTCGCCTGCACGATGTGCCATCACCAGGATGTGGGTGGACGCACGCCGGGCAGCGTGCCGACCGACGCCACCGAGCTTTACCAGGAAGGGGTCATCATCCCGCCCACCCAGCTCTTCCGCGCCGGCGAGCTGGACGAGAACCTCTTCCGGCTGCTCACGCGGAACGTGCGGCTGCCGGACGTCTTCACCGGTGATCTCATGGCGCAGGTCGCGGCCGGACGACTCGGCGGCGTCCGGCTGCGCGAGCTGTTTGCCGCGCACGGCGCGGCGACGGTGGTCGAGTACATCGAGGAGCTGCTGGCGCGCGCCGAGCGCCTGACGCGCGCGCAGATCGAGACGATCCCCGACGGCGACTACGCGTTCGAGGACTGGCTGGACGACGACGGCGTGAACATCGGCCAGCCGGTCAAGATCGCGGTCACCCTCCGCGTGCGCGGCTCCGCGATGACATTCGACTTCACGGGCACCGATGCGCAGGTGGGCGGGCCGTTCAATTCCGTACCGGCGTCGACCATGTCGGCCGTCTACTACGCGGTGCGCGCCATCTCCGACGCGTCCATCCCGAACAACGGCGGCTGCTTCCGCGCGGTGGACGCGATCCTGCCGGAAGGGACGCTGGTGAACCCGCGGCCGCCGGCGCCGGTGAGCTGCCGCACGGCGACCATCAAGCGCATCGCCGACACGATCCTCGGGGCGCTGGTGGGCGCGCTACCCGGCAAGATGCCGGCCGCGAACTCCGGCACGCTGCTGGTCATGGCGTTCGGCGGCCGCGATCCCGAGACCGATCGTCCGTTCGTGGCCAGCGAGCTCGCCGCCGGCGGCATGGGCGCGCGGCCGAGCAAGGACGGCATCGACACCATCGAGACGGACGTCTCGAACTGCATGAACATCCCCGTGGAGTCGGTGGAGATGAACTTCCCGCTCCGCATCCCCCGCGCGCGTCTGTGGCGCGGCTCCGGCGGCGCCGGCCGGTTCCGCGGCGGCCTCGGCCTCGAGAAGGTCTACGAGGCGACCACCACCGACGTGATGGTCTCCCATCGCGGCGAGCGCTTCGCGTCCTCGCCGTGGGGACTCGAGGGCGGCGCGCCCGGGGCACGCGCGCATGCGTTCATCGTGCGCAAGGACGGCACGCGCGAGGAGCTGCCGTCGAAGAAGATGATCGTGCTGCATCCGGGCGATCAGCTGTGGGAGTACATCGCCGGAGGCGCCGGGTACGGTGATCCGCTCGAGCGCGAGCCGGCGGCCGTGCTGGCCGATCTGAAGGACGGCAAGATCGCGACGGCCGCCGACTACGGCGTGGTGCTCACGCTCGACGGCGGCGCCGTCGACGAGGTCGAGACGAAGGCCCTCCGCGCGAGGCTCCGCCGCGCGCGCTAGCTCCCCGTCTCCGCCACCGTCATCACCTCCAGCAGGTGGCCGTACGGATCCTCGAAGTAGAACCCACGGCCGCCGCGCCGCCGGTTGATCTTGCCGTCCGTGTGATGGTCCGGCCCGGCGCCATACGCGATGCCCTTGGCCTTGACGCGGGCGAAGATCGCGTCGAACTCGGCGTCGCTGACGTGGAACGCGTAATGCTGGCTGCTGCCGTCCCCGTCGTCCACGTCGTCGGAGAAGTCGAGGGTCAGCGTGTCGTTGACCTGGACCTGCGCGAAGTAGCCGTCGCCGGGCTTCACCTCGAGGCCGAAGATCTCCGCGAAGAACCGGGCCGACGCCCCCTTGTCCCTGGCCGGCACGATGGTGTGGTCGAGGCGGATCGTCATCGGCGGTACCTCCTGCTGTCTCTCCATCCTACGCCGCCCTGAAACGGTGCCTAGCGGTCGTCACCGCGCCGCGGCAGGAACGCGTTGCGGAAGACGTAGTCGGCCACGCGGCGGCCCTGGGCGATGCCCTGGTTCTTGTCGAAGGCCCAGTGGATGCCGAGATAGATGCGGCTCTGACCGTTCTCCTCCTCGGCCTCGGAGAGCGACGAGAATGTCCGCGGATGCAGCGGCCGCACGGCGCCCGTGTGATCTTCGGTGAGGCCGTTGTACTCGTCCGACACGAAGGTGAAGGCGATGCGGTCCGTGCGGTAGACGTGCCGGAGCATCTGGAACAGCGCGCCGCCGAACGCGGCGTGGCCCGAGGGATAGGCCGGGAACGGCGGCGTGAAATTCGGGCCGTGCAGGTTGCTGGCCGGCGCGCCGAGCGGCGTGAACGTCGGATCGGCGCCGGCCTCGCGGATGACGGTGACCGGCCGGCCGACCTGGTAATGGAACTTCGACTCCCACGCCGCGATGCCGGCGTCCGCCAGCGCCACGTTCACGAGCGCGAGCAGACGCGCGAGCTCGACGACGTCCGACCTCATCTGCTCGGCGATCTGCACGGTGAGCTGGTTGTAGAGCCGCGGCGGCGCGCAGAGGCTCGGCGTGCCGTCATACGCCCAGAAGGTGCCGGCGAACGTCTCCTCGGCATTGCGCTGGGTCGGGGTGACCACGCCGTCGCCGCCGAGCTGTCGCGCTTCCTCGAACGCGCGCGCGTACTGACGGCTGTCCGCCGCGGGCGGTTCGGGAACGCGGAATTGCGTGCTCGACTGCAGCACGAACGGTGTGACGCCGCCCCAGCGCGCTCCGAGCGCCAGCGGCCCCGCGCTGATCGGGTCCTGACGCCACTTGCCGGGCGCCGTGCTCGTGATGAAGTCGATGCCCACGCGCGGCTCCGCATGGTCGGCGCCGTCCCCGGCGCGCCGCTCCAGGATGGCCGTCGCCGCCGCGCGACCGAGCGCGACGCCGGCCGATTTCGCAGGCCCGTCCGAGATCCCGTGCAGCTCCGCCGCAAGCAGCTCGTCGAACGACGCGGCCTGCGAGGCAAACAGCGCCGCCAGCGTGTCGCGCGCCGCCTGCGCGATGGCCGCGGTCATCGACGCCGGGCCGGTCACCGGCGCCAGCGAGCTGTACGGCTGGTACCGGCCGGCGATGGCGTTGACCGCGTCGAACATCGCGATGTGGACGATGGCCATGGCCCGGCTGGCGCGCGTGGGGCCGAGCTGCTCGCCGAAGATGCGGCTCTCGCCCGGCGCGACGGGCGTGTGATCGAGGCCGCTCGCGTCGATGGCGATGTCGTTCCACTGCCGCAGCACGCTCAGCGCATCGGAGCCGCGGCGCGGGAATCGCGGCACCGGTCGACGTCCCGAGGCCTTGAACTTGCTCCCGAGCGCCTCGTCGAGGCCGTCGGGAAATCCGCGCGCCGCCGTCTGTGCGCTCGCGTCCGGCGCTGCCACGGCCAGCGCGAGCGCCGCCACCATCCATGCCGAGTGCCTCATGCCTGCCTCCCGGCGACGTACCGTAGAGCACGCGCACGGGACGGCGCAATGCGGAATTGATTGCAGAGGTCGTTGTAGAAATGCGCGCGCGCCGAACCGCGTTCCACGTGGCCGCGCAGGAGGCGCGAAGGCCCGTGCGCATCGGCCGCCTCACTCCGCTGTCCGTCGAGGCCGACTCCCCGCACATCGAGGCGTTCAAGCAAGGCATGCGAGCGCTCGGCTGGGCGGAGGGAACGACGTTCACCGTCGAGACGCGCTTCGCCGACGGCAAGGGCGAGCGGCTGCCGGCGCTGGCGGCCGAGCTCGTGCGACAACGCGTCGATCTGATCCTCACCGGATCGAGTCCGGGGGCGCTGGCGGCCCGGCAGGCGACGGCGACCATTCCGATCGTCATCGTCACCACGGGCGATCCGGTCCACGACGGCCTCGTGACGAGCCTGGCGCGCCCCGGCGGCAACGTGACCGGCGTCACCGCCCTCGGCCAGACGCTGGACCTCAAGCGCCTCGAGCTCTTGAAGGAGGCCGTCCCCCGCCTGTCCCGCGTCGCCGTGCTCGTCAATCCGGCGTCGTTCTACACGACGCAGTACAGCGCCGCTCTCGAGAGCGAGAAGGACGCGGCCACCCACGCGCTGGGGCTCGCGCTGCGCGTCTTCGAGGCACGGCAGGCGAGCGAGCTCGAGCCGGCATTCGCGGCCATGGCGCGTGAGCACATGGAGGCGCTCCTCGTGCAGACCAACCCGTTGTTCATCACCCACCGCAAGCGGATCGTCGAGCTGGCGGCCCGGCGACGGCTCCCGGCCGTCTACGGCGGTCGCGACTACGTCGACGCGGGCGGACTGATGTTCTATGGCGCCAGCCTCGCCAGCATGTACCGGCAGGCGGCCGCCTATGCGGACAAGATCCTCAAGGGCGCGCGGCCCGCCGATCTCCCGGTGGAGCAGCCGACGAAGCTCGAGCTGGTCATCAACGTGAAGACGGCGAAGGCGCTGCGGCTGACGATCCCCCCGCCGCTGCTGCTGCGCGCCGACGAGGTCATCCCGTAGCGCGGCGCGTATAATTTCGCATGGCCTCCGCGCGCTGTCCGCAGTGCGGCTTCGAAAGCCCGGCCGGCATGAAATTCTGCGGCCGCTGCGGCGGCGCGCTCGCCACGCGGTGCGCGCACTGTGGCGCCGAGGTTCCACCCGACTTCCGCTTCTGCGGCCACTGCGGCAAGAGCCTGCAGGACGCGCCCGCGCCGGCAGTCCCGCCGGCTCCGCCGGCGACCTCCGGTGCGGCCGCCTACACGCCCAAGCACCTCGCCGACAAAATTCTGAAGTCGCGGTCAGCAATCGAGGGTGAGCGCCGTCAGGTCACCGTCCTCTTCGCTGATGTCGCGGGCTTCACCAGCCTCGCCGAGAAGCGCGATCCCGAGGAGGTCCACCGGATCATCAACGGCTGCTTCGAGCGGATCACCGCCGAGGTCCACCGCTTCGAGGGCACGATCAACCAGTACACGGGCGACGGCGTGATGGCGCTGTTCGGCGCGCCGATCGCGCACGAGGACAGCGCGCGCCGCGCCGTGCACGCCGCGCTCGGCATCCAGCGCGCGATGGCCGATTATGCGGCGGCCCTGCGCGCCGAGCTCGGGCTCTCGCTGGCCATGCGGATCGGCATCAACACCGGCGCCGTCGTGGTCGGCGCCATCGGTGACGACCTGCGCATGGACTACACGGCGGTCGGCGACACCACGAACCTCGCGGCGCGGATGCAGCAGACGGCGCGCCCGGGCACGGTGGTCGTGAGCGAGGCAACGCACCGGGCGATCGAGGGCTTCTTCGAGACGCTCGACCTCGGCCGCCTCGAGGTGAAGGGCCACGAGCCCGTGCGGGCATGGCAGGTCGTGCGCACGCGCGGCGCGCGCTCGCGCGTCGCGGTCGGCCACGAGCGCGGTCTCACCCCGTTCGTCGGCCGCGACCGCGAGCTGCAGACGCTGCTCGCGCGCTTCGCCGACGTCGAGGCCGGCCACGGCCAGGCGGTGTTCCTCGTCGGCGATGCGGGCATGGGGAAGTCGCGGCTGCTCTACGAGTTCCGCCGGCGGCTGGCGGACGCGGGGCGTCCCGTGAGCTGGGTGGAAGGCCAGTGCGTCTCCTTCGGGCAGTCGATTCCGTTCCTGCCGCTGATCGACCTGCTGCGGAAGAATTTCGGGATCGAGGAGTTCGACGGCGAGCCGGAGATCATCGCCAAGATCGAGGCGCTCACGCGGCGCATGGGCGGCCTCGAGGCGCACGTGCCGTTCATCCGCTACCTGCTCTCGGTCGATCCCGGCGACCCGACGGTCACCGCGATGGATGCGCCAAATCGCCGGCGGCTGGCCTTCGCCGCGCTGCGCGCGCTCACCATGCGCGGCGCGCAGCTGCGGCCGGTGGTGCTCGTGGTCGAGGATCTGCACTGGATGGACTCCGGCAGCGAGGAGTTCCTCGGCTCGCTGATGGAGTCGCTCGCCGGCGTGGCCGTGATGGTGATCCTCACCTACCGCATCGGCTACGCGCCGCCGTTCGGCTCGCGCAGCTATTACACGACGATCTCGCTCACGACGCTGGGCGCCGCCGACGCGCTCGCCGTCGCCCGCGGCGTGCTCGGGGTCGCCGATCTGCCGCCCGAGCTGCTGGCCGCGCTGACCCAGAAAGCCGAGGGCGTGCCGCTCTTCATCGAGGAGGTCGCCAAGACGCTGCTCGACCTCGGTGTGGTGCGGCGCGAGGGCGATCGCCTGGTGCTCGTGAGCGGCCCCGAGACGATCGACGTACCGGAGACGATCCACGACATCATCATGGCGCGCCTGGATCGGCTCGGCGACGAGGGCAAGCGCGCGGTGCAGCTGGCCTCGGTCATCGGCCGGCAGTTCCTGGTGAGGCTGCTCAGCCGCGTGTCGGGGATGAGCCAGCAGCTCGACGGGCTGCTGCGCGAGCTGCAGGCGCTGGAGATCATCTACCAGGAGGGCCTGCTCCCGGAGCCGGCCTACATCTTCAAGCACGCCGTGATCCAGGACGTCGCCTACAACAGCCTGCTCCGCGAGCGGCGGCGCGAGCTGCACCGCAGCGTGGCCTTCGCGCTGGAGGAGCTCTATCCGGACCGGCTCGCCGAGCACTACGAGGAGCTCGCCCACCACTTCTCGGAGGGTGAGGAGTGGGCGAAGGCGTTCGACTACCTCGTCCGCTCCGGCGCGCGCGCGCGCGAGGCGTCGGCCAACACCACCGCGCTCGACTGGTATACGCGCGCGCTGGAGGCGGGCGCCCGCGCGACCCCGCCGGTGGCCGGGGCGCGGCTGGCGGAGGTGCACCAGCGCCGTGCGCAGGTCCTCACCACGGTGGCACGGCTGGACGAGGCGCGCGCCGACGCGCGCAAGATGCTCGAGTACGCGCGCGCCGACGGCGATCGGCGGCTGGAGGCGGAGGCGTACGCCGAGATCGCCTACTGCCACTACATGGCCTTGTCGTGGGACGAGATCGGCGAGCTCGAAACGAACGTGCGCCGGGCGCACGAGATCGCACGCGAGATCGGCGACGAGCGCCTGCTGGCGCGCACGCTGTTCCTGCTGGGCTCGCTCGATCAGATGCAGGCGCGCCTCACCGAGGCCGAGGCGGAGTTCGACGAGGCGGTGGCGCTGGCGCGCCGGGGCCAGCATCGAGACATCGTGGTGCAGGTGGCGCCGCTGCTCGGCGTCCAGCGGTGCTGGCAGGGCCGCTTCGACGACGCCATCGCCATGTCGCTCGATACCGAGAGGGCGGCGCGCGAGATCCACGACGGCTTCAGCGAGGTGTTCGCGATGTCGAACCGCTGCTTCGCGCACATCGGCCGAGGCGACTATCGCGTCGCGTGGGACACGCTCGCCCAGGGCCGCGCCCTCGCGCGCGACCGCGAGAACCATTTCATGTTCGCCCGCATGGGCAACACCTTCGGGTGGCTGCGGCAGGAGTATGGCGACTTCGCGGGCGCCGTCGACGTCAACAGCGAGAGCCGCGACATCGGCCGCCGCATCAAGAACGGCAACGTGGAGATCAGCGCCCTCATCGACCTCGGCTTCAGCGACCTCGCGCTCAAGGGGCCCCAGCCCGCGCTCGCGCTCTTCGAGCAGACGCTCGAGCGCGCGCGCAAGGCCTTCGGCGCGCACCGCTGGCGCTGGGCGATCCACCTCTCGTTCGGCATCACCACCGCGCTCATGGCGCTCGGTCGCGACGAGGAGGCGCTGACGCTCGCCGATCGCGGCCTGGCCGAGGCCGAGCAGACGGACTCGCTGAAGTACGTGGGCTGGTTCCATGCGCGGCGCGGCGAGATCGCGCTGCGCGCCGGCGACGCGGCGGCCGCCGTGGCCAGCCTGGATCGTGCGGTGAGCATCGCGCGGCGGATCGCCTACCCGACCCTGACGTGGCAGGCCGCCGACGTGCTCGCGCGCGCCAACATGCAGCTCGGGGCCGCCGAGAAGGCGCGGGCGGCCGCCGAGCTCGCGGAGCGAACGCTCGTCGCCATCGCGGCCGCCGCCCCCGAGCCCGCGCTCGCCGAGTCGCTGCGGCGGTGGTCGCGCGTGGAGCAGATGCAGGCGACGGTGGAGCGCGTCCGCCGGATGTAGCGCCGCGCTCAGTGCGCCGACTGATCGACCGGCGTGCGGAGCGGCTCGCGGGCCGGCGCGCGCATCGGCTGCGCGAGCCAGACGCCGGCGATCGCCAGCACGGCCGCGATGGCGGCCGCCGCGAACGACAGCGTGTAGCCGCCGGTGGCGTCGAACACGGTGCCCGCCAACCAGGCGCCGGCGGCGCCGCCGATCGCGTTGGCGAGGTGCAGCGAGCCGAAGATCGAGCCGAAGCGCACGCCGCGGAAGACGTCGCTGATCACGGTCGGCATGATGGGCACGGTGGCGGCGTAGCCGATCCCCATGAGCACGCCGTACACATAGACGGTGGTCAGCTGCGGACTCAGCGCGACCAGGCCGAGCAGGCCGACGCTCGCGAGCACGACGACCATCCCCGTCGTGAACGTCTGGCGGCGCCCGAGGACGTCGGCGGCCCAGCCGCTGCCGACCTTCGCGAAGACGCTGGCCAGGCCCACCAGACCGGCGACACTGGCGGCGGCCATGGCCGGAATGCCGTTGTCGACGAGAAACGCGACCTGGTGCACGAGCAGCATCTGGCACACGAAGTTGCCGCAGAACTGTGCCGTCGCCAGCAGCCAGAATGAGCCCTGCGCGAGCGCGGTGGCGAGGGTCGGCTCCTCCGGCTCGCGCAGCGGACGGGGCGTGCACGCCGGCGGATCCCGCACGAGCGCCAGCGCCGCCGGGATCATCCAGGCGGCGATGAGCGCGGCCAGCACCCGGAACGCCCAGCGCCAGCCGACGGCGTCGATCATCGCCTGGCACAGCGGCACCACCGCGAAGATGCCGACGCCGATGCCGGCCGAGGCGATGCCGAGCGCGGTCCCGAACCGCCGCGGGAACCAGCCCCGGATGAGGACCACCGACGGCACCAGCGCCGTCGCCGTCACCCCGAGCGAGGTCAGCACGCCGAAGCCGAGATAGAGATGCAAGGGCCGGGTCACAGCGCCGTCGACGACGAGGGCGACCGCGAGCACGGTGCCGCCCGCCACGAAGACGCGTCGCGGGCCGAGCCGATCGGCGAGCCAGCCGAGGGGCGGGCTCGAGAGTCCGTGCACGAGCGCGAAGAGCGCGAAGGCGCCGGCCAGCAGCGAGCGGCTCCAGTGAAACTCCTCCGCCAGCGCCACCAGAAACACCGAGTACGCGTACCAGACGCCGTAGGCGAAGGCGAGGGTGACGAAGGTCGCGATGAGGGACTGGCTCGCGTGAGACCGCAGGGTCATCAAGAGCCCGACTCTAAATCGCTTTTGCGTCGGAATGGAGAAAAAAATTGACTGAACTTTGGTTCTTCACCTACCATCGGGCGCGCCGGGCGGAACGGCGCCGAAAACCGAACTTTAAAGCTCACAGCCTTTAGCAGGCGGTGCCATGAAGCTGGGCTTTGGTCTTCCGATCGGCGGAGCGGCGGCCACCGCTGACAACGTCAGCGCGCTGGCACGGCACGCCGAAGCGCTCGGCTATCACTCGCTGTGGGTCTTTCAGAGGCTGCTGTGTCCCGTCTCTCCGCTCAACACCTACTACGGCGCCGTCAACGAGGCGTGGCCGGAGCCCTTCCGCTCCACCTTCGACCCCATCGTCACCCTCGCCTTCCTGGCCGCGCAGACCCGGCGCGTGCGGCTCGGCACCAGCGTCCTGGTGGCGCCCTTCTACTCGCCGATCGTGCTCGGCAAGCAGCTGGCCACGCTCGACATCATGTCGGGCGGGCGGCTCACGGTCGGGCTCGGCATCGGCTGGTCGCGCGACGAATACGACGCCGCCGGCACGCCATTCGCGCAGCGCGGCGAGCGCGCCGACGAGTTCATCCAGTGTCTCGACGCGATCTGGACGCAACCCGAGGTGACGTTCAAGGGCGTGTTCTACTTCGTTCCGTCCTCGCGCGTGGAGCCCAAGCCGCTGCAGAAGCCACGGCCGCCGCTGCTCATCGGCGGCTACAGCGAGCCGTCGTTCCGTCGCGCCGGGCGCTTCGGCGACGGCTATACGGGCGGCAACATGGCGCCGGAGAAGCTCGCCCACATCGTGCGCCGCGTGCGCGAGCACGCCGCCGGCGCCGGGCGCGATCCGGCCCGCGTCATGGTCGCCTCGCGCGGCTCGTTCAAGGTCACCTCCGCGGCACAGAGCAAGCACCGCGCGGTCTTCTGCGGCTCGCTCGAGGACATTCGCGACGACGTGAAGCGCTACGAGGACGCCGGCGCCACCGAGGTGTTCCTCGACCCGACGTTCCAGCTGTCGCAGTGCTCGGTCACCGACGTTTTCCGCCAGATGGAAGCGCTCGCGCCTCGCGGCGCGTGAGGAGGCGACCCCCCGACCATGCTCATCGAGAAAGCGCTGGACCGCCTCGGGCTCGTGGTGCCCGACCTCGCGCAGTTCTATACGACCAACCCCTCCGGCGCCAAGTTCGTCTCCCACGTGGCCGTGCAGAACGTCCTCTACCTGTCGGGCACCGTGCCGCTCAAGGACGGCAAGCCATTCAAGCAAGGGTTCCTCGGCAAGGACCTGACGCTGGCCGAGGGCTACGAGGCCGCGCGCTATGCCGCGCTCATGAGCCTGGGCGCCATGAAATACGCGCTCGGCGATCTCGATCGCGTCGAGCGGATCATCCAGCTCCTCGGGTTCGTGAACTCGGACCCGGGCTTCAAGGAGCAGCCGCGCGTGATCAACGGCGCCGTGGATCTCTTCGTGGAGCTCTACGGCGAGCGCGGGCTGCCCACGCGCACGGCCATCGGCTGTCACGGGCTGTTCGGCGACTTTCCGCTGGAGATCGTGGTGACGGTGCTCTTCTCGGGCAACGAGGTTCGACCACCGCTGCCGCGCGACGGCCGCGCGGCGCTCACCGGGTAAGGCGCGCGGCCACCGTCAGGAGATCCACGAGCTCGACGGGCTTGGCGAGCACCGCATCGACGTGGCTGGCGCGGCATTCTTCCGCGGTGAGCTCCACGCCGAAGCCGGTGATCAACACGACGGGCAGCTGAGGGGCCGCCGTCTTCACCGCCCGCGCCAGCTGCCAGCCCGACATGTCGGGCATGGCGAGGTCGCTGAACACGATGTCGAGCGGCTGCCGTGCGATGACGGTGAGTGCCTCGGTGCTCTTCGTGGCCACCACCACCTCGTGGCCGCTGTCGGTGAGCAGGTCGGCGAGCGCGCTGGCCACCTCCTCGTCGTCGTCGACCACGAGGCAGCGGAGCGGCCGCACGTCGGCGGCGGCCGTCTCCCGCGCGGGCACGTCGGCGTCGGTCGCATCGGCGCGGCGGGGAAAGCGCAGCCGGAACGTCGAGCCTGCGCCCGGCTCGCTCTCAACGTGGACACGCCCGCCGTGGCGCGACACGATGCCATACGTGATCGACAGGCCGAGACCGGTGCCCTTGCTTCCCTTCGTCGTGAAGAACGGGTCGAACAGCCGCCGGCGCACTTCGTCCGTCATGCCCATTCCCGTGTCCTCGATGCGCAGCTCCACCTCCGCCTCGTCCACCGAGGAGGCCAGCCGGAGGCGCCCGCCCTCGGGCATGGCGTCGATCGCGTTGAGGATGAGGTTGGTCACCACCTCGCGGAGCTCGGCGGCGTCGCCGCTGATAGGTGGCAGCGGGGCGAGCGCGGTCTCCACCGTCAGCGTGATGCCGCGGCTGTGCGCCTCCTCGCGCCGCGTCTCCGTCACCTCCAGCGCGCCCCGAACGACCTCGTTGAGATCGACGGCGGCAAACGGCTGGTCGCGCCGGATGCGCGTGAACTCCTGGAGGCGGCGCACCGTGTGCACGCCGTCGTCGGCCGCGCGCTTGATGGCCTGCAGCGACTTCGTGTGCGCGGGGTCGTCGATGCGGCCCAGCAGGAGCTGCGTGCGTCCGCAGATGGCGGCGAGGAGGTTGTTGAAGTCGTGCGCGACCCCGGACGCCATCTCGCCGAGCGCGCGCAGCTTTTCCGCCCGCAGCAGGGAGTCCTGGGCGGCCGCGAGCTCGGCGTAGGCCTGGCCGCGCTCCTCGAAGAGCCGCGCGCTGCGCAGAGCCAGGCCGCCCAGCTGGCCGATGTCGGTGAGCAAGCGCTCGTCGGCGTCGTGAAACACGCTATCGCCGGCGACGAGCAGCGCGCCGTGGTCGGCATTGCCGCTGATCATCGGCACGCCGAGCCAGCTGCGCGCCGCTGCCGCCTGCTCGACGTCGCCGCCGACCAGCGCGGGGTCGATGCGCACCGCTCGGCCCGCCTGCAGCACCATGAGCGCCAGCTTGTGCACCTTGTCGGGATCGATCGACTCCCGTCCGGTCGGCGCGTGCAGCGCGATGACGGGAGCCTCGGCGCCCGCCGGCATCAGCACGACGAAGATCTCGCGCACGCCGTGCACGCGCACGAGCTCCCGCCCGATGGCTTCCACCAGCGCCGTGCGCTCGAGCTCGCCGGTCACCGCACGCGACAGCTCGTGCAGGACCGACAGGCTCTCGACCTGCCGTCGGTTGTCGGCGAACAGCCGCGCGTTCTGCAAGGCGATCGCCGCCTGCGCGGCGAAGCTCTTCAGCCGCTCCACGTCGTCGCTGGAGAACGCCGGCGCATCGCGGCCGAGACGGTTCATGGCGATCACGCCGAGCAGCTCGTCGCGGATCACGAGCGGCTGGGTGATGGCCGACCGCAGGCCGATGGCCACGAACTCGGGCAGCGCGTACGGTGAGGTCGGATAGTCGTCGACCAGCAGTGGCTGCCGGGCCTTGGCCGAGCTGCCGACGAAGCCCTGGCCCAGCGGGATGTGCACGTCGCTGAAGGCCCCGCCGTCGGTCCACGCGCTCGGCACGAGCTTGTCGTGCTCGTCGAGCAGGTAGATGGCGCCGTTGCCATTGAACAGCGCGCTGGCGTGATCGACGATGAGCCGCAACAGCCGGTCGCGCTCGAGCTCGGCCGTGAGCTCGCGCTCGATGGTGGCCAGCGCCTCGCGCTCGGCCACCAGCCGCCGGTTGCGCGCTTCCATCTGTGCGACCACGGCGAGCGGCAGCACGTAGAGCAGGATCGCCAGCGCGCTGCCCGTCACCGACGAGAGGATGAGGAAGCCCAGCGTCGTCTTCAGCACCACGTCGCGGCGCATGGCCGCCTCGACCGCACGGGCGCCGACGGAGGCCGACGCGACCGGGGCCGTCCCTCGCGGCGCGCGGCTGTTCCACCAGCGTGCGCGGCCGGGACCGGCGGCAACGGCGAGCGAGGTGCCCTGCGCGTCGAGGAGGCGAAGGCCGAGGATCTCCGGCTCACGCGCGAGCATCTCGGCGAGATCCGGCGTGCGTCCGGCCGCGACCTGGGCGGCCACCTCGCGGGCGTGTCCCTGCGCGGCATCGTGCAAGCGGCGCGACGCCAGCACGTAGTACGTCGCGGGCGGCCCGACGCCCATCACGATGGACACCGCGAAGGCCAGGCACCAGAGCCGGCGGCGCAAGCGGCGCCGAAGCGGACCCTCCGGAAGGTCGAGGGCTACCGGGCGCTCCCGAGACTCATGGCTCGACTATAGAAGAGGGCGTGGGGGACTTCGGCAATTATTCGGGCACTTTGGGTGGTGTCGGCTTTTTCGTCTCTTGCGAGCGTCGGTAGCAGGTTTCGTGCATTTCGATCATGAGATCCGGGATGCCGATCAGCGCCTCGCTGCCCTCCAGCGCCCGGCCGCAGACCGCGCAGCACCGGCTCGACGCGCCGGCCTCCGCCATCACCGCGCGACACTCGTGCAGCCGGTGGCGGCCGGGTGGTGCTCGCGCACGGCGTCCACGGCGCCGCTGATCGTGCGCTGCAGCACGTCGAAGTCGAATGGCTTGCAGAGATACTGCGTGGCGCCGGCGGCCAGTGTCCGGCGCGCCACCTCGTCGTCGGCATCGCCGCTCAGCATCACGATCGGCAGCGAATCGTCGAGGGTGCGGAGGCGGCGGAGCAGCTGATCGCCGGTCGTGTCCGGCAGGCGCATGTCGAGGATCACCGCGTCGGGCCGCCGGGATTCGGCGCGCCGGAAGGCCTCGTCGCCGGTGCTCGCCACGTCGACCGAGTAGCCGAGCTCCACGAAGAACTCCTGCAGCAGCTCGCTCACGTGCGGCTCGTCGTCGACCACGAGGATGGAGCCTTGCTCGGTCATCGCCATTGCGGCCTCCCGAGCCCTGGACAGAGGCAAGCCGCGTGCCCGGCTCGTCGTCAGCTAACTACGCGCCATGTCACGCTTTCCGGCGACGCTTCGGCCGGCCCGGCACGTTTCTGACCAGCCTCGTCGAGGCGGAATGACCAGAGGCTGACCGCCGGTGCGTCCGCCACCACCTCCGCACGTCGCCGATGTGATCGGCCTCGTGCTTCCAGCCAGGCTCGGGAAGCCATTCGACCACGGGGTAGGCGTGGGAAGGATCGTCGAGCGCCTCGACCGGCAGGCGCTGCAGCTGGTCGAGGAGCTGGACGTGGGCGCGGCTCATCCGCCGACGGAGCGCCCGCAGGTCGAGACGACGCAGCCGGGCCACCGAGCGCGCGTTGAATCGATCCGCATCCGCCATGCTCTCGAACCAGTGGATGCGGCGCGCCTGGCCGCGCGCGATGAGACGAAACCGGCGAACGGTCTCCTCGTCGCAGGCCAGCAGATGCGCGAGCACGTCCTTCACCGACCACCGGTCTTGTGTGCGCGGTCGGCGAATCTCCGCCTCGGGCACGTGCGCGATGAACGCGAGCGTTGCCCGACGCACTGCGACGATGTGACGGACGGCCTGGCGCCGCCAGCTGCTGAGTTTCGGGGAGCCTGCGCGGGGCATGACGACTTCACGGTAGACACGCCGCCGCGCGCGGTCAACCGACCGCGTCGATGAGCCGGTAGTCGAGCGCCTCGCGCGCGTCGAGGTAGCGGCCGCGACGCATGTCGTCGGCGATGTCCTCGGGGGCGCGGCCGGTCACGCGCGCCAGGCGTCCTTGCAGCCGCCACAGCAGCGCCCGCTGTGCCTGGCTTTCCGCCACGAGGTGCGCGGGCGTGCCCGACAGGCGCACGACCGGCGCCGAGAGCCTGAACCGGGTATGCGGCAGCGCCCTCCGATGCTGCGCGGCGGCGACGACGGCGATGGCCGGGCCGCCCACCTGCCCCCGGCACAGCGCGCGAATCGGCGCGCGCGCCGCCTCCATCGCGTCGATGAGCGTGAAGGCCGCTTCCAGCGTGCCATCGCCGCTGTCGACGACCAGCTCGATGGGCGCATCACCGGCGGCGTCGAGGGTCAAGATCTCGGCCGCCGCGCGCGATGCCGCCGCATCGTCCAGCCGCCCCGTCACCACCACGCGGCGGAACGTTCGCTCACTCACCGTAGCCGACGAGCTCCACGTAGCCGTGGCCCGTGAGCGGCGCGCCGGCGGCGGTGCCGACCACGGCCACCGCGCCCTCCCAGTACCGCGTGCCGACGACGAGCTCCTGATCGGCCAGCCGCGGCTGCACGTCGACCCGCACGTCGGCGGAGGGCACGCTGACGACCCAGCGCGCCGGATAGCGCACGCGCGTGCGCGGACTCGTCCATTCCGCGCGCGGCTCGATCCGTACGTCGCGTGCTTGCAGGCGCTGCACGGTGCCATCCGCGGTGACCAGCGTTCCCGCGCTGAGCGGATCCGCCGAGCCGTCGGCGTGCCGCAGCAGGTAGAACATCAGCTCGCGTCCGTCGTCGAGCTGTAGCGCGAACCAGTCCCACCCCTTGACGCCGGGGCCGAGGCCGCTCGTGCTCCACTCCCGGTCCATCCATGCCTCGCCGGTGACGTCGAGCATCTCGCCGCCGAGGCGGACGACGCCACGCGTCGGCATCCGCGTGAATGAATAATAGAAGGACGCGTTGCCGGCGCCCGGCCCCTTCGCGCTGAGGCCATGGTCGCCCTGCAGGACGACGGGCTTGGCGGCGGCGACCTCGAGGTCGATCGCGACGTCACCGTCGCTCGCGCGCAGCCGCGCCGAGCGCCCGTCGCCGTCCGCCGACCAGTCCTCGACCCACACGCGGAACGGCGTCGCGGAGGCGCCGGCCAGGCCGAGCGCCTCGCGGCTCATGCGGCGGAAGGCGTGGAAACGCTGGCCGGCGGTGTCGGTCAGCGCGAAGTGGGCGAAGTACAGCTGACGGCTCGCCCACTCCGAGCCACGCGCCTCTTCCTCCGGCGACAAGGCCACGCGAAAGAACGTCAGCTGGAACCCGAAGTGACGCCCGGCACCGGTCCGCAGATTGCCGGTGTAATACCACCACTCGGTCCGGAAATCCGGGTGTGGTCCGTGGTCGGCGGGGAACGACATCGGCCGTGGCGCGAGCGCGCGCGCGAAGCCGGCGCGGTCGTCGGCCAGCGCCTCCTGCACGGCCACCGTCGCGCGGATGGGCGGGCGTCCGGATGACGGCCACCACGCGAGCAGCGCCGCCCCGAGCGCGGCGATTGCGAGAGCCAGGCCGAGCGCCGGCTTACTCATCGCGCAGCGACTCCGCCGGCGGCGCGCTCGCCATCCTCCACGCGGGATAGAGACCCGCCAGCAACGCCGCGAGCACGGAGAGCGCCACGCCCTGCAGCAGGATCGGCGGTGATGGATCGATCGACATCGTCCAGCCGAACGAGCGCCGGTTGATGACGAAGACGAGCACGGCCGCCATCAGGAGCCCGCTCGGCACGGCGAGCACGCCGGCCAGGAGGCCGAGGATCCCCGACTGCGCCGTCACGAGTCCCCACACCTGGCCCGGCGTCAGCCCGAGCGCGCGGAGCACGCCGATCTCGCGGGTGCGCTCGAGCTGCAGGGCCATCAGCGCAGCCAGCATCCCGACGAAGGCGACGACGACGCTGAGCGTGCGAAGCACGCCGGTGATCGCGAATGTGCGATCGAAGATCTGGAGCGAGGCCTCGCGCAGCGCGCGGTTGGAGCGGATCACGAGCGTCGGCCCGCCCGCCGCCCGCGCGCGGACCGCTGCCACCAGCGCGTCCACGTCCACGCCGGGCGCGGCCTCGAGCGCCAGGCTCGAGATGCGCCGGTCGTTCCACGCGCGGTCGTACGTGCGCCGGTGCATGACCACCACGCCGGCGCTCGAGCCGTAGTCGTAGAAGACGCCGGCCACGCGGAACTCCTGCTCGCCGTGGTCGGTGCGCAGGCGTACGACGCCCCCGGCGCGCGTGTCGTGGCGGTTCGCGAACGGCTCGGAGACGAGCACCGCGCTGCCGTGCCACACGCCGGACGCGCTGCCGTCGCGAAACCGCCAGCGCGGCGGCCGGTCCGGATCGACGTCGAGCGCCACCACCTGCACCGGCCCGCGCGGGCTCTGCACGATCGCTCCGCGCGAAGTGGTCACGTGCGCCACGCCGGGCGTGCCGGCCAGGCGCGCGACGAGCGCGGGATCGAGCGTGGCGTCGGGCCGGCTGCCGACGAGGCTCGGCGCCGAGACGTAGACGTCGGCCCGCAGGGTTCCCTCGAGCCAGGTCGTCACCGCCTCGCGGAAGCTGGCGATCATGACGCCGACGCCGATTGCCGCGGCCACCGCGATCATCAGCGCCGCCATCGCCACCGACGTGCGCGACAGCGCGGCGACGATGCTGCGCGTGGCGAGCCGGCCCAGCATGCCGAACAGAGCACCGGCCACGTGGTGAATCGGCCGCAGCAGCACGAGCGCGGCGGCCGGCGTGACGAGCGCGCAGCCGACCATCACCGCGAAGAGGCCGAGGAAGCCGACGACGATGCCGCCGGGTGCGGCGAGCACGACCGCCCCCGTGAGCAGCACGAGCGCGCCGACCACCGCCGCGACGCGCGCCCGGCCGCGGGCGCGCGTCTCCAGCGCGGCGCGGCTCATGACCACGCGCGGCGGCGCGGCCGTGGCCTCCAGCGCCGGCGGCAGCGCGGCCAGCGCGGTGGCGCCGATGCCGAGCAGCACGCTCTTGGCCACCGCGAGCGGGTCCAGGGCCACCTCGCGCACGGACACGACGAAGTAGAGGTCGTTGATCGTCCGCGTCACCAGACGCAGCAGCCCCTGCGCCATCGCCCAGCCGAGGGCCAGCCCCGCGAGCGTGCCGACGACGCCGATGACGAGCGCCTCGCTCATCACCAGCGTGAACACCTCGCCGCGCGTCACGCCGAGCGCGCGCAGCGCGCCGATCAGCGGCCTCCGCTGCACCACCGAGAACGTCATCGTCTGGTAGATGAGGAACATCCCGACCACGAGCGCCAGCAGCGACAGCGCGGCGAGGTTCCACTGGAAGGCGAGGATCATGCGCGCGGTCGCTCCCGCCGTCGCGCCCGCCGACACGAGGTCCGCGCCTGGCGGCAGCGCGCCGGCCACGCGCGTGAGCAGAGCATGCCCGGCCGGGTCGTCGGCCACGATCAGATCGATGCGCGACAGACGGCCCAGCGCGCCGAGCGTCTCCTGCGCGGTGGCGATGTCCGTCACCAGCAGGCCGTCGAGGGCGCGGGCGCTGGCCGGATCGGCCGGCTCGAGCACGCCGACCATCGTCAGCGTCCGACGCTGGCCGGCGACGTCGATGGCGAGCGAGGCGCCGATGGGCAGCCCCGCGGACGCGGCCGCCAGCGCGGTGCCGCGACGGGCCACCAGATCCGCCGCGCGCGCGAGCGCACTGCGCCCGCGGGAGCCGCCGCGCTCATCGCCCGCCAGAAACGGGCGGAAGTCGCCATCCACGAACGGATCGATTCCGAGCAGATGAAACGTGCGCGTCCGCTCACCGGCGACGGACACGTCGCCCTCGACGATCGGCGCCGCGCGCCGCACCCCGAGCTCGAGCCGGAGCCGTCGATACACGTCGTCGGACAATCCCGACGGCCCGCCGACGATCTGGTGCGTCGCCTTGCCGCTGACCGCCTCGGTGCTGAGCGAGAACGCGCGCAGCGCGCTGCCGTTGGCGAGATCGATGGCGACCGCCACCGCCACGCCGAGCGCGATGCCGAGGATGGCCAGGCCGAGCTGCCACGGGTGCGTGGACAGCTGTCGTAACGCCACCCGCGCGAGCTGGCGACTCACCGCGGCTGCTCCACCAGCACTCCCCGCTGCACCGCGAAGATCCGGTCGGCGACGCCGACGACCTCGCGGCTGTGCGTCGCCATCACGACCGTACGGCCTGTCGCGCGCGCGAGCGTGTCGAGCAGATCGAGCACGGCGGTGGCCGTCTCGACGTCGAGATTCCCCGTCGGCTCGTCGGCCAGGATCAGCGCCGGCTCGTGAACGAGCGCGCGCGCGATGGCGACGCGCTGCTGCTCGCCCCCGGACAGCCGCTCGGGAAAGCTGGCGCCGCGCCCGCCGAGGCCGACCCGCTCCAGCAGCTCACGTGCGCGCGCCACTCCCTTGGCATCCGCGCGCCCGTTGAGATCGAGCGGCAGCAGCAGATTCTCCTCCACCGTGAGGAGCGGGATGAGATTGAAGAACTGGAACACGAACCCGATGTGCGCGCGCCGAAACCGCGTCCGCGCTTGCTCGTCCAGCGCCGTGAGCTCGGTACCCGCCACGTGGACGCTACCCGCCGTCGGCCGGTCGATGCCGGCAATGACATTGAGCAGCGTCGACTTTCCCGACCCGCTCCGCCCGACCAGCACAACGATCTCGCCGGGGGCGATGGACAGCGACACGTCGCGCAGCACCGTGCGCTCGACCTCGCCCTCGCGGTACGACTTGCTGACGTGGCGGAGCTCCAGCGCCGGAAGCGACATGCCGGCTCATTGTACTCATGCGGGCGCAGCGACTCCGCGGCGCGAGCCTCGGCTGCCGTCGGCGCGGGCGCGCGCCCGCACCGCGACACCGGAGGCACTGCTACTCGATGGTGAAGTGCGCCTCGGTCGTGGTGCCCGTGCGTCCGTTGATCGGCAAGATATCTTGCGGACACGCCGAGAACGCCACGATGAGCTCCATCTCCGCGCGGAAGAGCGCGTAGCTGCCCGGCGGCGAGAGCGGCTCGCCCCAGCTCAGTCGGCCTTCCGGCGTCCACGGGATGTTCATGAAGACGTTCAGCGACGGCGGCGTGGCCGGAACCTTCACGCCGAGCTCGCCGAGGGCGGCGTGCAGGTTGTCGCGGCAGTTGTCGTGGTATCCCTTCACGCCGAGGAGGCCGTAGCGGTCGGCGTCGCAGGGCGCCATCAGCGTGTCGTGCGCGCAGCGTGAGGTGTCCTCGACCAGCGTGAGGATCGGCCGCCGGCGATTGGTGACGAAGGAGTCGCCGACGGCGGCCGCGAGCCTCAGGAACCACGCGCGGCTGGCCTCCATGGCCATCCACTCGCTCGGGTCCTGCGCGTTGAACGCCCACGCGTCGACGACCTGGGTGCCGTGGGTATTGATGATGCGAACGTGCTGTCCGGCGCGCACGCGCGCCGCCGTGCCTTTCCGGGCCGGGATCGTCTGGCGGCTCATCGCGCGTGCAGCCCGTGGGCGCCCTGGTAATCGGAGGGCGATGGTGAGCGCCAGCCGGCGAGCGCCTCGGGCACCGGCTGCCAGACCTCGATGCCGAGCGGGCGACAGATGTCGGCGCCGTCGCCGGCGTCGGGGCCCCAGACCGGCCGCGACATGTCGCCGTGCGGGCAGTTCGACAGCGCGACGAGCACGTCGAGCTCCGCGAAGAACTCGATGAAGTCCCCCTGCTTCGCCGGGCTGGGCTTGGTGAAGTAGCGTCCCTCGGGCGTGAGCCCCGTCACCTGGAAGACGTTCAGCACGTCGTGCACGTCGAGCTCGGTGAGGTGATACGGCAGGACGGCGCGCACGAGATTGCTGTGGCAGCACACGTCGAGCTCCTCGCCGTTGAGCAGCTTGTGCACGTACGGATCGCACCGCGTGCCGAGGAGATCGTGACAGCCGCCGCCGTCCTCGTCACGGGGATACCTCACGGTGTCGGCGACGATGGTCAGCATCGGCCGCAGGTACGGCAGGCAGGACCACAGCCGGTCGAACGTCGAGACGTGAGCCTGATGGAGCTGGCGCGAGCGCGACGCCCAGAACCGCTCGCGCGGGTTGGCGAGGCTCCAGACGTTCAGATCCGCCACCTGGGGCCCCTCGAGGGCCACGATGCGGAAGATCTGGCCGGCGCGCACCGGCCACGCCCGCCCCGAACGGCGCGGGATGACGAATTGCTCCACGAGCTTGCGCTTGCCTTGCTCGGGAGCCAGCTGCCCATAGAAGCGGCGGTCGACCTCGAGCGCCGAGCCCGGCTTCGCCTGGTAGATCACGTGCGGTCGTGCCATCGCCTCACCTCGGTTGACAAGGAGCGAGCAGTCATAGTCTAGTCTCGTACGCGCGGCCCATAGGCGTTCCGGATCATAACTCCGAGCGCGGAGGTCCATCATGAGAGTGTCCCGCTCCATCGCCCTCGCCGTCGTGCTGCTCAGTGTCGCCGCCGCCGGCGGCAGCGCCTCCGCCCAGCAGTGTCCCAAGGGCAAGCTCCGCTTCTACACGTCGTGGCCGATGCAGGGCGCGATGCTGCCCGAGGGCACCGGCATGAAGAACGGCGTCGATCTCGCCGTGTCCGAGGTCAACGGCGTCGTCGCCGGCTACTGCCTGGAGGTCGTGAACCTCGACGACGCCTCGCCGCAGACCGGCAAGTGGGACGGCGCCGTGGAGGCGGAGAACGCCAACAAGGCGGTCGCCGATCCGCTCGCCATCGTCTACATCGGCACCTACAACTCCGGCGCGGCCAAGGTCTCGATCCCCATCACGAACCGCGCGCACATGGCGCAGATGACGCCGGCCAACACCTACCCCGGCCTCACGAAGAAGCGGGGCGCCGCACCCGGCGAGCCCGAGATCTACCGGCCGGCCGGGTTCGTGAACTACTTCCGTCCGATCCCGGCCGACGACATCCAGGGCGCGGTGGCCGCCAAGTGGGCCAAGCGGATGGGCGTGAAGAAGGTTTACATCCTCAACGACCAGGAGCTGTACGGCAAGGGCATCGCCGACGTCTTCGAGGCGACCGCGAAGAAGCTCGGGCTGCCGGTCGTGGCCAACGAAGGCATCGACTGGAAGCAGCCGGACCAGAAGCCGGTGCTCACGAAGATCCGCGCCAGCGGTGCGGATCTCGTCTACCTCGGCGGCGTCATCGAGACCGGCGCCCAGGTCGTGATTCGTCAGATGAAGGAGGTCGGCCTGACGTCGCCGCGCACGCGCTTCATGGGCCCGGACGGCCTGCTCGAGGAGGAGCTGCTGAAGGGCGCCACCTGCGACGCCGCCCTCGCGACCGACATGCGCATCACGTTCGCCGGCCTGCCGTTCGAGAAGATGCGCGGCGTCGGCGCCAAGACCTACGAGACGTACAAGGCGAAGTTCGGCAAGGAGCCGACGTCCTACGCGCTCTATGCCGCCGAGGGCGGCCGCGTGATCATCGAGGCCATCAAGCGCGCCGCGTCCGAGATCGAGCGCGCCAAGGACCCGACCGCCAAGCGAGAGGCCCTGCGCAAGGCGATCGCGTCCACCAAGAACTTCGAGGGCATCAACGGCAAGTGGAGCTTCGACGAGAACGGTGACGTCGACTACGACACCATGTCGGGCTTCAAGGCCGTGAAAGCCGACTCGCCCCTCGGCTGCAAGTTCGCCTTCGAGACGATCCTCGAGTAGCGCGGCCACTGTGGTGCGCCCGTCGAGGCACGTCGCGGCTTGTCCGCGACGTGCCGAGCGCAGGGTCCGGCTCCGGAGGCGCGCCACCGCTTCGCCGCGGCGCGCCGAGCGCGGGCGCGCACGACGCTCGCAGACGGTGGTCCGGCTCCCGCGGCGCGCCGCGGCTTCGCCGCGGCGCGCCGAGCGCTGGGGGGTATGGGGGGCCATATCGGGGCCCCCCATCTCGATATGACCTGGTGGGAAGTTCTGGTTCAGCAGAGCATCAACGGCCTGACCCGCGGGGCGGTCTTTGCGCTGATCGCGCTCGGCTACACGATGGTCTACGGGATCATCGAGCTCATCAACTTCGCCCACGGCGACGTCTTCATGCTGGGGCTGTTCATCTCGCTGATGTGGTTCACGCTGCTCGGCGTGAGCGGCGCCCTCGCCGGCTGGCAGCTCCTCACCGTCTTGCCGCTGGTCTTCCTGCTCACGATGCTGTCGACGGCGGCGCTGAACGTCGCCATCGACCGCGTGGCCTACCGCCCGCTGCGGCGATCCACCCGGCTGGCGCCGCTCATCACCGCCATCGGTGTGTCGTTCATGCTGGAGAACGTGGCGCTGCTGTGGAAGGGACCGGCCCCGATCGCCTATCCTGACGTGTTCCCGTCGGTCGACATCCTGCGCGAGTGGTTCGGCGTGGACTCCGCCATCTTCATCACCACGAAGGACGTGCTGGTCGTGGTCGCCACCGTGCCCCTCATGCTCGGCCTGCACTACTTCGTGACGCACACGCGCTGGGGCAAGGCCATGCGCGCCACGGCCCAGGACCGCGAGACCGCACAGGCGATGGGCATCGACGTCGAGCGCATGATCCTCATCACCTTCTTCGTCGGCGGTGCGCTCGCGGGCGCGGCCGGGATCATTCAGGGCATGTACTACAACATCGGCCAGTGGTGGATGGGCTACCAGGCCGGTCTGCGCGCGTTCACGGCGGCCGTCCTCGGCGGCATCGGCAGCATGAGCGGTGCGGCGCTGGGCGGGCTGTTGATCGGCTTCCTGTCGGCGTGGAGCGACCAGTACGTCTCCGCGCGCTGGACGAACGCCATCGTCTTCTCGATTCTCATCGTGGTGCTCGTCTTCCGCCCGCGCGGGCTCATGGGGGAGGCCAGTGCCGACAAGGCGTGACTGGCGTGGCCCGCTCCTGCTCGTCATCGCGCTGACGGCCTATCCGTTCCTGGACGCCGCCCTCGGGCTGCACACCGTGCACGCCGTCTCCGACGGCATGATCTACGTGCTGCTCGCGCTCGGTCTGAACATCGTGGTCGGCTACGCGGGGCTGCTGGACCTCGGGTACGCGGCGTTCTTCGCCATCGGCGCCTACGCGATGGGACTGCTCAACTCGCCGGTGCTGGGCTCGCCGCTCTACGGCCACGCGTGGAGCTTCTGGCTCTGCATCTGGGTGGCGGCCGCGGTCTCGGCGCTGCTCGGCGTCGTGATCGGCGCCCCGACCCTGCGCGTGCGCGGCGATTACCTGGCCATCATCACGCTCGGCTTCGGCGAGATCATCCCGGTGGCCATCCGCAATCTCGGAGACGTCACCATCGACATCGGTGGCTGGCGCCCGATCGAGCGGCTGAATCTCACGGGTGGCGAGAACGGCGTCAACCCCGTGGGCCGTCCGTACCTGCCCGGCGTGCCGTTCGAGACCGATCCCGTGCCGTGGTACTTCCTCATCCTCATCGTCGGCGCGCTGTCGCTGTGGGCGATGAGCCGCCTGCGCGACTCGCGCCTGGGTCGCGCGTGGATGGCCATCCGCGAGGACGAGACGGCCGCGGACTGCACCGGCGTCAACCCGGTCTCGACCAAGCTGCTGGCCTTCGCGCTCGGCGCCTCGTTCTCCGGCTTCGCGGGCTCGATCTACGCGGCGAAGCTACAGGCGATCACGCCGGGTGCGTTCGAGTTCCAGGTGTCGATCATGCTGCTGTGCATGGTCGTGCTCGGCGGCGCCGGCAGCCTCGGCGGCGTTGTCCTCGGCGCGATGCTGATCACCGTCTTCGACCGCGTGGTGCTGACCCAGACCACGTTCTTCGTGCGCGCCGCCGGACGCACGCTCGGCGTTCCCGCCCTCGCCACGGCGGATCTCACGCTCTGGCGCTGGTTCTTCTTCGGGCTCGGCCTCGTCCTCGTCATGCTGCTGCGCCCACAGGGCCTCGCCGGGCGGCGCATGCGGCCCGTGGCCACCGACGAGGGGCCGGAGGAGCCGGCTCCGGCCGCGCCGGCGCCGCCGCCTCGCGTCGAGGCGATCCCGGCCTGGCTACGCGATGGCCGGGCGCCAACGGCGGCGACGTCGCTGCTCGAGGTCGCCGGCCTCACGAAGCACTTCGGCGGCGTGCTCGCGCTCAACGCGGTCGATCTCGTCGTCCCGCCGGCGGCGATCGTCGGGCTGATCGGCCCCAACGGCGCCGGCAAGACGACGTTCTTCAACGTGGTGACCGGGCTCGTGCGACCCGACGAGGGTCGGATCACGTTCGCCGGCGCGAGCCTGGTCGGGCTGCGGCCGAATGCGGTGGTGGCGCGCGGCATCGCGCGGACCTTTCAGTCCATCCGTCTGTTCCCGCAAATGACGGTGCTCGACAACGTCCTGGTCGGCGAGCACTGCCGCCTGTCGGCCACCGTTGCCGGCGCGGTGCTGCGGCCGCCGAGCGTGCGGGTCGAGGAAGCCCGCGCGCGCGAGCGGGCGCGCGAGCTCCTTGTCTTCGTCGGCCTCGCCGGCAAGGCGGACGACCTCGCGCGCAACCTGCCGTACGGCGATCAGCGGCGGCTCGAGATCGCCCGCGCGCTCGCGACCGAGCCGCGCCTGCTGCTGCTCGACGAGCCGACGGCCGGCATGAATCCGCGCGAGACGGAGACGCTGACCGACCTCATCGGCCTGCTGCGGCGCGAGCTGGCGCTCTCGATCCTGCTCATCGAGCACGACATGGAAGTGGTCATGGGCATCTCCGACCGCATCACCGTGCTCGATTACGGCACCCGCATCGCCGAGGGCACGCCGGCGGAGATCCAGCGCCACCCGCGCGTGATCGAGGCATACCTCGGCACCGGCGCCGCCCTCGAGGCCCCGGCGCCGGCGGCGCCGCGATAGCCCTGATGCTGGCGCTCGGCGACGTCCACACCTACTACGGCAACATCCGCGCGCTGCGCGGCGTGTCGCTCACCGTCGACGCGGGGGAGATCGTCACGCTCATCGGCGCCAACGGCGCCGGCAAGACGACCACGCTGCGCACCATCCTGGGCGTCGCGCGGCCGCGGCGCGGCACCGTCAGCTTCAACGGCCAGCGCGTCGACACGCTGGCGACCGATCGCATCGTCCGCCTCGGCATCGCGCAGTCGCCCGAGGGGCGGCGCATCTTTCCGCGGCTGTCCGTGCTCGAGAACCTGGAGCTCGGCGCGTTCGCGCGGCCCGATCGCGACGGCATCGCCGGCGATCTCGACCGCGTGCTCGGGCTGTTTCCGCGCCTGCGGGAGCGGCTGGCCCAGAAGGGCGGCACGCTGTCGGGCGGCGAGCAGCAGATGCTGGCGATCAGCCGTGCGCTCATGGCCCGCCCCGCGCTGCTCCTGCTCGACGAGCCGTCGATGGGGCTGTCGCCGATCCTGGTGGAGACGATCTTCCGCATCATCCAGGACATCAACCGGCAGGGCACGACGATCCTGCTCGTCGAGCAGAACGCGCGCATGGCACTGCGCGTCGCCCACCGCGGCTACGTGCTGCAGACCGGCCGCCTCGTGCTCCATGACGCCGCCGCCGAGCTGCTGAAGTCGGACGTGGTCCGCAAGAGCTACCTCGGCGAGAAATAGCGCGGCGGCGCCCGGTTCAGCGCCGGACGGTGAGACCCTCCAGGTCGAGCTCCGGCATGCGACCGGTCATGAGGTCGGTCACGATGCGGGCGGTGCCGCATGCCATCGTCCACCCCATGTGGCCGTGTCCACAGTTGAAGAACAGGTTTCGGTGCCGGCCCACGCCGAGAATGGGTGGCCCGTCGGGCGTCATCGGCCGCAGGCACGCACGGTACTCGCCGCGATCGTACTCCGCGGCGTCGGGAAACAGATCACGCGCCAGGCGCAGGATGTTGTTGAAGTCGCGCGGCGTCCAGCCCCAGTCGTAGCCGGCGAACTCCGCGGTGGAGGTCAGCCGCAGCCGGTCTCCGAGCCGCGACCAGCCGACCAGCCACTGCTCGTCGACGCCGGAGATGCTGGGCGCCAGCCCACCGGCCTTGAGCGGGAACGTCGACGAGTAGCCCTTGGCCGGATAGATCGGCAGCCGCACGCCCGCGGTGCGCGCCACCGCCGGCGCCCCGACGCCCAGCGCGAGCACGTAGCTGTCGGCGGTGAGCACGCCGGCGCTCGTCACCACGCCCGCGATGCGGTCGCCATCCGCGCGGAGCGCGTTGACGCGCGTGCCGAGCCGGATGCTGACGCCGTGCTTGTCGCGCGCGACGCGGCCGAGCTCCTGCGTGAACAGGCGCGAGTCGCCGCTCGAGTCGCCGACGTCGCGGATGGCGCCGGCGATCTTGGACTTCACGGGCTCGAAGGCCGGCTCCAGGCGCGCAACGCCCGCGGCGTCGAGGATCTCCTGCTTCTGTCCGTGCTCGGCGAGCAGCGCCATCTTCTTGATGCCCGCCTCGAGCTCGGCCGGGTCGCGGTGCAGGTAGAGCGCGCCCCGCGTGATGGCGTGGTACTCGATGGCCTCGGCGCGCACGACGTCGTTGAGCACGCGCTGGCTGTACTGGCACAGCCGCAGCTTCACGAGCGTGTTGCGCCGCGCGCGCTCGGACGTGCACTCGCGCAGGAACCGCAGCCCCCAGGTGTAGAGCTGAGGGTCAGCCGACAGACGCAGGCGGATGGCCGTCTCACCGCCGCGCAGCGACTGCCACAGCATGCGCGGCGCGCGCGGCGAGGCCCACGCGAACGAGTGACCGGGCGCGATGATGCCGGCGTTGCCTCCGGTCGCCTCGAGTCCGAGCTCCTCCTGCTGCTCCAGCAGCATCACCTCGTGGCCCGCCTTGGCCAGGAAGTACGCGGTCGTGACGCCGACCACCCCGCCACCGAGCACGAGCGTCTTCATCGCGAGCTCCTCACGCGTCCAGCAGGTAACCCGTGCGCAGCGGATCGGTGGGATCGAACAGCACCTGCCCGAAGCCGGTGAGATATGCGGTGCCGGTGACCTCGGGCAGGATGGCGCGCCGACCCTCCACAGTCGTCTCGCCGGCGATCCGCCCGGTGAAATCGAGGCCGAGCAGCCCCCGGCTCGTGAACGTCTCCCCCACGCCCAGCAGGCCGCGCGCGTGGAACAGCGCCATGCGCGCGCAGGTGCCCGAGCCGCACGGCGCCGCATCCACCTGGCCGGGGCCCCAGACGAGCGCGTTCGGCGACACGCGATCGCGATCCGGCAGCTCGTGGACGAGCACGTTGTCGACGCTCGTCTTGCCGAGGCCGGGCACGTCGACCTGCAGCTGCGCGTTGACCGCCTCGCGCACGGCCATGCCGCGCTGGGCGATGCGCCGCGCCTGCTCGCGCCGCACGCGAACGCCGAGCGCGTCGGCCTCGACCACCGCGAAGACGTTGCCGACCCCGACCGCGATGTTTACCGCGAGCTCGCCGACGCTCTCCACCTCCACCGGCTGTTCCGCGAGCGCGACGAACGAGGGCGCCCACCTGAGCGTGACCGCGCTCACGCGATCACCATCCGAGCGGGCGAGCGTCTCGACCGGCCCTGCCTCGGTGTCGATGACGATCGTCGTCTCGGCGCCGGCGCGCGGCACCATGCCCGTCTCGACGGCCACCGTGGCCGCACCGATCGTGCCCTCGCCGCACGAGACGTAGTACCCGCCGGGGTAGATGAAGAACAGCCCGAACTGCGCGGCCGGCGTGACCGGCTCGGTCATGACGGCGATGAGCATCCCGCGATGCCCGCGCGGCTCCAGACAGAGGCCCGTGCGCAGATGATCGAGGTGCTCCTGGAACCAGCGCCGCTTGTCGGCGATGGTGTCGCCCGGCAGGCGGCCAACGCCGCTCGTGACCAGACGCATGCCGATGCCCGCGGTGTGGAAGTCGATGGTCGAGATCACGCGATCCGCGCGCATGTCGAGCCTCCTTACGAGCTCTTCTTCCGGTCCTGCATCGCCGCGGCCGCGCGGCGGCCGAGCTCTTCGGCGGAGACGTCCTCGATGTGCGTCGAGACGTGCCAGGTATGGCCGAACGGGTCCTCCAGCGTTCCGAGACGGTCGCCGTAGAACTGGTCGGCCACCGGCCGCTTCACCTTGGCGCCGGCCGCAATGGCGCGCCCCGCGACGGCGTCGACGTCCTCGACGTACAGATGCAGGCTGACCGGCGAGCCGCCGAAATGGCGGGGACCGTTGGCGTCGAACTCCGGGTGAACATCGGCCAGCATGACGACGGTGTCGCCGATGCGCACCTCGGCGTGGCCGATCTTGCCGTCCGGACCGCCGTGTCGGAACAATTCCGTGGCGCCGAACGCCTTCTTGTAGAAATCGAGCGCGCGCTCCGCACCGTCCACGATCAGATAGGGTGACACGCTGTTGTGACCCTCGGGGATCGGCTTGACCTTCGCCATGTGCGGCTCCTTCAACGGGTGGTTGAGCCGATATTGTGCCTCGTCGGAGCGTCCTTTGCACGACCGGGCCCGTCCGTTCGGGCGGTTCCCTGCTCGCACGTCGGCGCGCATGCTGACGGCATGAACACACTACTGAGCCTCTCCAACGATCTTGCGGGCGCGGTCGAGCATGCGAGCCGCGCCGTCGTGGGCGTCAACGGCCGGCGCCGTGTCGGGTCCACCGGCGTGCACTGGCGGTCGGGCCTCGTCGTCACGGCGGACCATACGGTCGAGCTCGACGAGGACGTGACCGTCACCGCGCCGGACGGCCGGACGATATCCGCGACCGTCGCCGGCCGCGACCCCGCCATCGACCTCGCCGTGCTGCGGATCGACGGCGGCCCCCTCGCCGTCGCCGACGTCGCGTCGGATGCACCGCGTGTGGGCCACATCGTGCTCGCGGTCGGCCGTGGCCCGCGCGCGAGCTGGGGCGTGATCAGCGCCATCGACGACAGTGTCCTGCGCCTCGACCTCACGCTCTATCCGGGCTTCTCGGGCGGCCCGCTCGTGGACGTCCGCGGACATGTCGCGGGAATCACGACCTCCGGCTCCGGCCGCCATCTGCAGCTCGCCATCCCGGCGGCGACGGTCGAGCGCACCGTGCAGGAGCTGCTGCGGCGCGGTCACCTGCCGCGGCCGTACCTCGGCGTCGGTACCCAGCAGGTGCGCCTGGGCGAGGCGCTGCGCACGCGGCTCGGCACCGAGCAGCGCACGGCGGTCATCGTGGTCGATGTCCAGCCCGACAGCCCGGCCGCGCGCGCCGGCCTGCTCATCGGCGACATCGTCGTGGCGGTCGGCGGCGCCGCCGTCACCGAGCCGCTGGATCTGCGAGCCGTGCTGCGCCCCCAGCAGGTCGGACAGGCGGTCGTCGCGGCGATCGTGCGGGGCGGCGAGCCGCGTGACGTCTCCGTGACCGTCGGCGAACGCTCGCCCCGATGATGCCCGACGCGGCGCTCGACTTCGCCGGCGTGGCGGAGGCGCTGCGCCGCATCACGGTGGAGATCAGCGGCGAGCGTGGCGGGCTCGGCTCGGGGGTCCTGTGGCCGCGGGGCCACGTGGTGACGAGCGCGCACGTCGTCGGCACACCGCGCGTGGCGATACGATTGATGGATGGTGTCCGTCTCGCCGCCCGCATCGTGGCGCGTGACCGCGAAGCGGACCTCGCCTTGCTCGAGGTCGGCGGCACCGGCTTGGCCCCTGCGACGCTCGCGACGACGCCGGCGCGCGTCGGCTCGCTGGTGGTCGCCGTCGGTCACCCGCTCGGGGTGCGCGGCGCGGTGACCACCGGCATCGTCCACGCCATGGCGCCGATCGTACCGGGCGGCGTGCCGTGGATTCACGCCGACGTGCGGCTGGCGCCCGGCAACTCGGGTGGCCCGCTCGCCGACGTGTCGGGCGCCGTCGTCGGACTCAACGCGATGGTCGCCGGCGGCCTCGCGCTGGCGGTGCCGGTCGCGCGGGTCATCGCGTTCGCGCGAGCGGCGGGGCTGACAGCGCCGTGACGTCCGTCTTCGTCGTCGCCGACACGGCGGTGACCGGAGCCCGCACGGAAGCGATGCTGCGCGCGAACGCGAGCTTTTCCGTCTCCGTGATCGAGGCCGGCGCGCTGCACGCGTTGCGTGCTCGGCATCCGACGGCGGTCGTCATCCTCGCGATGCCGCTGGCGACCGCCATTCGGCTACTCGACGGCCTCCGGCTGGCGCCGCCCCCGGCGATCGTGCTGGTGACGTCGGCGCCGCGCGCCGCCTGGACGGCGCGTCTTCGTCGCGCCGGCGTGCGCGCCGTGCTCCGCGCCGACGCCGGCCCCGACGAGCTGTCCGCGGCGGTGGCCGCGACGCGGGCGGGGCTGCTCGTCGTCGATCCCGACGCGCTCGCCGGGCCCGCGACCGCCGGCGCGGACGGCACGGCGAGCGCGCTGACATCGCGCGAGGTCGAGGTTCTGGAGATGATGGCGGAGGGGCTCAGCAATCGCGCGATCGCCATCCGGCTCAAGATCTCCCGCAACACGGTGAAGTTCCACGTCGCCTCGGTGCTCGACAAGCTGCGCGCGCGCAGCCGCACCGAGGCCGTGGCGGTCGGTGTCCGTCAGGGTCTGATCGCGCTCTGAGCCGGCCTCGAGCGTGGCGGTCGGCCGCGAGCCGCCGGCCGGCCCCTGGTGCTTGACGACGCTTGGCACCTCGTGCGATGTAAGCGCCGAACAGCCGCCGACTCCGTTTTTCTCGAGGGAGATCCGATGCGATTCACCACTCGCGCGTCTGCAGTGTCGATCATTCCGGTCCTCTTCGTCGCCGCGCTCGCCGCGCTCGTCGCGTCCGCCGCGCGCGCCGCCGGCCCGGCGTCCTCGGGCGACTCCAGCGTCGAGTCGCGGAACGACGCCGGCGTGGCGCGGACGATTCACGTGGGCGGCCCCGTGGTGGACGACGGCAACCCGTTCTACCAGGAGCTCGGGAGCAACGGGCGCCGCTGCGTCACCTGCCACGATCCGAAGACGAACATGACGATCACGCCGGCCGCCGTCCGGGCGCGCTTCCTGAGCACGGGCGGCACCGATCCGATCTTCCGGACGAACGACGGCGCAAATTCTCCGGAGGCCGACGTCTCGACGCCGCTCGCCCGGCTGGCGGCCTACAGCATGCTGCTCACCAAGGGCGTGATCCGCGTCGGCATGGGCATTCCGCCGGGCGCCGAGTTCGAGCTCGTGCGCGTGGACGACCCTTACCGGTTCGCCAGCAGCACGGAGCTGTCGCTCTTTCGACGTCCGTTGCCCTCCACCAACCTGACCTTCCTCAGCACGGTCATGTGGGACGGGCGCGAGACCGACCAGCGGGGCAACGCGGCGGCGATCCACTTCGATCTTTCGAAGCAGGCGAACGACGCGACCACCGGGCACGCGCAGTCGCCGAACGACGTCGCGCCCGCGCAGCGCGGCGCCATCGTCAACTACGAGCTCGGGCTCTTCACCGCCCAGCTCGTCGACCGGCGCGCGGGCAACCTGGCGGCGGACGGCGCGGCGGGCGGGCCGGACGTCCTTGCGACGGAGCCGTTCGAATTCGGTGGCAACGATCCGCTCGGCTGCGACGCCAACGGAGCGAACTGCACCGGGAAGAACCCGAACTTCGACCCTGTCGTCTTCACCGAGTTCGAGGGCTGGCAGGGCGCGCGCGGCAGCGCTCGCGACGAGGCACGCGCGGCCATCGCCCGCGGCGAGACGCTGTTCAACACGCTACCGATCAGGATCACGAACGTGGCCGGCATCAACGACGATTTCAACGTGCGCGTCGTGACGGGGACGTGCAGCACCTGCCACGACACGCCGCACGCCGGGGACCACTCGGTGCCGGCGCCACTCGACATCGGCGTCGCCGACCCGCCGGTGCGCGGCAGCCTGCGCAATCGCTTCGGCCTCGTCGTCGGCGACATGCCCGTGTACACGTTGCGGAACAAGACGACGCGCCGGACGAAGGTGACCACGGATCCCGGCCGGGCGCTGATCACCGGCAAGTGGAGCGACATCGGGCGATTCAAGGGACCGATCCTGCGCGGCCTGTCCGGGCGCGCTCCGTACTTCCACAACGGCGCCGCCGCCACGCTGGCCGAGGTGGTGAACTTCTACGACAACCGCTTCGAGCTGAAGCTCAGCGACCAGCAGAAGGCCGACCTGGTGGCCTTCCTCAGGGCGCTCTGAGGCCAAGCTCGCGCAGCCGCGGGAAGACGACGTCGCGGAACGCGGCGATCTCTTGCTGCGGCGGCGCGAACGTCAGCACGGGCATCAAGTAGAGGTTCCGGACGCCGAGCTTCGTCATCGCCGCGATGCGCGCGCCGCACTCGGCCGGCGCGCCGACGAGGCCGAGGGCATCGCACAGCTCGGCGACCACGTCGTCGGAGACGAAGGCGGTGGCGGCGATGGCCGCTTCCCAGTCGTGCGCGTGCGAGAGGTCCGGGTAGACCGCGTGAACGGCGGCCGGGATCTCGAGCTTCGGCAGCCGCACGCCGGCGGGCTCGAGCCAGTGTCCGCCCCAGCGCAGGACGCCCCAGTGCACGGCCGTCGGCCGCGCCAGTCGCCGCGCCTCGGCCGTGGTCGGCGCTGTCGCGATGCGCACCGCCCAGATGATCTCGAGGTCCGCGAGCCGCCGGCCGCCGCGCCTGGCCCCTCGCTCGAGGTGCTCGAGCGCGCGCGTGACGATGCCCTGATTGAAGCCGACCAGCAACAGCACGCCGTCGGCGACCTCGCCCGCGAGCTCGATCGCCTTCGGCCCCGACGCGGCCATGATCAGCGGGATCGGTCGCTTCGCGGCGAACGCGAGGCGGCCCGGCGTGCCGCCGAAGTCGACGGCGTCGCCGGCGAGGAGCGCGCGCACGCGCAGCAGGCACTCGCGCATCTCCGACAGCGTGGCCGGGCGGCGGCCGATCGTGCTGGCGGACGTGTAGCCGGTGCCCATCACGAACTTGACGCGCCCCGGCGCCAGCTCCTCGACGCTCTGGATGGCGCCGGCCAGGACGGAGGCGTGACGCGTCAGCGGATTCGTCACTGCGGGAAACAGCTCCAGTCGCGACGTGTGCGTCGCCGCCTGTGCGAGCACGACGAACGTGTCGCGCGACAGGAGCTGGCTGTCCAGGATGCCGGCGCCATCGAAGCCCGCACGCTCGATCCCGCCGATGAGGCGCATGAGCTCGGGCATCGGCGCGGTGCCGGGAACGCGCATGTGGACGCGAACGCGCATCGGGCGAAGTCTGCATCGCCCGCGGCCATCCCGCAAGCGAGCGCTCCCGTGTATGCTTCCGGGACGATGAAAGCCCTCGTCTGTCGCGCATGGGGACCCGTGGACGACCTGAAGCTCGAAGAGCTGCCGCCGCCGACGCCGGAGCCCGGCCAGCTGGTGATCGACGTCGCGGCCACCGGCGTGAACTACGCCGATGCCATCATGGTCGCCGGCAAGTACCAGACGCGCCCGGAATTTCCCTTCAGCCCCGGCCTGGAGACGGCCGGCGTGGTGGCCCGCTGCGGCGAGGGCGTCACGCGCTTCCGCGCCGGCGACCGCGTCATGGCCATTCTCGCTTACGGCGGCTTTGCCGAGCAGGCGCTCGCCGACGAGGCCGAGACGTTCGCGATCCCCGACGCGATGCCGTTCGACCAGGCGGGCGCGTTTCCGATCGCCTACCTCTCGAGCCACGTCGCGATCCGGTGGCAGGGCCGGCTCGAAGCGGGCGAGACGCTGCTCGTGCTCGGCGCGGCGGGTGGCGTCGGCCTGACGGCGGTCGAGATCGGCAAGGCGATGGGCGCGCGCGTCATCGCCGCCGCGAGCACCGCGGCCAAGCTGGCGGTGGCGCGCGAGCACGGGGCCGATGCCACCATCGATTACGCCACCGAGAAGCTGACGGAGCGCGTGATGGCGCTCACCGACGGCAAGGGCGCCGACGTGTGCTTCGATCCCGTCGGCGGCGACCTGTTCGACGCCGCGCTCTCGTCACTCGGCTGGGGGGGCCGGATACTGCTGATCGGCTTCGTCGGCGGCATCCCGAGCATCCCGGCCAACCGTCTGCTCGTGAAGCATCGCGCGGCGCTCGGCTCGTCCCTCCGCTATTTCCGCTGGCACGCGCCGGACAAGCTGCAGCGCTCGGTGGACGAGCTGCTCGCCTGGTACGCGGCCGGCCGCGTACGGCCGCTGGTCACGCACCGGCTGCCGCTCTCCCGCGGAACCGACGCGATCCGCCTGCTCACCGACCGCAAGGCGCACGGCAAGATCATCGTCGTGCCGGAGCGGCGCGGCTGATGGAGCTGCGCGCGGAGCCGCACGGGCCCCACGTCGTCGTGGTGACCATCGACAACCAGCCGCGCCGCAACGCGATGCCGCGCGCGATGATGGCCGAGCTGGCCGCCCTGTGGGATCGCCTCGAGCGCGACGCCTGCCGGTGCATCGTGCTGACCGGCGCGGGCGAGCGCGCGTTCAGCGCGGGCGCCGACGTGAGCGGCGATCTCTCCGCCGAGCCGGCGATGGCGCGCATGGTCAGCCACGCGCTGCTCAAGAACCGGCCGTACGCCAAGCCGATCGTGGCGGCCGTCAACGGCGACTGCGTGGCCGGCGGGCTCGAGCTGCTGCTCTCGACCGACGTGCGAGCGGCCGCGCCGCATGCGCGCTTCGGACTGCCGGAAGTCCGCTGGTCGATCTATCCGTTCGGCGGCGCCACCGTGAAGCTCGTGCAGCAAATCGGCCACGTGCACGCGATGGAGCTCCTGCTGACCGGACGGCTCATCGATGCGACGGAGGCCGCACGCATCGGGCTGGTGAACCGCGTGGTGCCGGCCGACCGGCTCATGGCGTGGGCGCTGGAGACGGCGGAGACGATCGCGGCCAACAGCCCGGCCGCCGTGCAAGCGGTGAAGCAGCAGATCAGCAGCACCATCGCGGACCACGCGATGTCCCGCGAGGCGCTCGAGCAGGAGCTCGGCGATCGCGTGCGGCGCAGCGCGCACTTCAAGGAGGGCGTCCGCGCCTTTCTCGAGAAACGCACCCCGAATTACTCCTGAGGAGACGATCGATGAAGCCACTCGCGCTCCTGCTCGCCGTGCTGCTGGCGGCGCCGATGACGCTGCTTCCCCTCACCGCCCGCGCGGCCGACGACGTGAAGATCGCGCTGGTGGTGCCGCTCTCCGGGCGCTGGGCGCGCCAGGGGCAGCTCAAGAAGATGGGCGCCGAGATGGCGATCGCCGAGATCAACGCGCAGGGCGGGATCAAGGCCCTCGGCGGCGCCAAGCTGGTGCTGCGCGAGGCGGACGCCGGCGATAGCGTGGAGAAGGCCGTGAGCGCGGCCCAGCGCGCGCTGACGCGCGAGAAGATCAGCGCCGGCATCGGCGCCTGGCTCAGCTCGTTCACGCTCGGCGTGACCGAGGTCGCCGAGCGCCTCGAGGTGCCGTGGTTCACGCTCTCCTACGCGGACTCGATCACGGAGCGCGGCTTCAAGTACACGTTCCAGACGAGCCCCGTGTCCTCCGTGCAGGCCGAGCAGGCGCTGGACCTCGTGGTCGACCTCGCGAAGCGCAACAACCAGCCGATCCGGAAGGCCGCCATCGTCGGCGACAACACCGCGGCCACCGTGTTCTTCTTCAAGCCGCTGCGCGAGAAGCTGCTCAAGGCCAAGGGCATCGAGATCGTCGTGGACGAGGTGTGGACGCCGCCGCTCGCCGACGCCACCGCCATCGTGCAGAAGCTTCGCGGAACGCAGCCCGACATCGTCTTCTACGGCGCCACCAACTTCCCGGACTCGATCCAGGTGCTGCAGAAAGTGAAGGAGTTCGGCGTCAAGGTGCCGATCCAGGGCGTCGGCGCCTGGCTGGTCACGCCCGAGTACGTCAAGACCGTCGGCAAGGAGCTGCTCGACAACATCATGTCGGTGGTCGCCGCGCACCCGCTGAAGGGTCAGGAGGAGCTGGTCAAGCGCTTCACCGAGCGCACGGGCGAGCCGTTCATGACGCAGGATCCGCTCATGGCGTACGCGCACGTCTGGATCATCAAGGAAGCGGCGGAGATGGCGAAGTCCGCCGATCCCCGGGCCATCCGCGACGCGGTGGCCAAGCTCGATCTGCGAACGGGACCCGCCGCCACCACCCTGGCGCCCGGGCGCATCAAGTACGACGAGCGCGGCCGGCGCATCGGGGCGGCGCCGATCATCGTGCAGTGGCAGAACGGCGAGCCGTTCACGGTGGTGCCGGCGGAGTACGCGACGCGCAAGCCCAACTGGCACGGCGCCAAGTAGCGGCGGGTGGCGGCGGCCGATCTCGCGCAGTACGTCGTGACGGGCCTGCTCGTGGGCGGCGTCTACGCGCTCATGAGCATCGGGCTGGCGCTGATCTTCGGCGTCATGCGCGTGGTCAACTTCGCTCAGGGCGATTTCATGATGCTCGGGATGTACGTCACGTACTTCCTGGCCCTGGCCGGCGTCGATCCGCTCCTCGGCGCGCTCGTCGTGATCCCGCCGTTCTTCCTGCTCGGCGTGCTCGTGCACCGGACGCTGCTGGTTCACGTCACCGGTGGCGGCGACGCCCAGCGGCTGATGGACGCGCAGCTGATCCTCACCCTCGGGCTGTCGCTCATCGTCACCAACGGCGCCACCATGCTGCTGACGCCGATGCCGCGCGGCATCCGGACCGCGTACGCCACGCACGCCTTCGCCGTGGGCGGCCTGCTGCTGAACCAGGCGCGCTCGTACGCGTTCGCCATGGCGCTGGTGCTGGCCGCCGGCGTGTACGTCTTCCTCACGCGCACAGATCTCGGCAAGGCGCTGCGCGCCGCCGCTGACGATCCGGAGGCGGCTGCCTACCAGGGCATCGATGTCCGCGCCATGCACGGCCTCGCCTTCGGCGTCGGCATCGCCCTCGTCGCCGCCGCCGGCGGCCTGCTCGCGACGTACCATCCGATCGAGCCGACGGTGGCCGTGAACTTCATCGTGCTGATGTTCGTCGCGGTCGTGCTGGGCGGGCTCGGCTCCATCCCCGGCGCGTTCGCGGGCGGACTGCTCATCGGGCTCGTGCAGTCGCTCACGCTGCTCGTGCTGCCGTTCCAGCTGCAGAACGTCGGCGTGTTCGTCACCTTCCTGCTGGTGCTCTACCTGAGACCGCAAGGGCTGTTCGGCCGGCGACTGCGCGCCGTGTGATGCGGCGGCTGCTGCCGATGGCGCTGGTGGTGCTGCTCGGCGTGGCCGTTGCCTTCGCCCTCGGCGAGCGTTACCACCACCGCATCTTCACGCTGGTCCTCGTGTGGGCCACCATGGGCCTCGCCTGGAACATCATCAGCGGCTATGCGGGCCAGACGTCGTTCGGCCATCAGGCGTTCTTCGGGATCGGGGCGTACGTCACGGTGCTGCTCGTCGTCACCGCACGGCTCAGCCCGTGGCTCGGCATGCTCGTGGGCGCGCTGGCGGCGGTGCTGGCCGCCGTCCTCATCGGGCTGCCGACCTTCCGCCTGGCGGGAATCTACTTCGCGCTCGCCACGCTCGCCTATCCGCTCATCTTCCGCATCGTGATGGACTACCTCGGCTACCAGGAAGTGTCGATACCCATGGTGCGCGACCGCCCGGCCGCGTTCATGCAGTTCGGGGATCCGCGCGTCTACGACCTGCTCGCGCTGGCCGCGCTCGCCGGCACCCTGCTGCTGTCGGACTGGATCGAGGGCTCGCGACTCGGCTACGCGCTGCGCGCGCTGCGCGCCAACGAGCAGGCGGCCGAGGCCGCCGGCGTCGACACGTTCCGCGCCAAGATGCTCGCCTACATGCTCAGCGCCGCGCCCGCCGCCGTGATCGGCGCCATCTACGCGCACGCGATCCTGTTCGTCGTCACGCCGGAGGCCGTCTTCGGCGTCCTCGTCATCGTCCAGACGCTCGTCGTCTGCCTCGTCGGCGGCATCGGCAGCAAATGGGGGCCGCTCATCGGCGCCGTGATCATGGTGCCGCTGAGCGAGACGCTGGACGCCACCGTCGGCGACCGGCTGCCCGGCATCCAGGGCGTCGTGTACGGCGCCGCGCTGGTCGTCGTCACGCTGTTCGCCCCCGAGGGCATCTACTGGCGCCTGCACGCGCTCCGCCGGCGGCGGCCCGTCGGCGAGCGCGCGCCCGCGATGGCGAAGCCGCACGCCGTCGCGGCGCCGCCCGGCCGCGCGTCGGCCGCGCCGGGCGGCACGCTGCTCGAGGTGGCCGGTGTGTCGCGCGCGTTCCTCGGTCTGCACGCGCTCGACGACGTGAGCTTCACCGTGCGCACAGGCGAGGTTCTCGGCGTCATCGGCCCGAACGGCGCCGGCAAGACGACGCTCTTCAACGTGCTCAACGGCTTCCTCGGACCCGACGCGGGCGACGTGCGGTACCGTGGCGAGAGCATCGTCGGCCTGCGGCCGAGCGCCGTCTGCCGTCGCGGCATCGGCCGCACGTTCCAGGTCGTCCGGACGTTTCCTCAGCTCACCGTCCTCGACAACGTGATGGTCGGCGCCTTCGCGCACGAGCGGGCGACCGCCGCCGCGCGCGAGCGCGCGCTCGCGGCGCTGGAGACGGTCGGGCTCACGTCGCGCGCCGACGACGTTCCGTCCGGCCTCACCACGCTGGACCTGCGGCTGATGGAGCTGGCCCGCTGCCTGGCCAGCGTCCCGGAGCTCATCCTGCTGGACGAGCCGCTGGCCGGGCTCTCCCGCGACGGCGTCGAGACGATGGCCGCGCTCGTCCGACGACTGCGCGAGTCCGGCGTGACTGTCGTCATCATCGAGCACACGATGTACGCGGTGGTGCCGCTGGTCGATCGGCTCGTCGTGCTCGATCACGGCCGCCGCATCGCGGAGGGCGCGCCGAACGACGTCGTGCGCGACCCCACCGTGATCGAGGCCTACCTCGGCAAGCGCTGGCTTCGCCATGCTGACGGTCTCCGGGCTTAGCGTCTCGTACGGTGGGCTCCACGCGATCGTCGACGCGTCGCTCGCCGTCGGCGAGGGCGAGTTCGTCACCATCGTCGGGCCGAACGGCGCTGGCAAGACGACGCTGCTGCGGGCGATCGGCGGCGGCGTCGCGCCGGCGGCCGGGCGCATCGAGTACCGCGGCGCCGACATCGGCGCGCTTCGCGCGCACGCCCGCGCGCGGCTCGGCATCGCCCACGTGCCGGAGGGGCGCCGCGTGTTTCCCTCGATGAGCGTGCTGGAAAATCTCGAGATGGGCTCCTTCCGCCCGGCGGCGCGCCCGCAGCGGGCCGAGAGCCTCGACGTCGTCTATGCGCTCTTCCCGGTGCTCCGAGAGCGGCGTACGCAGCTCGCGGGCTCGCTGTCGGGCGGCGAGCAGCAGATGCTCGCCATCGGCCGCGCGCTGATGGCTCGGCCGGATCTGCTGCTGCTCGACGAGCCGTCGCAGGGGCTCGGGCCGCGCGTGGTGGAGCTGATCTTCGAGGCGATCGCGGCCATCCGCCGCGCGCGCAGACTCACCATCCTGCTCGTCGAGCAGCGCGTGGTCGAAGCGCTCGAGCTGTGCGATCGCGGCTACGTGCTCGAGACCGGGCGCGTGGTGCTGGTCGGTGAGCGCGACACGCTGCTAGCCGACCCGCGCGTGCAGCACGCGTACCTCGGCACCTGACGGACCAGACGGAGCGCGCGGCGCTCAGGCCGGCGGCGCGGGCTCGTCGGCGACGTCGAGCTCCGCCGGCCGCGGCGCGCCGTCGGTCGCCCGGAACGCCACCGGCCGCTGCCGCGTGCGATCGACGGTCAGGTGGAACACGTCGAACCGGTTGTAGTAGCCGACCACGTCGTGGAACTGCTTGGGCTCCACGCACGCGCTCGTGTCGATCGTCGCGTAGAGCAGCCCTTCGTGATCGCCGAGCACCTCACTCACGGGCTCGCCACTCGGCCCGATGACCACCGACACCGCGCGCGGGCTCTGCTCCAGCACGCGCACCGCCTCTGGCCCCAGCGTCGCGAGCTCCTCGCGCATGGCGGCGTCGAGGAAGCCCGACGCGACGATGTTGAACGCCTTGGCCTCGAACGAGTGCGCGCCGGCACGGATGCGGATGGCCGAGGCGAGGTCGTAGTTGCCGCCGCCGCGTGGGTCGCGCGTCGGCCACACGGGCGGATAGGTCGACACGTGGATCTGCTCGCCCTGCGCCATCAGCGTGTAGCGGGCGAGCGGGTTGGTGTTCTCGCCACAGATCAGCACGCCGATGCGGCCGAGCCGCGTCGGGCACACGCGCAGGCCGGCGCCGTCGCCGTTGGCCCACGTCAGCTTCTCCCAGAACGTGGGCACCAGCTTGCGGTGGTGGTTCAGGATGGCGCCGTCCTCGCCGATGAGGACGTTGCTGTTCCAGATGCAGCCGACGCTGTCGGCGGTTCCCTCGTTGAAGCCGACCGACACGACGATACCGTGGCGCCGCGCCGCGGCCGCGATGCGGTCGAGCTCGGGACCCGGGCAGCGCACGCTGTTGGCGGCCAGGCGCTTGAACCAGTCGTGGTTGTGGATCGGCGCCACCACCGCGGACCACAGGGGGAAGGCGGGCACGTACGTCTCGGGGAACGCGACGAGCGCGGCGCCGTGGCGCGCGGCCTCCTCGACGAGCGCGCACGCCTTGGCCACCGTCTTCTCGCGATCGAGGAACACGGGGGCGACGTGAGCCGCCGCGACCTTCACCGCGGCCATCACGCGCCTGCCTTCTTCCACGTCGTCTTGATCCAGTTCACCGTCGCCGAGGGATCGTTGTGCCCCTTGCCCGGCTTCGGCCAGGTCGGTGGCGCGGTCATGGTGCTCACCGGAATGGTCATGATCCGCTCCGGGTCCCAGACCGGGAACGGGTAGTCGGGCAGGTTCTTGCTGAACCCGACCTTGACGTCCTTGTAGGCGCGGTGGTCCTCCTTGCGCACGGTGACGAGGCCGGCCGGCGCCTCGATGCTGAGCCCCTCCAGCTGCTTGATGATCGCGTCGTCCTCGGGCCAGCCGCCGACCTCACGGTTGGCTTTCTCCACCGCCGTCTTGAAGAGATAGAGCCCCGTGTACGCGGCCTCGGCCGCATAGCTCGGGTACTCGTTCCACCGCTTCTGGTAGGCGGCGACGAACCGCCGGTTGGCGGCCGAGTGGGCCGCGGGCGCGTAGGCGAAATGGTAGTTGGAATGCACGCCGGCGAGCGCGCCTTCCGGATGGTCCTTGCCGATCGCCTGCGGCACCACGCCGAAGTTGATGTTGCCGGCCAGGCGGGCGTGGTTGAACAGTCCCTGTCGCAGCGCCTGCTTGTAGAACGACACGTACATGCCGCCCCACATCGACGTGACGACGAGGTCGGGCCGGGCGCTCAGCGTCTTCGTGATGTGCGAGGTGAAGTCGATGGTGTTCGGAAACGGCGCCCAGACCTCCGACACGATCTCGGAGGCGGGCAGGAGCTTCTCGCGCGCGGCGTCGAAGTGGAGCTGGAACCAGCGGCCGAACGCGTAGTCCGGGTTCACCACCGCGATGCGCTTCACGTCGGGCCACGCCTTCGCGATCGCCAGCGCGGTGGTGACGCCGTCGGCCGACAGGATGTTCGTCATCCCGAACAGGTATCGCGGGTTCGGGACCTCGACCTCGAACAGCTTGTCGATGCAGCCCTCGGTCATGATGGTCAGGAGCTTCAGCTCCTCGACCACGGGCCCCACCGCGAGCTGATTGTGCGCGGCGATCACGCCGGAGAAGTAGTCGATCTTCTCGACGAGCTTCATGCGCTTGACTTCCTTCACGGTCGCTTCGGGCCCCGCCGCCTCGTCGGCCGTGAGCGTGTCGATCCTCCGCTTGCCGAGCAGGCCGCCCGCCGCGTTGATCTCCTCGGCCGCGAGCGTGTGGCCCTTGAGCGATGGCAGCCCCAGGATCGCCCCGGGCCCGGACTGGATCGTGATGTGCCCGAACTTCACCGGCATCTCCGGGATCCGGCCCTTCGCCGCATCCTGCGCCTCGGCCACGCCGGCGACCGCGACGTCACCCGCGACGCCGAGGGCCGCGCCGCCCAGGGTGATGCCGAGTCCGGCCAGAAAGTCTCGTCGATGAAGCTCGCTCGCCATGGGGGCTCCCCTCGCCGGGCTCAGGCCACGGCGACGCTGATGCTGTGGGTGCGATTGCGGCCGGCCGCCGGCTGCACGCGTCCGCGCGCATCCGCGGCGCGGGCGTGCACGGCGTAGCGGCCGGGCGTCGCGACGTTCCAGGCGTACGTGAACCGCTGCCACTGATGGTCGGCGCCGCGCGGCGTCACCTCCGCGTCCTGCCACCGCGCGCCATCGTCGGTGCTGACCTCCACCGCGCGCACGGGCCAGGCGCTCCACGCCCAGCCGGTGATCGTGTGGCGCCCGGGCCGCAGCGTGGCGCCGTCGGCCGGCGCGACGATGACGGCGTGGACGTCGAGCTCGCGCACCGGACGGCTCTCGCCGTCGACGCGGCGGTTGTAGAGCCGGGTGGTGAAGAGGCTCTCCGGACGCTCGGCAGCGAGGGTCAGCCGGCAGAGCCACTTCACCGCGTTGGTGCCGAAGTAGCCGGGCACGAACACGCGCGCCGGAAAGCCGTGCTCCGGCGACAGCGGCGCGCCGTTCATCGCCCACGCCACCAGCACGTCGGCGTCCAGTGCGCGCGCCAGCGGCAAGTCCTTGACGTAGCGCTCGCTGTGGACGCCCGCAAACGTCCCGGAGTCCAGGCCCTCCGGACACACGTAGCGCGCTTCGGCGCTCACGCCTGCGCGCTCGAGCAGCTCGCCGAGGCGCACACCCCGCCAGACCACGTTGCCGACCCGCCGCGTCGCCACGTCCGGCTCGACCGGGTTGCCGAAGCACTCGAGCACGGCGGTCACCTCCGTGGCCGGCAGCTGCGTCAGCATGGCGTAGTCGAGCTCCAGCGGGCGCTCCACGAGGCCGTCGACGCGCAGCCGCCACGCCGCGACGTCCACGCGGGCGATCCCCATGTGGGCGATGACGTAGACGTCGTCGGTCGGCGTCACGCGCGATGCCAGGTGATCGACCGGTACGAGACGGCGGTACGTCTGGCCGGGGTCCATGACGACTCGGGGAGGGCTCGACATCCCGACCGGGTGTAGCAGCCTCGGCGCCGCGCTGTCAACGCCGCGCCGTTGTCGCTGGGAGCTCAGGCGAGCTCGTCACGCAGCCGGGGCTTCTGCACCTTGCCTGTCGGCGTGCGAGGAAACTCGTCGGCCTTCCGGAACACGAAGCGTGCCGGCACCTTGTAGCCGGCCAGGCGCTGCCGGCAGTGGGCGGCCAGCGCCTCCGCCGACACGGGCGCGCCGTCGTGCAACTCGACGGCAGCCACCACGACCTCGCCGCGCACGCGGTCGGGCACACCGACCACGTACGCCTGCTTGACGGCGACGTGGGCGAGCAGCACGGCCTCGACCTCCAGCGGCGCCACGTTGATGCCGCCCGTCTTGATCATCTCCTTGAGCCGTCCGCGGAACCGCACGCGCCCGTCGTCGCCGATCAGCCCCCGGTCGCCGGTGACGAAGAAGCCCTCGGCGTCGAACGCGGCGCGCGTCTGCTCGGCGTCGTTGTAGTAGCCGGACGTCACATGGCCCTTCACGCGAAACTCCCCCACCTCGCCGGCGGGCAACGGCCGGCCCGTCTCGGGCTCGACCACGCGGATCGTCATCCCGGGCAGCGGACGGCCCTGGCTCTCGCGCCGGAGCGTGACGTCGTCGTGTGCGTCGGTCACCGCGCAGTTGCCGTAGGTCTCGGTGGAGCCGTAGACGTTGCACAGCTCACGCGCCGCCACCGCGTCCATCGTCATCTCGAAATCCTCGGGCAGGCCGATCGTGAGCCCCGTGCGCATCGTGGCCAGCGCGCGGCGCCGACGGTCGGGATGCTCGAGCATCGCGCGCGCCATGTTCGGCATGCCGTAGTACACGGTGCAGCGCGCCTCATCCAGCAGCGCCAGCGCCTCGCCCGGCTCGAACGCATCCTGGAGCACGAGCGAACCGCCGTGCGTCAGCAGCGCGGGCAGCGCGTTGGCGGAGCCGAAGGACCAGAACAGCGGCACCGCCAGCCACACGCGATCGGCGCCGGTCAGCCGCATCCGCTCGCCGATGCCGAAGCCGTTGTCGACGAGGCTGCCGTGATGCAGCACCACGCCCTTGGGCGTGGCCGTCGAGCCCGACGTGTAGAGGATGAAGCACGGGTCGGGCGCGGTGACGGCGCGCTGCGCGTCCGCGAGCGCCCGGGCGGGCGCCTCGGAGGCGCGCGTCATGAAGTCATCGAGCCGCGCCACGCCATCGTGGCGGCGGGCGTCGATGGCGATGACCGCGCGCAGCTCGGGCAGCGTCTCGCTGCGCAGCGCGCCCGGCGTCGATGCCGCGAGCTCGGGACACGCCGCGTAGAGCGGCGCCAGGTAGCTGCGTCCGCGGAAGCTCTCCATGGTCACGATCGCCGCCGGACGGCAATGCGCGATCGTCCACGCGATCTCGGGCGGCGCCGAAAACGTGCTCACGCCGACGGTGACCGCGCCGATCCTGGCGCTGGCGAACGCCGCCACGAGCCACTCGGGACGGTTCGGAAGCAGCACGGCGACGCGGTCGCCGCGACGCACGCCGGCCGCCAGCAGCGCGCGCGCGAGGGCGTCGACGCGCGCGCGAAGGGCGGCCCAGGTGAGCCGCTCGCCGGCATAGATCACCGCATCGGCGTCGGCCCGGGTCTGCGCGATCTCGTCGAGCAGATCGCCAAGCGTCCGACTGCGCGGCGCGGGGCTGGTCATCGCGCGCATCGTACAGCGATCGGCGCCGCATGGCACGATGAGAGACATGTGAACAACGGCTGGGCAGCGGGCGGTCGCCACGTGCCCCTTCGGCACGTCGTCGACGGCCGCGAAAAAAGCAGCGTCGCGCGCGCACCGAGTTCGTAGTCTGGATGTGGAAACGGAGGACCCCATGAACCCACAACCCTCACCGTCGCTCCTGGTCGTCGTACCTCGCGCCGAACTGGCGGCGTGCCGTCGTCTCCAGCAAGCGCTCGACGGCTCGGGCATTCGCGTGGTGCTCGACCGCCGCGCGTCCGAGCCGGGGAGCCGCCTGGACGCAGCGCCGGCGGCGAGCCCGCGCGAAGAGCGGCGGGCGCCCGGCGACCGCAGCTCGGCGCTGGCGGCGGGCCGGTGGATCATCGTGCCGCGCGAGATCGAGCACGTCGACGTGCTGGATATCGATGCGCGCGCGATCCTGTTCCTCTACTGCAGCCAGCACGCGGTCCCGTGCGAGCGCTGTCAGGAGACGTACCGTCTCGGCTGGGTCGTGCGCACCGAGCGCGGGCTCGCCTGCCCTCGCTGCAACGACGATCTCACGTCGATCGTGGTGGCCCACGCCGTCGGCTGTCCGAACTGGGATCACCGGCGACTCGGCGCCATCAAGCCGCCGGCGCGCGTGGCCGCGCCGCCTCCCTCACGGCGCGCCGCCGCCTCGTAGCGCGTCGCCTCAGGTCGCGACCAGTCGCAGCAGCGTCAGCTCCGGCGTGGTGCCGAAGCGCACGGGCGGTCCCCATGTCCCGGTGCCGGCGCTGACGTAGACCCACATGCGGCCGCGCCGTGACAGGCCGGCCGCGTGTGGCGCATGGATCAGGCGCACGGCCAGCGTCCACGGGAAGAACTGCCCGGCGTGCGTGTGCCCCGACAGCTGCAGGTCGAACCCCGCCTCCTCGGCCTGCGGGGCGATCTTCGGGTTGTGCGCGAGCAGGACCCGGTAGGCGGCCGGCGCCGCGTCGCGCGCGAGGTCCGGCCGCGGGCGTGCGGAGGCGTCCCGCATCCGCGCGGCGAAGTCGATCACGCCGCCGATCAGCAGGCGCGCCGCACCGCGCGCGATGGTGACGTGCGAGTTGCGCAGCACGCGAAATCCCATCGTCTCGAAGTGCGCGGTCCAGCGCTCGGCGCCTGCGTAGTAATCGTGGTTGCCGAGCACGAGGAACGCGCGATCGCCGGCCAGCGCTCCCAGCGGCGCCACGTGCGGGGCCAGGCGCGGAACGGAGCCATCGACGATGTCGCCGGTGAGCGCGACCAGATCGGGCGCCAGCGCGCGGGTCATGTCGACGACGCGCTGCACGTAGGCGGACCCGATCGTGGGCCCGACGTGCAGGTCACTGATCTGCGCGATGCGCAGCCCATCGAGATCGGGCGCCAGGCCGTCGACGCGGATGTCGACGCGGCGGACGTGCGGACCCCGCCGCGCGGTGAGGACCCCGAGCGCAAGCGCGATCACGGAACCGACCAGCACCCAGCCGACGCCGTCATCCCGGAGGGCCGCGTGCGCCGCCGCGGCCGACACCGGCAGCGCGGTGAGGAGCAGCAGCGCGTCGCGGGCCACCGTCAGCACCAACACGAAGTTCAGCCAGCCCATGCAGAGGTAACTGCTCGCGTGGACGATCTCGTGCACGGCGCCGACGTGCTCGCGATCGCCCATCCAGTAGACGACCGGCACCGTCCAGATCAACGCGAACGGCAGTGCCAGCGCGATCCGGGCGAGCGGCGTCGCCGTGAGTCGCCACGCGAGGTACGCGTAGCCGACGACCAGGATGGCGGTGACGACCAGAACGAAGGGATGGAGCAGGCGCTTCACCGCCGCGCCGCCGCCGTCTCCTTCTGCACGAGCAGACGCCGCAGGATCTTGCCGGACGCCGACTTCGGGATCTGGTCCGTGAACTCCAGATGACGGATGCGCTTGTGCGGCGCCACCCGCTCGGCAACGAACGCCATGACCGCCTCGGCGGTGATCGCGCGCGACTCGGCGTCGGCCTTCAGGACGACGAACGCCTTGGGCACCTCGCCCGCTTCCTCGTCGGCCTTGCGGATGACGGCGGCGTCGAGCACGGCCGGGTGGGTGAGCAGCAGCGCCTCCAGCTCGGCCGGTGCCACCTGCATGCCCTTGTACTTGATGAGCTCCTTGGTGCGGTCGACGATGTAGAACCAGCCCTGGTCGTCCACGTACCCGACGTCGCCGGTGTGGTACCAGCCTTCCGGATCGATGGCGGCCGCCGTCTCCTCGGGCTGGTTCAGATAGCCCTTCATGATCTGCGGCCCGCGGATCCAGAGCTCGCCTTCCTCGCCGCGGCCGACCTCGCCGGCGCCGTCGATGGCCACCAGCTTCACCTCCGTGTTCGGCACCACGAGGCCGATCGAGCCCGGCCGGAACGGGGCGTTCTTCGTCGGGCTCAGGTGCGTGACGGGGCTGGCTTCCGTCATCCCGTAGCCCTGCACGACGGGGCAGCCGAGCTTCGTGCTGAGCGCGCGGGCGATGTCTTCGCCCAGCGGCGCTGCGCCCGAGAAGACGAGACGCACGCTGGCGAGGTCCTCCCGGCGGACAGCCGGGCTCTTGACCATGCCGAGCACGATGGGCGGCACCAGCGGCGCGATGCTCACCCGGTACTTCTGCATCGCGGCCAGGAACTCGGCGAAGTCGAAGCGGGGCATGCTGAGGATCGTGCCGCCCTGGCAAAGACCGAGCTTCATGATCACCACGAGGCCGTAGATGTGGAAGAACGGCAGCACGGCGATGATGACGTCGGACTCCTTGAAGCCGTCGAAGTCCCGCGCGCCCTCGCACTGGCTCAGGTTGGCGACGAGGTTGTAGTGCGTCAGCATGACGCCCTTGGGCAACCCGGTGGTGCCGCTCGAGTACGGCAGCGCCACCACGTCACGCCGGGGATCGATCCGCACCACGGGCGGCGTCGGCGGCGCCTCCAGCAGCTCGGCAAACGGTCGTGCGCCCTCCGCGGAGCCGAACACGTACACCTCGGTGAGGCCGACGGCGGCCGCGGCCTCGCGCGCCTTGTCGAGGAACGCCGGCACGGTGATCAGGAAGCGCGCGCCGGAGTCCTTCAGCTGGTTGGCCAGCTCGCCGGCCGTGTACAGCGGATTGACGGTCGTGTTCACGCCGCCGAGGCTGGCCACCGCGTTGAAGATCACCGCGTATTCCGGCAGGTTCGGGCTGTAGATCGCGAAGACATCGCCCTTGCGGAATCCGCGCCGCGACAGGGCGGTCGCCACCCGACGGATGCTGTCCTCGAGCTGGCCGTAGGTGAGCGTGCGTCCGCTCGGGCCGTCGATCATGGCCGGCTTGTCACGCAGCCGCGCCGCGTGGCGCAGCACGTACTCCGTGATCGGCACCTCGGGGATGCTGACGTCCGGCCACGCGCCCTTGACGATCATGCCGGCAGCCTAGCCATCCTGCCGCACTCGGTCAAGCGCGCGGGCCGGTGCTCCGTCAGCTCTGCGGCGCGAGCAGGACGATGTCGACGCGGCGGCTCTTGGCCAGCGTGTCGCGATCCTTGCGGGCGCCGTTGTCGAGCGGCGCCTTGCCCATGCCGACCGCGGACACCCGGTGCAGCTCGATGCCGTGTCGCTGCACGAGGTACCGCACGACGGCGTCGACGCGGTCACGCGTGAGGCGGTAGTTGTAGTCGTCGTTGCCGCGCGGATCGGCGTAGCCCTGCAGCTCGACGACCGCGTTGGGATCGGCCTTGAGGGCCTTCGCCACGTCCTCGAGCTCCGTCATACCCTCGTCGCGGAGACTCGCCTTGTTGAAGTCGAAGTAGACGGACTTCTTCTCGAGCGTCGCGTACTTGTTGCGGTTTGCGAACTTTTGGTTGACGGCGCTCGCCTCCTCGCGCGCGTCGCGAGCCAGCGCGCTGACCTCGCCGACGCGGGAGTCGACCGTCTGTAACCGCTGCGTGGCCGCATCGATGGCCTGCGCGTTGGCGCTGGTGCGCTCGGCCGTCTGGCGCAGCTCGTTCTGCTGCGTATCGGCACGCTGGCCGAGCGCGGTCTCGGTCATGCCGACCTGCTCACGCACGAACTTCTTCGTGGCGCACGCCGACACGGTCACCGCGGTGGCACAGCACAGGATCAGGACCACCAAGGGTCGCTTCATCACACACCTCCGTGCCAGCGAGTCTACGGGAGCGAATCGCCGAGCGCCAGTGAGCAAGCGGTTGCACATCGAGCGTAGAGCACCGGGGGTCAGAACGCCTGCGCGGCGAGATTGATGCTGAGCGCGAGCAGCGCGACGTTGAAGATGAAGGCCAGGACCGCGTGGGCAGCCACCATCCGCCGGATCGGCTTACTCGTCACCGCGACGTCCGAGACCTGGGAGGTCATGCCGATCACGAAGGAGAAATACACGAAGTCCCAGTAGTCCGGCTCCGTGCTGTCACCCGGGAACGCCATGCCGCCGGGCGTGTGCGCGTCGTAGAACTCGTGCGCGTAGTGCAGCGCGAAGATCATGTGGATGAACGTCCACGACAGGAAGATGGTCAGCGCCGCGAAGGCGACGGTGGCCGGCCGCCGCGCGGCGGTGCCGACCGCGCCGACGCCGAGCTCGGCGAAGATGGCGGCCAGGCTCGCCAGCGCCGCCGTGACCGTGAGCAGCAGGATCGCGAGCTGCCCCTCGTCCTGCGCCGCCGCATTGACGCGGATGGCGGCAACACCCGAGCGGGCCATCGCGGAGAGGGCCAGGATCAGGTAGAGCGCAACACCGACGTCCCAGGCCGCCAGGCTCCGTGTGAAGCCCCGCCAGTCCGTCAGCGCCATGAGGAGGATGGCCACGCCGACGGCGACGCCGGCAGAAACGAACAGCCGCACGCGAGCCCGGACGACGCGCACGAGCATCGGCCGGCGGCGCGGATGCGCGAGGCTCATGGCGCGCCGGAGTATATACCGGCGAGCCGCGGGCCGGCGCTTCGGGCGTTGCGCCGGTTGGCTCCCGGGCACTTCGCCGCTCGCCCGAGGTTTTTCCGTGCCTCGATCGGTCTGTTGTTATTTCAATGCGATGCGTTCCGGCGCCTTACCACCGACCTGGGACTGGCACCATGGTTGCGATGCGCACCTGCTTGTTCGATCGACGCGTCTCAATGGAAGAGGAGAATCGGTCATGCTGCTGCCCGGGATCATCGCGGCTCTGTTCATGACGACGGCCGGCGCCGTCGTCTCGGTCGATACGCCGTTCGGCAAGGCGGCCCTGTACGCGTTCTATCGGTGGCAGCGTCGGCGTCGTCGGTCGCACCGTCTCGCCGACAAGGCCGTGGTCGCCGCCGCGGCGAGCTAGGTCGGGCGCCCGGGCACCGGGGTCGCCTCCGTCCAGCCGTCAGGGCGGATCCCGAAGGCCTCGATGAAACGCTGCCAGCCCGAGGCGACCGACAGCGCGGCACCGAGGGCCAGGATCTGGCCTTCGTCGAAGTGCCGCCGCAGCTCCGCGTAGAACTCGCGATCGACGCGCGGCGCCGGCTCCGTGAGCCGGTCGGCCAGGCGCAAGGCGGTCACCGTCGCCGGCGGCAGGGCCGTGGCGGCGTCGAGATCGCCGAGCGCTGCATCGACCTCCGCCCCCGTCAGCCCGTTGCGCATCAACGATGCGCTACGCGCGAGGCTTCAGTGCACGCAGGCGTTGCGGGCGGCGAGCCGGATGCGGCACAGCTCCACGACCTTGGGCTCCAGGCGCGCGCGCTCCGTGTAGATCAGCGATACCCAGCCCAGGAACAGGTCGAGCACCGCCGGCTCGCGCGCCAGCGTGAGGAACAGGTTGTCGTCGCGGTAGGCCTTGTCGAACCACACCTCGAGCCGCCGGCGCAGCTCCGGAGCCAGCTCGGCCGGATCGGCCTTGGGCAGGTGCCCGTGCGCGTTCATGGGTCCTGGACGACGTGGTTGGCCAGCGTGCCCAGCCGGGGCACGGTGATCGACACGCGATCGTCGACGCTCAGCGTGAATCCCGACTCGGGCACGAGCCCGGTCCCGGTGAGGAGGTAGGCGCCGGCGGGAAACACGTTGTCGCGCACGAGCCAGCCGGCAAGGTCGGCGAACGACCGGCGCATCGACGAGGTCGAGATCTTGCCGTCGTAGACGACGGCGCCGCGACGCTGGATGCTGATGGCGATGTCGAACACCGGTGCCGACTCCTCGTCGGTCAGCCACACCACCGGGCCGAGCGCGCACGACTGCCGGTAGATCTTCGCTTGCGGGAGATAGAGCGGGTTCTCGCCTTCGATGTCGCGTGAGCTGACGTCGTTGCCGATGCAGTAGCCGGCGACCTCGCCGTGCGCGGTGACCAGGACCGCGATCTCGGGCTCCGGCACGTTCCAGGTGGCGTCGCGGCGGATGCGGATCGGCCCGTTGTGTCCGCTCACCCGCGAAGCGGCGCCCTTGAAGAACAGCTCGGGGCGCTCGGCCGTGTAGACCTTGTCGTAGAACGTCTCGGCGCCCGCGGTCTCCTCCATGCGCGCCACGCGACTGCGCTCGTACGTCACCCCCGCCGCCCAGACTTCTTGCAGGTCCAGCGGGGGCAGCAGATGCGGCGCGTTGCCGCCGACCGGCGCCGCGACGACGTCCGCGAGCTTCAGCGACGGCGCCCCGCGGCGACGCTCGGCCAGCGCGCGGGCAGGGCGCGGAAGCTGCAAAAGCGACGCGAAGAAGCCGCCGTTCGTCCCCGCATCCGTGGCCACGAGCTCGATGTGGTCGTCGGCGACGATGCCCCACGCCGCGCCCTCCGGGCGCGCCACCCGCGCCAGCTGCACGTTTGCCATGCCTCACCTCCACCGGTGAGGCGCCATCATACGCGACGACGAGGCGCCTTCCCCAGGGCCTTTCGCACACGCCCGACTTGTGGCATCTCTCTCTGGCACGCTCAGGAGGGTTTGATGCGAGTTCGGTTCTGGGGAACGCGGGGCTCCATCGCCAAGCCGGGTGCGGGCACCGTTCGCTACGGCGGCAATACCTCCTGCGTGGAAGTGCGCTCGGATTCCGGCCTGTTGCTGGTGCTCGACTGCGGCACCGGGGCGCATGCGCTCGGGCACGCGCTCATGGCGCAGCGGGGGCCGCGGCGCGGCCACATCCTCATCACGCACACGCACTGGGATCACATCCAGGGCTTTCCGTTCTTCGCGCCGCTCTTCGCGCCGGGCGACGAGTGGGATGTCTACGCGCCGCGAGGCCTGCGCGAGTCGCTCCGCGAGACGCTCGCCGGACAGATGCAGTACACCTATTTCCCGATCACGCTCGAGCAGTTCGCCGCCACTGTCCGCTATCACGATCTCGTGGAGGGCGAGTTCGCCATCGGCGACATCCGCGTGAGCACGCGCTATCTCAATCATCCCGCGCTCACCCTCGGCTATCGGCTCGAGGCCGACGGCGCCACGCTGGTGTACGCAACCGATCACGAGCCTCACAGCCGCGCGCTCGCCGAGGGCCTCGCCGGCGAGCTGACCGGCGAGGACCGGCGCCACGCGCAGTTCCTCGCCGGAGCGGATCTCCTCATCCACGACGCGCAGTACACCGTCGCGGAGTACGCGAGCAAGATCGGCTGGGGGCACAGCACGGTCGACTCGGTGGCGACGCTCGCCCGTGACGCCGATGTCCGCCGCGTCGCGCTCTTCCACCACGACCCGCACCGCGACGACGCCGGCCTCGACGCTGTCGTCGCGGCGGCGCGGCGCACCGCGTCGACCGTCGATCTGTTCGCAGCCGCGGAGGGACAGACGCTCGACGTGCGCGGCGCTCAGCATGCCGTGCGGCACGCGACCGCCCCGCCCTCGCCCGTGGACGCAGAGTCGGCGGTGCCGTGCCGAGCGCTCGCGCAGTCCGTCCTGGTCGCGGTGGCGCAGACGGCGCTGCGCGAGCGGCTCGCCGATGCGGCGCGTGTCGACGGCTTCACGGTGATGATCGCCAAGACGCCCGACGAGGCCGTCTCCCTCGTCCGCGTGACGCCCCCCTCGCTGCTGCTCCTCGGACGCCGGCTCGGCGGCGACGACGGCCTCGAGCTCGCGCGCATGCTCCGGCACGACGCGGCCGACCTGCCGATCGTCATGGTCGCCGCGCGCGAATCCGAAGCGGACCGGGCCGGCGGAGCCGAGGCCGGCGTCACCGACTGGCTGGTGGCGCCGTTCTCGCTCGTGTACGCCCGCACGCGGATTCGCGCGTGGGCGCTGCGTCAGGCGTGCCGCTGGGTGTCGGCGCCGGCGCCGGTCGACGAGCCCGACCGGGTGGAGGCGCTGCGTCGGCTCCAGCTGCTCGACACGCCGTCGGAGGAGCGGTTCGATCGGCTGACACGCCTGGCCCGGCGGGTGTTCGACGTGCCGATGGCGCTGGTGACCCTCGTCGACGAGGAGCGGCAGTGGTTCAAGTCCACGAGCGGCATCGACATTCGCGAGACGCCGCGGGAGGCGGCGTTCTGTGCCTACACGATTCACGGCGACGACCCGTTCGTCGTCCCGGACGCCCGGCTCGATCCGCGCTTCGCCGACAACCCGCTCGTCGCCGGCGAGCCGCGTATCCGGTTCTACGCTGGCCATCCGGTCCGCATCGGCCCCCACCGCATCGGGACGCTGTGTCTCGGCGACCACCGGCCGCGCGACCTCAGCGACGCCGACCGGCGAACACTGGAAGATCTCGCGGCGCTCGTCGAGCAGGAGCTGGCCCGCTCGCGCGCCAGCTGACCGTTCCGGCGCCTGGTGTACCATCGCCTGGTACAAGGAGGCGCCGATGGCGTTCGCTGCCGAGCATGACGTGCCGATTCCGTACATGCAGCGCACGCGCGACTACTATCTGCGGCTCGGGTACGGCGCCTATCGCTGGGCGCATTTCGACGACGTGCCGTTTTCGCCGCTGCGTCGGCCACTCGCCGAGGCGCGGCTCGCGCTGATCACCACCGCGGCGCCCTTTCAGCCGGGCGCCGGCGAGCAGGGCCCAGGCGCGCCGTACAACGCCGCCGCCAAGTTCTACAAGGTCTACTCGGAGTCCACCGAGACCATCCCGGACCTGCGTATCTCGCACGTCGGCTACGATCGCGTGCACACGACGGCCGAGGATCCGAACACGTGGCTGCCGCTGGCGGAGCTGCAGCAGGCGGTCAAGCGCGGCCGCCTGGGCGCGCTCACGCCGCGGCTGCACGGCGCCCCCACGAATCGCAGCCAGCGCGTGACCATGGAGGTCGACGCGCCGAGCCTGCTGGAGCGGTGCCGGGAGGATGGCGCCGATGCCGCTCTCCTCGTCCCGACCTGACCCGTCTGCCACCAGACGGTCAGTCTGGTCGCGCGACACCTGGAGGCGAACGGCGTGCCGACGGTCATCATGGGCTGCGCCAAGGACATCGTCGAGTACTGCGGGGTGCCGCGCTTCCTCTTCAGCGACTTCCCGCTCGGCAACTCTGCCGGACGGCCATTCGACCGGCCGTCGCAGGCGTTCACGCTGGAGCTGGCGTTGCGGGTGCTGGAGAGCGCACCGGCCGCGCGCACGACGGTGCAGTCGTCGCTGCGCTGGCATGACGACGCGGCCTGGAAGCTCGACTTCTCGAACCTCGATCGCATGACGCCCGAGCAGATCGCTGAGCGGCGCCGCGAGTTCGATGACATCAAGGCCGTGGCCAGGGCCAAGCGCGAGCAGGCATGAGCAAGCCGTTCGCGGGCGTCCGCATCCTCGACTTCACGCGCTATCTCGCCGGTCCCTACGGGACGTACCAGCTCGCTCTTCTCGGTGCCGACGTCGTCAAGATCGAATCACACGAGGGCGACGAGTCGCGCCACCTGCTGATCAGCAAGGAGTGGGCGGAGCGCAAGATGGCGTCGTCGTTCCTGGCCGTCAACGCGAACAAGCGCAGCATCACGCTCGATCTGCGGCAGCCGGCAGCGGTGGAGGTCGTCAAGCGCCTGGTGCCGACCGCCGACGTCGTGTGGGAGAACTTCCGTCCGGGCGTCATGGACCGGCTCGGGCTCGGCTACGACGCGCTCGCCGCCGTCAATCCGCGCCTGATCTACTGTTCCGTATCCGGCTTCGGCCACACGGGCCCCGAACGGACGACGGCCGCCTTCGACGGCAAGCTGCAGGCGATGTCGGGCATCATGTCGATCACCGGCGAGCCGTCGGGCGGCCCGATGCGCGCGGGCTTCGCCATCTGCGACACCATCGGCGGCGTCACGGCCGCCCTCGCGGTCGCCAGCGCGCTCTACCAGCGCACGCATACGGGCCGGGGTCAGTTCGTCGACGTGGCCATGCTCGACGCCGCGCTGGCGTTCATTCCCGGCCCCGTGTCCGAGTACACGGTGGCCGGGATCGAGCAGAAGCAGATCGGCAACGGCTCCGTGAGCCGCAAGCCGACCGCCAACCGCTTCCGCGCCGGCAGCGGCTACCTCGTCCTCGCCGTGCTCACCGAGAAGCAGTTCGCGAGCCTGATGCGGACCATCGGCCGCGCCGACGCCCTCGACGACCCGCGCTTCAAGGACTGGCGGGCGCGCACCGACAACGAGCCGGCCCTGCGCGAGGTCATCGAGGCCGCCCTCGCGAAGGACGAGCCGAAGTCGTGGGAGGCGCGCCTCACGGCCGCCGACGTGCCGTGCGCCACGGTGTGGAAGATCGACGAGATCGTGAAGCATCCGCAGCTCGAGTCACGGGACGTGCTCCAGGACGTCGACACGCGCTACGGACGGCTCCGGCTCGTGGGCGCGGGCTTCCGCCTGGCCCACGGCAGCCCGAGCATCGACCGCGAGCCGCCCACGCTCGGTGAGCACACCGACGAGATCCTCGCCGAGGCCGGCTACACGCCGGCCGACATCGAGCAGCTGCGCCGCGCCCGCGTCGTCTGATCGCTCGCCTCGGCGGCTGCCGTACACTGAACCCCATGAGACGATCCGCCGCGCTCGCCGTCGCTGCCTTCGCCGTGCTCGCCGTGCTGGTGGCGCCGCCGGCCGGGCTCGCCAGCCCCAGCACGCCGCGCGTCGCGACGCCGGCCTCCGCGAGCACCACCGAAGAGCTGCGCGCGCTGGTGGAGGACGCGCGCCGACGTTTCGTCGCCCGCGACAGCGGCGGTGTGCTCGCGTACCTCGCCGACAACTACCGCAGCGGCGGTATCACCAAGCCCGACGTGCGTCAGCACCTGGTCACGCTGTACTCGCTGTACGAGGCGCTGCGGGCGAGCGTCCGGGTGGACCGCGTCGAGGTCGTCGACGGCGCAGCATGGGTTTACACGACCGGCGAGGTGACGGGGCGTCTTCCGCTGCTCGGCTGGGTCACGGTGCTCTCGTGGCAGGGCGAGCCCGAGGTGGCGCGCCGTCTCGGCGACGCCTGGCGGCTCGTCGGCTTCCAGGACTGAGCGCGCGCGTATAATCCCCGCATGGCTTCCGGCGTGCGGCGACGCATTGGCGTGATGGTGCCCTCCACCAACACCACGTGCGAGGCGGACTTCAATCTCGTCGTGCCGCGCGGCGTGACCGTGCACGGCCAGCGGCTGTGGATGACCAACGACGCCAACGGCGACGACGCCTACAAGCGCATGAACGACGAGATCGAGTCAGGCGCGCGCTACCTGGCCACCGCGCGCGTCGACGTGATCGCCTACGGATGCACGACCGGCTCGTTCTACAAGGGTCCCGGCTGGGATCGGGACATGCTGGCGCTGATCGCGCGAGAGGCGGGTGTGCCGGCGGTGGCGACCACGCCCTCGGTGGTCGATGCCCTGCGGACGCTCGGCGCGCGACGCCTGTCGGTGGCGACGCCGTACCCCGACTGGAACAACCGGCGGCTGCGCGCGTATCTCGAGGCCTCCGGCTTCGAGGTGCTCAACGTCGACGGCGATCCGGAGGCGGCGGCTTCGGGCAACCAGGGTATCAACGACCAGACCCCGGAGTCGGTGGTCGACTTCGCGGCGCGCGCGTGCCGGCCGGACGCCGACGCGCTGCTGTGCTCATGCACCGCGTGGCGCGCCGTCGAGGCCATCGACGCGCTGGAGCGGCGGACGGGCAAGCCGGTCGTGACCTCGAACCAGGCGACGATCTGGTCGGCACTGCGCGTCCTCGCCGCTCGCGAGCCCATCCACGGCTTCGGACGGCTGTTCGCGCGCGCCTAGCGCCCGCCGCGCAGCCACTCCGCGTAGCGGGCAATTCCGTCGGCGATCGTGTGGCGAGGACGGAAGCCGACGTCGGCCGCCAGGCGCGTCATCTCGAGCGGCGGCCGCAGACGATCCTCGGCGAGATTGGGATTCGGCCGCCAGTTCGGCATGACGCTCACCTCGATGCGGGGCCACGCGCGACGGATCTCGTCCATCACCGCGCGCACGGTGACGTTCTCGCCGAGACCGAGATTGTAGAGCGTGTGCCGCAGCTCGCCGGCCTCCGCGAGCCGGACGAACGCCTCGCCGACGTCGTCGATGTAGATCCAGTCCTTGGCGAGCTCGAGGCTCGGGGTGGTGAGGAATCGCCCCTCGTGGGCCGCCGTCATCCAGTCGGTGATGGGCGACAGCGCCGCGCGGTCGGGCGTCGGCCGCTCCAGCGGTCCATACGGCTGGGACAGGCGCACGAGCACGACGTGGGCGGCGTACAGCTCGGCCAGCCGGTTGGCCACCATCTCGAGCGCGCGCTTGGAGATGCCGTACAGGTCGCCGGGCGCCGCGGCTGCGCCCTCCGGGATGAACGGCTCGCCCGGATCGCGGCGACCGACCGCGCTCGCCGAGCTGAGCACGATGATGCGTCCTACCCCGGCCGCGTGAGCGGCTTCCAGCGCGGCGATCGTGCCGAGCACGTTCACGCCGATGACGTCGGCGGCGCGCTCGCGCTCCCACTCCGGCGTGGTGGCGGTGACCGCCGCCGCGTGCACCAGCACGTCGATCGCGTGCGTCTTGATGGCGCGCGCGAGAGCGGGACCGTCACGCACGTCGCCGATCAGCCAGCCCACGCTGGCGCCCGCGTGGGCGCGGGCAGCCTCGTCGGCGGCGCGATGATCGAAGCCGACGACGTGATGACCGCGCGCGGCCAGAGCGCGGGCGATGTTGACCGCGACGAATCCGGCGGCGCCGGTGACGAGGATGCGCGCCATGGGTCGCGCGCGGCCGTTACGCGGCCGCGGCTGGCCTCAGGAGGCCACGATGGCGTCGGCGTCGATCTCGATCAGGGCGCCGTCGCGGATGAGCTGCGAGACACGCACGAGCGTGCTCGCCGGGTACTTTCCCTCCGACCAGAACGTGGAGCGGACCTCGTGGATGTCGCGCAGCGAGGCGGCGTCCACCTGCGTGGCGTAGACGCGGACGCGGACGATGTCGTCCATGGTCGCGCCCTCGTGCCGGAGCGCCTCCCGAATGTTCTCCAGCAGCTGCTGCGTCTGCTCGCGCATCGTCCGGCCGGCCAGCGTTCCGTCGGGCTTGGTGCCGAGCTTGCCCGACACGAACAGCATCACGCACTCCTTGAGCTGCACCTTCACGACATCGCAGAAGACCGCGGGCACGCTCGTGCCCTTCAGCGCATCGATACCGCGGCCGCGATCCTTGGTGTGGCTGATGTGGGTCTTGTTCACGGGGCCGCAGTATGGGAGGCTCCCCGCGGCGTGTCAACCGCTTGTCCGCTGCGCCGCGCGCCGTGTAGGCTGCGAGCGCCGAAGGAGGCGCTCATGACGACACAGGTCGCCGCCGGACCGACCCCGGAGCTGCTCAAGGCCATCAATGCCGCATTCAACAGTCGCGACGTCGATCGCATCATGTCGTTCTTCGCCGAGGACTGCACGTTCCTGATGGCGCGCGGCCCGGAGCCCGTCGGCCGGCGCGTGCACGGCAAGGCGGCCGTGCGCAAGGTCCTCGCCGACCGCTTCAAGGTCATCACCGACATGCGCTGGGATCACGTCGACCAGTTCATCGCGGGATCGCGGGCGGTGACCGTATGGATGGTCACCGGCACCGGCGCCGACGGCGAGCGGCTCGACTACCGGGGCTGCGATCTCTACGAGTTCCGCGGCGACAAGATCCTCAACAAGGACACGTACTGGAAGCTCGTCGAGCAGCGCGAGCGGCTCTAGCCAGCGCTCGCGCGTCAGCGGTTGGCGCGCGCCAGCACCGCCTGGAGCAGCACGTTGACGCCGGGCAGCGCGTCCGCCAGCCGCGTGCTCTCCCGCTCGTTGTGCGAGATACCGCCGTCGCATGGCGTGAAGATCATCGCGGTCGGCGCCACCCGCGAGACGTAGTACGCGTCGTGGCCGGCCTGGCTCGGCAGATCCAGCGACGGTGTGCCGAGCCGGCCCGCCGTGTTCCGGATGAGGTCCACCAGCTCGGCGTCGAACCGCTCGGAGCCGAACTGCCACGCCTCGACGATCGCCATCTCCACCTGGGCGCGCTGCCCGCAGTCGGCCATCGCGCGCTTCACGTCGGCGAGCATCCGGTCCACGGTGGCCGCCTCCGGATGCCGGACGTCGACGGTGACCTTCGCATAGTCGGGCAGGATGCCGGCCAGGTTCGGCCATACCTCGATGCGCGAGGTCGTCGCCTTGCCGTCCGGCGCGTATGACCAGCCGATGTCGTTCACGGCGACGATGAGCATGGCCGCGCCGACGAGCGCGTTGCGGCGCGCGGCCATGGGCGTCGGTCCCGAGTGCGCCGTCTCTCCGCGCACCTCGATGTTCAGCCCGCGGACACCGTAGGTGCCGGCCACCACCCCCACCGGCACCCCCTTGTCGTCGAGCAGCGGGCCCTGCTCGATGTGCAGCTCGAAGTACGCGTCCACCGGCCGGCCGCCGACCGCCGCCGCGCCGGCGTAGCCGATTCGCGCGAGCTCCTCGCCCACCGTGCGGCCCGCATCATCGGCCCGCGCGTGAGCCCACTCCAGCGTGCGGACGCCGGCGAACACAGCCGAGCCGAGCATCGGCGGCTGGAAGCGCGCTCCTTCTTCGTTCGTCCAGTTGACGATCTCGATGGGCCGCCGCGTCTGCACCGAGGCGTCGTTCAGCGTTCGGACGACCTCCAGCGCGGCGAGGACGCCGAGGATGCCGTCGTAGCGGCCGCCCGCGATCTGGGTGTCGAGATGGCTGCCGACCAGCACCGGCGGCATCGTGTCATCACGGCCGGGACGCCGCGCGAACATGTTGCCCATGCGGTCCACCGTGACCACGCAGCCCGCCTCACGACACCAGCGTGCAAAGAGATCGCGCATCTCGCGATCGGCGTCGGTCAACGCCAGGCGGCGCAATCCGGTCGGCGTCCGGCCCGGCCCGATGCGCGCGGAGGCCATGATGGTGTCCCACAATCGCTCGCCGTTGACGCGGAGCTCGGAGACCGTCGTCGTCATGGCCGCGCATTGTAGCGCGGTCGCCGGGGACGGTCGACGTTGACGCTCGCGGCCGCGCTCGCTACCGTGGGCGCATGTCCGACGGCAACGCCGGTCCCACCTCGCACACCTTCTTTTCCCAGCGCCTGCGGCTGCACTACGTCGACTGGGGCAACGCCGGAGCACCGCCCCTCGTGCTGCTCCACGGGGGCCGCGATCACTGTCGCAACTGGGACTGGGTGGCCGAGGCGTTTGCCGACGACTGGCACGTGGTGGCGCCGGACCTGCGCGGTCACGGCGACAGCCAGTGGTCGGGCGACGGCAACTACGAGATGGCCGCCTACGTGTACGACCTCGCGCAGCTCATCCACCAGCAGCGCCTGGCGCCGGCGACGCTGGTCGCCCACTCGCTCGGCGGCAACATCGCGCTGCGCTACGCCGGCATCTATCCGGACACCGTCGCGCGCGTCGTCGCCATCGAGGGCCTCGGCCCCTCGCCCGACCGCCTCGCGGAGCGCGCGAGCAAGCCCATCGAGCAGCGGATGGACGAGTGGATTCGCGAGAAGCGAGGGCTCGCCGGACGGCTGCCGCGGCGCTACGCCACCATCGAGGACGCATTCCGGCGCATGCAGGAGGAGAATCCGCACCTCAGCGCCGAGCAGGCGCGCCACCTGACCGTGCACGGCGCCAACCAGAACGAGGACGGCACCTACTCGTGGAAGTTCGACAACTACGTGCGGACGTTTCCGCCGTACGACATGTCGCGTCGGGATATCGAGCGGCTGTGGGGACGGATCGACTGCCCGACATTGCTGCTCTTCGGCAAGGAGAGCTGGGCCGGCGATCCGACGGCGGACGGCCGCGCCGCGCATTTCCGGCAGGCGAAGGTGGTGGGTCTCGACGGTGCCGGCCACTGGCTGCACCACGACCGGCTCGAGGAGTTCCTGCGCATCGTGCGTGCGTTCATCGCGCCCTGACAGCGCCGCCCGATCGCGTGCGATGCGACCGGGCGGCGGCCACCGCTTCGCTACATCGCCGACTTGCGAGGCTGCAGGTGCAGCCCGGTGAGGATCGTGCGGGTCTCGGGAATCTCCTCGAGGTGCTTGAACGGCAGCTGAAACACCGGGCGCGACGCGACGAGCACCATCCCGAAGTTCACGGCGGCGGCCATGACGTGCAGGACCGGCAGCGCGAGGTATTCGAGGAGCTGGTCGCTCTTCGCGTACAGCCACTCGATCTCGTTCTTGAAGTCATGCAGCGGCGCCTCCCACCAGGCGGCGCCGGCCGCCGACACCGTGGGCGCCGGACGGCCGTCGCCCGGCACCAGTGGACGGCGCGCGATGAATGACAGCAGCGGCGCCGTCCCGTATTGCCCGAACAGAAACCAGGTCAGCGCGCGGATACCGACGAAGGCGCCGGTGGCGGCAACGATCGTCATCGCGGGTCGCTCGGCGAACCACGGCACGAAGGTCACCACCATCTCCCGGTAGAGGAACATCACCTCGAAGAAGACCACGAACACTTCGACGGCGAGCATCTGTCCGAGGAACTTCAGCTCGCGCGTCCGCAGCGTCTCGACCAGCGTCTCGATGCAGGCGAAGCTGCCCATGATGAGGAACAGGAGCAGCGCGAAGAGGGCCGGGCCCGTGAAACGCGCCGCCAGCTGCGTCTCCGCGAGGTCGGTCAGGATCTCGGTGATCGGCGGAAACAGAACGTGGGTGAACACCGCGGCCTCGAGGAAGCACCAGAGCATCAGGACCACGAACGCGATCCACGGGACGCCCGGCTGGAAGTACCGTCCCGCCATGCGCCCGGTCACGACGAACGGCATCATGGCCAGATGGCGAACGGCGTGCGAGACGGTCCGGACGACGAAGCCAGCCAGGACCACCACCGCGCCCGCGAAGACGGCGACGAGCCGAACGAGCCCCATCCAGTACAGCCACACGGCACGAGCGGCATCCCACCATGCCAGCAGCAGCGCGGAGACGAATTGCAGGCGGCCGCTGCGGAAGGGCACCGTGTACAGCGAGAGCTGGGTGCACCAGATCGCCGCCAGCCCGAGCACCGCGGGGAAGAGCAGCAGCACGTACTTGAGCGCCGCGACCCACACCGACGGCGAGTGGAGGAAGAAGTCCATCAGCACGTCGTGAGTCCGCGGGATCCAGGCGATCGGCGCCATCAGCACGCCGATGACCTGGCGCCACTGCTCCGGAAACGCCGTGATGAGATCCTGCATCGGTGAGAACCCCCCTGGACGACGTCGTCGCCCGATGTCCGGGCGGTGCCTCGGTTACGGGGACTCGGCCTGCGGCTTCCGCGGCGGCGGCGGTGGCGGCAGCGGAGCGGTCGCGGCCAGCTCCATGAACTCCGGCATCACGGGCAGCGCCGCCGGCGCGACCACGGCCGGCGTGACCGGCGGCAGGTACATCGCGCGCGCGACGCGCGGCGGGGCCGGGATCGGCTTCTTCTTAGGCGCCGCGAGCTGCCTGGCGACGGCGCGCGCCGCCTCGCGATCGTAGCGCCGAAGGACCCGCACGACGTATTGTCGCGTCTCCCGGTACGGCGGAATGCCCCGATGGTGGATCACCGCCTGCTCGCCGGCGTTGTACGCCGCCAGCACGAGCGGCAGATCGTTGTGGAACCGCTTCATCAGCCGCTTGAGATGGCGTACGCCGCCATCGATGTTGTCGCGCGGATCGAACGGATCTTCGACCTCGAGATCGGCCGACGTCTCGGGCATCAGCTGCATGAGGCCCTCGGCGCCACGCCGAGACACCGCGCGCGGATTGAACTCGGACTCGACGGCGACGATGGCCGCCACCAGCTTGGGGGCGACGCCGTACTGCGTGGCCACTTCCTCGATGTGCGCGTTGATATCGACCTGCTTCGGCGCCGGCTCCTCGGCCACCGTCTCGACGGCCTGCTCCGCCGATTCGCCGGACTGCACCGCCTCGACGATGTCGCCGATGTTCACGCGAGAGCCGGCGTACGCGGTGCTCACGGCGAGCACCAGCACCAGCAGTCCCAGAGCCTGCTGCTTCAGGGACTCCCGACTCCTGCCCCTTCGTACGGTGGTTGTTGGTCTCATCGGTGTCGGACCGAGACGCAATGCCGACGGGGGGCTCTCTTGAGCAACATGGATGCCAGACCGGGGCCAAAATCGAGGATTTTCGTGTTGCAACAGCCACTTACGAACGGCTCGTGGTCAGGACGCGACCAGTGAGGAAGTACCGTCCCGGCCCGAGAATGGTGACGTCCTGTCGCCGAGCACGTGCCAGCGTGCCGCGCTCGCGACGCACGCGCGGCCCTTCTACTTAATAGCGCGCGCTACGGCGTCGGACCGCCCACGACGATGGTGACCGGCGCCACGCCGGCGACCTTGATGTGCACGGGCCACGGAGGAGGACCGACCTCCTGGAGCGGGAACGTCGCGAACGTCGGCCCCTCGATGCGGGTGGCGCCGGCACCGACCGGAATACCGACGCCAAGGCCAGTTCCGATGCTGCCGCCCCGCCCGATCCAGGTACCGCCACCGACGCCGACGCTGACGCTCGGCGGCGGTCCGGTCACCGTCGGCGCGTTGTCGATTGTCTGCGCTCGCACCGCGGTGCCGTCGGGTTTCGTGATCCAGATATCTTCGAGACGTCGATGGTCGGTGTCGATCTCGACGCGCAGACGATCCGCGAGAATCTGGTAGCCGGCGGCCAGCCGCGCGCCCTCCGGCTGCACGGCCGGCTTGTAGGGCAGCGAGCTGTGCGCGCAACCGGCGAGGAGAAGCAGCAGCGCCGCGATCGTGATGCGGTTCACGCTCCTAGCCTACCATCGGCACGTCACAGCCCCAGGTACGCGCGTCGAATCTCGGGGTTCTGCTGCAGAGCGTCCCGCGCCCCCTCGAGCACGATGCGGCCGCTCTCGATCACGTAGCCGCGATGAGAGAGGGCCAGCGCGCGCGGCACGTTCTGCTCGACGAGCAGGAGCGTGGTGCCGCGCGCGTTGATGCGCACCAGGGTCTCGAAGATCAGCTTCACCATCACCGGCGCCAGGCCGAGGCTCGGCTCGTCGAGCATCAGCAGCTTCGGATCCGCCATCAGGCCGCGGCCGATCGCGCACATCTGCTGCTCCCCGCCCGACAGCGTGCCCGCGAGCTGACGCTGGCGCTCGCGCAGCCGCGGGAACAGCATGAACACCTCCTCGAGACGGGCCGCCCGCGCGCGGCGGTCGCGCGCCCCGAGCTCGAGGTTCTCGCGCACGCTCATGGTTGGAAACAGCTGCCGACCTTCGGGAACGTGCGCGATGCCGCGCGCGACGACCTCCGCGGAGCGCCGACCGTCGATGCGCTCGCCGGCCAGCTCGATGCGGCCCCGGCGCAGCGGCAGCAGTCCGGTGATCGCCCGCAGCGTGGTCGTCTTGCCCGCGCCGTTGCTCCCGATGAGCGAGACGACCTCCCCCGGCCGGACCTCGAGCGTGACGTCGCGGACGGCCACGAGGTCGCGGTAGCCCGTCTCGACGTTATCGAGTCGGAGCAGCGCCGTCGACATATTCCTCACCGAGGTACGCCTCGATGACTTTCGGATGGCGGGCGACCGCCGCCGGCGATCCCTCGGCCACACGCTCGCCGAAGCTCAGCACGACGATGCGTCGGGAGAGCGTCATCACCGCCCGCATGTTGTGCTCGATGAGCAGGATCGACACGCCGGACGCGTTTATGTCACCGATCAGCGCGACGAGAACGGCAATCTCCGTGGGGTTGAGCCCGGCCATCACCTCGTCGAGAAGCAGCAGCGCCGGCTCGGTGGCGAGCGCCCGCGCGAGCTCCACGCGCTTGCGCTCCGCCAGCGTCAGCCCGAACGCCGGCGCCGCCGCCTTGGGCCCGAGACCGACGCGCTCGACCACCGCCCGCGCCCGGCTTCGGGCCGTGGCCGCATCGGCGTGGCGGCCGAGCGCGCCAACGAGGACGTTGTCCAGCACGCTGAGGCGAGGAAACGGGCGCACGATCTGGAACGTTCGCGCCAGCCCCAGCGCGCAGATCGCGTGCGGCTTGCGGCCGCGCAGGGAGACGCCGCGAAAGCGGATCTCACCGGCGTCCGGCACGAGGAAGCCCGACAGCAGATCGAAGGCGGTCGTCTTGCCGGCGCCGTTCGGACCGATGAGGCCGACCACCTCGCCCTCCGCCACGTCGAGGTCGAGCGCCGACACGGCCTGCACGCCGCCGAAGCGCTTCGAGATCCCGCGCGCCTGCAGCAGGCTCACGCAGCGGGCCGTGCGCGGCGGTGCAGCGCGCGCTGAAGCCGCGGCCAGGCGCCGTCGGGCAGGAACAGCACGACGGCGATGAGCAGGACGCCGTAGGCGATGAGGTGAGCGCCATGCCAGCCGCCCTGCGCGAAGTAATGCCGCGACAGCTCGGCGAGCGGGCTCAGGATGAACGAGCCCACCACCGGACCGAGCACCGTGCCGGCGCCGCCCACGATGGGGCGAATGATGATCTCCACCGACAGCGGCACGCCGAACACCGTGTTCGGCTGGAGCGAGAACAGATAGAACGCGTAGAACGTGCCGCCGATCCCGGTCAGGAAGGCGGACAGGAGCATCGCCAGCATCTTGTACCTGAACGTGTCGACGCCGGCCGCCTCGCACGCGCGCTCGTCCTCGCGGATGGCGGTGAGGTAGACGCCGAAGCGCCGTGGGGCGAGCCAGCCGACCAGCGCGGTGGCGGCCAGCATCAAGCCCAGCGCGATGTAGTAATACGCGCGCGGGTCCTGGAACTGGAACTGGCGCGGGTTGCCGGTGAACGTGATGTAGTAGCCGAGCGCGCCGCCGACGGCGTCCGTGTTGGCGGCGACGATCCGACACATCTCCGCCAGCGCCACCGTGAGCAGGACAAAATAGAAGCCGCGCAGCCCGAAGCGAAATCCGAGATACCCCACGAGCGCGCCGAGCGCCGCGGCCAGCCCGCCCCCCGCGAACATGCCGATCCACGGCGTGACGCCAAGCTCGACCGACAGCACGGCCGCCGTGTAGGCGCCCACGCCGAGGAAGGCGGCATGGCCGGCGGACAGCTGCCCGGCGTATCCGCCAACCACATTCCAGCTCTGGCCGAGAAAGCCGTAGAAGAAGATGAGCGTGAACAGCGTGACCGCGTAGGAGCCGAATACCGACGGGAACGCCGGCAGCGCCAGCAGCAGCGCGACCGCCGCGCCGGCCGCCCACCTCATGGCGCGCGCCGCCCGAAGATCCCGGCCGGCCGGAACAGCAGGATCAGCACGAGCAGCGAGAAGCTGACCAGCTCCTTCAGCGAGGGCTTGAGGAAGACCGCACCGAGCGACTCGGCCACCGACACCAGCAGCCCGCCCGCGAAGGCGCCCACCAGGCTGCCCATGCCGCCGATGATCACGATGTTGAAGGACGCGACGGACAGCTGCAGGCCCGTCGGCGGCTGGAACGGTACCAGCGGGGCCACCAGCGCGCCGGCCGCGCCCACGCAGGCGGCCCCCACACCGAAGGCCACTGCATACACGCGACGCACGTCGGTACCGATGACGAGCGCGCCGTACGTGTTGTCGGCCGCCGCGCGGATCGATCGCCCGATGTCGGTCCGGAACAGGAAGAGCGACAGCAGCGCCGTGAGCGCCACCGCCACGCCGAACGTGATCAACCGGGCGACGTCGACGAAAAGCGGCCCCAGCCAGACGGTGGACTGCGCCAGCGACGAGCGCACCCGGTGCGGCTCCGGCCCGAAGACGAGCAGCGCCGTGTTCTCGAGCACGAGCGCCACGCCCAGCATCAAGAGGATCTGCATCTCGTGCGGCGCGTCGACGATCCGCTGGACGAGCCCGCGCTGGATGGCGACGCCGACGACGAAGAGCACGGCCGCGCAGACGATGAAGCTCGCGTAGGGATCGACACCGCCGCGGGTCGCGAGCACCCACGCCAGGTACATTCCCCACACCATGAGGTCGCCATGCGCGAAGTTCACCACGCGCATGACGCCGAAGATGAGGCTCAGCCCCACCGCCATGAGGCTGTAGACGCCGCCGAACAGCAGCCCGTTGATGAGGGCCTGCGCGACGAGCGTCAGGTCGATCGCACTACGCCTTCGGTCGCGGGAAGACGAACTTCGCCAGCGCGTGCTCCTTCGGCCACACCGCCGTCGGCTTGCCCTTCAGGATCTGGATCATGGCGGGCGCCGCGTTCGGGTTGTCGCCGAGCTCGTTGAAGATCACGGGCCCGGTCGAGACCATCAGGTTGTCCTTGTAGCTGGTCTTCCGGATGGCGTCGACGATGGCGTCCGGATCCACCGACTTCGCGCGCTCGAGCACGTCGGCCAGGATGTGGATCGCGTCGTACGAGTAACCGGAGTTCGTGTCCAGCGACTTTCCGCCCGAACGCTTGACGTACTCGTCGGCGAGCTTCTGCGCCTTCGGGTTCTTGAAGTTCGGCCACGGGACCGACGTCATGACGTACTCGAGATCGTCCTTCAGCACCGCGAGCTGGCCGGCCTCGTAGAGTCCGGGGCTGCCCGGGCCCACGATGCCGAGGATCTCGACGCGCTGCTTGCGGATCTCGGGCAGCAGGAGCTGGGCACTGGCAGGCCGCGTGATCGGCGCGATGATGTCCGGCTTCGCCGCCTTCGCCCGCGAGACCTCGGTGGACAGGTCGGACGGCGGCTCGGGCCACGGGATGACCTCGACGATGTCCCACGACGGGCTGGCCGCCTTGTGCGCGGCCTGGAATCCCTTGGCCTGGTTGGTGCCGAACAGATCGTTGGCGTGCATGAGCACCACACGCTTGGGGCTGACCCCGGCTTCCTTGAAGATCTCGCCGAAATACTGCACCGCGCGGATGCCGAACAGGCTGCCGGTCGGAAAGTTGCGGTACACGTACTGCGTCTTCTGCTGGCCCTCCTTCACCGCCTTGGCCACGTTGGCGGTGATCGGATCGGCGGCGGAGATATCGACGAGGAACGGCACCCGGCGCTGCTGCGCGACCGGCACGATGGCGTTCGTGTCGGCGGAGTTGAACGTGCCCATCAGGATCTGAGCGCCCGCGTTCACGAGGCGCTCCGCCTCCGCCCGGGCGACGTCGGCCTTCGTCTGGGTGTCGCCGAGCATCAGCTCGAGCCGCGCGCCGTCGAGCGCCTTGATGCCGCCGGCCGCGTTGACGTGGTCGACGGCGATCTGTGCTGCCAGCCGGCATGCCTGTCCGGGCTCGGCCAGCGCGCCGGTGACGCAGTGGATGGCGGCGATCTTGACGGTCTTCGCCTGCGCCCTGAGCGGCCGAGGACCGGCGACGACGACCACGCCGGCCGCGGTCGTGGTGATGAACGTGCGACGGCTGACTCGCGACATGAACCTGCCTCCTTGCCCGCTGCGGTACGCGGATTATACGGCATCGCGCGCGTATCATACGGAGCAGCCATGCCCGATCCCCGCGCCACGCGCATCCTCGTGTGGATGTGCGTGCTGATCGCCGTCAACCAGCTTGGCTTCGGCGCCATCGTCCCCGTCATCGCTCTCTACGCGCGCTCGTTCGGCGTGGCCCAGGCCGCCATCGGCATCGCCATCGCCGTCTACGGCCTCGCGCGCTTCCTCGTGGCCGTGCCCGTCGGCAAGCTCACCGACGTGGTCGGCCGGCGCGCCGCGCTGGCGCTTGGCGGTCTCGTGACGGCCGCCGGCAACTTCCTCTGCGCGGAGGCGCCGAACTTCGCCACCTTCGTCGCGGCCCGGTTCGTGGCCGGCGTCGGCGCCGCGCTCGTGCTGATCGCGGGACAGATCGTCCTCGCGGACATCACCACGCCGGCCCGACGCGGCCGCGTCATGGCCATCTACCAAGGCGTGTTCCTCTTCGCCGTCGGCGTCGGCCCGTATCCGGGCGGCGTGCTCGCGGACCGCTTCGGTCTCACGGCGCCATTCCTCGTGTATGCGGTGGCCGGTGCCGTCGCCTCGGCGGTGGCGTGGCTGTCCATCCCCGACACGCGAGCGCCGGGCGCGAGCACGGGCGACGCGGCGGCGCCGCCGCTGGCCTTCGCGGCGCAGATTCGACAGCTGGCCGCACACCCCGGCTTCCTGCTCGTCAGCCTCGTCGGCTTCGTGAACGCCGTCGTCCGCACCGGCGCGCTGTTCAACGTGGTCCCCGTGCTCGCGCGCGACCGCTTGCGGCTCGGGACCGATCGCATCGGGTTCGGGCTGGCGCTGGCCAGCGTGGTCGGGCTCGCCTTCGCCTACCCGGCGGGCGTCCTCGTCGACCGCTACGGACGCAAGACGGTGATCGTGCCCGCCACCGCGACGGCCGGACTGTCGATGATCGTGTTCCTCGCGGCCCCCTCGTACGCGTGGTTCCTCGGCGGTTGCGTGATGTGGAGCGTCGCCGTCGGCGTGAGCGGCGCCGCGCCGGCTGCGTACGCCGCCGACGTGGCGCCGTCGGGGATGAACGCGGCGGCGATGAGCACGTACCGGATGCTGTCGGACCTCGGCTACGTGATCGGCCCCATCGCGCTCGGCGCCGCCACCGACGTCTTCGGCGCCGACGCCGCGCTCGGCGCTTCGGCGGCGCTCATGGTGGCCGTGGCCGCGCTCTTCGCGCGCCGCGCGCCCGAGACCTACCGCTCGGTGCGCTGAGGGCGTATCGTTGGCGGCCATGAACCTCCTGCGACCGCTCGAGCGCGACGTCAAGGTCAACGGCGCCCGGCTGCGACTGCTCGACTGGGGCGGCGAGGGCCGTCCGCCGGTGCTGCTGCTCCACGGGTTCACCGGTCACGCCCATGCGTGGGACACGCTGAGCATCGCGCTGCAGCCGCGGTTCCACGTGATGGCGCTGGACCAGCGCGGCCACGGCGACAGCGATCCCGCCGACGTCTACAACGCGGTGGCGGCTTTCGAGGACCTCACCGCGATGGTCGACGAGCTCCGGCTCGCCAGCCTCGTTCTCATCGGGCTCTCGATGGGTGGTCGCAACGCGATCTACTTCACGGCGAAGCGACCGGAGGTGGTCTCGCGGCTGGTCATCGTGGACATCGGTCCGGAGATCAGCAAGCGCGCGGCCGCGCCCTCCGCCGGGCCGCCCGAGCCTGACACCTGGGACAGCATCGAGCAGGCCGCGCAGCACCTGTACCGCGCGAACCCCTACCCCGGCATCCACTACTATCGGTGGGTCGTCTCGCACAGCCTCCGCCCGCGCAGGGATGGCCGCCTCGTGTGGAAATGGCACCCGTCCATCAAGGAGCGCCGCACCAATCCCGACGTCGACTGGTGGGCGCTGCTGCGCAGCATCACGGCGCCCACGCTCGTGCTCCGCGGCGCGGAGAGCCACGTGCTCGACCACGACGTCGCCGAGCGGATGGCGCGCGAGCTGCCGAACGGACGCCTGGTCGAGATCGAGCGCGCGGTCCACACGCTGCACGAGGACAACCCGGATGCCGTCCTCGCCGCGCTGAACGCCTTTCTTCCGGCCTGAGCCACGCGGGTGACGCGGCGACTGCGCGTCAGCGCGGCGCCGCCACGCCGGGCGTCGCCCACGCGAGCTGACGTCCCACGAGGTGCGCGTACAGCCCGCCGCGGCCCACGAGCCCCTCGTGCGTGCCGACCTCGGCCACGCGGCCCCCGTCCAGCACCGCGATCGCATCGGCGTCGCGCACGGTGGAGAGCCGGTGCGCGATGACCAGCGTTGTGCGATGCCGGGCCAGCCGCTCGATCGCCCGCCGCACGGCGGCCTCGCTCAGCGCGTCGAGATGCGAGGTCGCCTCGTCGAGGATGAGGACCGGCGCGTCCTTCAGGAAGGCGCGCGCGATCGCGACGCGCTGCCGCTGACCGCCCGACAGCTGCGCTCCCCGCTCGCCGACCACCGTGTCGAGCCCCTCGGGCAGGCCGGCCACGAGCTCGCTCAGCGCGGCGCCCTCGATCGCGGCCGCGAGCGCGGCCTCGCCGGCGTCCGGCTTCGCGAGAAGGACGTTGGCGCGCAGCGTGTCGTTGAACAGATAGGTGTCCTGCGCGACGAGCGCGATGCGGCGACGCAGGTCGTCGAGGACGTAGTCGCGCAGGTCGTGACCGAAGAGGCGCACCACGCCGGCCTGCGGATCCCAGAAGCGCAGGAGCAGGCTGGCCACCGTCGTCTTGCCGGCGCCGGACGGACCCACGATGGCCATCGTGCGACCGGCCTCGAGCACGAGCGAGACGCCGTCGAGCGCGGGCCGTCGCCGGCCCGGATACGTGAAGCGGACGTCGGCCAGTTCCACGGCCGAACCGCCGCCGCGCGCGGCCACCACGACGCCGGGCCCGTCGCGCACGGGGATCGGCTCGCGCTCGACGACGTGTAGCCGGCGCGCCGCGCCCAGCGTGTCGGCGAGCTGGCGACCGACCTGCGCAACTTCCCAGAGCGGCACGAACGCCGAGAGCGCGAGCAGCGTGAGCAGCGGCAGCGCGACCGGGTCGAGTCGTCCCTGCTGCGCGAGCCAGGCGCCGATGAACACGACCGCAAGGCCGCCAAGGCCGGTGGCGATCTCCTGCAGCCCCGTCTGCCACGACAGATCGCGCAGGAACGGCAGCCGCAGCTCGAAGAAGTGGCGCGCCTTGGCCCCGAGCGCCTCACCCCAGGCCCGCGCGCGGCCGAAGGCGAGGATCTCCGCCAGCCCCTGCACCGTGTCGACGACGTGGGCGTTCAGCTCGCCGGCCGCCTCGCGCGCGCGGGAGCCGAGGCGGTCGATGCGCGCGCGGCCGCGGATGGGCACGAGCGCGGTGTAGACGAGAAAGGGCACGAGCACGAGCGCCAGCACCGGCGCGAAGGCGCCCAGCGTCAGCAGCACGGCCGCCGGCACGAGGACCGCCACCAGCGCCGGCGTCACCGTGTGAGCGAAGAAGTACTCGATCAGCTCGACGTCGTGCGTCGCCACGCCGACGAGGTCGCCGCTGCGGCGACGCGTCAGATACGCGGGCGCCAGCGCGTCGAGCTTGCGGTAAACGTCGAGTCGCATGTCGGCGAGCAGTCGGTACGCGACGTCGTGCGCCAGCCACGACTCCACCCAGTGCAGGGCGCCCGCCAGAGGCGCCACCACGAGGAGGGCGACGAGCAGCCGGCCCGCCGGCTCGCCGCGAGCGACGGCGCGGACGGCGAGCGCGCTGAGCACGCCGACGCCGATCAGGGCTGCCACGCGCGCGACGCCGAGCGCGAACGTTACTGCCAGCCGGCCGCGATACCCGCGCGTCCGCGCCAGCAGCGTGCCGAGGATGGCGCGCCAGCCGACGTCGCCCGCCTGCACGATGCCGTCCTCGCCGCCGGCGTCGGC
>DATAOC010000039.1:0-13030 GCA_036265915.1 Candidatus Methylomirabilota bacterium | reverse complement strand
CTCGACGCCCTCGTCGCCGCCGGCGTGTCGCGCGCGATCTTCGGCCTGCCGTCCGAGCCGCGCGAGTCGATCCTTCCGCGCCTGGATGCGCTCGCGAAGCTCATCGGGTGATGCGGCCCTCTAGCCGCCCCACACCGCGCGGGCCACCTGGACCACGCGCTCGAGCTTGCGCCACTGCTCGTCCTCGGTCAGGGCGTTGCCGTGGTGCGTGCTGGCGAAGCCGCACTGCGGGGACAGGCAGAGACGCTCGAGCGGGACGTGCCTGGCTGCCTCGTCGATGCGCCGGCGCAGGGCGTCACCCGGCTCGAGCGTCCCCGACTTCGTCGTCACGAGGCCGAGCACCACGCGCTTGTCCGGCGGCAGCCGGCGCAGCGGCTCGAAGCCGCCGGCTCGCTCCGTGTCCCACTCCATGAAGAAGGCGTCGACGGCGATGCCGAACATCGCGTCGACGACCTCGTCCGCATAGCCGCCGCTCGCGAACCAGGTGCTGCGAAAGTTGCCGCGGCACGTGTGCATGGTGATCGTCATGCCAGCCGGCCGATCCGCGAGGGCGGCGTTGATGGCGTCGGCGTAGATCCGCGGCAGCCGGGCGGGATCGTCGCCGTTGGCGCGGAAGTTCTCGCGGACCTTCGGGTCGCAGAGATACGCCCAGCTGACGTCGTCGAGCTGGAGGTACGTGCAGCCGGCGGCGGCGATGTGAGCGATGGCCGTCCGGTAGGCGGCCGCGGCGTCCGCCCAGAACCCTTCGAGATCGGGATAGACCTCCCGGGAGATCGCGTTCCGGCCGCCGCGCAGGTGCAGCATCGCCGGGGACGGGATGGTCAGCTTCGCCGTCGCGGTGCGCGCGACCGATTTCAGGAAGGCAAAGTCGTCGACCATGATGGGCCGCGTGCACCGCAGGCGACCGGTCACCGTGGCCATCGGCGGCACGTCGTCGGCCTTGAAGGTCATGCCGACCGGCGCGGTGACGCCCACGCCGTCGAGCTGACGGAGGAAGTCGAGATGCCAGAACTCGCGCCGGTACTCGCCGTCGGTGGCCACCTGAAGCCCGAGCGCCGCCTGCCGCGCCACCGCGGAGCGGATCAGCTCGTCCTCGAGGCGGCGCAGGTCGGCCGCCGCCAGCGCGCCCGATCGAGCCTTCGCGCGCGCCTCGTGCAGCGGGGCCGGGCGCAGCAGGCTGCCCACGTGATCGGCGCGGAACGGCGGCGACTCGCGAGACATGCGGTGCTGGCCGGCGCTCAGTCGAAGATGACGCCGCCGTCGACGTTGAGCGACTGGCCGGTGATGTTCCGGGCGCCCGGGGAGGCGAGGAAGACGACGAGCGCGGCCACGTCCTCCGGATCGTTCGGACGGCCGAGGGGAATCGCGGCATCGCGGCGCCGCTTCATCTCCTCCACCGAGACACCCTCGGCCCTCGCGCGCATGGCCACGTTGTCCTCGGACAGGGCGGTGACGGTGGTGCCCGGGCAGACGGCGTTGACGTTGATGTCGTGACGGGCGAGCTGCTGGGCGGCGGTGCGAGTCAGCGAGATCACGCTGCCCTTGCTGGCCGCGTAGATCGCGTTCGAGGTGCCGGCGTAGCCCTTGCCCGCGATGGACGCGATGTTGACGATGACGCCACTGCGCCGCGGAATCATCTCGCGGGCCACGCGCTGCAGACAGAAGAACACGCCCTTGGCGTTGACGCGCATGATGCGCTCCCAGTCCGCCTCGGTGAGATCCATGATGTACGCGCGCCGCGTGACGCCCGCGTTGTTCACGAGGACGTCGATGTGTCCGAACGTCGCCGTCACGCGCTGCACCATGTGGTCGATGGCCGCCACCTCGCCGACGTCGCACGACAGCGGCAGGCTCCGGCGGCCGAGGCTCGATACCGCATCGGCCGTGGCCTTGGCCGCGCCGGCGTCGATGTCGACGGCGGCCACGTGGGCGCCGGCGCGCGCGAGCGCCAGCGCGACCGCCCGCCCGATCCCGGTGCCGGCACCGGTGACGATGGCAACGCGATCCGCGAGCGTCATGGGAGCCGAGGATACCGCAGCCGTGGCACCCGGTGTACTCTCCTGGCGCTGGCCCCCGCCGGCGGAGGTGACCCCTGAGCAATCGCGCCGTCGTCGTCGACCCCCAGGCGCCCGGCCGGCTCGTCCTTCGCGATGTCGCTGCGCCGACGGCCGACCGCAGCGAGGCCATCGTGCGCGTCCGCGCGATCTCGCTGAACCGCGGTGAGGTGCGGCGCTCGACGCAGGCGCCGGCGGGCTGGCGCCCGGGCTGGGACCTCGCCGGCGAGCTCGAGAGCCCCGCCGCCGACGGCTCGGGGCCGCGTGCCGGCGAGCGCGTGGTGGGGTTGCTCGGCGAGGGTGCCTGGGCCGAGCGCGTCGCGGTCCCGACCCACGCCCTCGCGGTGCTCCCGGAAGCGGTCAGCTTCGCGCAGGCGGCCACGTTGCCGGTGGCCGGGCTCACCGCGCTGTACGCGCTGGCACGGGGCGGCCCGCTCGTCGGACGTCGCGTGCTCATCACCGGCGCCACCGGCGGGGTGGGCGACTTTGCTGTCCAGCTGGCGCGCCTCGCCGGCGCGCACGTGACGGCCGCCGCGCGGCGAGCCGACCAGGCGCCCGCGCTGAAGCAGCTCGGCGCGCACACGGTGACGGTCGGTGACGCGATTCCACCTGAGCCGAAGTACGGCGTCATCCTGGATTCCGTCGGCGGCCGCACGCTCGGCAGCGCGCTGGCCGCGCTCGAGCCCGGCGGCACCTGCGTGAACTTCGGCGTCTCCGCGGCGTCCGAGGTCACCTTCGACGTCCGCACGTTCTTCGTCGGGGGACGCGCCACGCTCTACGGGTTCTATCTGTTCCAGGAGCTGGGCCACGAGCCCGCGGGCGTGGGGCTGCGCCGGCTCGCCGAGCTGGTGGCCGCCGGCCGGCTCACGCCGCACGTGAGCGTGGAGCGCTCGTGGAAGGACGTGGCGCAGGTGGCCGCGGATCTGATGAGCCGCCGGTTCCCTGGCAAGGCCGTCCTGACCGTGGACGGCTGACGATGGACGACGCGTCGATGCTCGCTGACCGCGACGAGCGCGCGATCGAGACCATCCGGCGTCAGCTGGACCGCGAGTCTCCGCCCACGCCCCGCGGCGTGGCCTTCGCATGGGACGTCGATACCCACGCCGCCGCGGCGGTCGTCCCGCCGCCCCGCCGAACCGGGCGCGTCGCGGTCGTGATCGGCGCGCTGCTCGTCGCCTTCACGCTCGGTGCGGGCGTCGGCGCCGTTGTCGCCACGCTCTTGCTGCGCGACGCGCCGCTCGGCGTCGAGCCCGACGAGCGCCGCCCCGCCGCGCTCACCCCGCCGCCGGCGCCGGCGCCGCCAAAGCCGCGCCCCGCGACGTCGTCGCCGCCGCGTCCGAGCGGCGCCTCGCCGCGCGTGGCACCGCGCCCGGCCGAGGACGCCGTGCGACCACCGCAGCCCGTGCCGGCGGCGCCGAGCGTGGAGGGCGGGCTTTCGACCGGGCGGGCGGCCGTCGATGAAGCTCGCACCGGCCGCGCGCCGGAACCGCGGGCGCCCGAGTCACCGTGAGCAGCGGCGCGTGAGCGGCGTCACGAGCCGCGCAGGCGCGGGTCGAGCGTGTCGCGCAGGGCGTCGCCGAGCAGGTTGGTCCCGAACACGGCGAGGCTGATCGCGAGCCCGGGCCAGATCACGAGCCACGGCGCCTTCTCGGCGTACTCGGCGGCCGCGATCGACAGCATGCGCCCCCACGACGGGTACGGCTCCGGGACGCCGAGACCGAGGAACGACAGCGCCGCTTCGACCAGGATGGAGCCGCCGAGCTGCGCGGTGACCAGCACGATGAACGGGCCGATCGTGTTCGGCAGGATGTGGCGCAGGGCAACGCGCGGGTGGCGCACGCCGAGCGCGCGCGCCGCCTCGACGTAGGCGAGCTCCCGGATCGCGAGCACGCTGGCGCGGATGAGGCGGGCCGCACGCGGCACGATCGGGATCGAGATGGCGACGATGGCGTTCGTGAGCGACGGGCCGAGCGAAGCGGCGAGGACCAGGGCCAGCACCAGGATCGGCAGCGCCTGCATGATGTCCATCACGCGCTGCACGAGCAGATCGGTCGTCCCGCCGACGTAGCCGGAGACGAGCCCCAGCAGTCCGCCCAGCACCGCGCCGAGCAGCGTCGAGGCGAGGCCGACCGCGAGCGAGATGCGCGAGCCGTGGATCACGCGGCTGTAGAGATCGCGACCGAGATTGTCGGTGCCCAGCCAGAAGTCCGGGCCGGGGGCGACGAGCACGTGCGACGAGGTGCGCACCGGGTCGTGGCTGGCCAGCACGTCGGCCAGGAGCGCGGTCGCGATCAGCAGGACGATCAACACCGCGCCGGCCACGCCAAGCGGCTGCATGCGCACGAAGCGCAGGATCGCCGAGCGGCGGCGCTCCGTGGTGACCGCGGCGCGCGGCGAGCCGAGGTCCAGGACCTCGACGACCCGCGCCATCACGCTCTCCCGTACTTGATGCGCGGATCCACCCAGGCGTACAGGAGATCGACGGCGAGATTCGCGAGCACGACCACGATGGCGATGAACATCGTGAGGTTCTGCACCACCGGATAGTCCCGGAACTGGATCGCGTCGACCAGGTAGCGTGCGACGCCGGGCAGGTTGAACACGGTCTCGGTGACGACGAGGCCGCCGATCAGGAACGCGAACTCGATCCCGATCAGCGTGATCACGGGCAGGCTCGCGTTCCGCAGCGCGTGGCGCCACACCACCAGCGTCCCGCGCTGCCCCTTCGCGCGCGCCGTCCGGATGTAGTCCTCGCGCATCACCTCCAGCATCGCCGAGCGCGTGATCCGCATGATCAGCGCGGAGGATCGGTAGCCGACCGCCAGCGCCGGGACGACGAACTGCCAGAGGTTGGCCCGCAGGTCGTCGAGCGGCGAGACGTAGGTGACGGACGGGATCCAGCCGAGCGACCGCACCAGGACGAGGATCACCACCATGCCGAGCCAGAAGGACGGCATCGAGAGGCCGGCCAGGGAGACGACGCGCAGCACGTAATCGATCGGACGGTTCTGGCGCGCTGCGCTGATGACGCCGAACGGTACGCCGAGGAGGATGGAGAACAGCAGCGCGAGGCCCGCCAGCTCCAGCGTCACCGGCAGCCGGGGCTTGATGATGCGCCACGCGCGCATGTCATAGCGATACGACTTGCCGAGGTCGCCCTGGACGAGCTCGCCCACCCAGCGCACGTACTGGGCCGGGATCGGACGGTCGACGCCGAGCTCGTGCTCGAGCTGGCGCTTGTCCGCCTGATCGACGTACCCGGCCGACTCGAAGATGATGTCGACGATGTTGCCCGGCGCCAGGCGCATGAGCGAGAAGATCACCATCGACATCCCGACCAGGGTGACGATCGCGATCAAGAGCCGCTTGACGACGTATCCGCGCACGCGCGGCCTCTACTTGTCCAGCCAGACGTCCTGGAACCGGGTGACGTTGTAGATCGAGTTCTCGTGCTGCGGGTACGCCTTCACGTGCGGCCAGTGCACGGCCCACTGCTTCTGCCAGCCCAGCACGGGGCGCGCGCCATCGGCCTGCAGGCGCCGGTCGATCTCGTTCACGAGCTGGAGCCGGGCGACCCGATCCACCGTCTGCGACTGCTGGGCGATCAGCTTGTCGATCTCCTCCGAGCAGTAGCCGGAGAAGTTGCGCTGCGAGCCGCACTTGAAGTTCTCGTAGAAGTTGGCGTCCGGATCGTCGATGCCGATGCCGGTGAGGTTCAGCGCCACCTGGAAGTCGAGGCGCGTCATCTTCGGATGCCAGACGCCGGTCTCGATCTGCTCGAGCACCGCGTCGATGCCGACCTGGCGGAGCTGATCGACCATCCAGCTCGCGGGGTCGACGTAGATGGCGACCGCGCGCGTCGACACGGTGAGCTTCAACGGGTTGGCCGGTCCGAAGCCGGCGTCCGCCAGCAGCTTGCGCGCCTGGGCTTTCTGCTTCGTCGAGTCGCCCATACCGGACAGCTTCGCCACCTCGGCCGCGGGCAGCCCCCACACGCCGGCCGGTCGCGGCAACATGGCGCCTCCGAAGGTGGCGGCGCCGAGCATCGGCCCCTCCTTGAAGGCCTTGCGATCCAGTGCCAGGTCCACGGCGCGCCGGACGCGAGCGTCGGCAAGCGGCCCTTTCTGGAAGTTCACGAGCACGTTCACGTTGACGTTCGAGTCGGATTCCTGGACGACGAGCTCCGGCTTGCCCTTCTTCGCCGTCTCCGCGTTCGCCTTGTTCCAGCCGCTGCCGCCGACGTCGAGCTGGCCCGCCTGCAGCGCCGCGATCTGGGTCGAGCGGTCCTTGATGATCACCCATTTCACGCCGTCGAGGTGGGGACGGCCCTTCACGAAATAGTCGGGGTTGCGCACGAGCTCCACGAACTCGCCGGGCCGGTAGTCCTTGAGCTTGAACGGGCCGGTGCCGACGCATCTCGTCTTCAGCTCGGCCAGCGGCACGTGCGCGGGATACACCGGCGAGTAGCCGGAGGCGAGCATGAGCAGGAGCGAGGGCTGCGGTCGCTTGAGCCGAAAGACGACGGTGTGCGGATCGGGCGCCTCGATGTGCTCGACGTTCTCGTACCAGAGCTTGCGCGGATTGACGCGCAGCTTCGCGGCTGCATCGGGCGCGCCCCGCACGACGTCGAAGGTGTACTTGACGTCCTGCGACGTGAACGGCTTGCCGTCGTGCCACTTCACGTCCTTGCGCAGCAGGAAGACGAGGTTGCGGTAGTTGTCTTGCCACGACCAGCGCTCGGCCAGCTCCGGGATGAGCGTGCTCTCGCTCTCCTGCCGCTTGGCCGGATCGAAGTAGAGCAGGTTGCTGTAGCAGGCGCTCGCAGGTTGCACGGTGGCGATCGTCGACTCCTCGTGCGGCGACAGGCTGGGCGGCGCGGACAGCGGGTGGATCGTGAGCACGCCCCCGGACTTCGGCGCCTGCGCGGGCGCCGGCACGCACAGGGCAACGAGCAGAAGCAGCGCAACGGGCGCGATCCGGACGGAGCGACGGAGCGGCAGGCTCATGGCCACCTCCGACGGAACGTTCAGGATTCGATGCGAGGCCCGGAGTCTACGCTCGGCCGCGAGGCAGCGCAACGAGACGGCCGGCTGTGCTAGCCTCGGGACCCTGGCGCGCCCCGCCAGTCCTGAAAGGACCCACGACATGGCCACGATCACCGGCTCCGAAGTGCTCGCGCAGGCGCTGCGATCTCAGGGCGTCGACACGCTCTTCTACCTGATGGGCGGGCCGATGCTCGAGACGGAGGCGGCCTGCATCAAGCTCGGCATCCGCGCGATCGACACGCGGCACGAGCAGGCGGCGGCGCTGGCCGCGCATGCCTGGACGCGCGTGACCCGCCGCCCCGGCGTCTGCATGGGCTGCTCGGGACCGGGCACCACCAACCTCGTGACCGGGGTCGCCAACGCGTTCACCGACTGTGCGCCGCTGGTGGCCATCGGCGGCTCGAGCCCGCGGGTGTATCTCGGCATGGAGGCCTTCCAGGAGATCGACCAGGTCGCGATCATGAAGCCGATCACGAAGCGCGCCGAGCGCATCTACGACGCTCGACGCATCCCCGACGTCGTGGCCACCGCGTTCCGTGAGGCGACCGCCGGCCGGCCGGGACCGGTCTATCTCGACCTTCCGGGCGACGTGCTCGGCGAAAAAATCGAGGAGGAGACGGTCGTGTATCCGGCGCCGTGGAAGCCCGCGCCGCGCACGCTGGGCGATCCAGCCGCCATCCGCGAGGCGATCACGCTGCTGGCAGGCGCCGAGCGGCCGGTGATCCTCGGCGGCAGCGGCGTCTGGTGGTCCGACGGCGCGGCGGCGTTCCAGGCCTTCGTGGAGGCCACCGGCATTCCGTTCTACACGACGCCCATCTCGCGCGGGCTCGTGCCCGAGGATCACGCGCTGGCATTCCTGAACGCGCGCAGCAAGGCGTTCAGCGAGGCCGACGTGGTGCTGGCCGTGGGCACACGCTTCAACTGGGTCGTGCAGTTCGGACGCCCCCCACGCTTCGCCACGGACATGAAGGTCATCCACGTCGACGTCAATCCCGCGCAGCTCGGCCACAATCGACCGGTCGACGTGCCGATCGCCGGCGATGCACGCGCGGTCCTGGAGCAGCTGCGCGCCGCGGCCGAGGGCGCGATCCAGCCCCGGCAGTTCGCGGCGTGGACCGGCAAGCTGCGCACGCTCGACGCCGAGAAGTCGGCGGAGATGGACAAGGCGATGTCCGCCGACGCCGCGCCCATCCATCCGCTGCGCCTCTGCAAGGAGGTCCGCGACTTCCTCCGCCGCGACGCCATCCTCGTCGTCGACGGCCAGGAGATCCTGAACTACGGCCGCCAGGCGATTCCGACCTTCGTCGCCGGTCATCGGCTGAACTCCGGCGCGCTCGGCACCATGGGCGTCGGGTTGCCGTTCGGCGTCGGCGCCAAGGTGGCCCACCCGGACACGCAGGTGGTGGTGCTGCACGGCGACGGCTCCTACGGCATCAACGCCATGGAGATCGACACGGCCGTGCGCCACAAGATTCCCGTGCTCGTCGTCATCAGCAACAACGGCGGCTGGACCGCCAACGCCCCGTGGACGCGCCCGCTGCCGAAGCCGGGCCGCACGCTGGGCCACACGCGGTACGACAAGGTCGCGCAGGAGCTGGGTGCCCACGGCGAGTTCGTGGAGAAGGCGCACGAGATCCGTCCGGCCCTCGAGCGCGCGTGGGCGTCCGGCAAGCCGGCCGTCGTGAACGTCATCACCGATGACAAGGCGCGCGCCCAGACGGTGCGCTTCTCGGCGTACACCACCTAGGAGGCGGGGCGATGGGGAAGGCGCTGGCCGGCATTCGCGTTCTCGACCTGACCCAGTACGAAGCGGGGCCGAGCTGCACGCAGATGCTCGCCTGGCTTGGCGCCGACGTCGTGAAGGTGGAGCCGCCCGGCGGCGAGTCCGGCCGCACCGCGCTGTCGGACAAGCGCGGCGAGGACGCGTGGTTCTTCCTGCTGCTGAACTCCAACAAGAAGGGCGTCACGCTGAACCTCAAGACGCCGCGCGGGCGCGCGATCTTCGAGGAGCTGCTGAAGGGTGCCGACGTGCTGGTCGAGAACATGGGCCCCGGCGCGATGGACCGGCTCGGCCTCGGGTGGGAGCGGCTGCGCGCGCTGAATCCGCGGCTCATCGCGGCCTCGGTGAAGGGCTTCGGCGCCGGCGGACCGTACGCGGACTACAAGAGCTTCGAGTGGATCGCGCAGGCGATGGCCGGCGCGATGAGCATGACGGGCGCCCCGGACGGGCCGCCGACGAAGGCCATCGGTGGCCTCGCCGACACCGGCGCCGGACTCCACGCGGCCATCGGCATACTGGCCGCGCTGGTCCAGCGGCAGAGCACCGGCGTCGGCCAGCAGATCGAGGTTGCCCAGCAGGACGCGGTGGTGAACCTGCTGCGCATCCACCTGCGCGACACGTACGCAACCGGCCGCCCGGTGCCGCGGCAGGGCAACCGCTCGGTGAATGCGGCGCCCTCGAACATCTACCGGTGCCGGCCGTTCGGGCCCAACGACTACGTCTTCATCCACTGCGCCACCGTCGAGATGTGGAAGACGCTGACGGCAACCGTCGGCCGGCCCGAGCTCGGCGACGACGAGCGCTACGCCGATCGCCGCGACCGCGTGAAGTTCATCGACGAGATCGACGACATGATCGAGGCGTGGACGGAGAAGCGGACGAAGCAGGAGGTGCTGGAGCTTCTCGCGGGCTCCGGCGTGCCGTGCGGCGCCGTCCTCGACTCCACCGAGGTCCTGAGCGATCCGCATCTCACCGCGCGCGGCATGATCGTGCCGCTGAAGCACCCGAGCCGCGGCACCTACCCGATGCCGGGCAACCCCGTGCGCCTGTCGGACTCGCCCACCGAGGTGACACGCGCGCCGCTCCTCGGCGAGCACAATGCGGAAATCTACGGCGCGCTGGGGTACGGCGGCGCGGAGCTGGAGACGCTGCGGCGCGACGGCGTGATCTGAGCGTCGCTCACGCCTGCTTGGCCTCGAGCTCGGCCCAGCGCGCGTACAGGCGATCGACGTCCCGCCGCGCGGCGTCCACGGCCGCGTAGCGCTCCTGCAGCGCGGTCGGGTTCGACGCGATGGCGGGATCCTCGGCCTCGAGGCGGCGCGCCTCGAGCGCCTGCTCGGCCTGCATGATCGCCTGCTCCATGCCGTCCCACTCGCGCTGCTCGAGGTAGCCGAGCCGCTTCGGCCGCCCGCGCTCGCGCGCGGGCGCGCGCGCCGCCGCCGCGCGCGGCGCCGCCGCCGACGCGCGTCGCGCGCTCTCCCACTGCGTGTAGTCGGCAAACGTCTCGACGCGACCGGTGCCGTCGAGGGCCAGGATCACCGTCGACACGCGCTCCAGCATGAAGCGGTCGTGGGTCACGAGCAGCAGCCCGCCGTCGAAGTCGGCCAGGCTGTCCTCGAGGACCTCGAGCGTCGGGATATCGAGATCGTTCGTCGGCTCGTCGAGCATCAGGACGTCCGCCGGCTCGCGCATCAGCGCGGCGATCCGGATGCGCGCCTGCTCGCCGCCGGACAGCCGGCCCACGGGAACGTCCAGCTGCTCCGGACGGAAGGCAAAGCGCGTGGCCCAGGCGCCGACGTGCAGGCTGCGTCCCTGGTAGGCGACTGCGTCGCCCTCGGGCGCCAGGGCGCGCCGCAGGCTCTGAGCCGGGTCGAAATCGCCGCGTTCCTGCTCGAATCGCACGATGCGCAGGCCGTCGGCGTGCTGCACCTCGCCGGCGTCGGGCGGCAGCGTCCCCGCCAGCAGGCTCAGCAGCGTCGTCTTGCCGCTGCCGTTCGGCCCGAGCACGCCTATCCGGGTGCCCGGCGTGATGACGAGGTCGAGGCCGTCGATGAGACGCCGTCCGCCGACGGATTTGACGAGCCCGCGCGCCACGAGCAGACGCCGGGTCCGGCGCTGCGACGCGGTGAAGTCGATGCCGACGCTCCGGCTCGCCGTGCGCGCACGCGCTTCCGCGAGCTCGTCGATCAGGCGGCCGGCCTCCTCGATGCGACCCTTGGCCTTGGTCGAGCGCGCCTTCGCGCCGCGGCGGAGCCACTCGATCTCGCGGCGCACCGTGTTGGCCAGCGATGCCTGGTAGGCCGCCTGACCGCGCAGGAACTCGTCGCGGCGGGCGAGAAAGTCGCTGTACGTTCCGTCGGTCTCGAACACGCCGGCGGGATAGGCGCGATCGAGCTCCAGCATGCGGGTGGCGACGTGCTCCAGGAAGTAGCGGTCGTGGCTCACGACCAGGCAGGCGCGCGTCCGCTCCCGGAGGAGGTCCTCGAGCCACAGGATGCCGTCGACGTCGAGATGGTTGGTCGGCTCGTCCATCAAGACGACGTCCGGGCCGGCCGCCAGCGCCCGGGCGATGGCAAGGCGCTTCTTCCAGCCGCCCGACAGCGCCTCGACCGGCACCTGCGCGTCGGTGAATCCGGCGCGACCGAGCGCCTGCGCGACGTGGCCCGGCTGGTCGGCCGGGTCCAGGTCGGCGACGGCGGCCAGGACGACGTCCTCGATGGTGCGATCGGGCTCGAAGGCGGGATCCTGCGGCACGTAGCCGACCCGGATGCCGGCGCGCAGCGAGCGGGAGCCAGCGTCCGGCGGGATGAGGCCGGCGAGGATCTTCAGCAGCGTGGACTTTCCAGAGCCGTTGGGACCGACAAGGCCGGCCTGGTCGCCCTCGAACAATCCCAGCGTCAGATCGTCGAAAAGCGACCGGGCGCCATACGCCTTGCTGACACGCTCACAGCTGAGCAGCAGCGACCGGGACATCGAACGCTACTTCTTCGTCGTCTTCTTGGGCTTCTTCTTTTCCTTCTGCATGCTCTTGCCTTTCGCCATGACGCTCACCCCCTCTCCACAACGCGATCTTACCGCAGCCACCACCGTCTACCGTCACGACTCACTCCGTGAGCCACACCGCGTCGAGCTGCTGGTTCAGGAAGTGGCTGGGCGAGATCGTCCAGCCGCGCAGCCGCGAGCTGTGGACCACGATCCGGTTCCACACCAGCGTGTGGATGAAGTGCACTTCCTCGTCGTACAGCCGCTTCTCGAAGGCGCGGAGGTAGCGGCGCCGTTCCTCCGGGTCGGTCGCCCTCGACTGCTTCGCGTACAGCTCGTCCATCACGGTGTCCTTGTGGCGACTGAAGTTCACCGGCGACGTCGTGAGATACCAGTGCAGGTCCATGTCCGGCTCGACGATGGAGTTGCACGGGGCGTTGGTCGACACCTCGTGCTCACCATTCTTCTGCACCTGCAGCCAGGCGGCCGACTCGAGCATGACCTGCTTGACGTTGACGCCGATCTGCCGCCACTGGTCGATGAGCCAGACGCCGACCGGCTCGTACGGCTGCGGCACGGCGCGGTTCGTGAGGGTGAATGACAGGCCTTCGGCGCCCGCCTCCTTCAGGAGGCGGCGCGCCTCCGCGCGGGCGGCATTGATGTCGGTGCCGTAGCCGGCGAGCTTCATCAGCTCCTCGGTCGGCGTCGCCCACGGGGTGCCGGGCACCTGGATGCCGGCCACGTCCTTCACCACCGCGATCTTCGACAGCGCCTTGGAGCCGGCCCATCGATCGAGGGCCAGGGTGAGCGCGCGGCGCACGCGTTTGTCGTCGAACGGCTTCTTCTGCTCGTTGAGAGCGACCTGGATCGAGCAGTTCCACGGGCTTTCCTGCACGGTGACCTTGCTGCCGAGCGCGCTCACGATCTGATCGCGCTCGATCGGCGAGAAGCCGCGGAACTGCGCCATCGCGCGCTCGCCGCGGATGGCCGCCACCTGCGCCGCCGTGTCGCGGATGAACAGAATGCGATAGCCGTCGAGATACGGCTTGCCCTTGTCCCAGTAGTCCGCGTTCTTCTTGGCCACCCAGTGCGAGCCGCGCACGTACTCGACGAACTTGAACGGGCCGGTGCCCATGATGTTCTTCTCGTACCAGCGCGGGTCCTTCGCG
>DATAOC010000038.1:0-26654 GCA_036265915.1 Candidatus Methylomirabilota bacterium | reverse complement strand
CTACGGCGGTCTGGCGGCCGTCGACGCGCTGGCCACGCGCGCCGGCATCACGGCCGCCTCGCGCGTGCTCGATCTCTGCGCCGGGCTCGGCGGCCCCGCGCGGTTCCTCGCCAGTCGCCGCGGCTGCCATGTCGTCGGCGTGGAGCTGAACGCCGGCCGCGCGCTCGGCATGGCGCGGCTGAGCCGGCTCGTGCGTCTGGACGGCCTGGTGCGCGTGGTGCGCGCGGACGCGACCGCGCTGCCCCTCGCGCGCGGACGCTTCGACGCCTGCCTCAGCCAGGAAGCGCTGCTGCACATCGAGGACAAGGCGGCCGTCCTGGCCGAGGCCCACCGCGTGCTCCGGCCGGGCGGCCGGCTCGTGTTCACGGACTGGGTTGCGCATCCGGCGCTCGGCGACCGGGAGCGCCGCCGCCTCGCGGAGTGGATGGCCGCCGTCACCCTGCAATCAATCGACGGCTATCGCGCGCTGCTGGGACGCGCGGGCTTCCGCGCCGTCTCGTGCGAGGACCTTTCGGATGAGTGGCGGCCGATCCTGCGCGAGCGGCTGGCGATGTACCGGGGGATGCGGGAGTCGATGACGCGGCGGCTCGGCGAGCAGCGTTACCGCGAGTACGATCAGCTCTACACGTTCTTCGTCGGGCTCGTGGAGGCGGGCAAGCTGGGCGGCGGCCGCTTCACCGGATCTTCTTGAGGAGGTCGCCGAGCCCCTTCTCGACCTTCTCGCGATCGACGCCGCGCAGGATGGTGGCCGGGTCGACGCGGATCGACGGCGAGGCCGCGTTGCCGGTGACCTTCGCCTTCAGCTCGCCGCGGCCGTGCGTCACCGTCATGTCCGCGTCCATGCGTCCGGTGGCGAGCGCGTACTGGCCGGCCACGCCGACCTTCATCGCCTTGCTCGTGTACAGCAGATCACGCGTGGTCACGACGCCGTTCGTGATCTGGTAGTTGCCGGTGATCGATTCGAACTCCAGCGGCGAGCCGGCCGCGATGGCGGGGACGTCGGCGTTCAGCGCCGCGGTGATGGCGCCGCCGACGCGCACCACGCTGCCGACGAGCGCCAGCGCCTGCGGCCCGACCACCTTGCCCGGGCCGGCGCGCAGCGTGCCGGGCCCGGACAGCGTGTTCCACAGGTCCGCGGCGGAGAATGACAGGGCGCCGGTGAGGTCGAGCGGGCCGGTGATCGCGTATCCCTGGCAGAGGTAGTTCACGAGCACGGTGTCGAGTGGCAGGTTCTTGATGCCGATGTCGTTCACCTGCACCCGAACGCCGCGCTCCAGCGACGCCACGAGCTGGGCCGCGATGGTGCCGTTGCCGATCGCGGTGCTGAGCGGCCGCCCGCTCAGGATGCCGTCCTTGTACGCGGCGTTGAGCTTCAGATCGCCGAGCGCCAGCGTGCGGCGCTTGGGCTCCGGACACGCGGCCTGAACCTGCGTCACCGTTGGCTTGGTGACGGTGACCTCGCCCGCGGCGCTCGGGGCGCCGAGCGTGCCGGCCAGGGACAGCGCGCCGTTGAGACCACCGCCGTACTGCGGGGACGGGCCGACGAACGCCCTGGCGAGCTCGCCGACGTCCTTGGCCTCCAGCGTGACCTTGCCACGCAGCGGCGCGTCGGTGATCGTGCGGGCTCCGCCGACGGCCAGCGTGCCGTCGGCGAGCTTCACATGGAGATCGCCCGGCTTCACCGCGAAGCCGCCCTTGAAGGCCAGTTGCGTCGCGCCGCCCGTCAGCGTCACGTCGACGTTCTCGAGGCGATAGCGCGTGACGGCGTCGCCCTTGCCGTGGGCGACGTAGTCCACGATTCCGTCGGTGAGCGTGACCTTGGACGCCGCGAGCGCGCCGGCGCCGGCGGTGCCGCCCCCGGTGCCGCCGCCGCGAGACGTCCGCGACGGGGTCGGCTCGCTGCCGGCGCCGAGCGTGGAAACGTTCAGCCGGCCGTCGGCGGCCTGCACGACCTCGATCACGGGCTTCTTCAGCGTGATGTCACCGAGCTCGACCCGTCCGCGCAGCAGCGGCCAGAGCTTCAGCCGGATCGTCCCCGTGTCGAGCCGGACGAACGGCTCCTTGCTGAACTGCGGATCATCGCCGACCTCGAGGCCGCGTAGCTCGACGGCAGGCAGCGGCAGCGCGGTGATCTTCATGGAGGCGAATTTCACCGGACGCCCGAGCGCCTGGGACGCGTTCGAGGCGATCAGCGCCTGCACGCGCGGGAGATCGACGAAGTACGGAAGCAACAGCAGCGCGGCGACCGCAAGGACGACGATCGCCGCGATGCCGACGAAGAGCCACTTCACCGGTCGTTACGCAGTCTGGATCGCCGAGAGCTTCCAGGCGTTCGGACCCGCCGGCCGGGTGAACGTCCAGTACTCCTCGAAGTCCTGCGCCGCGCGGCCGCCGTCCACCACCGCGCCGCTCGTGTCGTCCAGCGTGTAGTCGACGAGAGAGCCGGCCAGATACACCGTCGCGTAGTCCTGGCCGGATTCCTGCCACGCCTCCGTGAGCTCCGCGCGCCGGATGGCGACCTGCTCCACCCGGTTCGTATGGCGCGACGCGCGCAGCCGGTCGCACTGCCCGCTGAGCTCGGTGTACATCCGCGACGTCAAGCGTGGGCCGACGGCGGTCATGTCGCGCGCCGTGATGGCGCGCTGCACGTCCGGAAAGAGTGCGCGGGCGGTCTCCGCGAGCGTCTGGGGATCGAAGCCCGCATCGAGCTGGCGGATGTGAGAAAGCCCGCGGTCGAGGTCACTCGGCATCTCGGGTAGCACCGGCGTCTCGCTGCCACCGGCGTAGCCGCCACCGTACGCGCCCGCCGTCGCGTACGCCGGCTGCTCCGCCGACCGTCGGCCTGCCATGAAGCGATAGAGCAGGAATAGCGCGCCGCCGATGAGCAGCAGATCGAACAGGCCGATGCCGCCGCCGAATCCGTGGCCCCCGAACAGCATCCCGCCCAGCAGGCCGCCGAGCGCGAAGCCGGCCAGCCCGCCCATGACCGGGCCGAACCAGCCGCGGGAGGGCGAGGACGCCGTCGGCGACGTCGGCGCGGTCGAGGGTCGCGTCGGGCTCGACGGCGTGACCGGGCTGGCCGGAGACGGACGGGCCGGCGTCGAGTACGAGCGCGAGCCGCGGCTGCCGCCGCTTCCCGCGCGCGCGAGCATGGCGCCGGCCTCGGTCGTGAGCGCGAGAGTCAGCGCCAGCCCGAGCGTCCAGCGCAGCGTCGACGATGTCCGTCTCATTTCCCCACCTCCACCGGCATTCTAGTCACGGGTGCGCGGTTCGCTCTCATGGAATCAGGAGCACCTTGCCGGTGGTCTTGCGGCTCTCCAGCGCACGATGCGCCTCGGCCACGTCCTTCAGCGGGAACTCGAACTCCATGCGCAGCTTCAGCTTGCCGTCGCGGATCCAGCCGAGGACCTCGCCCGCGCGCTGCACCAGCTCCTCGCGGGTCGCCGTATACGCGAACAGGCTGGGCCGCGTGAGGAACAGCGAGCCCTTGGCGCCGAGAATGGCGGCGTCGAACGGCGGCACCGGGCCGCTGGACTGGCCGTACAGGATCATCATGCCGCGCGGGGCGAGCACGTTGAAGCCCTTCTCGAACGTCGTCTTGCCGACGGAGTCGTAGACGACCTGAACACCCTTGCCGCCGGTGATGCGCTTGGTCTCCGCCTCGAAGTCCTGCGACGTGTAGAGGATGACGTCGTCGGCGCCCGCCTCGCGCGCGAGCTTGGCCTTCTCCTCGGTCGAGACGGTGCCGATGACGCGCGCGCCGCGCATCTTCGCGATCTGACACAGGAGCAGGCCGACACCGCCGGCGGCGGCGTGCACGAGACAGCTGTCGCCCCGCTTGAGCGGATAGGTGCTGCAGGCGAGGTAGTGCGCCGTCATGCCCTGCAGCATCGCGGCCGCGCCCTGCCGGGTGCTCACGCCCTGCGGCAGCGTCACCAGCTTCGCAGCCGGCACCGCGGCGTGCTGCGCGTACGCTCCGGGCACGCCCGTGTAGGCGACCTTGTCGCCCACCCGCACCTCGGTGACGCCCGCGCCCACGGCGGTGACGGTGCCGCCCGCCTCGAGGCCGAGCGTGAGCGGCATGTCGAGCTTGTAGAGACCGCTGCGCTGGTACACGTCGATGTAGTTCAGGCCGGCGGCGTCGATCTTGACGACGGCCTCGCCCGCCTTAGGGGCGGGGTCGGCCACGTCTTCATACTTCATCGTCTCGGGACCGCCGGGACTGTGAACGCGAACCGCTTTCATGCGCGGACCTCCTCCGGGTGTTGGAACGCGAATTATAGCACCGGCCGCGTGGGCGGCCGGCCGAGCCGCCCGCGCAGCCACTGATAGAGCGCGTCGCACTCGAGCGCGAACGGCAGGAAGCCGAGATAGCCGAGCACCGGCATCTCGAAGATCTTCACGTCACCGAGGTACGGCACGGTGTAGGTCCACCGGGTCGTCGCCCAGTAGTTCCAGAACTCCCACAGCAGGCCGCACACCGCGCCGGCCGCGAGGAGCGCCAGGAGGCGGGCAGCATCGCCGCGTCCGACGTCCGCCAGCCACGACGGCCGCCCCGCTCGCGCATTCAGCGGCTCGAGCAACAGGCTGTACGCCGTCCACACCAGCGGCACCAGCCACGCGGAGACGACGAGCAGCGGCAGCACCGCCATGACGACGCCGAGCGCGACGAAGGCCACGCGCATGCGCGACGACGGGCGCCACGGCCGGCAGCGCGCGCCCTCGAACACCGTCGCGCGGAGCACGGCCGCGGTGAGGAACAGCGCCGGGAAGATCGTGGCGAACGCCCAGTCATAGCCGATGCGCCGCAGCCACGGATCGGGCTCGAGGTTGTGATACTGCCACCAGATCCCGGCCGCGTCGTGGCCGCCGCGCCAGAACCGCGGCGCGTTGTAGAGCTCGAACAGCCACCAGCACAGCACGGAGGCGAGCGCGACGAGCACGCCCTCCACGCGGTCGGTAGTGAGATAGGAGCGACCGGTGACGCGGGCGGCGAGCGCGTCGACGAGCAGCACGTAGCCGGTCCACACGATGGGGGTGAACCACCGACCAACCAGCGGCTGACCTGCGATCAGCGCCGCCTCGGCCGCGACGATCACGGCGGCGCCGACGATCCCGTAAAGCTTCAGCAGACGACCCGCGACTTCGCGCGACGCCTAGCGCATCGAGGCGAGCTCGATGACGAAGCGGCTGACGTCACGGCCGTCGGTGTCGGCGACGACCAGCGCGACCCGATCGCCGGCCTTGACGTCGCGCGTCGGGAACCCGTACACGCACCGGGCGACGTAGCGACCGTCGGCCTCGCGGACGGCCGTACGCTCGTTCTGCACGAAGCTCGCCTTGATCTCGACGTCGCCGATGACCAGCCGCGGCACGTAGTAGCGCGCGAAGTCCTCCGACGTGCCACGCAGGCTGACCCAGAACACGAGTCGGTCGCGCGTCTCGCGCAGGACGCGCTCGGGCTCGCCCGGCTTGAGCGGCTTGCCGTTGAACGCGGCGTGGCGGGCCGCGATGGCCAGACGGTGGAACGGCGTCATGACGACGGCGCGCTCGCCCGCGTCGTTCTTGACGTGCCACTCGCCGTCGAAGGCCTCCGCGGTGACGCTCTGCTCGCCGGTCCGGATCGCCTCCCGCCGCTGTGCCTCGGTGAGCGCGAGCGCGGCCCCCTGCCCGATCGCCGGCCACAGCACGACGGCGAGGATCAGGCAGACGGCGCGACTCACGGCAGCGCGCCGACCACCACGCGGTCGTACGTCGCCGGGGCGAAGAACTTCGCCGCCACGCGTTGCACGTCGGCGGCCGTCACCTTCGCGATCCGCTCCTTGTAGCGGTCCGCGTAGTCGAGCCCCAGCCCGAGCGACTCGACGCTCACGATGAAGTCGGCCACCTTCCCGCTCGTGTCCAGCCGCAGCGGAAAGGAGCCGATCAGGTAGTCCTTGGCGAGCTTGAGCTCGCGGTCGCTCACCGGGTCGCGGCCCATGCGCGTCATCTCCTCGCGCACGATCTCGATGACCCTGGGCACCTCGGCCGTCCGCGTCGCCGCCGACACCGCGAACGAGGCAGCGTACCGCGCGGGGTTGTTGTACGCGTACACCGCGTAGGCGAGGCCGCCCTCGTCCCGGACGCGTCCATACAGCCGGGAGGCCGAGCCGCCGCCCAGCACGTAGGCGGCGACGGCGAGAGGGAAGTAGTCGGGATCCGTCTGCCGGATCGACTGTCGCCCGAACAGGAGCGTGGCCTGAGTCAGATCGCGCTTGATCGTCTCTTCCCTGGGCGTTCCCGACGGCCCCGGCGCGGGCACGGCGACCGGCGGCGTCGTCGGCTTTGCCCAGCCGCCGAACCGCGCGAGGATCTCGCGTCTCGCCTCGTCGACGGTGACCGCGCCGACGACGGCGATGATCGCCGTGTCCGGCCGGACGTGCTCGCGATGGAATCGCACGACGTCGTCACGCGTGATGCGGCCCAGCGACTCCACGGTGCCCTCGGGAGGCCGGCCATACGGATGGTTGGGGAACACGAGCCGCGCCAGCGCGCGGCCGGCGACCGTGCCCGGGTCCTCTTCCGAGCGCTTGATGGCGGCCTGGGTCTGCGCCACCTTGCGCTTGAACTCCGCCTCGGGGAACGTCGGCGACAGCAGCACTTCCGCCATGAGGTCGAGACCGAGGCCGAGGTCGCGCTTGAGCACGCCGAGCGACACGCTCATGCCGTCGCGGCCAGCGCCGGCCTCGAGGCTGGCGCCGACGAACTCGATGGCGGAGTCGAGCTCGGGCCCGGTGCGCTTGGCCGTGCCGCGGGTGAGCAGTGATCCGGTCAGCGCGGCGAGGCCCGCGCGATCGGGTGGCTCCAGCACCGCCCCCGCGCGCGAGTACGTCCGCACGGCGACGATGGGCACCGCGGGCCGCTCGGCAACGAGCAGCACGATGCCGTTCGGCAGCACCTCGCGATGGGCGATCGGCGGGGCCGCCTTCGCGGTCGGTGCGACGACGGCCAGCAGCAGCGCCGCCACGGTGACGAGCGAGGTGAGGCGCTTCACGTCAGGGCCGCGGGATGAGCACGCCGACGTTCTTCTTGTCGTCCGTGAAGTACGTCCGCGCCACCCGCTGCACGTCGGCGGCGGTCACGCCGCGCAGCCGGTCGAGGAACTTGTCCTTGCCGGCATAGCCGCCGATGAGCTCGAAGCGCGCCAGCAGCGCCGCGCGCCGGTGCACCGAGTCCTCCTGGAAGACGAATGACGCCTCGGTCTGGTTGCGCGCACGCGTCAGCTCTTCGTCTGTCACCGGCTCCGTCTTCAGTCGCTCCATCTCTTCGGTCAGCGCCTTCTCCATCGTCTCCGGCGTCTGTCCCGGCATCGGCGTCCCCCAGAACCAGAACAGCGGCGGGTCGAAGGAGAAGTAGCTGTAGTCGCCGCCGGCCTCGAGGGCGAGCTGCCGCTCGTACACGAGCCGCCGGTAGATACGCGAGGCGCGCCCGCTCGACAGGATCGTGGACAGCAGCTCGAGGGCGGGCGCGTCGTCGGACTTGTACGTCGGCACGTGATAGCCGAGATAGACGATCGGCAGCTGCGCTTCCTTGCTGACGCGCACGCGCCGTTCGCCGTTCTGGACGGGCTCCACGGCGAGCATGGGCGGCGGCGCCGGCGCGCTGGCAATGGCGCCGAACCGCGCCTTGACACGCTCGAGCACCTCGGGCGCCTTGAAGTCGCCGACGGCGACGAGGATGGCGTTGTTCGGCACGTAATAGGTCTTGTAGAACGCCCGGATCTCCTCCGGCGTGATCCGCTTGACGTCCTCCATCCAGCCGATGATCGGCGACTGGTAGGGATGCGCCTTGAACGCGAGCGACGACACCTCCTCGCCCAGGAACCCTCCGGGATCGTCCTCCGTGCGCGTGCGCCGCTCCTCGATGACGACCTCGCGCTCGGAGTTGATCTCGCGGGGATCGAGGAGCAGGTTGTGCATCCGATCGGCCTCGAGGTCGATGACGAGGTTGATCTTGTCGGACGCGATGTTCACGTAGTACGACGTGACGTCTTGCGAGGTGAACGCGTTGTCCTGGCCGCCGTTCTGCTCGACGAGCTGCGCGAACTGTCGCGGCCCGTAGGTCGGCGTGCCCTTGAACATCAGGTGCTCGAGGAAATGCGCGATGCCGGTGGCGCCGCGCTGCTCGTTGCGCGAGCCGACGCGATACCACATCTGGAAGCTGACGATGGGACTGCGATGGTCTTCCAGCAAGAGCACGCGGAGGCCGTTGTCGAGCGTGGTGGCGACCACGCCGTCGGTGGATTGCGCGTGGACCGGACCGGCGAGCCAGGCGAGCAGCACGACAATGAACAGCGCGCGACGCATCGCTCCCGATTATACAGGGCTGGTGTATGATCGGCATTCATGCGCGCCTGGCTGCTGCTCGCCGTCCTGCTTCTGGGGCCGGTCGCGGCGTCTGCCGAGACGTGCACCGACCCCCTCACCACCGTCTTCGAGCGCGTCTCGCCCAGCGTGGTCGCCATCCAGGCGATGAAGATCAACAAGGCGAAACCGCAGCGACGCTTCGAGACGGTCGTGGGCTCCGGCGTCATCATCGACAAGGACGGACAGATCCTCACCAACGCGCATGTCGTGGACGGCGCCGCGTCGCTCAGCGTGACGCTCGACTCCGGCAACCGCGTCACCGCGCGCATCGTGGGGCTCGACCCGGTGCTCGACGTGGCGCTGCTGCGCGTCGATCCGGGCAACCCGCTGCCCGTGGCTCGTCTCGGCGACTCCGCCGGCATTCGCGTCGGGGACGAGGTGGTGGCCATCGGCAACCCGATCGGTCTCGACCAGACCATGACGCGCGGCATCGTGAGCGCGATGAACCGGCTGCTGCCCGGGATCTCCGACGAGCCGATGATCCAGACCGACACGCCCATCAATCCGGGCAACTCCGGCGGTCCGCTGGTCGACCGGTGCGGCGCCGTGATCGGCATCAACACGCTCATCTCCGAGGATGCCCAGTCGATCGGCTTCGCCGTGCCGGTGAACGCGGCCAAGGCCATCCTGCGCGACCTCCGCGAGGTCGGACGCGTCGTGCGGCCATGGCTGGGCATGCAGGGCCGCGCGGTCGACAACCGCCTGAGCGCGGTCGTCCGCATGCCGATCACGCCGGGCTACCTGGTGGAAGTCGTCTACGACGGCTCACCCGCCGACCGCGCCGGGGTGCGGGGCGGCAACCTCTCCGTCGTCGTGCAGGGGGACGAGTATCTGCTCGGCGGCGACATCCTGACCCAGATCAACGGCACGCCGATCCGCTCGCATCAGGACTACGTCGCGCGCGTCAAGACCCTGCGGGTCGGCCAGCGCGTGAAGATCGTGGTCGTCCGCGACGGCACGCCGCGCGAGCTGTCGGTCACGGTGGCCGAGCGGCCGCGCCTGCCGTCCGACCTCTCCGACTGAGCGGCCGCGCGCCCGGCGCCGTCAGCGATCGCCGAGTCGGCGACGCGCCTCGACAAACACGCCGCGCAGCATCGCGCGCGTCAGCTTACCGGTGAACGTGTTCTGCTGCGACGGATGATAGGTCGCGATCAGCGTGACGCCGTCCCCGAGCGCCGTGATCGCGCCGTGGCCGAACACCGGCCGCGTTTCCGGCGGCGGACTGCCGAGCTGCCGGCGGGCCCGCAGGTAGGCTTCCCAGCCGATGCGTCCCAGGCCCACGACGACGCGAACCCGATCGAGGAGCCGGAGCTCCTCGAGCAGGTATGGCCGGCAGCGCGCGACCTCGCCGGGCAACGGCTTGTTGGCGGGCGGCGCGCAGCGAATCGTGGCCGTGATGTACGCGTCGTCCAGCACGAGACCGTCGTCGGCGTGCACAGAGGTCGGCTGGTTGGCGAAGCCGGCGTGGTGGAGCGCGTCGAAGAGCCAGTCGCCGCTGCGATCGCCGGTGAACATCCGACCCGTGCGATTGCCGCCGTTCGCCGCCGGCGCGAGGCCGACCAGGAGCAGCCGTGCGCGGGGATCGCCGAAGCCGGGCAGCGGCCGCGCCCAGTAGCGCTCGCCCGCGTAGCGCCGGGGCGGCGCCGCCGCCGCGGCCTCGCGGTGCGCCACGAGTCTCGGACAGCGGCGACACCGCACGATGCGTCGATTCAGCGTCTCGAGCGCGGTGGTCGGGCTTTGCAAGGCGCGCGGATTGTGCCACGGTGACGGTCATGGGACCAACCCGCGACGGCGGCGGCCGCGTGCCCGCCATCATCGTGCACGGCGGCGCCGGCGCGCGCACCGAGGACCGCGACGAGCTCCGTGAGGGCATGCGCGCGGCCGTGCAGGCAGGGTGGACGGCGCTGGCGGCTGACGGCACCTCGCTCGACGCGGTGGAGGCGGCCGTCCGCGTGCTGGAGGATCATCCCTGCTTCAACGCCGGCCGCGGCTCCGCGCTCACCGTGGACGGCACCGTCCAGATGGACGCGTCGATCATGGAGGGCGATCGGCTGGCGTGCGGCGCGGTGGCGGCGGTCATGCGCGTCGCGAACCCCGTCACGCTCGCGCGCCGCGTGCTCGACGACGGCCGGCACGTGCTGTACGTCGCCGACGGCGCCGAGCGGTTCGCGCGCGAGGCCGGCATGGCCTTCTGCGATCCGGCCTCCCTCATCACGGACCGTCAACGCCAGCGACTGGCCGACCATCGCGCGATCACCGCGGCCGGGGCCGTCGGCGGGGCGGGGACCGTCGGCGCGGTGGCGCTGGACCGCCACGGAACGGCGGCGGCGGCGACGTCCACGGGTGGCATGACCGGCAAGCGTGCCGGTCGCGTGGGCGACAGCGCGCTGATCGGCGCCGGCACCTACGCCGACAGCACGCTCGGCGCCGTGTCGTGCACCGGGGAGGGCGAGGCCATCATCCGGGTGGTCCTCGCACGCCGCGCCCTCGACTTCCTCAAGGAGTCCGACGATCCAACGTACGCGAGCCGCGTCGCCATGGATGTGCTGGTCGAGGAAGGCCGCGGCGGTGGCGGACTCATCATGGTGGACTGGAAGGGTCGCACGGGGTACGCGCACTCGACGCCGTTCATGCCGATCGGCTGGAGGTCGCGGGCCACCGGCGCGCCGGTACTCCCGTTCTGATGGAATCCCTCGATGTCGCGACGGTCGAGGCCGCGCGCCGCCGACTGCGCGACGCCATCGTCGAGACGCCATGCGCGTACTCACAGACCCTGTCCGAGCTCACCGGCGCGCGTTGCTACGTGAAGCTCGAGAATTTACAGATGACGGGCTCCTTCAAGGAGCGCGGGGCGGCCAATCTCCTGCTCCAGCTGGGCGCCGACGAGCGGCGGCGCGGCGTGATCGCCGCCAGCGCGGGCAATCATGGACTCGCCGTCGCCTTCCACGCGGCCCGGCTCGGCATCCCGGCCACCATCGTGATGCCGGAGTACGCGCCGCTCATCAAGGTCACCAACGCTCGCCGCTACGGAGCCGAGGTGGTCCTGCACGGCTCGAACTTCGACGACGCCTACGAGCGCGCCCGGGCGCTCGAGGCCGAGCGCGGCTGCATCTTCGTCCACCCCTTCGACGACGCGCGCGTGGTGGCGGGTCAGGCCACCCTGGGTCTCGAGGTGCTCGAGCAGCTGGCCGACGTCGAGGCGATCGTGGTTCCGGTGGGTGGCGGCGGGCTCATCGGCGGTGTGGCGCTGGCCGTGAAAAGCGTGCGAGCCGACGTGCAGGTGATCGGCGTGCAGTCGGCGGCGCTCCCCGCCATGTCGCGTTCGCTCGAGGTCCAGGAGCGCGTCCGCGTCGACGCCGCGCCCACCATCGCCGACGGCATCGCGGTCCGCCAGGTCGGCGTGCTGACGTTCGAGCTGGCCCAGGCCTGGGTCGATCGCGTCGTCACCGTGGACGAGGAAGAGCTGTCGAATGCGGTGCTCCTCCTGCTCGAGATCGAGAAGACCGTGGTCGAGGGCGCGGGAGCCGCGCCGCTGGCCGCGCTGCTGAATCGTCCCCTGGGGCTCGAGCGCCGCTCGGTGGTCCTCGTGCTCTCCGGCGGCAACATCGACGTGACGATGCTGTCCCGGATCATCGAGCGCGGCCTCGTGAAGGACGGGCGCCTCGTCCGACTCGGCGTCATCCTTCGCGACGTCCCGGGCGCCCTCGCCCGGCTCACGGCGCTGGTGGCCGACGAGCACGCCAATATCCTGCAGATCATCCACGACCGGGCGTTCTCGCGGCACGCCGCCATCGGCCAGACGGAGGTGGAGCTGACGCTCGAGACGTCGGGGCCCAAGCAGATCTCGGCCGTGAAGCGGCGGCTCGAGGCGGCCGGCTACCTCGTCGAAGACCGCGGCGCCTGAGGGCGGTCCGCGGCCAGCGTCCCGGCGATCACGGCGCGCGTGCGATCGGCGAGCTCCCGCGCCGCCGTCCGCGCATCGACGCCCGACCGCGCATGCAGCGGGGGGTGGTACGTGATCGTCATCCGGCCGCGGCGGGGAAGCGCGCGCTGGGGCGGCCAGGCCTCGTAGCCGCCCGCGATCGTCACCGGCAGCACCGCTGCGCCGAGCGCGACGGCCAGCCGGAAGGCGCCGAGCTTGAACGCGCCGAGCTCGCCGTCGAAGCTCCGGCCGCCCTCGGGGAAGATCATCACGGCCGCGCCTTGCCGGACGAGGCGCCGCGCCTCCCTCACCGCCCCCGGATCCTTCGAGTAGATGTCCACCGGGAACGCGCGAAGCAGGCGGATCAGCTGCCCGAACACGGGCACCCGGAACAGCTCGTTCCAGGCCATGTAATAGACCCGACGACGAACCGGGATGGTGACCAGCGGGGGATCGGCGTACGTCTGGTGGTTCGGCGTGATGATGAGCGGCCCTTCGCGAGGGATGTGTTCCACGCCGCGCAGCTCGAGGTTGAACCACGCGTGGGCGAGCCCGTGCATGGCGGGTCGGAAGAGGTCGAGCACCGGCGTGCGAAGCACGACCCTAGGGTACAAAAAAACGGGGCCGGGATCGCTCCCGGCCCCGTACGGGTTCTGATATCTGGGGGTTCTAGTCGTCGTCCTCGTCGGCCGCGCCCACCTCGACCGTCTCGAGCTGGCGTCCGTACCGCTCGATCCGATCCTGGCAACGGACGCATGTCTGAACTTCCGGCAAGGCGTGCAGCCGAGCCGGAGCGATACCCTCGCCGCACTCGGTGCAGACGCCGTACTCGCCGTCGTTCAGGCGGTCGAGCGCGGCGGAGAGCGCGTTGACCCGCTCCACCAGCAGCTCACGGGTGGCGAAGCCGATCTCCCGGCGCTCGTTGGCCTGGATCTCGTCCACCTCGTCCGCATACGCCCAGTGCTCGCCGGTGGGACCCAGGAGTTCCTCTAGCGCAGCCGCACCAGCCATGTGGCGCAGCCGACCCGCTGCCGTTCTCAGTTCCTGCTCCAGCCTCTTCCTGATGTCCATGGCCTCTCCTCCGTACTCGGGAGCGGCACAGGCTGCAACGCTTGTGCCGCACTTGAGACGCGGGAGGGGCCCGAAGGATTCACCGGATTATTACCGCGTTACGGTCTGACATCGCACCTGCCGACCTGCGGTGGGCGCAGATTGGCGGGAGGGCGACAGACAGCGTGGCACGAGCGGTTATTCTTCCTCATATCTCTTCTTGAGCGAGGCGACGACGGCCGGATCGGCCAGGGTGGTCGTGTCGCCCAGCGCCCGCCCTTCGGCGATGTCACGCAGGAGCCGGCGCATGATCTTGCCCGAGCGCGTCTTCGGCAGCTCGGCGGAGAAGATGATGTCGTCGGGGCGAGCCAGGGCGCCAATCTTCTTGGCCACGTGCGCCTTGAGCTCGTCCATCAGCCCCTTGGTGCCCTCGACGCCGCCCTTGATCGTCACGAAGGCGGCGATCGCCTGGCCTTTGATGTCGTGCGGCTTGCCGATGACGGCCGCCTCGGCCACGGACTTGTGGTCGACGAGGGCGGACTCGACCTCCATCGTCGACACGCGATGCCCCGAGACGTTCATCACGTCGTCCACGCGGCCCAGGAGCCAGAAGTAGCCCTCGCGGTCCAGCTTGGCGCCGTCGCCCGTGAAGTAGATGTCCTTATACTTCGACCAGTACTGCTTCACGAACCGGTCGGGGTCGCGCCAGATGCCGCGCAGCATCGCCGGCCACGGCTTGCGGAGCACCAGGTAGCCGGCTTTTGCCTCGCGCCCCTGCTCGTCGAGCACGGCGGCGTCGATGCCGGGAAACGGCCGCGTGGCCGAGCCGGGCTTCAGCGTGGTCACGCCGGGCAGCGGCGTGATCATGATCTGCCCCGTCTCCGTCTGCCACCACGTATCGACGACCGGGCAACGGCCGCCGCCGATGACCTTCCAGTACCAGACCCACGCCTCGGGATTGATCGGCTCGCCCACGCTGCCGAGCAGCCGGAGGCTCGAGAGGTCACAGCGCTTCGGATACTCCTCGCCCCACTTCATGAAGGTGCGGATGGCCGTCGGCGCGGTGTAGCAGATCGTGATGCCGTGCTTCTCGATGATGCGCCAGAAGCGATCCTTGTCGGGAAAGTCGGGCGTTCCCTCGTACATCACCGTCGTCGCCCCGTTGGCGAGCGGACCGTACACCACGTAGGAGTGGCCGGTGACCCAGCCCACGTCCGCGGTGCACCAGTACACGTCGTCGTCCCTCAAATCGAACACCCATTTGTGCGTCGTGGCGACGCCGGTCAGATAGCCGCCGGTGGTGTGCACGATGCCCTTCGGCTTGCCGGTGGAGCCGGAGGTGTAGAGCAGATAGAGGAGGTCCTCGGAATCCATCGGCTCGGCGGGACACTTGGCCTCGACGTCGCGGATGAAGTCGTCCCACCAGATGTCGCGGCCGGACTGCATGCTGACCGCCTCGCCGGTCCGCCGCAGCACGACCACGGTCTTGACGCCGGGACACTCCTTCAGCGCCTCGTCCGTGTTCTTCTTCAACGGAACGGTCGAGCCGCGGCGATAGCCGCCATCCGCCGTGAGCACGATCGTCGAGTCCGCGTCATGGATCCGGTCGCGCACCGACTCGGGCGAGAAACCGCCGAAGATGACCGAGTGCGCGGCGCCGATGCGCGTGCACGCCAGCATGGCGATGGCGACCTCGGGGACCATCGGCATGTAGATGGTGACGCGGTCACCCTTCTTCACGCCGCGGCGCTTCAGCGCGGCCGCGAACCGCTGGACCTCGCGATACAGATCCCAGTACGTCAGCGTCCGGGTGTCGCCCGGTTCGCCTTCCCAGATCAGCGCGGCCTTCGTGCGGCGGGGGCCCTGGACGTGACGGTCGAGGCAGTTGTAGGAGACGTTCAGCTTGCCGCCGACGAACCACTTCGCGGACGGCGGCTTCCACTCGAGCGCCTTCTTCCACGGCTTGAACCACGTGAGCTCCCGCGCCCGCTGCTCCCAGAACCGCACGGGATTGCGCGCCGCTTCGCGATAGACGGCCTCGCTCTTCACCAGCGCCCGGGCGACGAAGGCCTTCGGCGGCGGGAACTTGCGGTCTTCCTTGAGCAGCGCCTGGATGGGCTCGTCGCGACCTGCGGCCTTCGCCATGTCGGACCTCGCGTGCGTAGGGTGATGCCCGCGGACGGGCGGCGCTATTCTCGCTCAGCGACGGGGGGCGATCAAACGAGCGCCCCGGCGGTTGTCCGGGGCGCTCGGTACGGTCAGGAACTCAGGCCTTTGCGCGTGCGCGTGCGCGGCTCGCCTCGATCGCGCCTTCCTCCCAGATGCTGTGCTTGCGGGTTTCCGGCATGGTGAAGATCGAGATGAGGAACATCACGGCGGGCACCACGATCGGGTAGATGAGCGCGTACCCGATGCTGTTCGTCGACAGGTACATCGACGTCGTCACGATCGGCACCAGGCCACCGCCCCAGCCGTTGCCGATGTGGTACGGCACGGACACGGACGTGTAGCGGATCCGGCTCGGGAAGAACTCGGCGAGAAATGCGCCGATCGGGCCGTACGTCATGCCGACGTAGTTCACGAGGATGGCCACGATGAGGATCGACATCGCATAGTTGACCCGGCCCGGCTCCGCGTACGTGCTGAGCGCCATGTAGAGCGGGTAGTACGTGATCGCCGCCAGCGCCATGCCGCCCAGGATGATGGGCTTGCGACCGACCTTGTCGGACAGCCAGCCCCAGAAGATCAGCGTCGGCGTGGCGATGAGCAGCGCGATCCCGACGATCCAGCTCGACGTGAGCACGTCCAGCTTCTTGACGGTCTGCAGGAAGTAGAGCGCCCAGAACTGCCCGCTGTACCAGACGCAGCCCTGGCCGATGACGACGATGCTCGCGATGACGACGTACCTGAAGTTGCTGCTGAGAAATGCCTCGCGCCACGGATTGGTGGTCGTCCGCCCGCGCGCCTTGATGTCCTGGAAGATCGGCGTCTCACCGAGCGACAACCGGATCCAGATGGCGATGGCGACGAGCAGCAGCGAGATGATGAACGGCACCCGCCAGCCCCAGTCATTGAAGGCCTCGTTGCCGAGCCACGTGCGGATGCCGATGATGGTGGCCAGCGAGACCACGATGCCGAGCGTCGGCGACGTCTGCAGCCAGCCCGTGTAGTAGCCGCGGTTCTTGTCCTCGATGTGCTCGGCCACGTACGTGATGGCGCCACCGTACTCGCCGCCGAGACACAGGCCCTGGATCAGGCGCAGCGCGAACAGGATGAAGGCGGCGGCGAGACCGATCGACTGGTACGTCGGCACGAACCCGATGAGCGCCGTCGCCACGCCCATGCCGGTGAGTGTCGCGATGAAGGTGTACTTGCGACCCACCTTGTCGCCGACCCAGCCGAACACGAACGCCCCGAGCGGGCGGATGAGGAAGCCGACCGAGAAGATCGCGACGGTGCTGAGGAAGGCGGCGACGGGGTGTCCCTTCTCGAAGAACTTCACGGCCAGAATCGCCGCGAGGCTACCGAAGATGTAGAAGTCGTACCACTCGATGATGTTGCCAACGGATGCGGCGATGACCACGCGTCGCAGTTCTTGCGGTGGAACTCTAGGTGGCGCCATGGGCCTCCTCGTGCGGAACGGTCTCGCGTATCGTCGTTGACGTCCGAGTCGCCCGATGTGGGCGGAAACCGCCAAAGTTGCGGCACACCATACCGGATTCCGGCGCCATACGAAAGGTATTTACACGCGATTCGGCCCGTGCCGGCGGGACGGTGACGCGGCGCGTGAGCGTCCCGCCGGCGACGACGCTACCGCCGCTTCTTGCGGGCCACGCCCGTCTTGATGGCGGCCTCGCTCACGGCGGCGGCGACCGCGGGCACCACGCGCGGATCGAACATCGATGGCGTGATGTACTCCTCGCCGAGCTCGCCCTTGTCGACGATGGCGGCGAGCGCGTGGGCGGCGGCGAGCTTCATCTCGTCGTTCACCCGCCGGGCGCGGACGTCGAGCATCCCCCGGAAGAAGCCGGGGAAGCAGCACGAGTTGTTGATCTGGTTCGGATAGTCGGAGCGGCCGGTGGCCATCACCCGCACCAGCCCACCGACCTCCTCGGGCTGGATCTCCGGCACCGGGTTCGCCATGGCGAACACGATCGGATCGCGATTCATGGCCTTGATGTCCTTCAGTGCCACCACCCCCGGGCCCGACAGCCCGATGAAGACGTCCGCGCCGACGAGCGCGTCGCCCGCGGTGCCGCGGACGCGGCGCGGGTTCGTGTGCTCGGCGAACCACTCCTTCATCGAATTCATGTTCTCGGTGCGGCCCTTGTAGATGGCGCCCGCCCGGTCGCAGCCGATGATGTGCTTGGCACCTTCCTTCATGAGCAGCTTCGCCGTCGCGATCCCCGACGCGCCGGCGCCGGTGAATACGATGCGTACGTCGGCCAGCCGCTTCTTGACGATCTTCAGCGCGTTCAGCAGCGCGGCGACGACCACCACCGCCGTCCCGTGCTGGTCGTCGTGGAACACGGGGATGTCGAGGTCGCGCTGCAGGCGCTCCTCGATCTCGAAGCAGCGCGGGGCCGAGATGTCCTCGAGATTGATGCCGCCGAACACGGGCGCGATCGCCTTGACGATCATCACGATCTCGTCGACGTTCTTCGTGGCCAGACAGATCGGCCACGCGTCGACGCCGGCGAACTCCTTGAAGATCATCGCCTTGCCTTCCATGACGGGCTGGGCGCCGTTGGGGCCGATGTCGCCGAGGCCGAGCACGGCGGTGCCGTCGCTGACGACGGCGACGGAGTTCTGCTTGATGGTCAGCGTGTAGGCCTTCTCCGGATCGTCGTGGATGGCCATGCACACGCGAGCGACACCCGGGGTATAGGCCATCGAAAGGTCGTCGCGCGTCTTGACCGACGCCTTGCTCTTGATCTCGATCTTCCCGCCCAGATGCATGAGGAACGTACGGTCGGAGACGTGCACGACCTTCACGCCCTCGATCGCGCGCAGGCGCTCGACGATCTGCTGGCCGTGACGCTCGTCGCTCGCCTTGAACGTCAGGTCGCGCGTGATGGTGGTCTTGCCGATGCCGACGACGTCGATGGCGCCGATGTCGCCGCCGCCCTTGCCGATGGCCGAGGTGATCCTCCCGAGCATGCCGGGCTGGTTTCGGATCTCGAGGCGCACGGTGAGACTGTGACTCGCGGTTGGTGCGATCTGCATGATGCCTGCCTCCCTGTAACCCGACGGGCGGAGGCCCGTCGAGTGGACGGGTATTCTACTCCGCCGCCGCGGGGAGGGAACGGCCTATTCGCTCGGGGCAGCCTGGGTGACGGCGGGTCGCGCGAGGGGCCGCAGCGTGAGCTGTCGGCGATCCGAGTCCAGCGTGAGGCGGTAATGGCTCAGGAACGTGTTGCCGAGGATGCCGTCGATCCCGGGCCCGGGATCGTGCACCACCGCGGGAAGGTCCTTGAGCTCGGCGCCGGCGACGCGCAGCGAGGCCAGCGTGGAGGCCGGTCCCCGCGTGCGCCCGCCGAGCGTCTGCAGCTCCACCGCATCGCGGCCGTCCTGGGCGACGAGCTGGATCGCGGACGCGAATGCCGGAGCGATCACGACCACGCTCGAGCCCGTGTCGACCAGAAAGCGGCCGTGGTGGACGCCGTTGATGACGACGGGCACGATCCATACGCCGAGGCCCGGCTCGAGCGGGACGTGCACGTCGCCCTCCGGAGCGGCGGTCGGTGTGAGCCCAGCGAGCCCCGCGATGGCGTCGCGCGCCACGTCGGCGGTCGGCTCCAGCAGCAAGCTCACCTGGAACGCGTCCGCCGCGGACGTGCGCAGGCCGAGGCGGGCGAGCGCCTGGCCGCGAAGATAGTGAAGACGCGCCTCGGCCGGCTGCAGGGTGACGGCCTGGCTCCACAGCCGGAGCGCCTCGACGTAGTCGCGGCGATCGTAGGCGGCCGTTGCCCTGGCGTTCAGGTCCGCCGGCGACAGCGAGCTGCCGAAGACGAGCCACTGGCCGACGATGACGCCTGCCAGGAAGCCGAGGACCCGACGCATGGCCACACCACAGAGGCAATTGTCATACCGCGCGTGCGGAAGCGCGTGTCTGCACGGCATTGCGAACGTTCGTACGCGCGTAGTAGCCTCGGCCGAGGGCATCATCGCGGAACATCAGGCGTCGCGCCCGCCACGGCCGCAAACCGCTGCAGCCCAGGAGGAAGCATGATCGATGTGAAGACGGCGGACCGGGAACTTCAGACGTACATCCGTCCGCAAACTTTTCCGGTGGCAATCCGGATGTTGCAGCCCGGCGAGCCGATCCCCGACCGCGCCAAGCGGCCTGCCCGAGACTTCAAGACGCTGTCGATGAACTGCCAGGTGATCGACATGGCCAGGCGCTACGGCTGGACCATCGCGTTGACGCGCGAGGACAGCATCTGCTCGCTCGGCATCGCGGCGCTGGGCTTCGACAAGGTCACGCACCTGCACAACTCCGGCACGCTGTGCGAGGGCATGTACACGGAAAGCAAGGAAGCCGGGCAGCGGTCGGAGGCGGCGATCGACCGGTTCCGGCCGGGTGAGTATGCGGGATTGCTGGTCGGTCCCCTCGACCGCGCGACGTTCGAGCCGCACCTCGTGTGCATCTACGCCAATCCGGCACAGGTCATGCGGCTGACGCAGGCGGCGCTCTGGAAGCGGGGTGGAAAGCTGACGTCCGCCTTCGGCGGGCGCGTCGACTGTGCCGAGATCATCGTGACCACGATGCGGACGGACCATCCGCAGGTGATCCTGCCCTGCTCCGGCGACCGCATCTTCGGCCAGACCCAGGATCACGAGATGGCCTTCACGATCCCGTGGAGCCAGATGGAGGAGATCGTCGACGGACTGCGCGGCACGCACGCGGGCGGCATCCGCTATCCGATCACGCAGTTCATGGAATACCAGGCCAAGCTGCCGCCGAAGTACATGGAGGTCAATCGCTACTGGGACGCCGAGCAGGGGAAGGCGCAGTACACCAACCGTGACCGCGTGGTGGCGGCGTACAAGCGCTCGTTCGCCGACCGGGTGCCGGTGTACCCCATCGTGGCCTCGTTCGCCGGCACGCTCGACGGTCTGTCGATCGAGGAGTACTGCACGAACGTGCCGAAGGCGATCACGGCGATGCTGAACTATTACGAGCGCTACCAGCCGGACGTCGTGCTCGCGTACAACGACCTCGCGAAGGAAGCGGAGGCGTTCGGCTGTCGGGTGAAGTATTCCGACTACGTGGTGCCCTCCATCGACGAGCACGTCCTCGCCGACGACAAGAAGGCGCTTGCGCGTCTCACGATGCCGGACCCGTACAAGACGGGACGGCTGCCCGGCTTCCTGGAGCAGTGCGAGGCGCTGGTGAAGGCCAAGCCGCCGGCGGCCATCGGCGCCGTCGCCGTCGGTCCGTGGACGATCGCGATGCTGATCCGCAATCCGGAGACGATGCTGCTCGACACCTTCGAGGACCCGCAGTTCATCCACGACCTGATGCGGGTCACCACGGACTTCTCGAAGCGCTGGGGCGACGCCATCGTGAAGACGGGCATCGGGCTGTCGTTCTCGGAGCCGACGGCGTCCATCAGTCTCGTCTCTCCAGACAACTACCGCGAGTTCATCGCGCCGTACCACAAGGAGCTGGTGGAGTACTTCAAGGCCAAGAAGGTCGGCGTCACGACGCACATCTGCGGGACGACGTACCCGATCTTCGAGGACCTGATGCAGGTGGGGTTCACCACCGTGTCGTTCGACCTCGACCAGCAAGGCGATCCCGCGCTCTATGTCGACCAGCTCGAGCGGTTCATGCAGGTGGCGAAGGGCCGCGCGGTGGCCATCGGCAACGTCGACGCGACCAAGTTCGAGAAGACGTCGCGGGAGGCGATGTACGCCGACGTGAAGCGCTGCGTCGACACGGCCGCGCGCCAGTCCGGCTTCATCCTCTCGACCTCGTGCGAGATCCCGCCGAAGTCGGATCCCGAGATCGTGAAGTGGTTCATGGACGCGGCCCACGAGTACGGCCGCTACGATCGAGTCTTTTGACATGGGGCGTGAAATGGCGCCCATGCCCGGCACCGCTCGCGGCGGGCCGGGGCATCTCGGGGCCTTTGTCCGTTGATCGGTGAGTCGCATGTGCGGGTCGGCGCGGAGCCGCTGCTGCGCGGGCACGGGCGGTTCGTCGACGACGTTCGCGTGCCGGGAATGCTGCACGCGGCGGTCGTGCGCTCCGCCCACGCGCACGCGCGCCTGCGCACCGTGGACGTCAGCCACGCGCTCGGGCTGACCGGGGTGCGTGCGGTGTTGACCGCGGCCGACGTGCCCGCGAGCGCGATCATTCCCAATCGCGTGCCGGCGCCGCCCGGCACCGAGCGATACCTGCAGCCCGCTATCGCGCGCGACGTCGTGCGCTATGTGGGCGAGCCGATCGCGGTCGTCGTCGCCGACGACCCGTACGTGGCCCGCGACGCGGCGGACCGGGTGCGCGTCGGCTATGAGCCGCTGGCGGCCTGTCCGTCCGTCGCCGCTGCGCTGGCGCCCGGTGCGCCGCGCCTGTTTGCCGGGACCGAGAGCAACAACGTCGCGACCATCCGCATGCGCGTCGGTGACGCGGACGCCGCGCTGGCGACCGCCGCGCTCGTGGTCCGCGAGCGGTTTCACTATCCGCGCCAGACGGCGGCGGCGCTCGAGACGCGCGGCCTGGTGGCGGTGCCGCCCGACCCGCGGGGCGGCGAGCTACACCTGATCGGCTCGACGAAGTGCATCCACATCAACCGCACGATCCTGGCGCCGATCTTCGGGATTCCGCTCGGAGCGCTGCGGCTCACCGAGGTCGACGTCGGCGGCGGCTTCGGCGTGCGCGGGGAGCTGTATCCGGAGGACATCCTCGTCCCGCTGGCCGCCCTGCGTCTCGGACGTCCGGTGAAGTGGATCGAGAGCCGGCGCGAGAACCTGATGGCCGCGAACCACGCGCGCGAGGTCGACTACGAGGTGGAGGTCGGCTTCGACGCCGACGGGCGCATCGTCGTCATGCGCGCGCGCATTCGCGCCGACATCGGCGCCTACGTCCGCACCGCCGCGCTCCTCCCGGCGGAGTTCGGCGCCGCACTGCTGCCCGGACCGTATCGCGTGCCGAACTACGCCTGCGATCTCTGGTCGGTCGTCACCAACAAGACGCCGGCCGGCACGCTGCGCTCCCCCGGCCGGCCGGAGTGCAACTTCGTGCGCGAGCGCACGCTCGACGTCGCGGCGGCGCGCCTGAAGCTCGACCCCGCCGACATCCGTCGCCGTAACCTCATCGGCCCCGAGGCGATGCCATACGACTGCGGCACGACGTCGTTCGGGGTGAGCACGGTGTACGACTCCGGCGACTTTCCCGCGCTCTTCGCCACGCTGCTGGAGCGCCTGGACTATGCGGGCGAGCGCGCGGCGCAGGCCGTCGTCAACGCGCAACGCTCGGGGCCGCGGCGCGGCATCGGCCTGGCGCTCTACGTCGAGAAGACGGGGCTCGGGCCGTTCGAGACGACCCACGTCGAGGCCCGGGCGGACGACACGCTCGTGGTCGACACCGGCGCATCGTCGATGGGGCCCGGACTCGAGACGGTGCTCGCGCAGATTCTCGGCCAGGCGCTCGGGCTGCCGCCCACGCGCTTCCACGTCCGCCACGCCGACACCGCCGCCGTCGAGAGCGGGGTCGGAACCTACGGCTCGCGCGGCACGCTCACGGCGGGAAACGCCGCCGACCTCGCCGCGGCGCGTCTCATCGCGGAGGCCAGCGGGCGGGCGGCGACGCGCCTCGGCGTGCCCCCGCGTGACGTGAGCTACGCCAGCGGCGTTCTCAGTGGCGGTGGCCGACGCGTGACACTCGGGGAGCTCGCCGCCGAGCGGCGGCTCGGCGCGGGCGCATCGTTCGAAGTCCGCAAGGTGACGTACGCGGGCGGCGCGGTCGCCGTGGTGGTCGACGTCGATCCGGAGACGATGCAGGTGCGCCTGCAACGCGTGGTCGTCGGCGCCGACGTCGGCCGCGCCGTCAATCCGGCGCTGGTGGAGGGTCAGCTGGTGGGCGGGGTGGCCTTCGGGATCGGCAACACGCTGCACGAGAGCCTCGAGTACGACGTGACGGGACAGCTGCTGACCGGAACGCTGATGGATTACGCGCTGCCGGCCGCGCTCGACATTCCCCCGGTGGACGCGTTCTATCAGGAGATCCGCGCCGGCACGAATCCGCTCGGCCTGCGCGGACTCGGCGAGTGCGGCAACCCGGGGCTCGGCGGCGCGATTGCCAACGCGGTGTGCGACGCGCTTGCGCCGCACGCGCCGCGGCTCGCCGCACTGCCCCTGACCAGCGCGCGCATTCACGCCGCCCACAGCGAGCGGCCGACGCACGAAGGGCCGGCCCTTTCGGGCCGGCCCTGATCGTTCGCGCGCCAGCGCGCTGGTCGGCTACCGCGACTCGGCTACCACTTCACCGGCTTGGACGGCCGGTGCGCGTACCCGCTTTCCCGTCCGCCACCGCCGCCCGGTCGACCGCCGCCGGGGCGGCCACCGCCGCCGGGACGCCCGCCGCCGCCGCCACCGCCGGTGCGCGGAGCCTGCGGGTTGGAGATTTCCACCGTGATGCGACGACCGTCCAGCTCGCGTCCATTCAGCTGGGAGATCGCGTTCTGCGCCTCCTCCGCCGAGTTCATCTCGACGAACCCGAATCCGCGCGACTGACCGGAGAAGCGGTCCGTGATGACCGTGGCCGAAAGCACGTTGCCGCTCTGGGCGAAGAACTCGCGCAGCCCCTCACTCGTGGTGGAGTAGGCAAGACCGCCGACGTACAGCTTGGACGCCATAGACATTCCCCCGAACTCTCTTCCGCTGTCTGCACGCCCCGCGAACCGGAAGAGGCCGTTCTACGTCGGGGGCGAGGTCTGACCGATCGTCGGTCGCGACAGTAAAAGTTTACACGCGCGCGGCCGGCACGCAACCGCTCACACGACGCGTGCTCACCACGTGATGGCGGGAACGGCAGCGGGAGCCGGGACGTCGACCTCCGAGGCCTGGGGAACCGACGCGTCCACGTCACTGACCGAGGCCGCCGGCACGACGACGGAGACGGCGTGACCGAGGAGCCACGTCGAGAGCTCGATGGCCGACACGGCGAGCACCGCCGCCAGCAGCGCCGCCCCGGCTGTGCGCACGGTCATCGTGCGGGCACCGCCTTGTCGAAGAGCTCCTCGGCGCTGATGGGCTTGGAGATCACTCGGAATCCGGCCAGCTCGAACGTCACGCGCTGGTCGAGCGCCGCCGGCGTCTTCATCGCGACCAGGACCGGCACGCCCGGCGCGACACGCTCGAACAAGGTCGCCATCTCACGCGCCGTGAGCCGCATCTCGGCCGCGTCGACGATGATGAGGTCGACCGGCGTTCCGAGCAGCACGCGGACGCCCTCGCAGAGGTTCTCGGCGATCGCAACGCCCAGGTCTCGCTCGAGGCACGCGAGGCCCAGCGTCTGCGTCGCCACACGGTTCTGATCGATCACGAGCACTCGGTTCATCTCTTCTCCCTGGCGGTCGATTCGGCCGAAGCCTCGCGGAAGAGAGCAAAGCGGGTGCCACATGTGTCACGCGCCGAACTGCACGGTTTTGTGGGCGTTGTAGCGCAGCGAAGGTGTTCGAAGGAGGGGAGCCAGGGCATAACGCCCGAGCAAAACGTCACGCGACCCGACTGCTAGCGGAACTCCGCCGGCGTGATCTGGTAGCCGATGATCTTGCGGTAAAGCGTCTTGGGATCGATTCCGAGCAAGGCCGCCGCCTTGCCGCGATGCCCCCCGACCTGCCGCAGCGTGCTCACGATGTGCGCGCGCTCCATCGTCTCCAGACTGCCGCCGGGCGTCGCGGCCGGCGCCGCCCCGCCCAGCACCTCGGGGGGCAGATCGCCCGGCTCGATCTCCTCGCCCTTCGACAGGATCATGCCGCGTTCCACGGCGTGCAGCAGCTCGCGGACGTTGCCCGGCCAGCTGTACGCCTCGAAGAGCGCCAGCGTCGCGGGCGCCAGGCGCTTGGTCCCGTAGGTGGCCTTCGTCTCGACGAAGTGCTGGGCGAGCAGCGCGATGTCGTCACGCCGCTCGCGCAGCGGCGGCAGCGCCACCGTGATCGTGTTGATCCGGTAGTACAGGTCCTGACGGAACTCGCCCGCGCGCATCGCCTCCGCGAGGTCGCGGTTCGTGGCGGCCACGATGCGAATGTCGACCGTGCGCGGCCGCGTGCCGCCGACACGGAAGAACATGCCGGTCTCGAGCGCGCGCAGCAGCTTCACCTGGCTGTCCGGCTCCATCTCGCCGATCTCGTCGAGGAACAGCGTGCCGCCGTCGGCGAGATCGACCAGTCCCGGCTTGGCGCCCACGGCACCGGTGAAGGCGCCCTTCTCGTGGCCGAACAGCTCGGACTCCAGCACCTCGCGCGGCAGGGCACCGCAGTGGATCGGCACGAACGGGCGCGCGGCGCGCGCCGACCGCTCGTGGATGGCGCGCGCCACCAGCTCCTTGCCGGTGCCGCTCTCGCCGAGGATCAGCACCGAGGAGTCAGTCGGCGCCACCCGCTCGATGATGCGGAGGATCTCCTGCATCTTGGGGCTGCGGGTCAGGATTCCCCCGTAGGGCTCGGCGCCCGGCGCGTGCGCGCGGAGGGCCACGTTATCCCGCATCAGCTGGCCCTTCTCGGCCGCCTTGCGGATGACGATGTCGAGCTCCTCGATCTTGGTCGGCTTGGTCAGGTAGTCGTATGCGCCGAGCTTCATGGCCTCCACCGCAGTGGCCACTTCCTGGAAGCCCGTCATGACGATCACCTGAGGATGCTCGGGGAACGACTGCAGCTCGCGGAGGACCTCGATCCCCTCCTTGCGCGGCATCTTCATGTCCAGGATGACGACGTCGAACTCGCGGTCACGCAGCGCCGCCAGCGCGGACTCGCCGTCGCCGACGCCCTCGATCTCGTGGCCCTTGCGGGACAGCTCGCGGACCATCAGCTCGCGGAGCCTGGTCTCGTCGTCCGCTACCAGCACGCGGATGGCCCGGGTCATGCGGGCAACACTACTCTGAACGTGGTGCCGGCTGCCACTCGCGACTCGACCTCGATGCGGCCACCGTGGTCGGCGACGATCGACTGCGCGATGGCGAGGCCGAGCCCGGTGCCCTGGCCGGGCGCCTTGGTGGTGAAGAACGGATCGAAGATCCGCGTGAGGAGATCGGCCGGAATCCCCGGCCC
>DATAOC010000037.1:0-19670 GCA_036265915.1 Candidatus Methylomirabilota bacterium | reverse complement strand
GAGCGCGCTCGAGGGACTCAAGACCGTCGTACGCACCGGCGTCGGCTACGACGTCATCGACGTCCAGGCCGCCACCGACCTCGGCGTGATCGTCGTCAACATCCCCGACATCTGGGTCCGCGAGGTCTCCAATCACGCCGTGGCCCTGCTGCTGGCGTGGAACCGCCGGATCGTCGCCCTGGACCGCCAGGTCCGCGCCGGCGTATGGGCCGGCGGGGTGCCGGGCGAGCGCACGGGTTCGCTCCACGGCGAGACGGTCGGCATCGTCGGCCTCGGCAACATCGGCAGCGCCTTCAGCAAGCGCATCGCCGCCTTCGAGACGACGGTGATCGCGTGCGATCCCTACGTCGACGACCGGCGCTTCGCCGAGCTCGGCGTCGAGCGGGTCTCGCTCGAGGTGCTCGCGGAGCGCGCCGACTACGTCAGCGTGCACACGCTGCTGAACGCCGAGACGCGCCACCTGATCGGCGAGAAGTTCTTCCGGCGCATGAAGCCCACGGCGCTGCTGATCAATACCTCGCGCGGTCCGGTCGTCGACGAGAAGGCGCTGATACGCGCGCTGCAGGAGCGCCGCCTGGCCGGCGCCGCGCTCGACGTGTGGGAGCACGAGCCGGTCGCCCCGGACAATCCGCTCCTCGCGATGGACAACGTCATTGCGACGCCGCACGCGGCCTACTTCTCGACGGCGGCGGTGGCCGCGGTGCCGAAGCGGTGCGGCGAGGAGATCGCGCGCGTGCTCACCGGCCAGCGGCCGCTCCATGTGGTGAACCCGGAGGTCTATGCGCCGGGCGCGGCCCGGCGCAGCGCTAGATAGCGGTGTAGCCGCCGTCCACGAGCAGGTCGCTGCCCGTCATGAACGACGACGCATCGCTGGCCAGATAGACGGCCGCGCGAGCGATCTCCTCCGCCTGCCCCAGCCGGCCGAGCAGGTGCTTCGGCGCCATCACGGTGCGCGCCTCGTCCATCGTGCGCCAGCGCTGCAGCATGCGACGCGTCTCGATGGCGCCCGGAGACAGCGTGTTGGCACGGATGCCCTGCGCCGCGTGATCGGCGGCGAGCACCTTTGCGAGCTGGATCAGCGCGCCCTTGGTGGCGCAATACGCGGGACGCCCGGGCGAGCCGACGCGACCGAGCTGAGAGGCGATCAGGATGATGCTGCCGCCTCCGCGCGCGATCATCGCGGGCATCGTCGCCTTGCACATGAGGAAGGCGCCGGTGAGGTTCACGCGGATGACGCGGTCCCACGCCGCCTCGTCGAGGTCCAGCACGGTCGCGGTCCGGTCGTTGTCGGCGGCACCGTAGAGCAGGATGTCGACGCCGCCGAGCCGCTGCACCGTCTCCGCGACCGCGGCGCGGCAGCTCGCGCCGTCGGTGACGTCGAGATGCACGGGCATGGCCTGGCCGCCGTCGCGCTCGATGTCCGCAGCCGTCGCCTTCGCGCTCGGCTCCTCCACGTCTGCGCAGGCCACGCGCGCGCCGGCGGCGGCGAAGGCCAGCGCGGTCGCGCGGCCGATGCCGTTGGCGGCACCGACGACGAGCGCGATCTTATCGTCGAGTGAGAACGCGCGATCGATCATGGCGTCACGCCGGTCTCGACGGCGGGGGCCGATGAGGCCTGATGGAACAGCCCTCCGCGAGTTCCTTTCGAAGGAAGGCCTCGACGCCGAGGTACATCCTGGTCAGCGTTCCTCGCAGAAGGTCCGGCAGCTCGTGCGGCGTCACGCGGTCGATGACCATGTTGCCCGTCAGCCTCTCCGGTGGGTCGAACAGCAACGCGGTTTCACCGACCACGTCCGAAACGTGATCGCGACAGTTGAAGAAGTCGTCGCACGTGTAGTGCACGACGTACCGTCTCGTTGCGTCATGCGATTTGATAGACGACCGGGTAAGGGTGCGGCCATGGAAGGGTAGCTCGGCGGGAAGATGCTGTTCGAGGTGGCGACGCGTGATCAGGCCGTCGTTGGTAGCCTCCCAGGGGTCCTCTGATTCAGGCGCCCAGCATCGACGCCGAGGCGGCGCGGCGGGCGCCAGGCGCCGTGCGACCCCCGCTCGCTCCGCGAATCGCTTGAACCAGGCCGTGTGACGGGGGCGCTCCTCGCCGGGGGCGCGCCGCGCCGGCGCGTGCGGCGGCGTGTCCGTCACGCGGGATCGAGTACGGTCGGCCAGTAGCGCATCCGGCAACTCGACGCCTACGAAACGCGGCCACGCCGGCACCGGACGCGGCCCACGCACTGCTCTGTCGAGCAATTTCACGAGCCAGCCCATGTGGCGGTGTCCCCCCCAGCGGGCGCATGGCGGCGGCGCGTGCCACCGCGGCGCCGGTCACGCCGGATCGAGGCCGATGATCTCGTTCAAGCGGCCGAAGCCGATGAAGAGCGTCGTGTTGGCCGCGAGCTCGATGATCTCGCCCTCGCTGAAGTGCTCACGCAGCTCGTCCCAGAACGCGTCATCCACTTTGTGGTGGTCGACCGCCAGCTTCTCGGCGAAGCGCAGCGCCGCGCGCTCGCGCGGCGTGATGAGCGGCGACGTTTCGTCGCTGATCGCCTGGATCTTCGCTTCCGTCAGACCGGCATGCCGGGCCCCGGCATAGCGGATGGTCAGTCAGTAGCGACAGGCGTTGAGCGCGGCAATCTTGAGCCGGACCAGCTCGCGGAGGATGGGGTCGAGCGAGCCGTCGCGCGCCAGCGCGCCGCGGAAGGCGGTGAGGGCCTTGAGCACGGCCGGGCTCTTCGCGTAGGTCCGCGTGCTCACCGACGTGCCGGCCTGGCGTTCCGTTTCCTCGCACAGGTGCCGGATGTCGGCGTCCACCTGGTCGATCCGGAGCGGCTCGATCCGCGCCATCGTTCGTCCTCCTGTCTGCGCTCGCTACACCGGGAGCCGGACGCTTACGATGAAGCGCTTGTTGTAAGTGTAGGGCCGCACCTCGGGCTTCCAGCGGCCGATGTCCGACGTATCGTTCCAGAGCTTCGACATCGGCAGCTCGGCGCTGTCCACCTCGTACGCGCACAGGTACCGCGGCTCGCCGGCCGCCGTCGTGCGGTAGCGCACGGCGTTGACGCTGCCCGGCAGCTTCATCAGCAGCGGGATGTGCTCGGTGTCGTAGAGCTCGTTGAAGAGCGCTTCCCGGTGCGCCTCGACGTCCATCATGACCCAGAAGACATAGGGCGTCGTGCCGACGAGCGCCGCGCCGCCACCGACCCGCTCGTACATCGCCAGGTGCCGGTTCAGCGTGTGCGGCCGCACGGCCGTGTTCCAGCGGCCGTACTCCGCGGCCGCCTTCCACGCTGCGCTCTCGAACACGGCGGGGGAATCCATCTCGTACGCGGCGAGATAGCGCGGGTCGGTCGGCGACCCCTGACGGAAGCGCGCGGCGCGGCGCACGCCGGGCACCTTGCGCAGGCTCGGCAGGTGCTCGGTGTCGTACACCTCGTTGAACGTCTTCTCGTGGTCGTGCGCCACGTCCATGCGGACCAGGTAGAGCGCGTGGCCGGCCATGCGGCTACCGGTACGTCCCGGCCGATTGCATGACGCGCTCGCCGGCCTTCGTGGACGGGCCGATGAACTCGACCATGTTGCCGTCGGGATCCTTCACGAAGACCTGGCGCAGCCCGGTGGGTCCGGAGAAGACGTCGCGGCAGACGAGGCCGAGCGCCTCGATCTTCGCCGCCGTCGCGTCGCAGTCGTCCGTCCACAGCGCGAAGTGCGGGTAGCGCGCCTCGATGCGCTCGCGCTCCACGGCCGGCCGCACGAGCTGATCGTTCAGGATGATGTGCAGCTGGAGGTCGCCGCCGAGGCTGTACCAGATGCCCGGGAAGTTGAACGCCGGGCGATCGATCTCCTGGAAGCCGAGGACGCCGGAATAGAACTCGCGCGCCTTGCCGACATCGGTCACGGTGACGCTGACGTGGGTGAACTGCTTGAAGAGAGTCATGGCCGCCTCCCGCGCGTACTCTATCACCCCTTGACGGAGCCGGCCGTGAGCCCCTGGACCATGTACTTCTGGAAGAGCAGGACCAGGATGACGGCGGGCAGCGCGCCGAGAAAGCCCGAGGCGGCGATGACCGAGTAGTCGATGTTGATCTGGCCGTTCATGCCGGCGATCACCGGCGGCAGCGTCGTCGTGCCGGGCTTCGTGTTCAGCACCTGCGCCACCACGAACTCGTTCCAGCACAGCATGAACGTGAAGGCGCCGCCGGCGACCAGACCGGGCCCCGAGACAGGGAGCACCACGCGATAGTAGGCCTGGAAGCGGTTGCAGCCGTCGACCAGCGCGCTCTTGTCGAGCTCGATCGGCACCGTCTCGAAGTACGATTTCATGATCCACACCGTGAACGGCAGCGTGAACGAGCAGTAGGCGACCACGAGGCCGGTGAGCGTGTTCTGCAGTCCGAGCGCGCGGAACACGAGGAAGAACGCCGGGATCAGGACCACTGTCGGCAGCATGCGCGTGAAGAGCAGCGCGAACAGCGACAGCGTCTTGAGCGGAAAGCGAAAGCGCGCGTACGCGTAGCCGGCGGTCGTGCCCGCGACCAGATTGACGGCGGTCACGACCAGCGCGACCACCAGACTGTTCCACATCGACGGCAGAATGCGGCCGGCCTGCGCCTCGGCGTGGAAGCGCATCAGGCCGAGGATCATGCGGTAGTTGTCGAACGTGACCTCGGGCGGGATCAGCCGGAACGGGCGGGCCAGCAGGTTGCGCTGGTACGACACGCTCGTCACGAAGAGCCAGGCGAAGGGCGCGATGAGCCAGAGCGCGACGAGGGTGATGGTCGCGTAGAGCACCACGCGACTGCCCGGCGAGCGGCCGCGATAGCTGTCGCCCCGATACGCACGCGCGCGCGCCACCGCTCAGCCCTCCGGCTCGAAGCGCGCGAGGATGACGCGCTGGTAGAGGACGGTGAGCAGAAGGCACAGCGCGGTCAGCGTGTAGAGGATGGCCGTGCCCGGTCCGAACTTGAAGAACGTGAACGTCGTCTTGAAGCCGAGCCAGGAGACGGTCGTCGTGTCGTTGGCGGGACCGCCCATGGTGAGGATGTAGATCAGATCCAGCATCAGGAAGCCGTTCACGGTGGCCAGCACGAGCACCAGGAACACGATGGGCCGCAGCGCAGGCAGCGTGACGTACCAGAGCCGGCGCCAGTAGCCGGCGCCGTCCACCTCCGCCGCGGCGTACTGGTCCTCGGAGATCGACTGCATGCCGGCCAGGAACAGCAGGCTGGCGAACGGCGCCTGGTTCCACATGTAGACGGACACGAGCACGTTGAGCGCGCTGAAGCCGTCCTTGAAGAACGCGATGGCGCCGTCGATGAGCCCCGCCCGCTGCAAGAGGCCGTTCAGCGCGCCGAACTCGAAGTCGAGGATGCCGATCCAGAGCAGACCGACGACGATGCGCGAGAGCGACCACGGCACCAGGAGCAGGCTGCGCAGGAGCGGACGTCCAGGAAAGCGCTCGTTCAGCACCAGCGCCATCCCGAGCCCGACCACCGTGGCCTCCGCCACGAACGCCGCGACGAAGTAGAGCGTGCGCCACAGCGAGTCCCAGTAGAGCGGGTCCGACAGCGCCTGCGCGTAGTTGCGGATGCCGATGAAGCGATAGAGTGGGATGCGGAGACCGCCGAGCTCCAGCGCGGGCCCCGTGCTGCGCAGGAGGTTGACGTCGGTGAACGAGAGCCACAGCGAGTAGACGAGCGGGAAGACGACGACCAGAGCGATGCCGAGCAGCGCCGGCGCGGTGAAGAGCCAGGCGACGGCGCTCTCGGGCAGCGCGCGTGTGCGGGCTACGCCACCGACCTCTGCAGCGCGACCAGCTCCTTGAGCCCCTTCGGAACCGTCGACGCGCCGCGAATGATGTTGTGGACGACGGCGATGGCCTTCGAGTCGTACTCGGAGTACCACGGCTCCTTGAAGGCGTTGATCGTCTTGCCCTTCTTGTACTGCTCGCGCAGCAGCTTGAGATCCACCCAGCGGTCGTAGGACTGGATGACCTCGGGATGGTCGTACATCTCGGGGTAGGGGTGGTCGAGGCCGGCGCTCAGGCACCCCTGCCGCTGGACGTACCAGTCACCGTTCAGGGTGCCCCCGAGGAACTTCATGAACGTCCATGCGTCCTCGAGATTCCTGGTCTTGCTGTTGAGCGTGTAGAACTCGGTGAACATGTGCGTGGTGCCGTTGCCGGGGTACATCGCCATCTTCGCCTTCTTGGGCGCAAGCTTGGAATTCTCCGGCTCGCCGGCGATGGTCTTCAGGTAGTAGGAGTGGTTCGTGTGGTACGCGTAGCGGCCCGTCCAGAACAGACGGTGCGTGTCCGTCGACGACGTCTTCGTGAGCACCTCGGGGTTGACCAGCCCGTCCTTGTAGACCTTTTGCCAGCGCTCCATCGCGCGGGCCGCGCCCGGCTCCTGGTCCACGACCAGGTGGTTCCGGGCATCGAAGACGTTGGCGCCCTCGGAGAAGCAGTCGCTGAGGAATTGCGGCATCGTCCCCGACCCGCTGTTGTTCCAGTTCGGCAGGTACGGCGTGTCGCTCACCTTGTCGCGCTTGAGCTTCGTGCAGTGCTCGACCAGCTCCTCCCACGTCTTCGCGGGCGCCTTGATGCCGGCCTGCTGCAGCATCGGCTCGTTGTACATGAGGATGAACAGGCTGGTGAAGTACGGCAGGGCGACGGTCTTCGAGCCGTCCTTGCTCTTGATGCTGTCCAGGCTCGCCGGCGCGATCTTCTTCTTGAGCTCGTCCATGCCCGGCAGATCGTCGAGCGCGCGGATGAGGCCGTTGTCGGCCCAGCGCTCCCGGTTCGCCGAGTTGCAGTACATCACGTCGACGATCTCGCCGGCCATGGCCCGCGTCTCCATGGTCGGGTGGTAGGTCGCCCACGGCACCGCCTCGTACTTGACCTGGCCGCCGTGCTTCTTGTTGTAGAAGTCGACGTAGTCCTTCACCGTGTCGGGCTTGAACACCCAGCCCGAGAAGTTGATGGGCTTGTCGGCGCGCGCCGCGCGCAGCGGGCCCTCGCCGACAACGGCGGCCGCGGCCGCGAGCCCGGCGGCGCCGAGAAACGTGCGTCGATTCGAGGTCGTCATCACGCGGGATCCTCCTGTGTCGGTGCGCTGCGCGCCGCGGCGAGAGTCTGGACGCGGGCGCCGATCGTTGTCAAGAGACGGCCCGGCGCGGAGAAGTCGCGTACTATCGGAGCCCCACGGGGGTGCCGATGAACTGGGGCCTCTTCTTTCTGATGCAGCGCGACGAGGCGTGGACCGAGCAGGCCGTCTACGACTCGTGTCTCGAGCAGATGCTCGCCGCCGAGGGGCTCGGCTACGAATCGGTGTGGATCGCCGAGCACCACTTCAACGACTACGGGCTCTGTCCGGCGCCGCCCGTCCTCGCGGCCTTCCTGGCCGCGCGCACGAGCACGCTCCGGCTCGGCATGGGCGTGAGCCTGCTGCCGCTGCACCATCCCGTCGACCTCGCCGAGCAGCTCGCGGTGCTCGACGTCGTCACCGGCGGCCGGCTCGACGTCGGCATCGGCCGCGGCGGCACGCTGCAGGACTACCAGACGTTCCGCTCCGAGCGCGCCGACGCGCGTGCCCGGGTGGAGGAAGGCATCGCGCTCATGCAGCGGTGCTGGAGCGGCGAGCCTTTCGACTTCGCGGGCCGGTTTCATTCGGCCGAAGGGCTCCACGTCCGGCCGCGGCCCGCGCAGCGACCGCATCCGCCGCTCTTCGTGGCCGCCAACAGCGAGGACAGCGTGCTGTCCGCCGCGCGCTTGGGGCTGCCGACGCTCTCGTCGTTCTTCGTGCCGGTCGCCGAGCTGCAGCGCCGACACCAGCTCTATCGCGAGACCGCCCGGGCGGGCGGCCGTTCCGAGGCCGAGATCGACGCACTGGAACGGCGCGCGGGCGGCATGCGCGTCGTGCACGTGGCGCCGAGTCACGCCGAGGCGCTGCGCGACGCCGAGCCCGCGTTCATGAGCTACCAGCGTCGCATGGCCGTGCTGCGCTCCGACGCGGCGGGCGGCACCGTTCCGGACTCGTTCGATCGCTCGCTGCTGCGCCTGCGCGCGTTCGAAGAATACATGGCCGACGGCTGGGCGCTCATCGGCACGCCGAGCGAGGTGCGCGAGGGCCTGCAGCAGTATCTCGACGCCACCGGGTACCAGCGAGTCCTCCTGGTCATGGCGCTGCCGGGGCTGCCGACGCCGCTGGCCCTGCGCTCGATGCGCCTGTTCGCCGAGGAGGTCGCACCGAAAGTCAGTCAAAGGAGCTAGCCATGGACAAGCCGACCGTCGTTCGCCTGCGCGAGACGGAGCGTGTGAGCTTCGGGCCCCTGTCGCAGTACCAGCTCATCATCGGGGACGACGCCGGCAGCACGCCGCTGCGCACCGGCATCCAGACCGCGCAGCCGGGCTACCAGGCGCCGCTGCACTGCCATCCGTACGTCGAGATCCTGCACATCCTCGAGGGCACGGCCGAGGCGTGGATGGAGGGTGGCGAGGACGAGCCGATCGTGCTCGAGCAGGGCGACACGCTGGCGATCCCGGCCGATACGATGCACAGCTTCCGCGTTCGCGGCGATCGCGTGCTCCGGCTGCTGGGCACGCATGCGTCGCCCAAGCGCCTGGTGTCCTACAAGGACGGCGCGCCGAGCGACGCGCGCGGCTATCGCGTCTACTAGCCGGCCGCCGCGCGCAGCGCACGATAGCGCGCGGGTGTGAGACCGAACGCGGCGCGGAACGCGCGCGTGAAGTGCGCCTGGTCGGCGAAGCCGGCGTCGGCGGCGACCTCGGCCAGCGGTCGGCCGCCGTGCATGCGCTGGCGCGCGAAGTCGAGGCGTCGCATCACGAGATAGCGATACGGGCTGGTGCCGAGCACGGCCCGGAACTGCCGTGCGAGGTCGTAGCGCGTGAGGCCGGTCACCGACTCGAGCTCGCGTGAGTGCACGACGCGTGTTCTCTCGGCATCGAGAAGCTGTCGGGCACGCTCGACCGCCCGCACGTTCACGCGACGAACGGCCCCGTGGCCGGGCTGGCCGGCGGCGGCCATCAGCCCCTCGGCGAGGCCGCCGATGAGCGCGTCGAGCGCCAGCGGCTCGAGCGGCGCCCGGAACGCCGCGTCGATCGCGCGCGCGAGCCGCGCGTCGCGCTTCACCGGCGCGCGCAGGAAGGGCAGCGGCGCCGGTGCGCCGGCCAGCGCGCGGACCGCCTCCGCCAGCAGCCGAGGCTCGACGTACACGATCCGGTAGCCGAAGCCCGCGCGCGTGCCGGCGCGGCCGTCGTGAGCCTCGTCCGGGTAGAGCGCGACGATCTGGCCCGGCCGGCTCGCATGCTGCGCGCCGCGGTAGTCGAAGACCTGCACGCCGGAGTCCGTGAGGCCGATCGCGTAGGTGTCGTGGCGGTGCTTGCGGTATGCCTCGCCGCCGAACCGGGCGCGGAACAGCTCCACGCCGGGCGCCGGCGCCAGGCTGCGCAGCCAGCTGGTCGGCTCGCACGATCGTTCAAGACCTTCGCCCGCGGACCTGGTGTGCTGGGTCTGCATCATCCGTGTGTCAGGAGATGAGCGTACGACGACGGAGCAGGTCACGGCGTTCCTTCTTTTTGCGGTCGTGGCGGCCGTCACGCCGGGTCCGAGCAACATCATGCTCACCGCCGCCGGCGCGCAGGCCGGCGTGCTGCGCGGCCTGCCGTGCCTGCTCGGCGTCACGACCGGAATGGGCGTCATGATGTTCGTGGTGCCGCTCGGTCTCGGCGGCCTGGTGCTCGGCCATGCGGTGGTCCTGACCGCGCTGCACTGGGGCGGCGCCATCGTCCTGCTGTGGCTCGCGTGGACCATCGCGACGTCCTCGGGTGGACCAGAGGCAGCGGGGGCGCGCGATCCCGTCGGCTACGTCGGGGCCGCGGTGTTCCAGTGGGTGAACCCGAAATCGTGGCTGGTGAGCGCCAGCGCGGCCGGGACGTTCCTTGCCGTTCAGTCCGGCCGACCGGTCACGCACGCCGCCTCGCTCGCCGGCCTGTTCATGCTCGCGGCGCTGCCGAGCGGCTTCGTGTGGCTGGCCTTCGGCGCCGCCGTCCAGCGCCTGCTCCGCACCCGCCGCCGCGCCCGGATCTTCAACGTCACCATGGGTGTGCTGCTCGCGCTGTCGGTGGTGCTGATCGTCCGGTGAGCGGGCCTACTCCACCCCGAAGTCGTAGATCTTGCCGCCGCCCGGGCCGAAGGCCTGCGTGACGACGAAGCCGTACTCGCCCGACTTCAGCGGCTCCTTCGGCTTGAGCCGGTAGAGCCCGCGCGCATCGCGCTCGGAGTCGACCTCGATGACGTCCTCCTTGCGGATCCCGGTCGTCTGCGTGCCGCCGTAGGGCATGAAGGCGCCGCCGGAGAACTTGAGATTCCGGTCGTCGTGCTTGTCCCCGGGCTTCAGTCGCACCAGCGGGACCTCGTTGGGCGCCCACGCGCTGAGGAAGACGGGCTGCTTCTCGACCACGCGGTACGACGCCCTGCGGCCTTTCAGGACGAGCTCGCTCTTCGACGAGAAGAACTCCATGTTCGTCTCGATGCTCGCGACGGCGGGCGTGATCTCCACGACCTGTCCGCCCTTGACGTGGAAGATCGCCTGCGACGCCGCCGGCGCCGGCGCACTCGGCGCGGCACCGCGTGCGGCGGGCGCGGTCGTGCCGCCGCTGCCGTGGCTGACCATCGCCTCGATGACGGCGTCCGAGAGCCCGGCCTGCTTGAGGCCGACCAGCGACTGGGTGCTCACGTCGAACTTCGCCTGGCTGCTCCGGATCTTGGCCAGGATGATGGACTCCGAAAGCCCCGCCTTCTTCATCGCGATGACGGAGTCGTTGGTGAGCACTTCCTGGGCCGCCACCGAGGCGGCGAACACCAGCGCGCACAGCAGCACCGCGGGCGCGAATCGTCTCGACGCAACTGTCAGCATGCAGGCTCCTTGCAAACGCGATTTCGGCGAGCCCAAGAATCTGCGACTTCGCCGCCGCCGGTCAAGGGCTTTCGTTCCTCAGATCCCCAGCAGCTTCGCGGCGGTGCCGCCGAGGATGGCGGCGCGGTCGTCGTCGCTGAGCCCGGGCGTGTCGAGCACCAGCTCCACGGCCGTCTTCGTCCACGGATACGGATAATCGGTGCCGACCACGAGCTGGCCTGCGCCGACCTCCGCGATGACGTGGCGCATCGCCTCCGGCGTGAAGAGAATGTTGTCGTAGTACATCTGCTTCAGGTACTCGGTCGGCTTCTTCTTGATGGGGCCGTGCGTGCCGCCGGGGCAGCGATCCGGGAACACCTGACAGCCCTGGTCGGAGCGCCCCGCGTAGGACGGCAGGAAGCCGCCGCCGTGGGCGGCGCAGATCTTCAGGCCGGGGAAGCGATCGAGCGTGCCGTCGAAGATCAGGTGCGACAGCGCGATGGTCGTCTCCAGCGGATTGCCGATGATGTTGTCGAGCAGCCCGTTGCCCTTGAAGCGGCTGGTGGCGTTCATCTCTGCGGTGCCCTGGGGGTGAATGAACACCAGCACACCCAGCTGCTCCGCCTTCGCCCAGAACGGATGGAACTTCGGGGCACTGATCTCCTCGCCGTTGACGCTGCCGCCGATGCCGGCCCCCCGCAGGCCGTACTTGCGCACGCCTTCCTCGAGCTGCTGGGCGGCCAGGTCCGGATGCTGCAGTGCCACCGTCGCGAAGGCGACGAAGCGGCCCGTGTTGGCCGCGCACGCCTCCGCCAGCTTCTCGTTCTGCAGCTTGATGATCTGCGTCGCGAGGTCGCGGTCGGCCTTGTACCAGTAGGGATTGATGCTGAGCGCCTCCACGTCGATGCCCTGCTCGTCCATCGCCTTGATGCGCTCGGCCGCCTGCGTCTGCACGTGCAGCAGCGGCGGCAGCGGTGAGCCCGGCCCCGCGAGCTTGAGGCCCATCAAGGCCATCGCCTCCGGCACCGCGCAGTGCGCGTGGATGTCGACGGTCTTGACGCGCTTGCCGTTGACGAGCACCTCGCGCCGTTGCGACTGCGCGTGCGCGGGCCGGGCGGCCAGGAGGTCACAGCCGACGAAGGCGAGACCGGCGACGGCGCCGGCCGTGGTGCCGAGGAACTGTCTGCGTGTCGTCATGGTCAGATCCCCGTGCCGAAGCCACCGGCGCTGCGCACGGTGGCCGCTTCGCCCATGTGGTTGGCGGAGTGGAGCAGCGCGATGCCGCTCAGCATGGCCGCCCGCGGCCGTCCGGGCATGCCCTTGGCGAGCGCGTCCTTGCGCGGACCGAAGGCGCCATCGGCCGCCAGCCGTTCCACGGCCGCCGCCTGCACGGTGCCCTGCCAGTCCGACGGCGTGAACGCGCCGACGATCTCGCGCGTGCGCGCGCCGACGGCGTCGCGATACTGCCGCAGCGCGCCGACGTCGATCCGCTGCGTCAGCTCGGTGACCTCGGCGCTCGTCATGCCGATGCCGAAATCGCGGCGCGTGACGCCCAGGCGCTTGGACCAGCCGTCGTCGAACACCTGCGGCTTCTCGGCCACCATGGCGTTGACCAGGACGTCCTCCGCGCGCGCGATGTGGAACATCAGCCACGCCAGCGAGTTCAGGTCCTCGCGCGGCCGCACGCGCATCTGCTCGTCGCTCACACCGCCGAAGGTGCGCTCCGCGAGCGACATCTTGTTGCCGCCCACGGCCGTCGAGTGCACTGCCGCGTGCTGCTCCAGGAACAATTCGCGCGCGTCCATGAGGACCTCCCCGGGAAATCGGTCGGCTGACTCTGCGCTCCGGCCCGCGGCCTGTCAAGCGCCCGCAGAGCCGCTGTCACCCGATGCGGTATCATCCGGCGTGATGAGCGTCGCTCCGCGGATCTGGCGCGTGTACAGCGGCCCCGACGGCGAGTCCCACGTGGCCGAGCTGCCGCTGGCACTGACGCCGTTCGTCGACGTCGAGGGCGCGCACGGTCACAGCGGTCCGACGCAGCCGGCGAGCGCCATCGTGTTCCGCGTCGCCCCCGCCGGCTACGTGCTCGACTGGCACTGTGCCCCGCGACGGCAGTACTCGATCTCGCTCTCCGGCACCGCGGAGATCCAGGTCGGCGACGGCACGGTGGTCCGGCTCGGACCGGGCGACGTCGTGCTCGCCGAGGATCTCACGGGCCGCGGCCACCTCACGCGCGTGGTCGGCGACCAGCCGCGCGTCTACGCGATCGTGCCGCTCACCGACTAGGCCATGGACTTCGGCGCCGCGATCTTCTTCACCGACTACTCGATCGGACCCGTCGCGCTCGGTCGGGCGCTGGAGGAGCGCGGCTTCGGCTCGCTCTGGGCGCCCGAGCATTCCCACATCCCGCTGTCACGGCGCTCGCCCTTCCCGCAGGGCGGCGAGCTGCCGAAGAAGTACTACGACGTGATGGATCCGTTCGTCACCCTCGCGGCCGCGGCGGCGGCGACCACGCGCCTGCGCGTCGCCACCGGCGTGTGCCTGGTCGTGCAGCGCGATCCCATCCAGACCGCCAAGCAGGTCGCGAGCCTGGATCAGGTGTCGGGCGGACGATTTCTCTTCGGCATCGGCGCCGGCTGGAACGCCGAGGAGATGGCCGACCACGGCACGGAGTTCAAGACGCGGTTCCGTGTCATGCGCGAGCGCGTGGAGGCGATGAAGGCGATCTGGACGAGATCGAAGCCGGAGTACGAGGGCGAGTTCGTGAAGTTTCCGCCGATGATGACCTGGCCCAAGCCCGTGCAGAAGCCGCACCCGCCGGTCATCGTCGGCGGCGCCTTTCCGCACGGCGCGCGTCGTGCGATCGCCTTCGGCGACGGCTGGGTGCCGCACGCGCGCCGTCCGGAGTACGGTGACGTGCTGCCGCTGCTGCCGCAGTTCCGCACGCTCGCGACCGAGGCCGGCCGCGATCCCGCCACGCTGCCCATCACGGTCTTCGGCGTGCCGCAGGACGCGGACCTCCTCGCGCGGTACCGGGACGCCGGCGTTGCCCGCGTGGTGTTCAACCTCGATCCCGCGAAGGCGGACGAGGTGCTGCCGGTGCTCGACCGCTGCGCCGCGCTGATGCGCCGGGCGGCCTGAGGTGCCGCGCCGACGGCCGTTCTACGGCTGGTACGTCACCGCCGCGTTCTCGGTGATGGTGTTCGCCTCGGCCGGCATCCGTCACGCCGTCGGCCCGTTCCTCAAGCCCATGGTGGCGGACCTCCACGTCGACCGCGCGAGTTTCTCGCTCGTCATCGCGCTCGGGCTCTTCCTGTACGGCGCGTTCATGCCGGTGATCGGCCATCTCGTGGACCGGGTCGGCGCGCGCCTGGTCACGGCCACCGGCTGCGTCGTCCTCGCCGGCGCGCTCGTGCTCACGGCGTTGTCGCGCACGATGTGGGACCTCGCCCTCGCGTACGGCGTGCTGGCCGCGGTCGGACTGGCGGCGACGGGACCGGTCGTGGCCAACGCGGTGGTCGCGCGCTGGTTCGTCGCCCGCCGCGGCACCGCGGTGTCGATCCTCAGCAGCGCGGCCATGGCCGGCATGAGCCTGATGGTGCCCGGCGTCGCCTGGCTCATCCTCACGCTCGGCTGGCGCACCGCGTACCTGGCCATCGCCGGCTTCGCGCTGGCGGGCCTGCTGCCGCTGTGCGTGCTGCTGGTGCGCGAGTCGCCCGAGTCGCTGGGGCTCGAGCCGGACGGGATCGCGGGCGCCACCGCGGCCGCCGCCGGTCGCGTGCAGCGCACTCCGGTCGCGGCCGCCGCCACGACGCTGGCCTTCTGGCAGCTGAGCGGATCCTTCTTCACGTGCGGCTTCTCGATGAGCCTGCTGTCCTCGCACGGCGTCCCGATGCTGACCGATCACGGCTACACGCCGCTGTTCGCGTCGTGGACGTTCGGCGTGCTCGGCGGCGGCAGCATCCTGTTCACGCTGCTCCTCGGGCCCGCCTCCGACCGCTTCGGTCGCCGCCCGGTGCTTGCCACCATCTACGCCGGCCGCGCCGCCATCTTCGCCGCGCTGTTCTTGATCCGCGACAGCCCGAGCATGATGCTCGTCACCGCCTTCGTGGGCGGCCTCACGCTGGCCGGCTCGATGTCGATGACGTCGGCGCTCACGGCGGACATCTATGGCCGCTTCTCGGTGGGCACCATCCTCGGCGCGATCTTCCTGACGCATCAGACGGGCGCGGCCATCGGCTCGTGGTCGGCCGGCGCGCTGTTCGAGGCGACCGGCGGCTATGGCGTGAGCTACGCGATCGCGTGCGTGGTGCTGCTGCTGGCCGCGATCGTGAGCCTGCGGATCGACGACGGGCGCCGGCGCGTTCCGTGGGCCGCGAGCATCGCGCGCGCCTGAGCGCAGGGGCCGCTCAGCGCTCGTTGGCCAGCATCTGGTCCAGGCGCTGGCGCTCGCGGATGAGTCGCAGCGAGCCGTCGGGCTCGAGCATGACCTCGGGCGCCTGCGGGTACGAGTTGTAGTTGATCGTGGACATCGCCGCGCAGTACGCGCCGGCGCCGCCCACGAGGACCAGATCGCCGACGCGCGGCCGCGGCACCCAGCGCGGCGCCAGGCCCTCGGGATCACCGGGGGCCGGCGTGAGAATGTCGCCGGACTCGCAGCACGGCCCGACGAACACGACGCTGGCGGTCTCGCGGTCGGTCGCCAGCACATCGATCGGGTGCTGGGCGCCATAGAGGGACGGCCGCGTGACCTCGGTCATGCCGGTGTCGAGCTTGGCGAACAGGTAGCCGTCCTTCCCCGTGTCGACGACGTCGATGCACGTCGCGACCACGGCGCCCGCCTGCGCGACCAGATAGGTGCCCGGCTCGATCTCCAGGTGCAGGGCGCGCCCTTCGCGCGCGCGGAACGCCTCGAGCTCGCGCCGGACGTGCGCGGCCACCGCGTCCATGTCCGCGCTCGCCTCCTCGGGCATGCGGCCCACCTTGAAGCCGCCGCCGAGGTTGACCACGCGCACGTCGGGCAGCTGCGCGGCGAGATCGAGCGTCATGCGCGTCGCACGCTGCCACACGGTCGAGTCGGTGCCGGAGCCGATGTGCGTGTGCAGCGTGCGGAGCGTCAGCCGGTGCTGCCTGGCGAGCGCCTGCAGCTGGCCGAGGTACTCGTGCCAGATGCCGAAGCTCGAGGCCGGACCGCCGGTGTTCGTCCGCTTCGTGGAGCCGCTGCCGAGGCCCGGATTGAGCCGCACGGCGATCGTGTGGCCGGGCGCGGCGCGGCCGATGGCGTCGAGCTGGTGCAGCGAGCAGGCGTTGAGCCGCACGCCGCGCCGGACGTGCTCGGCGAGCCGCGTCGACGGCATCTGCGAGCTGAGCTGGATGCGATCCGGCGCGAAGCCGGCGCGCAGCGCGCGCTCGACCTCCCAATCGCTGGAGGCGTCGACGTCGATCCCGAGGTCGCGGAACAGCGTCAGGATGCTGCGGCTCGGATTGGCCTTCATCGCGTAGCGCAGCGTGAACCCGTACGGCGCGTCGAAGGCCAGCAGCCGCCGCGCCGTTCGCTCGAGCGCGGCGCGATCGTACACGTAGCACGGCGTGCCGAAGCGCTCCCGCACCTCGGCCGCCTGGGCGGCAGTGAGCAAGGGGATCATGGGACGGAGGTCTCCAGCAGCTGTCCCGCCGCCCGGATCTCGCCGGGGTCGAAGGGCGGGGCGACGAGGAGGATCAGACGATCGACGTCGACGCGGACGAGCGACTGCCGCGCGCGGGAGTCCGCCCGCAGCCAGGCCTTCTCCAGGCCGGCGAAGACCGTGAGCGTGAACCGACCGGCGCGACCGGACGCAGCGTGTGCCTCGCGCGCCTGCCGCGCGAGGTCGGCGAGCTGCGGGTGGAACGCCTGCGTGTTGAACCCGTCGGCGTGACGCCCGGCGAGCGCCGCCATCCGCGGGCCGAAGCCGCCGACGATGATCGGCGGGGGAGGCTCCGGCCGCAAGAACCCGGCCTCGCCGCCCCACAGCCGGCGCATCAGCGCGATGGCGTCGACGACGCGCTGCGCGCGGACGCGGTCGGGCTCGACGGTGTGGCCGATGGCCGCCTGCTCGACGGCGTACGGGGTGCGCCGGTTGCCGCCCGCGCCCAGGCCGAGCAGCAGGCGGCCGCCCGACACGGCCTGCAGCGTCGCCGCCATGTTGGCGAGCACGCCCGGGTGACGGTTCGCCACGTTCAGGACGAGCGGCCCGAGCGCCACACGCTGTGTGACCTCCGCGAGCGCGGTCAGCACGGTCCACGCCTCCGGCACGCCGGGACCGCCATCGCCGGCGTCGGGATCGCGCAGGTGATCCCAGGTCCAGATGCCGTCGAAGCCCGCCTCCTCCGCGGCCACGGCGGCCGCGCGCATGTCGCGCCAGCGCGCGCTCATCGGCATCAGCAGCAGATCGGTCTTCACCGTGTGGGGTCCCCGGCTGGCGATGCTATCATCCGCGCCAACCGGCCATGTCCGTGATCCGCGTCGCCGCCATCGGGGTCGGCCACTGGCACGCGCTGTACGACGCCGCCTACCTCCGGCTGCTCGCCGGAATGGAGGACGTGCAGCTGGTCGGCCTGCACGACCCGAGCGCCGCCGTGGCCGCCGAGCGCGCCGTCGCGCTCGGCAACCCGCCCGTCTTCACCGACTACCGCGCGATGCTCGACAAGACGCGGCCGGACTTCGTCGTGGCGCTGGCGCCGCACGCGCACATGGCGGAGACCGCGCTGGCGCTGATCGACCTCGGCTATCCGTTCATGATGGAGAAGCCCATGGGCGTGCGCGCGGCCGAAGTGGAGGCGGTGGCGGCGGCCGCCGCCGCCAGGCGCGCCTTCGTGGCCGTTCCGCTGTCGCAGCGCTACCAGCCGTTCGTGGTGCGGGCGCGCCGCATGCTGAGCGAGGGCCGCTTCGGCGCCCTGTCGCACCTGTACTTCCGGCTGAACCGGCCGACGTCGGCCCGCTATCCCGCGTGGGGCTCGCCGTGGATGCTCGAGCCCGCGCTCGCGGGCGGCGGCTGCCTGCGCAACCTCGGCGCGCACGGCCTCGACCTCTTCCTGCACCTCACCGGCGAGGGCGCCCGCGTGACGGCGGCCCAGCTGAGCGCGCGCGTCCACGGCCAGCCGGTGGAGGACTACGCCGCCGTGCTGCTGCGCTCGACGAGCGGCGTGCTGGGAACGATCGAGGTCGGCAACACCGTGCCCTACGCCGGCTCGGACGGCGAGTGGAAAGTCGCCGGCCGCGACGCGATCCTCGTGCTCTATCACGATGACATGCTGCGGCTCATCACCGCCGCCGGCGAGGAGACGCTCACGGAGCGGCCCCCGGCGCTCTATCGCGACTGCGTCGGCGATCTGCTCGATCACTTCCGCCGCGGCCTGCCGCCGCCGATCAGCGTTCACGACCTGCTGCCGGTGGTGCGTCTGATCGATGACGCGTATGCGCTCGCCGGCGGGCAGGGCGGCGCGTCGCGCGGCTGACGGGCGCCGGCGATCAGCGGCGGCTGTCGAGCCCGAGGAAGGCCTCGACGTTCTTCCCGAGGATCTGCTCCTTCTCCTCCGGGCTCACCGACTCGAGATTCTGCAGCCAGGCGACGGGCGAGGGATGCCACGGCACGAACGGCCAGTCGCTGCCGAGCACGACCCGATCGGCGCCCACCTCGTCCAGCAGGAACCGCAGCGCCTTCTCGCTGCCGACCACGGTGTCGTAGTAGAGCCGCCGCTGATAGGTGCTCGGCGGCCGCGGGATCGTGCGGCGCTCGGGCGGCGTGCCGTGCCAGCCGCGGTCGATGCGGCCCATCGCCAGACACGCCGGGCCGCCGCCGTGCGCCACGCAGACCTTGAGCGCCGGGCAGGCGTCGAGCACGCCGCCGAGGATCAGCACCGAGACGACGATGGCGTCCTCGACGATGACGCCGAGCGTGTTGAAGAGCCCGTGGCGCCCGGCGCGCTGCATCATGAAGTTGTGCTGGGGCTGCGGGTGGAAGAACAGCACGGCGCCCATCGCCTCCGCCGCCTTGAAGAACGGCAGGAACTTCGGGTCGTCCCAGTTGTCTCCGTTGACGGCGGTGTCGAGCTCGGCGCCCTTCAGCCCGAGCAGCGTGACCGCGCGCTCGAGCTCGTCGATGGCGGTGGCGATGTCCTGCATCGGCAGCGTGGCCAGGCCCGCGAAGCGGGCGGGATGCTCGCGCACCATGTCGGCGATCTCGTCGTTGAACTCGCCGGCGAGCCGGCCGCCCTGTGCGGCGTCGAGGTGATAGCCGAAGAACGGGGTGTGAATCGAGAGGACCTGGACGTCCACGCCCTGCGCGTCCATGTCGCGGAGGCGCTCGTCGACCGTGAAGCGCACCTTCGGTGAGCTGAACGTCGTCCGCTTGCCGTTGCTCGTGACCGTCCCGACGCCCTCGCCGGGTTCGTGCCGGTAGCCGTACCAGTCGGTCCGCGCCTCGGCCGCCCGCCACAGCCCGGGGGGGACGACGTGCGCGTGGATGTCGATCGTCCTCATCACCGCCCTCCCCGTGTCACCGCCATGCTGGTACTCTGACGGGCGACAGCGCGCGCCACCCGGTCACCCAAGCAAGGAGCGTCCGCATGAGCGAGCCGAAACAGCGCTTCAGCGCCAGCCTGGCCAAGGACGCCGTGTACACGCCGGGACTCCGCAGCTTCATGGAGTACCGCGACCTCGGGATCGCCGACGCCACGCACGGCGCCTTCCGCGCTCACGTGATCCGCATCAAGCGCGACGCGCC
>DATAOC010000036.1:0-3792 GCA_036265915.1 Candidatus Methylomirabilota bacterium | reverse complement strand
GCATGGAGCCCAACTCGGCGGTGATGCCGGAGGCCACCTTGCCGCCGACCAGGATGGCGGTCAGCACGGGCCCGAGCTCGCGCAGGATGGCGAGCGCGGCGATCGGACCGACGTAACTCTCGGCGCCGAACCGCGCCATGTTGACGGCGCTCTGCAACGCGAACACCATCCCGGTGAAGACCGCGGCCGTCAGCGCCACGCCGAGCGAGCGGATGCCCTGCACCTCGATCTCCTGCACGATCAGACGGAAGTACTTGGGCGGCAGGGCGAGGCTGCGGATGACCTGCATCGTCAGCAGGCCAACGCCGCCGTACCACATCGCGGTGCGACGCAGATAGGCGTCCATCAGCCCTCGGCGGTGAAGCTCTGGACGAAGCGCTCGAAGTCGGTCCGGAATGTATCGAACACCGCCACCGGCGCGGCGTACATGAGGTCGTAGACGCAGCGGGTGTCCTTGACCGTATAGCTCTCGACCCTCACGCGCTCGGCGCGGCCCTGCATCCGTCCCTCCACGATGACATGAATCCCCCGGCGCCCAGCCAGCGCGGCGGCCTCGGACACCAGCGTCTCTCGATCTCTGAGGCCGAGCAAGAGGTGACGTCCGAGGACGCTCGCGGCCGCCCGTGTCGCCGCGGCGCGGCACGTGGCGGCCGCCAGCATCGCGGCACGGCCGTCGGCGCGGCGCACCTCGATGTCGGCCGGCGTGTCGCCGACGACACTCCAGCCGGCGCTCGGCACCGTCACGCGGTAGCCGTGCTCCGAGCGAAAGGTTCCCGAGTCGTCCAGCCGCCGGCCGGCGCAGCCGACCACGGCGCCGACCAGGGCGACACCCGCCACGAGCGCCGCCCGCGCGGCGCGGGCGCGCACCCGCGGTTACGCTTTCGGAGCGACGCGCTCGCGGTGGCGGCGCGCCAGCTCCTCCATCACCTCGCGCAGCGGGATGCCGCGCTCCCCCAGCAGGACGAGCGTGTGGAACCAGAGGTCGGCGACCTCCTCGACGACGCGTGCGTCGCCCTCGCCGCCGAGGGCGGCCGTGATGACCTCCACCGCTTCTTCCCCGATCTTCCGGCACACGGCCGCTTCGCCCTTGGCGAGCAGCCCGGCCACGTACGACCCCGTCGCCGGGGTGCTCTTGCGGTCGCGCACGATGCGCTCGATGCGCTCGAGCATCGAGGCCGCCGGCGCACCACCCTGCAGCGCCGTGAAGAAGCACGAGCGCGCGCCCGTGTGACAGGCGACACCGACCTGGTGCACCTGGACCAGCAGCGTGTCCGCGTCGCAGTCGGCGTAGACCCCCTCGACGTGCTGCTCGTGGCCGGAGGTCTCTCCCTTCCGCCACGGCGCCTGGCGCGAGCGCGACCAGAAGTGCGTCCGGCCAGTGCCGAGCGTGGACTGCACCGCCGCGCGATCCATCCACGCCACCATGAGCACCTCGCCCGTCTCGGACGCCTGGACGACGGCCGGAATGAGGCCGTGCGCGTCGTAGGTCAGGTCGTCGGCAGTCATCGGCGCACCTCGACGCCCCGGTCGGCGAGGTACTGCTTGGCCTCGGCGATCGTGTGGATGCCGAAGTGGAAGAGCGAGGCGGCCAGCGCCGCATCCGCGTGTCCGTCCACCAGCGCCTCGTGGAAGTGCTCCAGCGAGCCGGCACCGCCGGAGGCGATGACGGGGACGGTCACCGCGTCCGACACCGCGCGCGTGAGCTCGAGGTCGTAGCCATCCTTGGTGCCGTCGCGGTCCATGCTCGTCAGCAAGATCTCGCCCGCCCCCAGCCGGACGGCCTCGTACGCCCACTCGATGGCATCGCGACCGGCGGGACGCCGCCCGCCATGCGTGTACACACCCCACCGGTCTCCTTCACGGCGCGCGTCGATGGCGACCACGATGCACTGGCTACCGAAGCGCTCGGCCGCCTCGCGGATGACCTCGGGCTGCGCGAGCGCCGCCGTGTTCAGCGACACCTTGTCGGCGCCCGCCCGCAGCAGTCTCCGGACGTCCTCGACGGCGCGGATGCCCCCGCCCACGGTGAGCGGCATGTAGATGCCCTCCGCGGTGCGACGCACGACGTCCAGCATGATCGCGCGGTCCTCGTGCGAGGCCGTGATGTCGAGGAAGACCAGCTCGTCGGCCCCCTGAGCGTCGTAGGCGATCGCCGCCTCGACCGGATCGCCCGCGTCGCGAAGGTCCACGAACCGCACGCCCTTCACGACCCGGCCATCCTTGACGTCGAGACAGGGGATGATGCGCTTGGCGAGCATCAGCTGCGTCCGGCGGCCATGGCGTCCCGCAGATCGACGGCGCCCGTGTAGAGCGCCCGGCCGACGACGACGCCGCGCACGCCGGCGATGGCGGCGAGCCGACGAACGTCGTCCACGCCGGCCACGCCGCCCGAGGCGAGGATCGGCATTGCGATCTCCCGCGCCAGCGCCGCGGTGTCGTCCACGTTCGGACCGGCCTCCATCCCGTCGCGGCTCACGTCCGTGTAGAGCAGCTCCGCCGCGCCGGCGTCACGCGCGCGCCGGCCCACGTCCATCACCGTGTCGGCCACGATCTCCGTCCAGCCCTTGACGGCGACCTGGGCGCCGCGCGCGTCCACGGCCACGATGATCCGGTCGGCGAACGCCTGGCAGACGTCGCGGAGGAACTGCGGATCGAGCGCGGCGCGCGTGCCGACGACCGCCCAGCGCGCGCCCGCCTCGAACACGGCGTCGACCGCCGAGACGTCGCGGAGGCCGCCGCCGACTTCCACGGGCACGGGCGCGACGGCGGCCACGATCTTGGCGACGAGCGCCGTCTGCCTCGGAGCGCCGGCGAACGCGCCGTCGAGGTCCACGACGTGCAGCCGCTCGGCGCCGTGCGCCTTCCAGTGCAGCGCCATCCCGACGGGATCCTCAGAGAAGACCGTCTCGGCGTCCGCGCGGCCTTCCCGCAGCCGCACGCACCGGCCCTCGCGCAGGTCGATCGCGGGAATGACGATCACGCCGACTCCTTGACGATGGCGGCGAAGTTCTCGAGCATGCGCAGTCCCCAGCGCTGGCTCTTCTCCGGGTGGAACTGCGTGGCGTGGATCCGTCCCCGCTCGATGGCCGCCGCGAAGCGCACCCCGTAGTCACACCAGGCCACGCGAAGCTCGCGCGTGTCGGCGCCCCTCCCGCGCAGGTCGGACGCGACAGCAGCGTAGAAGGAGTGCACGAAGTAAAAGGACGCGCCCTCCGGAACGCCGTCGAAGAGCCGCAGCGCCCCGCCGTGCTCCACGCCGTTCCAGCCCATGTGCGGCACCTTTCGGCCGGGCGGAAAGCGCCGGACGACGCCCGGGATGACGTCGAGGCCGCGCCCGTCGCCGAACTCCTCGCTGCTGGAGAACAGCAGCTGGTAGCCGAGGCAGATGCCCAGGAACGGCCGCGTGCCGTCCAGCGCGCGGTGCAGCGCGGGCAGCAGGCCGAGCCGGTGCAGCGTTCCCATCGCGTCGTGAAAGGCGCCATCGCCCGGCAGCACGACCGCGGTCGCGTCGTCCACCACGCGCGGGTCCTCGGTGACGACGGCCGGCACGCCGACCCGCGCGAACGCTTTCTCGACCGAGCCGAGATTCCCGCGGCCGTAGTCGACGATCGCGATCACAAGGCGCCCTTGGTCGAGGGCAGGATGCCGGCGATACGCGGATCGTGGCGCGTCGCCTGGGCGAGCGCGCGGCCGACCGCCTTGAAGACCGCCTCGGTGTTGTGGTGCAGGTTGTGGCCGTAGTGCATGTTGACGTGCAGCGTGATCTCGGCGTTGAAGGCGAACGCCCGGAAG
>DATAOC010000035.1:0-36107 GCA_036265915.1 Candidatus Methylomirabilota bacterium | reverse complement strand
TCGACCTTCTGCATCTCCTCCATGCTGAGATTGCGGCGAAGCCGCACGGGCAGGAACGAGTCGGGCGACGTCTTGGCGACGGCCTCGATCAGCTCCTGGAACGGAATCTGGAGCAGCGCGGAGAGCCGGCCCAGCGCGGCGTCACGCTTGTCGGGATCGCGATCCAGCTCGCGCGGGATGAGCGACAGCGTGAACGCGGGACGGTTGTCGACGAGGGGCGCCCCGTTGCGATCGAACAGGATCCCGCGCGGCGCCGCGATCGGCCGGATACGGATGCGGTTCTTGTCCGATGCCTCCTGGAACCGCCCGCCCTCCAGCACTTGCAGATACCAGAGCTGGCAGACGATCACCATGAGGCCCGCGGTGACGAGCGCCGACATGGCGATGATGCGCTTCTGCGCGGGATCGCGACGCGTCGGAAGGCCGCGGCGGAGGTTCAGGTTCACGACGCGCGCTCCCGGACCGACTCGGCCCACGCCAGCGCGAGTACGAGGGCGGCGCCAAGGAAGCCGTTGTAGATCGCCTGCGGCAGCACGACGTACGTCATGAGCTCGCCGAAGGAGGCGGGAAAGTGGAACAGCTGCAGGAGCGCAAAGCGCGCCACACCCTCGACGAGGGAGAGGACGACGAGCCCGGGCACCTGCACGAGCGGCTGACTCACGCGCAGCCGGCCGCCGACCGCCCCGATCCCGAAGCCGATCACCGCCTTGGTGAGCGCCTGCACGCCGAGCAGGCCACCGGTCGCCGCGTCCTGCAGCAGCCCGGCGAGGAACCCCGCGCCGCAGCCGAACTCCGGTCCGCGACGCAGCGCGAGCATCACCACCACGATGAGTGGGATGTCGGGCGCGACGTCGGCGATGCGGAGGGCTGGCCCGAGCGTCGCGTGCGCGACACCGCCGCTGAGAATGGCGACCGCGAGGAACGTCCGCATCAGCCGGCTCCCGGGAAGTGCGCCGCCACGTCACGCGCGGCGTCGCCGGTCAGGAGCAGGACCTCGTCGATGCGGGCAAAGTCGACGGCCGGCGTGATCTGAGCGTAGCTGAACAGCGCCGCACCCCGGTCGTCGATGGCTCGCACGTGGCCGATGGGAATGCCGCGTGGGAACAGCCCCCCGAGCCCCGAGGTCACGACCATGTCACCCACTTGCATGCCGGCGCCGTCACGCGCCATGTACTTGAAGCGGATGGTACCCCGCGCTTCACCCTCGATGATGCCCGGCGTCCGCGTGCGCACCACGTGCGCGCCCACCGTCGACGCGGGATCCGTCAGGACCTGCACGACGGCGGAGCCGGCGCGCACATCGACGATGCGGCCGATGAGACCGTCGGGACCGATCACCGCCGTGAGGCGCACGAGGTTGCTCGAGCGGCCGCGATTGACCGTCAACGAGCGCACCCAGCCGCCCCACTCACGTCCGATGATCTCCCCGGAGAGCGTTTCCAGCGGCAGCGCCTCCTTGAGCTGGAGCAGCCGCCGCAGCCGGCGGTTTTCCTCGTCGACCTCCGACACGCGCAGCGACTCCACGCGCAGCCGCTGCGCCTCGTCGCGCAGCCGGCGATTCTCGGTACGGACGTTCTTCCAGTCCTGATACGTCGACCACAGCCCGAACGCCGTGCGGTTTACACGCGAGACGACGGTCTGCACCGGAGTCGTGAAGACGGCGACGACGTCGGCGGCGCCCGAGGCGCGGCCGCGCATCTGCAGCGTGAGAAGCAGCAGGCAGACGCCGGCCACGATGCCAAGCAGCGCCAGCGCGCGGATCCTCACCGTGACGCCCCCCGTCTATGCGGGGATCGCGACCTTCTTGAGCAGGTCCAGCTCGTCCAGCACCTTGCCCGTCCCGAGCGCCACGCACGACAGTGGGTCTTCACCCGGCGTCACCGGGAGATTCGTCTCCTGGCGCAGCAGATGATCGAGTCCGCGCAGCAGCGCGCCGCCGCCGGTGATGACGATGCCCTTGTCGACGATGTCGGCAGCGAGCTCGGGCGGCGTGCGCTCCAGGCACGTGCGAACGGTTTCGACGATCGTCATGACCGGCTCACGGAGCGCCTCGCGGATCTCCTCGTCGGTGATGACGATGGTCTTCGGGATACCGTCGATCAGGTCACGTCCCTTCACTTCCATCGTGCGGCGGTCGCCGCCCATCGGATACGCAGAGCCGAGCGTCACCTTGATCTCTTCCGCGCGACGCTCGCCGACCAGCAGGTTGTAGTGCTTCTTGATGTACTGCACGATCGCCTCGTCCATCTCGTCGCCGGCGATGCGAACCGACTTCGAGTACACGATGCCGGACAGCGAGATCACCGCCACCTCGGTGGTGCCGCCGCCGATGTCGACGATCATGTTGCCGCCGGGCTCCTGGATCGGCAAGCCGGCCCCGATGGCCGCCGCCATCGGCTCCTCGATCAGGTATACCTCACGGGCGCCCGCCTGCATGGCAGAGTCGCGCACGGCACGCTTCTCGACCTGCGTGATGCCGGACGGCACGCCGACCACGATGCGCGGCCGCACGAGCGTGCGGCGCCGATGCACCTTCGAGATGAAGTAGTGGAGCATCTTCTCGGTGACATCGAAATCGGCGATGACGCCGTCCTTCAGCGGACGGATGGCGACGATGTTCCCCGGCGTGCGGCCGAGCATCGCCTTCGCCTCGTGGCCGACGGCCAGCACCGAGTGGTCGGCCTGGTGGATCGCCACGATCGACGGCTCGTTCAGCACGATGCCTTCGCCGCGGACGTAGACCAGCGTGTTCGCCGTACCCAGATCCACCGCCAGATCGTTCGAGAACATCCCGGCCAGCAAGTTGTAGAACATCAGCACTCCATCATGTCAGGGTTACAGGCCCTCGAGGTGACGGGTACATTAGCACAGTCCATGCCACAGTGGAAGAAAAACTCCGATATTCCAGCAGTTTAGGGCAGGGCCGCGCGAGCCGACGGTGGTGCGCTCCTCGGGCCAATTCCGTGAAAAAGTAAAGGTTTTCACACCCGGTACGCGAGACCGCCATGGCCGCCGCCGTCGCCGCCCGACCGCACGCGCCGCGCACGACGCGGGTGGCCGGCATCGACCGCCCCTGAAATTTGTGCCGGACTCCGCGTCCAGAATGGCACCCCCGATGACGTCAGCCGTCATGGTCCCGGCGCCGGGCGGTCAGGGTGACTGGATCTCGTCGCGCCGCTGCGGTCGGATGCGCATCCGGTACAGCTCGGCGGCGTCGCGGACAACCCGCTCGGCGTCGACCCGGCCGCGGAACTGGTCGACGGCGACGACCTTGTGCTCCAGGACCTTGTAGTCGAGAAAAAAGCGCTCCAGCTCCTTCAGCCGGTGGGGCGGCAGCTCGCCGATGTCGACGTAGTGCGCATACTCGGGGTCGTCGACATGCACCGCGATGATCTTGTCGTCCTGGCCTTTGTCATCACGCATGCCGAGCACGCCGATCGCCCTCGCGCGCAGCACACACAGCGGGACGACCGGCTCTTGCCCGAGCACGAGCACGTCGAGCGGGTCGCCGTCTTCGCAGTACGTCTGCGGCAGGAATCCGTAGTTCGCCGGGTAGTGCACGGCCGAGTGGAGGACGCGATCCAGCCAGAGCAATCCGGTGCGCTTGTCGAGCTCGTACTTCACCTTGGAGCCCTTCGGAATCTCGATGACGGCGCGGAAATGTCGCTCCAGGTGGTCGCCGAGGTCGACGTCGTGCCAGGCGTTCATGTCCAAGTATAGTGGGGCCGCCATGGACGATTTTGAAGTCTGGTTCGACAAGGGCGTCACCGATGGGCTGCCGGTGGTCCCGCCCACGCGCGAGCGCGTCGAGCGCATGCTCGAGGCAACGTCGCGCGACCCCGGCGAGCTGCTCGGCGAGATGCCGCCGAACTACGGGCGGTTGACGGTGCAGAAAGCGGCCGTCAACGCCGTCATGGCGGGCTGCCTGCCCGCGTACCTGCCGGTCGTGCTCGCGGCAGCGGAGTGCGCGTGCGATCCGGCCTTCAACCTTCACGGCGTCGCGACGTCGACGCATTTCTCGGCTCCGCTCATCGTCGTTCACGGTCCGATCCGGGCTCGCATCGGCATCAACTCCTCCTTTGGAGTCTTCGGACCCGGCTTCCGGGCGAATGCCACCATCGGCCGCGCGCTCCGTCTGCTCATGATCAACATCGGTGGGGCCAAGCCCGGCGACATCTCGATGTCGACCTTCGGCCACCCGGGCCGCTACACCTATTGCATCGGCGAGCACGAGGAAGCCAGCCCGTGGCCGCCGTACCACGTGTCCCGCGGGTTGCCGGAGGGCTCGAGCGCGGTGACGCTGTTCGCGGGCGAAGCGCCGCACGGAATCTCGGATCACGCGAGCCGAACGGCGAAGAGCCTGGCCGGGTCGCTCGGGTGGTCGATGGCCGGCCTGTGGAACAGCAAGCACTTTCCGCTCTACTCGCACACCATGCTGCTCGTCGGCCCGGAGCATGCGCGCACGTTCGCCGATGAGGGCTGGACCCGTCAAGACCTCGCGCAATATCTGTACGAGGCCATCCGCGTTCCGTATCGAAGCTTGCTGCCGAGCGAGGAGCACGGAGAGGGCACGAACCTTCGATTCTCCCGGGAGGCAATGGCGCCTGAGGCGCTCGTGCCGAAATTTCCGTCGACCGAGGAGCTTCACATCCTGGTCGCGGGCGGCACCGCTGGGCGTTTCTCCATGGCGATCCCCGGCTGGCTCGGGACCCGCAACGGCTCGCGACCCTTGACGCGCCCGATACACTGGGCATGACGGTTACCGCCCAGCAGAATTCCGATTGACAGCGCACCCCGCCTCGTGTAATTCTTGCCGCGGTTCTGGGTTCACACGGAGTTAGGAACGATTGACGAGATCGGAATACCACGCCGCGCGGACCAACAGTCGCGCGGCGTTTTTGTTTGCCTGCCAATACCGGCAGGTAACCCCGCGATACCCGCGGGAGCACGCAGGGGAGCTTTGAAGACCCCCGAAGAGTGAGGTCAGAAGGAATGGCACAGGGACAGGTGAAGTGGTTCAACGATGCGAAGGGTTACGGGTTCATCACGCAGGAAGGTGGAGAGGACGTGTTCGTCCACTACAGCGCCATTCAGGCTCAGGGTTTCAAGTCCCTGGCCGAAGGTGACCGGGTCGAGTTCGAGGTGACCCGCGGCCCCAAGGGTCTTCAGGCAGCGAACGTCCGTAAGGTGTAGGTCCTACCCCTGTCGCTTCCGCCCGGGCCCGCCGACGGGCCCGGGTGCTCTTCGATAAAGACAAGAAAGACACAAGAAAGGCCGACGACAAAGTCATGATCCGTTCCTTCAACGAACTTCCGCTCAGTGCGCCGATGCTCGATGCCACGGCGCGAGCGGGGTACGAGACACCCACGCCAATCCAGGCGCGCGCCATCGGCATCGCTCTCGAAGGTCGCGACCTGATCGGCTGCGCGCAGACCGGCACCGGGAAGACCGCCGCCTTCGCGATTCCGACCATCGAACGCCTCTGTGCGACGCGGCCGGGCGCCGGCGCGCGCGCGCTCGTGCTGGCACCCACGCGCGAGCTGGCGCTGCAGATCGCCGAGACGTTCGCGATGCTCGGCAGCGCGCGCGGTCTTCGCACCGTCACCCTCATCGGCGGTGAGGCGATGGGACCGCAGTTGGCCGGTCTCGCCCGGCGTCCCGACATCATCGTCGCGACCCCGGGCCGGCTCTTCGACCACCTGGAGCGTCGGAGCGCGACGCTGAGCTCGGTACGGATCGTCGTGCTCGACGAGGCAGACCGGATGCTCGACATGGGATTCGCGCCACAGGTCGAGCGCATCCTCGCCCTCACGCCGCTCGATCGGCAGACGCTCTGCTTCTCGGCCACCATGCCGGAGGCGGTCGAGCGGCTCGTGCGAAAGCACCTGTCGCGGCCCGAGCGCGTGGAGGTTGGCACCGTGGCCAAGCCGGTGGCCGCCGTCACGCAACGGCTGTATGCGACGGAGAGCCGAGACAAGACGCCGCTGCTGCTGCGACTGCTCGGCGAGGATCGCGGCCAGACGCTCGTGTTCACGCGGACCAAGCACCGGGCCGACCGCCTCGCGCGCGCCGTGGCCGCCGCCGGTCACCGGGTGACGCGCCTGCACGCGGACCGGACGATGTCACAGCGCCGCGAAGCGCTGGACGGCTTCCGGGCCGGACGCTACCGCGTGCTGGTGGCGACGGACATCGCCGCCCGCGGCATCGACGTGCCGGAGATCGCGCACGTGGTGAACTTCGACCTCCCGCATACGCCGGAGGACTACATCCATCGCATCGGCCGCACGGCGCGTGCTGAGGCGACCGGGCAGGCGACGAGCTTCGCCGCCCCCGAGGAACGGGAGCAGTTGCGCGCAATCGAGCGCCATCTCGGCCATCCCGTGCCGAGGACCTGAAGCAGAAGCTCGGAACACCGACCAGACTGGTCGGAACAACAGGAGCGCTGAGACGCTCCGGAAGGACAGTAGACACATGGCAACCGGTACTGTGAAGTGGTTCAACGATGCGAAGGGCTTCGGCTTCATCACCCAGGAAGGTGGCGAGGACGTGTTCGTGCACTTCAGCGCGATCCAGGCGCAGGGCTTCAAGAGCCTGGTCGAAGGCGATCGCGTGGAGTTCGACGTGACGCGCGGCCCGAAAGGTCTGCAGGCGGCCAACGTCCGCAAGGCCTGACGCGATCCCGGTGCCCCGCGCGCAACGCGCGGGGCACCGGCGCCGTTGTAAAAATGAAAGCCCCGACGATGGCTGCGGCGCGTACTGCCTTCAGTCGCGCGTCGCGCCGCCCCGCTGGTGAGGCGGGATCGTCGGGGCCGGTGGTGCCTGGACTCCCAGGCGTGCCACCTGGAACTAGCGTGGACCCTGCCTAGGAGGCAACCACCTCACAGATCACCGTAGAGGAACACATCGGCTGGATCACCTCCTATTCTCGGCAAGGCCACCACGCGGGCCCAGTTCCCACCCACCCAGAACCGGATGCCGACTCCCGGCCCGAGGCTCGACCGCGTCAGCCACCGACGGGATTGTCGACGGGGACGCTGCTGGAACGCTGTTGTCGTTCCGGCCGATTTGCCCTCATCGTACCCCCGGGTTTTTCCGAGTCCAAACAAAAATTGTCAGCGCGTCACTTCACGACGATGCGCTCGCGATTGCGCTCCCACGTCGCCGCGCCGACGCCCTCGACCTTGCGCAGATCCTCGCCGCGCTTGAACGGTCCGTTCGCATCGCGATAGTCGACGATGCGCTGCGCGACGCCGTGACCGATACCCTCGAGCTTCTGCAGCTCCTTCACCGACGCGGTGTTGATGTTGATCTTGTCCGCGGCGGCGGCATGCACCGCGGGCGCCGTCAGCGTGATGGCCGACAGCGCAGCGACGACGGCGTACGAGACGAGACGACGGATCATCACGACACCTCCCTCAATGACGTGCACGGCACGCTCGACCGATTCGAGCGCGATCATTGAAGGCGTGCGAGGGGCCGGCGGTCAACGCGCAAACTTCCAGACACGTGGAACGGATACAGCGCCGCGGATCAGTCGTCGTCGTGCGCGAGTCGCGCGAGGTACTCCTGCCACTCGACGGGAAGCAGCGACTGCTTGCGCGTGTTGCAGTCCTTGCACGAGGGCACGACGTTGCCGCGCACGGACCTGCCGCCACGGCCGAGCGGGACGATGTGATCCATCGTGAGCGCGTTCGGGCCCACGCGCCGTCGGCAGTAATAGCAGATGCCATCCGAGATCCGCCGCTTCCACCACTGGCTCGAGCGCAGCTCGCGCGCCTTCGTGCGCTCGCGCTTCAGTAACTCGGGATCGATCGGCGCGTAGAACTCCATCCGATCACTCGTGCGCGGCGAGCGCGGTGGAGAGCTCCTCCCACTCCCGCATGAGCCACGCGAGCTGCTCCTCCGCCGTCTTCCGCTCGTGCACCACCGCCCGCGCCCGCTCGCCATCCGCATACAACGCCGGATCCGCCAGCGCCCCCGCAATCTCCTCCAGCTTCGTCTCCATCTCGTGCACCCGCTTCTCGACCTCCTCCAGCCGTCGCCGCAACTGCTTCACCTCCGCACTCACGCGACTCTTCGTCGCCCGCGATCCGTCGGGCTTCGCGGCTGAGTCGCGGCGAGGTTCGCCCCGGCGGGACGGCGGCGGGGCGACCGCCGGGCCCGCCGACCCGCTTCCCTCGCGCCGCGCGGCGCGCGGCGCAACGGCGGAATCACGTTCGCGGGCAGCTCGCAGTCCGGCCGCGTGGCCGCCGCGCCCGGCGGCGCGCCCGCCGTCCGGCGCCACCACGCTCGACGCCGCCAGAAAATCGTCATACGTGCCGAGATAGGACGTCAGCGTCCCGTGATGCACGTGAAGCACGGAGGTGGCGATGCGATTGATGAAGTAGCGGTCGTGCGAGATGAAGACGATCGTGCCCGGGAAGGCGGCGAGCGCGTCCTCCAGCACTTCTCGCGAGGCGAGATCGAGATGGTTGGTCGGCTCGTCGAGGCACAGCAGGGCCGCCGGCCGGACGAGCATCTTGGCGAGCGCCAGCCGCGCCTTCTCGCCGCCGGACAGCACGCTGACCTTCTTGTCGACGGCGTCGCCGGAGAACAGGAACGCGCCCAGGATCGTGCGCAGTCGCGTGTGGGGCAGCGCGGGAGCCGCCGCGATGATCTCGTCGAGCACCGTGTTCGATGGAGTCAAGGCGTCGAGCTGGTGCTGCGCGTAGTAATGGACGGCCACGTGCGCGCCGAGCTGGCGGTCGCCGCGGTCGAACGGCAGCGCGCCGGCCAGGATCTTGAGCAGCGTCGACTTCCCGGCGCCGTTCTCGCCCACGAGCGCCACGCGGTCGCCGCGCTCCACCGCGATGTCGATACCCGCGTAGACCACGTTGTCGCCGTACGCTTTGTGCACGCCCGTCAGCGTCGCGACACGCCGGCCGGTGCGCGGCGGCTCTGGAAAGGTGAAATGGATCCGCCGCGCCGCGCCCGGGACCTCGATCCGCTGGACCTTGGCCAGCATCTTCACGCGGCTCTGCACTTGCCGGGCCTTCGTCGCCTGATAGCGGAAGCGATCGATGAACCGCTCGATCTCCTCGATGCGCTTGGCCTGGTTGCGCGCCTGCGCCTCCAGCAGCTGGTGTCGCGCCTCGCGCTCCACGAGGTAGTCGTCGTAATCGCCTGCGTAGACGGTGAGGCCGGCCGCCCCGAGCTCGGCGATCGACGTCACCATGCGGTTGAGGAAGTAGCGGTCGTGGGAGACGACGACCACGGTACCGTCGTAACTCGCCAGGAAGTTCTCGAGCCACGCCAGCGCTTCGAGATCCAGATGGTTCGTGGGCTCGTCGAGAAGTAGCAGCGAAGGACCGAGGAGCAGCAGCCGCGCCAGCGCCGCCCGCATGCGCCAGCCCCCGGAGAACTCGCCGAGCGGCCGGCCGAGCTCGTCGGCACGGAACCCGAGCCCGCTCAGGATCGCCTTGGCCTGGCTCTCCAGCCGATAGCCGCCCAGCGCCTCGAAGCGATGCTGCAAGTCGCCATAGCGAACGGTGAGCGTCTCGCTCGGCGTCGTCTCGAGCGCGCGGGCGACGTCTTCCATCTCCCGCTCGAGCGCCCACACCTGCTCGAAACCAGCCAGCGCCTCGGCCAGCACCGAGCCCGCGTTGGAACCGGCGACTTCCTGCGGCAGGTAGCCGACGGTCACCGATCGGCCGCGGCTGACGCGGCCGGTATCGGGATCCTCCACGCCGGCCAGGATGCGACAGATCGTGGTCTTGCCGGCGCCATTCGGGCCGACGAGACCGATGCGCTCCCGTTCCGCGATCCGCCACGACAGATCGCGGAACAGCGTCTGCCCTCCATAGGATTTCGAGATGCCTTCGACGCTGATCACGCGATCGGCTATCCCATCCCCTGCACCGAATCGGGGCGAATCTTCACGAGGACGCGCACCTCGCCCGGCGCCCGGTTCGGATAGCGGTCTTGCCCGATGTACTTCTTGGCCAGCGCGTCGATGTGGGCGTCGGCGCCCTGCTCGGTCATCTCGGCCACCCGGCCCCGGACCTGGACGTAGCGATAGGGGTTGTCGGGATCCTGCGCCGATAGCGCGACCTGCGGATTCGCCTTGAGATTGCGATCCTTCACGCGTCCGCGCGCGGTGTTGATGCGGATGAACGTGCCGTCGTAGTCCGCCCACACCGGCGTGACCTGCGGCCTGCCGTCGGGTCCCACCGTCGCCAGATGCACGAAGGCCTTCTTGCCAAAGATGTCCCGGTACTTGTCGAGATTGCCCGCCATCGTCAGCTCCTTCCCGCTCTCAGTTGCTCCAGCACCGCAAACGCGTGCCGCGCCGACTTCGCCGCCAGCGTGCCACCCATCAGCAGCCCGATATCCAGTGTCTCGGCGATCTCCGCCTCCGACGCGCCCTGGCCGAGGACCTCCTCGACCCGGTGATCGATTCAGTCGAAGCAGTTCTGCGACACGGCCACCGCCAGCGCCGTCAGCTCCTTGTGCTTCTTGCTCAGCGCGCCATCGGCGAATACCTCGCGGCCGAGCTCGCCGAACACCCGGTACACGCGCATCGGTGATTTCAGCATGGCGCCGTTGAGGCGCTTCTTCTCCGCGTTTCGCTCGTGAACGTGCATGCGCGCTCCTTCGTGCTAGGCCTGGGTGAGCTCCTGCGCCCGGGACTCGGCCATCGCGCGCAGCGAGAACAGCACGCGCACGACGCACTGCTGCACGAGCAGCGCGTCCTGCGTGAACGGGTCGGCCACCCACTCGCGCGCCCACTCCCGGTTCTCCGACGCGAGTCCGAGCGTCGGCGACAGCTTCTGCAGGCGGATCAGCAGGTCGTCCTGCGGCAGGCCCGACGCCCGCAGACGCTGCACCACCGCCGCCCGTACGGCCGCGTTCCAGATGCCGGTGAGACCCTCCAGGAGTGCCGCGTAGCAGGTGAGGCCTTCCTTCTGCACGAGGTTCTGGAGGACGACGGGCACCAGCGGATTCACCACCGTCTCGCCGTCGTCGTCGGCACCGAAGAGCGGGCCGATGACCGGATCGCTGTTCGGCTCGTCGAGGCGCTCGAGCAGAGCGGCCGTCTCCGCCGCCGACACCGGCGGCATCTGAGCGAGCCGCTCGAGAAACGGCGCATCAGCCATCGACTCTCCTTTATCCGCCGGCCCGCGTTGGCTCGCCGCGCATCTCCGGCCGGGCGAGCTCTTGCGCCCGCCCGCCGGGCACCAGGAAGCCCGACAGGAACGCCGCCACGCTGACCACGAGGCCCACGACGAAGACAGCATGCAGGGCATCGGCCATCGGCGCGCCGCCCGCGAGCCGGCGAACCATCACCGCGCCCATCACGGACAGGCCGACCGCGCCGCCGATCGTCCGGAAGAACTGCGTCATCGACGTCGCGGCGCCGAGATCGCTGCGCGGGACTGCGCTCTGCACCGCGATCAGCATCGGGACGAACGTGAGACCCATGCCGATACCACCGATGAGCGCGTCTCGCATGGCGAGCATCTGCGTCAGCCCGGGCGCCCACCGGCTGAGCAAGAGGAAGGCGGTGGCCAGGCATGCCATGCCGATGATCACGGGCGTACGGTAGCCGACGCGCAGCACCAGCCGGGCGCTCACGATCGACATGGCGACCCAGCCCAGGACGAAGGGCGTCAGCACGAATCCGGCCGCCGTCGCCGACATCCCGCTCACGTGCTGCAGGAACAGCGGCACGAACGAGATCGCGCCGAACATCGCCATGCCGGACAGGAAGCCGTTGAGCGAGGCGGCCATGACCATGCGGTGCCGCAGCAACCGCAAGGGCACGATCGGCTCGCGCGTGCGGCGCTCCACGAGCACGAAGGCGACCAGCGTCGCCGCCGCCAACACGATGGGACCCAGGACGTCCGTTCCCGTCCAGCGTCCGATGCGGCCCGCCTCCACGATGCCGACCAGCAGGGACGACACGCCGACCGAGAAGAGGGCCAGCCCCGGATAGTCGAGCGCGTGCGGTCGACGCTCGCCGTCGGCCAGCGCGCCGCGCAGCAGCAGCATCGCGACCGCGCCGAACGGCAGGTTGATGTAGAACACCCATCGCCACGAGACGTGGTCGGTGAGCAGGCCGCCGAGCAGCGGACCGAGGAGCGAGGCCACACCCCAGACGCCCGAGACGTAGCCTTGCATCCGGGCGCGCTGCTCGAGACCGAACAGCTCGCCGACGATCGTCATGCCGAGCGTCATGAGCGACCCGGCCCCGAGGCCTTGCAGCATGCGGAAGGCGATCAGCTGGCCCATGTTCTGCGCAGCGCCAGAGAGCGCCGAGCCCGCCAGGAACACGGCGAGGCCGGTGAGGAAGATCGAGCGGCGACCGATGAGATCGGAGAGCCGTCCCCACAGCGGCATGGTGACGGTGGACGTCAGCAGGAAGCCAGAGAAGACCCAGGAGTAGATCTGCACGCCGCCGAGGCTTTCGACGACTTTGGGCATGGCGGTCGCGACGACCGTCGATTCCATCGCCGCCAGAAAGACCGACAGCATCACGCCGTACAGCGCGCGCCGTTTGCGGCCGTCGTCCACTAGTGACCGCCCGTGCAGGCAGCACACCGGCACAGCGCGCGCAGACCGTCGTACGGATAGAGGCTCACGTGGTCGTCGGACCACCGCACGCTCAGCCCGCTGTCCGTGCGCTTGATGTCAACCGGCCACGCGGCGGTCGTCGATGTGTCGCCGAGCTCGGCGCACGCGCCGCACGCGCAGCCTCGGCGAAGCTGCCCGAACGGATAGATCGACCCGTGGTCGTCCGCCCACGTGACGCCGAGCGCATAGCGGCCGACGAGATGGACGTCGCGCGGCACATCGGGGTTCGGCTGGCCGAGAATCGGCAACCGACCCTTCACGCCTCACCTCCGCGCGCGGCGGCGCTCAATCGCATGCCGGCCAGCAGATAGTGCACGGCGAGATTCTGGTATTGCCCCCACGCGCGCGCGCGGCGCCGGATGGCGTCCTCGCTCAGCGCTCGCCCACGGCCGTAGTGGTGCTCGAAGGCCTTGCGCACGGCGAGGTCGCCCGCCGGGCACACATCGCCGCGCCCACAGCACCGGGCCAGAAACCAGTCGGCCGTCCAGCGCCCGAGGCCGCGCAGCGCGGTGAGGCGCTCGATCACCGCGGGATTCGGCGCGCAGGCGATCGCGTCCAGATCCAGCGCGCCGGCGTGCACCGCGCGCGCGAGATCGCGGATGTACTCCGCCTTCCGCGTGGAGTACTTCAGCGCACGGAGCTCGCGCAGACGCGCCGCCGCGAGCGCCGCGGCCTCGGGGAACGCGTAGAGGTCGCCGCCTTCGACGCCAACCGGCGTGCCGTAGCGCCGGACCAGGCGGGCGCGGCACGCGAAGGCGAACGACAGATTCACCTGCTGAGCGGTGATCGAGCCCACCAGCATCTCGAGCGGCGTCGGGGACAGCGTCGGCCGCAGCCCATAGAGGCGCTCGACCAGCGGCGCCAGCGCGCGATCGCTCTTCGCGAGCCGGTAGAATCCGGGAAGATCGAAGTCGAGTCCGAAGATCCGTCGCACCTCCGCCGTGACGGCTCGCGCGACGTCGGCGCCGGCGCCGTCGGCCACGGTGACGAGCAGGGTGAGCGCCTCCACACCGCCGGACCAGCGCACCTCGTAGGGCAGCAGCCGTCCATCGAGACGCAGCACGCGGCGAAAGACCTGACCGTCGAGGCGGTTCGCGGGATCCTCTCCCCAGAGGTGATAGCGCGCGAGCGTCGCGGCGGCGTCGAGCGGGCCGTCGGCAGCGAGAGCGATCTTCATCGGCCTGGTCACGCGGTGGTCGAGTGTACCAGAGTCGGCGGGCGCCTCCGCGGCGGTCAGTGGCTCAGGTGGTACGGCACGTCGGTGATCACGACGTTCTTGCGAAAGAGAAACGTCCCCTTGATCAGCAGCGCCGTCTGGTTGTGCAGGATCTGCTGCCACCAGCGGGCCGGCAGGAACTCCGGCAGCACGATGGTGACCATGTGGTTCGGGCCCATCTGCTGCAGATGGTCGATGTACTCGAGCAGGGGCCCGAGCAGCGAGCGGTAGGGCGATGTCAGGACGATGAGTGGGATGCCGAGCCCCCATTTGCCCCACTTCTCCTCCAGTCGCGCCGTGCGCTCCGGATCGGTCTCGACGTACACCGCCTTCGCCGAGGCCGACAGCGTCTGGGCGTACTGGATGGCCGTGACCACACCGCGATGCAGATCGCCGACCAGGACCAGCACCGTGTTCGTCATCGGCGGCGGCCACGCGAAGTCGTCGAGCGACAGCTGCGCCGCGACGTCCTCATAGTGACGGTGGATCACCAGGAAGATCACCACCAGCGAGGGTATGAGCAGCAGCACGATCCAGGCGCCGTGCACGAACTTCGTCACGGCGATGGTCACCATGACCAGCCCGGTGGCCACGGCGCCGATCCCGTTGAGCGTGGCGCGCCACCGCCAGCCGGACTCGCGAAGGCGAAGCCAGCGACGGACCATGCCGGACTGCGAGAACGTGAACGACAGAAAGACGCCGACGGCGTAGAGCGGGATGAGCGCGTGCGTGTCACCGCCGAAGACCACGAGCAGCACGGCGGCCAGGCCACCCAGGATGACGATGCCGTTGGAGAACACCAGGCGGTCGCCCTGGGTGCCGAACTGCCGCGGGATGAACCGGTCGCGCGCGAGGAAGAATGCCAGCCGCGGAAAGTCGGCAAAAGCGGTGTTGGCGGCCAGCAGCAAAATGAGCATCGTCACGATCTGGATCTCGTAGTAGATGAGCCCGGTGCCGAACACGTGGCGGGCGATCTGCGAGGCCACCGTCTCCCCGTGCCGAGGCACGATGCCGAAGTCGTTGGCGAGGAACGTCATGCCGAGGAACATGACGACCAGGATGATGCCGAGCCACGTGAGCACGACGCGCGCGTTGTGCGCTTCCGGCGCCTTGAACGCCGGCACGCCGTCCGACACCGCCTCCACGCCGGTGAGCGCGGTGCAGCCGGCCGCGAAGGCGCGCAGGAACAGAAACAGGCCGACGCCCTCGAGGCCGGGCGGATGCGGCGCGTACGGCGCCTCGCCGACGAAGTGGAAGACAGCGCCGAACGTGCCGTACACCGTCATGCCGAGGATGCTGACGATGAAGAGATACGTCGGCGCCGCGAAGATCTTGCCCGACTCCCGGATGCCACGCAGGTTGGCGACGGCAATGGCGGTGACGGCCGCGACGCAGATCCACACGCGGTAGGGAAAGAGCGCCGGGAGCGCGGAGGTCATGGCGGCCACGCCGGCGGCCACGCTCACCGCGACCGTGAGCACGTAATCGATGAGCAGCGCGGCGCCGGCCACGAGCCCGGCGTGGACGCCGAGGTTCTCCTTGCTCACGATGTACGCGCCGCCGCCGCGCGGATAGGCGCGGATCGTCTCGCGATACGAGCTGACCACGATGGCGATGAGGGCGCAGATGACGATGCCGATCGGCACCGAGTAGCTGAGGGCGACCGTGCCGGCCAGGATCAGGACCAGCAGGATTTCCTCGGTCGCGTACGCCACGGAGGAGAGCGCGTCCGAGGCGAAGACCGCGAGCGCCGTGGCCTTGCCGAGGCGTTCGTGCCGCGATTGCGCCGTCGGCAGCGGGCTGCCGAGGAACAGTCGCTTGAGCTGCTGGTACGGGCGCACGTCGCCCATGATACGCCGGGGGCTACGGGATCGCGGTCAGGTCTGTGCGCTCTAGAAGGGGCCGGCCGTCTGCCGGTGGAAGTCGGCGGCGTTCTCGAAGCGCGCATACTGCGGCAGGAACACCACCTTCACGGTGCCGATGGGGCCGTTGCGCTGCTTGCCGATGATGACCTCGGCGATGTTCTCCTCGTCGGGCGGCACGTCTTCCTTGTAGACCCGGGCGCGGTACAGGAAGAGGATGACGTCGGCGTCCTGCTCGAGGGCGCCCGACTCGCGCAAGTCGGAGAGCTGCGGCCGGAAGTCGCGCTGGGCACGCGCCTCGACCGCGCGCGAGAGCTGCGAGAGCGCGACCACCGGCACGTTGAGCTCCTTGGCGAGCGCCTTCAGCGAGCGCGAGATCTCCGAGATCTCCTGCTGTCGATTGTCGAGCGAGGCGCGGCCGCGCATGAGCTGCAGGTAGTCGACGACGATCATGTCCAGCCCGTGCTCGGCCTTCATGCGTCGGGCCTTGGCGCGCGCCTCCAGCACCGTCACGCCGGGACTGTCGTCGATGAAGATCTTCGCCTCGGACAGACGGCCGGCGGCCGCCGTGAGCCGATGCCAGTCGGACGACGAGAGAAACCCGGTGCGCACGGCCTGCGCGTCCACCTTGGCTTCGGAGCACAGCATGCGCTGCACGAGCTGCTGCGCCGACATCTCGAGACTCAGCACGAGCACGGTGCCGCGGAGGGTGACGCCGACGTGCTGGGCGATGTTCAGGGCGAACGCGGTCTTGCCCATGCTCGGCCGACCCGCGATGATGATGAAATCCGAGGGCTGGAAGCCGGACGTCTCGAGGTCCAGCTTCTCGAAGCCCGTGGCCACGCCGGTGACGTGCTCCTTCCGCTCGTAGAGCCGCTCGATGTACTCGAACGTGTTCTTGAGGATCTTGCCCACCGGCAGCGCGCTGCCCTCGAGCCGCCGCTCGGCCAGGCTGAAGATGCGCTTCTCGGCGTCGTCGACGAGCGTCTGCACCTCGTCCTTCGCCTCGAAGGCCTGGGTGATGATCTGCGTCGACGTCTGGATCAGCTCGCGCAGCACCGCCATGTCGCGCACGATCGCGGTGTACGAGGTGAGATGCGCGGCGATCGACGCCTCTTCCATGAGCAGCGCGATGGCGGCCGGACCGCCGACGAACTGGAGCTGGTCGGTGCGGCGCAGCTCCTCGCTCAGCGTGAGCGAGTCGACGGGGGCGCCGCGATCGAAGAGCGTGAGCATCGCCTGGTAGAGCGAGCGATGCGCCTCCGTGTAGAAGTCGGAGGCGCGCAGCACCTCGACCACGCGCGGCAGCGCCTCGCGCCCCTCGAGCAGGATGGCGCCGAGGACGGCGCGCTCGGCATCCAGGTTGTGCGGCGGAATGCGCGACGGAATTTCGAGCGGCATGCGGCATCTTCCGCGGGGCGGCCGCGCGGCGTCAACAAAATAGCGCCGCCCCGGCCGGCACTGTGGGCGGCGAGTGGACAAGGTGTGAATCGCGGGCCGTCGACGGTGGGTAACCGGTGTACAGAAATGAAGACCCCGGGCGGCATCGCCCGGGGTCTGAGACCACACAGAGCGGGATGCGGCTATTCGCGCACGACGCTCACGCGAAGCTGCGCGGTGATGTCCGCATGCAGCCGGATCGGCACCGTCGTCTCGCCCAGCGTCTTGATCGGCTCGTCCAGGTGGACGCGTCGACGCTCCACGGCGACGCCATGCTTGCCGAGGAAGTCGACGAGATCCTGGGACGTGACAGAGCCGAACAGCTTGCCCTCCTCGGAAGCCTGCCGCCGCTCCTCGTAGGCGAGCGCCTCGATACGCGCGCGGAGCGCATCGGCGTCGGCCCGTACGCGGTCCGCCTTGGCGTTCGCCTGCTTCTTGATGTGCTCGAGGTTCTTCAGATTGCCCTCGGTGGCGCCGAGCGCGAGCTTCTTCGGGATCAGAAAGTTGCGCGCGTAGCCGTCCGAGACGTCCCGCACTTCGCCGCGGCGACCGACCTTCATGACGTCGTCCAGCAGGATCACTTTCATGATGTCAGTCCGTGGACACGTACGGCAGCAGAGCCACCGTGCGCGCTCGCTTGATGGCGTGCGTGAGCTGCCGCTGGTGCCGGGCGCAGCTGCCCGAGATACGGCGGGGAATGATCTTGCCCCGCTCGGTGACGAAGCTTCGCAGTCGCCTGACGTCCTTGTAATCGACCAGGTCGACCTTGTCGGCGCAAAACTTACAGACTTTGCGTCGCCCGAACCGGCGCCGCTTGACTGGCTTGCTGACGGGCGGAATGGCTCTCCTCCTTCTGTCCTAGAACGGAACGTCGTCGTCGGCGCCGCCCGCGTGGGCCGGCTCGTCGGCGTACGCGGGCGCACCGGCGGGCGCTCCCGCACCGGCCGCGCCCTTGGTGCGGCTCATGAACTGCACGCGCTCGGCCACGACCTCGGTCACCGTACGTTTCTGACCGTCCTTCGCTTCCCAGTCGCGCGTCTGCAGGCGTCCTTCGACGAACACCTGACTTCCCTTGTCGAGATACTCACCGCAACTCTCCGCCTGCTTGCCCCAGACCACGACGGTCAGGAAGCACGCCTCTTCCCGCTTCTCGCCCGACTGCGTGGTGTAGTTGCGGTTCACCGCGAGGCGAAGATCGGCGACTGCGGTGCCGCTCGGCGTGTAGCGCAGCTCCGGGGGGCGCGTCAGGTTGCCGATCAGGAGCACCTTGTTCAGGCTCGCCATCAGACGACCTCCTCGAGGGCCTTCTCTCCGGTGGCCGGTGGCTCTTGCTGCGCGGCGGCCGCCGCGGCGGCGCGCAGCCGGGCCTTCTTGCTGCGGACCGGCACCCGCGTGGAGAGGTAGCGAAGCACGTTCTCGTTGAGCCGCAGCTGGCGCTCGAACTCCTTGACCATGGACGGCTCTGCCGACGCTTCGAAGACTGCATACGTTCCTTCGCGCTGCTTGCGGGTGTCATACGCGAGCCGGCGCTTGCCCCAGTTTTCCACCTTGGTGATCTCGCCGCCGAGCCCCTTCAGCTGCTCGCCCACCTGCGTGAGCAAGGTGGCGACTTCCTCGTCACTCGGGCGCGGGTCGACGATCACGAGTATTTCGTATGGTCGCAGTGCAATCACCTCCTCGATGATTTCCGTTCGCGAGATTTCCGTCCGCGAAGCGCTTTACGATAACAGACAACAAAACACCCCACAAGATCAACGCCGATAAATAGATACGGCCCGGGATCACCCGACCCCGGGCCGTCCGTCCACGCATCGCGTGAACTGCATGTAATTCGATCGCTCGCGCGGCGCCTTCCTTCATGAGCAACGCTGCCCGAGCGCAGACCCTTGCGACCGGACTCGAACACCCGCTCCGAGCACCGGCTCACCGGCGCCACCGACCTGCGGGCATGGGGGTGGCGCGGGCCTTCGGCCCGCGCCGCCCGTCGGAAGGGGACAACGTCCCCCCTCCGCGTCTGACCTTAGTACATGTCCCCGTGCGGCATCGCGGGCGCCGCCGCCGGCTTCTCCTCGGGGATGTCCGTGATGAGCGCCTCGGTCGTGAGCAGCAGCGAGGCGATCGACGCCGCGTTCTGCAGCGCGACACGCTCGACCTTGGTGGGGTCGATGATGCCGGCCTGCACCATGTCCACGAACTCATTGCTGTCGGCGTCGAAGCCGCGCGTGGGCACGGTCTCCGCCTTCACCTTCTCGACGATCACGCTGCCCTCGAGGCCGGCGTTCTCGACGATCTGGCGAATCGGCTCCTCGAGCGCCCGGCGCACGATCATCGCGCCGACCTTCTCATCGCCTTCCAGCTTCTTTGCGAGCGGCTCCACGGCACGCGACGCCCGGAGCAGCGACACGCCGCCCCCCGGCACGATGCCTTCCTCGACCGCCGCACGCGTGGCATTGAGCGCATCTTCCACGCGCGCCTTCTTCTCCTTCATCGCGGTCTCGGTAGCGGCACCGACCTTGATCACCGCCACGCCGCCGGCCAGCTTGGCCAGCCGCTCCTGCAGCTTCTCACGGTCGTAGTCGCTCGTGGTCTCGTCGATCTGGGCGCGGATCTGCTTGATGCGGCCCTCGATCGTGGACGACTTGCCCGAGCCCTCGACGATGGTGGTGTTGTCCTTGTCGACGACCACCTTCTTGGCCTTGCCGAGATCCTCGAGCTTGATGTTCTCGAGCTTGATGCCGAGATCCTCGGTGATGGCCTTGCCGCCCGTCAGGATCGCGATGTCCTCGAGCATGGCCTTGCGGCGGTCACCGAAGCCCGGCGCCTTCACCGCGCAGGTGTGCAGCGTGCCGCGCAGCTTGTTGACGACGAGAGTGGCCAGCGCCTCGCCCTCGACGTCCTCGGCGATGATCAGGAACGGCTTGCCGGAGCGCGCCACCTGCTCCAGCAGCGGCAGCATGTCCTTCATCACGCTGATCTTCTTCTCGTGGATCAGGATCAGCGCATCCTCGAGGACGACTTCCATGCGCTCGGGATCCGTCACGAAGTACGGCGAGAGGTAGCCGCGGTCGAACTGCATGCCCTCGACCACGTCGAGCACGGTGTCGGCCGACTTCGACTCCTCGACCGTGATCACGCCGTCCTTGCCGACCTTCTCCATCGCCTCGGCGATCAGGTTGCCGATCGTCTTGTCGTTGTTGGAGGCGATCGTCGCAACCTGCGCGATCTCCTTCTTGTCCTTCGTGGACTTGCTGAGCTTCTTCAGCTCTTCGCTGACGGCTTCTACGGCGGCCTCGATGCCGCGCTTGAGGCCCATCGGATTGGCGCCGGCCGTCACGTTCTTCAGGCCCTCGCGGAAGATCGCCTGGGCCAGCACGGTCGCCGTCGTGGTCCCGTCACCGGCGATGTCCGAGGTCTTGGACGCAACTTCCTTCAGCATCTGCGCGCCCATGTCCTCGTAAGGGTCCTTCAGCTCGATCTCCTTGGCGACGGTGACGCCGTCCTTGGTGATCGTCGGGCTGCCGAACTTCTTGTCGATGACGACGTTGCGGCCCTTGGGGCCGAGAGTCGCCTTCACGGCTTCCGCCATGATATTCACGCCCCGGAGCAGGGCGCTCCGAGCTTCTTCATCGAACTTCAGCTGCTTCGGCATGGATCGTTCGCCTCCCTTGAATGTGATGGTGAAACGGAATTACTCGAGGATGGCGAGGACGTCTTCCTCGCGCAGGATCAGGTAGTCCTCGCCGTCGATCTTGACCTCGTTGCCGGAGTACTTGCCAAACAGGATCCGATCGCCGCCCTTCACGTCGAGCGGGATGCGCTTGCCGTCGTCGGCGATCTTGCCGGCGCCGACGGCCTCGACCTTCCCGCGCTGCGGCTTCTCCTTGGCGGTGTCCGGGATGATGATCCCGCCGATCTTCTCCTCGCCCTCTTCCTCGCGCTTGACGAGGATACGGTCGTGTAGCGGACGGATCTTCTTCATCGAGCCCCTGCCTCCTTGTGCTGTGGTAGATGCTTGGTTCGTCTTCGTCGCGGTCTTGGTGGTCGCCATCGCGCACCCGCCCTCGCTCTGTGTATTAGCACTCACCAGAAGCGAGTGCTAATATTAGCCGCGCCGAGCGGCCTGATCAAGCGGAAAATCGGAGGAGCGTGAATGCCGAAAAGCATATTTGTTTCAAATGTTTTGCCCGCAGAAGCGCTCGCGCTGATCCCCAGCGAAATCACGGTCGAATACAACGACACGGATCGGCCTCTCGCCAAGCCCGAGCTGATCCGCCGGCTCAAGGGCAAGGATGGACTCATCTGCCACATCATCAGCGCGGTCGACGAGGAGGTGCTGGGCGCCGCGGCCGGGCTGAAGGTCGTCGCGAACGTCGCGGTCGGCTTCAATAATATTGACGTCGCCGCCGCCCGCCGGCACGGCGTCGTGGTGACCAACACGCCCGACGTGCTCACCGAGACCACGGCGGACTTCGCCTGGGCGTTGCTGATGGCATCCGCCCGCCGCGTCGTCGAGGCCGATCATTTCGTCCGCTCGGGCCAGTGGACGCGCTGGCAGTGGGATCTGCTGTGGGGCCACGACGTGTACGGCAAGACGCTGGGCGTGATCGGCTTCGGTCGGATCGGACGCGCGGTGGCTCGCCGCGCGCTCGGCTTCGGAATGCGCGTCCTCTATCATGACGCGGTCCGCGCGGACGCCAACGCAGAGCGAGACGCGAGGGCGACCTACGCGGAGCTGGACACGCTTCTGAGGGAGTCGGACTTCGTCAGCCTCCACACCCTGCTGGTTCCCGAGACACGACACCTGATCAACGAGCGTTCACTCCGCCTGATGAAGAAGACCGCGATCCTGGTGAACGCCGCGCGCGGCCCGATCGTCGACGAGGCGGCGCTCGTGCGCGCGCTGGTGGAGGGCTGGATTGCCGGCGCCGGACTGGACGTCTTCGAGGACGAGCCGAAGATTCACCCTGGCTTGTTGCCGCTCAAGAACACCGTGCTGGCGCCACACATCGCGAGCGCGTCACTGGACACGCGGCAGGCGATGGCGACGCTGGCCGTCCGCAATTGCCTGGCGGTTCTCGACGGCAAGCCGCCGCTGACCCCCGTCGCCTGAGTGCGCGCTGAGCCCGTGTGCGCCGCGCTCAGACGCGCGCGGGCGGCGCGCCGGCCAGGCGCCGCTCGAGCCGGCCAAGGCGATGGCCGAAGGCGTCGATGATGCGCCCCCCCACGCCCGCGGCGCGCGCGCGATCGATGGCGGCCGAGACCACGGTCTGCGCCGTGGCGAAGTCCCGACGGCGATGCTCGTGGAACTTGGCGAGCTCCTCCCACGGGCGGGGATCGAAGATGCGATGGCCGGCCGCGGCCTCCCAGAGGGCGCGCGCGGCATCCCAGCGGGCGGCACGCTTCTCCCACCACGCCAGGCGCAGCCGGACCAGATGCCCGTGCTCGCCGTCGAGTCCTTCCGTCAGCGCGGCTCGGTAGCAGGAGACCGCGCGCTCGGCGTCCACGGGTTCCCATAACCGGCCGAGCCCGGCCCATTCGGCCGCTGACATCCCGACCGCCTCACCGAGGGCGTTCGCAAACCAGCCGAGGAGCGCGGCCAGCGACAGGACGTCGTCGCGATTGTGCGCGAAGATCCGCGCGAGCGGCGTGGCCCGGCGCTGGCGCAGCCAGTCGAAGTACAGGGTCGGAATGAGACCGCCGGGGACGTCGCTCTCGCGCGCGAGCCCGAGCACCGCGCGCTCGAGGGTGGCGAGCCTGCAGTCGCCGAGGCAGGTTGTCCACACTCGCCGTGCCGGCCGCAACAGGTCCAGATGGGCGAGCGTCGCCGGCCAGCGGCGGCGCCCAAGGACGAAGCGTGTCTCCAGCAGCGGCAGATCGAAGCCGGCGCCGTTGAAGGTGACGACCGCCGTGGCGCGCTCGAGCACGGGAGCGAGGGCGGCGAGCAGCGCCGGCTCCTCATCCAGGTCCCGCATGAAATACTGGGTCACCACGAACCCCGCGTCCTCGAGCCACCCGGCGCCCACGAGGAACGCATACGTCCCCGTCCCGCCCGCGAGGCCGGTCGTCTCGGTGTCGACGAACAGCAAGCCATTGGGGCTCAGCGGCACACCGTCCGCTCGCGCCAGACGCGCGAGAACGTCCAGCGGCGCACGGAGAAGCGCGTGCAGCGGGACGCGACCATGCTGGTGATCGAGCGGATAGACGCGACGGACGGTCAGGAGCGCGCCGGCATCGGTGTCGACCACCTCACCCCCGACCACGCGCTCGATAGGCTCGCGGGCCAGTCGCGGCGCCGGCCGGGCTTCGATGCGACGGATGATGCGGCGCAGCTCCTCGAGGCTTTGCATCGCCCGTTCAGGCGGTGAGCGCGCGGAGCAGCTGGGCGGCCGTGGCCTTCGCCCGGCGGCCCACCTCGTTCACGGGGCCGACGCACGACGGACAGCCGAAGGCGCAGGCACACGCCTCCAGCGTCTCCAGGCCGCGCGCGAGGAGCTCGGGCAGGATCTCGTAGATACGCTCGGCGAGGCCGATGCCGCCCGCGTGCGAGTCGTACAGATAGATGGTCGGATTGAACTCCGCCGCGCTCATGAGCCGCGCCTTCGCCGACTCGCGAGTGGCCACCGCGCCCGTCTCCGCCGGCGTCGTGTCGCCGAGCCAGGAGCCGACGTCGCGGATGTCGCACAGCAGGAAGATCGGCGCCAGGTGATGCAGAAGATAGGTCACCGCCCGCAGGGCGTCGATGACCTCTTCGCGCGAGCGACTCACGCGCGCCAGCACCGCCGGCGGGACCGTGATCCACGCGCTGGTCGTCTGCTTTTCCTGCTGGGGCAGCTCGACCTCGCCGGAGCCGACGTTCTCGAGCGTGCCGTGCTTGATCTTCTTGAAACCGACCACCTTCTCCGCGACCAGCACCTCACCGTGCTCGGCCAGGAACGCCAGATGCTCGCGATGCTCCAGCCGTTGCAGGATCCACACGCCTTTCGCGGTGATGGCGTCGGTGAAGTAGTCGACGTTCACGCGCTTGACGTAGGCGACCTTCTCCTCGTCCTCCCGGAAATGCAGCTCCTGCACCTCGTACGGGACGCTTTCCACGAGGTAGATCGCCTTCGGATAGATGGTCGCGAACGCGCTGCCCCAGTCGACCTCCGCGATGATCTGCCGCTTCTTCGTCTGTGTCTGGTCGCGGGCGGTCGTGTCGATGACGAGGAAGTTGTCCGTCGTCACCGTGCGCAGCGAGATGTGGTCGGCCGGATAGGTCTCCGACGCCCAGTGGTAGCGCTCGCCCGCACGATGCAACACGCCCTCGTCCTCGAGGGCGGCCAGCAGCTTGCGGACGTCGGCCTCGCCGAACCGCTCGTCCGCCTCGAACGGCAGCTCGAACGCGCCGCACTTGAGGTGATTGACGAGAATGAATGGATTGTCGGGATTGATGCGCGCGTGCTCGGGCGGCGTGCCGAACAGATAGTCGGGATGGGTGACCATGAACTGGTCGAGCGGCGCGCTGGTCGCGACGAGGATCGCCGCCGAGGGTCCCGCGCGACGGCCGGCCCGTCCGGCCTGCTGCCACAGGGAGGCGATCGTGCCGGGGTAGCCCGCCATGACGGCCGCGTCCAGATGGCCGATGTCCACGCCGAGCTCGAGCGCGTTCGTGGACACGACCCCCAGCACGTCGCCTCCGCGGAGCCCCTGCTCCACCTCGCGCCGCCGCGTCGGCAGGTAGCCACCGCGGTAGCCGCGCACGATTCCCGAATCGCCGGTCGCCCGATCGGCCACGCCGCCCTTGATCGCGGTGAGGAGCACCTCGGTCGAAAGCCGACTCTGCGCGAAGACGATGGTGGCGATCTTCTCGCGCAGCAGGCGAATGGCCAGCTTGGCCGCCTCGCCGAGGTAGGGCGCGCGAATGCCAAGCTCCGGGTTGACGACGGGCGGGTTGTAACAGAGGAACGTCTTCTCGCCGCGCGGCGCCCCGCTCTCGCTGAGCTCCTCCACCGGATGGCCGGTGAGCCGCGAGGCCAGCTCGCCCGGATTCGCGATGGTGGCCGAGGCCATGATGAACTGTGGGTTCGACCCGTAGTGCGCGCAGATGCGCCGCACGCGGCGCAGCACGTTCGAGAGATGAGAGCCGAAGACGCCACGGTAGGCGTGGAGCTCGTCGATCACGACGTAGCGCAGATTCTGGAACAGCACCGCCCACTTGGTGTGGTGCGGCAGGATACCGGAGTGCAGCATGTCGGGATTGGTCAGCACGAGATTCGCGCGCGCGCGCACCGCCCGCCGCGCGTCCTGCGGCGTGTCGCCGTCGTACGTGAACATCCGCATCTCGGGCAGCTTCTTGGCGAGCTCCTCGAGCTCCGCGAGCTGGTCCTGCGCGAGCGCCTTCGTCGGAAACAGATAGAGCGCGCGCGCGTCTGGCTGGTGCACGAGGGCCTGGAGGACCGGCAGGTTGTAGCACAGCGTCTTGCCGGAGGCGGTCGGAGTCACCACGACGACATGGCGTCCCGACTGCACGAGATCCCAGGCGCTCGCCTGGTGACTGTAGAGCTGCTCGATGCCGCGGGCGCGGAGCGCCTCGACGATGCGCGGATCCATGGTCGCCGGGAACGGCGCGTACACGGCGTCGCGCGCGGCGAAGTAGCGGGAGGCGGTGATGCACGGGCCGGTCGAGGCGGAGATCAGCAGATCGTCCAGGATCTCGCCGAGCATCGCGAGGACTGTATCATACGGCCGTGATCCGCCTCGCCATCTGGCTGCCGCCGCTCGCCTGGATGGCGGTGATCATGTGGCTCTCGGGCGGCGACTTCAGCTCGGACAACACCGGCAGCGTGCTCGGTCCCCTCCTCGAATGGCTCCTACCGTGGGCCACGCCGACGCAGATCGACGCCGCGCACGCGCTCATCCGGAAGACGGCGCACGTGACGGAGTACGCCATCCTCGCCGCGCTGTGGCTCATCGCGCTCACGCGCGAGCGCCGGTGGTCGCCACGACGCGCGGCCTGGACCGCGCTGCTCATCGCCATTGCGTGGGCTGGCCTCGACGAGCTGCATCAGGCCACGGAGCCGTCGCGGACGGCGAGCGTCCTCGACGTCGGCTACGACACGGCCGGCGCCCTCGTCGCGACCGTCCTCGGACGCGTGGGCTGGCGGCGCGCAACGGCCGGCCTCATCTCGGTGCTCCTCTGGGTCGCCGTCATCGGCGGCGCCGTGATGCTCGCCGTCAATCTCGGCACAGGCGTGGCGTCGGGTGTCCTGTGGATCACGGTGCCGCTCGCCGGTGCCCTGCTGGTGCGGCGCCGACGACGCTCACCCGCGCGCACGGCCGGCGGGCCCGGGGCCGGGCCGGGATTCAGAGCTTGAGCCGGGGATCCAGCGTGTCCCGGAGGCCGTCGCCGAACAGGTTGATGCCCAGGACGGTGACGAGGATCGCCAGGCCGGGAAAGGTCGCGAGCCACCACGCCGTGGAGATGTAGACGCGCCCGTCGGCCAGCATGCCGCCCCAGGTCGGCGCCGGCGGCTGCACCCCCAGGCCCAGGAACGACAGCGCCGACTCGATCACGATCACGCGCGCCATGTCGAGCGTGGCCACGACCAGCCACGGCGTGAAGACGTTGGGCAGGACGTGCCGGACGAGGATCCGCGCGTCACCAGCGCCGAGCGCCTGGGCGGCCTGCACGAACTCGCGCTCGCGCAGCGAGAGCGCGGCGCCGCGCACGATGCGCGCGTACACCACCCAGCTCGACACGCCGATGACGCAGATGATCGTGGTCAGGCTCGGGCCGAGGACGCCGATCACGGCGATGGCGAGCAGGATGAACGGGAACGCCAGCTGGATGTCGGCCAGGCGCATGAGCACGTCGTCGACGCGGCCTCCGAAGTAGCCGGCCAGCAGCCCCGCCAGCATCCCGAGCACGCCGGAGATCGCGACGGCGGCGAAGCCGACGAGCAGCGCCGGGCGCGCACCGTAGACGATGCGCGCGAGAATGTCGCGACCCAGATGATCGGTGCCGAGCGGATGGGCGTGTCCCGCGGCATCGCGCCAGCCCGGCGCCTTCAGCCGCTCGCCGATGTCCTGTACGAGCGGATCGAACGGCGAGACGAGCGGCGCGGCGATGGCGGTGACGAGCACCACGGCCACGACGACCGCCCCCAGCAGCGCGGTGCGACGACGTCCCAGACGGCGAACGAAGAGCGTCCACTCCGGACGTCGCGCGGGCGCGTCCTCGGGCAGCGCGAGTGCGCGGGCGGTGGTGCTCATCGCAGCCGGATCCTGGGATCGAGGTACGTGTAGAGCAAGTCGACGAAGAGATTCACCAGCACGAAGGTGCTCGAGAGCAGGAACACCGCCGCCTGCACGACGGGATAGTCACGATTGTTGATGGCCTGCACCGACAGCCGCCCGACGCCCGGCCAGGCGAAGATCGTCTCGGTGATGACGGAGCCGCCGAGCAGGGTGCCGAGCTCGATGCCGACGATGGTCACGATCGGAATCGCGGCATTCTTCAGCGCGTGCTTCCACACGACGGGCGGATTGCTCACCCCCTTCGCGCGCGCCGTCCGGATGTAGTCCTGGCCGAGGACCTCCAGCATGCCGGACCGCGTGAGCCGTGTGATTCGCGCGGTCGTGAACAGACCGAGGGTGATGGCGGGAAGGACCAGATGCCGCAGGTCGCCGCGGCCGGATGACGGCAGCCACTGCAGCTGCACGGAGAAGAGCAGGATCAGCATGATGCCGAGCCAGAACGTCGGCATCGACTGGCCCAGCAGGGCGACGATCGTCGACACGTAGTCGAGCAGGCTGTTGCGCCGCACGGCGGAGACGATGCCGGCCGGAATGGCGAGCGCCAGCGCGACCAGCAGGGCGGCCCCCGAGAGCTGGAACGTGGCCGGCATCCGCTCGATCACGAGATGGAACGCCGGCTCACCGTGCCGGATCGACTCCCCGAAGTTTCCGCGCAGCGCGCCCCCGAGAAATCGGCCGTACTGGACGAGGAACGGGTCGTTGAAGCCCATCTTCTCGCGGAAGAGGCGGATGTCCTCCGCCGTCGCTTCCGGCGGCAGCAACACCAGGGCGGGATCACCGGTCAGGAACAGGATGAAGAAGACGACGAACGAGACGCCGAGGAGCACGACCAGCGACTGCAGCAGTCGCCGGGCGAGGAACGTCTTCATGTCACGCGGTGCAGCCGGGCAACGGCCTCGATGTGCGGCGTCTGTGGAAACATGTCCACCGGCTGCACCCACTCCAGCCGATATCCCTGCCGGACGAGATCGCCGACGTCCCGGGCGAGCGTCGACGGATTGCACGAGACGTAGACGATGCGCGCGGGCGCCAGCGCCGCCAGGGCGCTGAGCGCCTTCGGATGGAATCCCGCGCGCGGCGGATCGGCCACGACGACGGAGGCGCGCACGCCCTGCGCGATCAGCTCGGGCAGCACGTGGCGAACCTCGCCCGCCAGGAAGGTGCAGTTGTCGATGCCGTTCGCACGCGCGTTCCGGATGGCATCGGCCACCGCCGCCGCCGCGAGCTCGATGCCGTACACCGCGCGGACCCGCCGCGCGAGCAGCAGGCTGATGGCGCCGGTGCCGGAATAGAGGTCCAGCAGCGTCTCGTCGCCGCCAAGCTCGCAGGCCGACTCCACCAGCGCGAACAGGCGCTCCGCCTGCCGCGTGTTCGTCTGGAAGAACGAGTTGGCGGAGACCTGGAAGCGTACGTCGCCCAGCGACTCGATGATGTGGTCGCGCCCGCGCAGGAGATGCTCCTCGGAGCCCACGGCCACGCTCGCCTTCTTCGCGGTGACGTTGAGCACGACGCTTGCGGTGGCGGGGACGCGGGCGTGGAGCGCGTCGGCCACCGGCGTCAGGGTTTCCACGTCCGGCGCCGCCGCCACGACATTGACCATCGCCTGGCCCGTGTTGCGGCCGTCGCGCATCATGACGAATCGCAGCAGACCGCGCTCGCTGCGCGGCTCCCAGACCGACAGCGCGCGGTCGCGGACCTGTCGCCGGAACTCGTCGAGCAGCGCATTCATCGTCTCCGACTGGAGCAGGCAGCGCTCGATGTCGAGCACGACGTCGTAGCGCTCGGCGGCGTGCAAGCCGACCGTCGCCGGCTCGCCGGCGATCGTGAACTCCATCTTGTTCCGATAGCCATACGGCTCCGGCGCCGGCAGGATGGGACGCAGCTCGAACTCCCCGAGGCCGCCCAGGCGCTCGAGACAGTCGCGGACCTGCTTGCTCTTGAATGCGAGCTGGGCGCTATATGCGAGATGCTGCAGCCGACAGCCGCCGCACTGCCCGAAATACGAGCAGGGCGCCGGCACGCGATCCGGTGATGGCGTCAGCACCTCTTCGATGACGGCGCGGCCGAACCGGCCGCGCGCTTCGATCACGCGAACGCGCAGACGGTCGCCCGGAAGCCCGCCGCGCACGAAGACGACATAGCCGTCGGCGCGTCCGACGCCCTCGCCGCCGAAGGCGAGGTCGTCGACGGACAGCTCGAGCGTCTCGCCGCGCCGCGGTTTTGCCATGAGTACGGCCAATATAAAGGTCGGTCAGAAAGCAGTCAATTTGGCAGCCACTTCGGGGTGTAGAATACCCGGGGTGATGAAGACCGCAACGCCTCGCGTCGTGGCCGACGTGCTCATCAGCGCTCTCCCGCAGCTCTCGGATCGGCTCCCCGAGTACCACATTCGCAAGGCGTGGACGTCCCTCGTGGGCGTCGACGTCGCCCGGCGCACCCGCCCGCTGTCGCTGACCAACGGCTGTCTGCACGTGGCCGTCGACAACTCGCCCTGGCTGCAGGAGCTCACGCTGCGAACGGCGGAGCTCGTCGAGCGGCTCAGCGCGCAGGCGCCGGCGGTGCGCTCGCTCAGGTTCACGCTTGGCACGCTCGAGACCGAACCTCGGTTGCGACCGGAGCGTCGCGAGCGCCGCCCGGCGGCGCTCACCGACGACGATCGGCGCGACATCGACGAGGCGGCCTCGGCGATCTCCGATCCCGCGCTCGCCGACGTCGCTCGCCGCCTGCTCACGACGGCGCGACGGTTTCCGGCCGGCGCACGAGGTCCTGCACGATGAATCGCCTCCGCGCCACTGCGCTCGTCATGCTCCTGCTCGCCACGGCCGCTTGCGCCTCTGTCTCTCAAACGGCGACCACGGCCGACGACGACACGACGCCGCGGCGCATCGCGCTGACGCCGCGCGACCCGCAGGCGGACGCCTACTACGACTTCGCGGCCGCCCAGATGCTGGTGCACGCCGGAAAATTCCGCGAGGCGATCCCGCTGCTGCAGGACGCGCTGAAGCGCGATCCGAGCTCGGCGTTCCTGTGGACGCAGCTTGCACAGTGGCTCATCCGGGCCGAGCAGCCCACCGAGGCCCTGGCGGCTGCACGCAAGGCCGTGCAGCTGGCGCCTGACGATCCGCAGCCGCACCTGACGCTGGCCGAGCTGCTGCGCGCGCAGAAGAAGTACGCGGAGGCCGAGGCCGAGCTCGAGCGTGTCATCGCCCTCAATCCGGCGAACGAGGACGCGTACCTCACGCTCGCGCGCTACCAGGTGGAGCAGAAGGCCTACGATCGCGCGCGGAGCGTGCTTCTGCGGCTCGTGGACCGTCAGCCGCGGCTGGCCCAGGCGCACTTCCTGCTGGGCCGGCTCGCCATCGAGACCGAGAACTGGGACGAGGCCATCGCGCGGCTGCAAAAGGCGGTGGAGCTCGATCCCGACCACGACGGTGCGTGGACGGCGCTCGGCTACGTGTACGAGTCGCGGCACCGGTCGGACGAGGCGGTCGAGACGTACCGCCGCGCCGTGAAGGCGAATCCCGACAATCCCGCGTTCGTCGAGCGGCTGGGCGACCTGCTCATCCGTCTCGGGCGCTACCAGGAGGCCCAGAGCGAGGTCGAGCAGCTCGCGGAGCTGGCGCCACGGGACGCCCGGGTGTGGATGAAGCTCGGCGCGATCTTCTACGAGCAGAAGCTCTGGGATCGGTCCATCGACGCATTCCGGCGGGTGGTCATGCTGGAGCCGACGAACATGCGCGCGCGCTATTTCCTGGCGACCGCGTACATGGACGCGGGCAAGGATGCCGAGGCGCGCGTGGAGCTCGAGCGCATCCTCCGCTCCGATCCGCGCTCCATCGATGCGCGGGTCCAGCTCGGCTTTCTCCACAGCCGGGCCAAGCGCTTCGATGAGTCGATCGCGATCCTGCGCGAGGCGGTGAACCTGGAGCCCAAGCGTCCGGAGCTCTTCCTGTATCTGGGGACCGCGTACGTTCGGGCCAAGCAGTACGACCGCGCGCTGGAAGCGCTGCAGGAAGGACTGTCGCTGGACGAGAAGAATCGCGACCTGCAGTTCCAGGTCGGCGTGGTCCTCGAGAAGCAGTCGAAGTTCGACGATGCGGTGCGGGCCTTCCGCCGGGTGATCTCGCTCGATCCCAAGCACGCCGAGGCCTACAACTACGTCGGCTACATGTACGCCGAGCGCGGCCAGAACCTGGACGAGGCGGTCAGCCTCATCAAGAAGGCGCTCGATCTCGAGCCGGACAACGGGTATTTCATCGATAGCCTCGGCTGGGCGTACTTCCAGCAGGGCCGCTATCCCGACGCGCTCCGCGAGCTCAAGCGCGCCGTCGAGAAGGCGAAGGAAGACCCGGTGATCTTCGAGCACCTTGGCGATGCCTATGCGAAGAGCGGCTTCGAGGACGATGCGCTGGTGGCCTGGGAAAAGTCGCTCTCGCTCGACCCGACTGCGGACGGCGTCGCCAAGAAAGTCCAGGATGCGAAGTCCCGCTTGCGCCGTGCGCAGCCCGAACGCTCGAAAGCTTCTCAGTAGCGCGCTCGTCGCGGCCGTCCTGAGCGGCTGCACCATCGCGCCGCCGCCGTCGCGGACGCCGGTGTCCGAGGACGCCCGGCGCGCCATCGACCTCCTCGTCAGCCGCTGGCACGAGCTCTCGGACCTCCGCGCGCTGACCGAGATCACCATGAAGAAGGGCTCCGAGCAGCAGCGGCTGACCGGGGTCCTGCTCGCCAGGACGCCGGCCTCCCTGCGCTTCGAGGCCATCTCACCGTTCGGCCAGCCGTTCCTCCTGGTGGTCGTGAACAACGGCGAGCTCATGGCGTACAACGCGGCGAGCAATGAGGTGACGACCGGCCCGGCCACGGTGGAGACGGCCGCCCAGATCCTGAGCCTGCCATTCGAGCCGGACGACCTCGTGGCGATCCTGTCCGGTCGCGTGGTCCCGCCCAAGGACCTTCGCGTCGCGGAGATCTTCGCGCCGGACGCCGATGGCCCGTCGATCAATCTCATCGGTCGCTACCACCAGCAGCGGATCTGGATGGACTTCTCCACGGGAGTCGTACGGCGGGTGAACCTGGTCGGCGGGCGCACCGAAGCGCTCATCAACTTTCTCCGGGCCGAGGACGGCGCGCTCACCGGGCTCGACGTATCCGCCGGCCAGGGTTACGTGACCGCGAACGTGCGCTATCGATCGATCGCGCTCAACGCCGGCGTGGACCCCGAGCGGTTCGTGCTGACACCGCCCAAGGACGCGAAAACACACAGCATCCGTTGACCGCCGACGGGGTGCATGCTAGCCTGTCGTGCCTTGTCGAAGGGGTCAGGCAGTGTCCGTCGCCTCGTGCTCAGGGCCGCGGCCAAGGTGAACCTGACTCTCGAGGTTCTCGGCAAGCGGGCCGACGGTTACCACGAGATCGCCACCGTGATGCAGGCGGTCGACCTGTCCGACCGGATCACCCTTGACGAAGCCGACGTCCTGGAGCTTCGGAGCAGCACCCCGGACGTGCCGAGCGACGGCAGCAACCTCGCGCTTCGCGCCGCGATGGCGCTGAGGCAGGCGGCCGGGCTCGAGGCGGGTGTCCGTATCACGCTCGACAAGCGCATCCCGGTCGCGGCAGGTCTGGGTGGGGGATCGACGGATGCGGCGGGAGTGCTGCTGGGCCTCAACCGACTGTGGCGTCTACGCTGGCCGCTCGAGCGGCTCGACGAGGTCGCCGCGACGCTGGGGTCGGACGTTCCATTCTTCCTGCGCGGAGGGACGGCAGTGGCCACCGGCCGGGGAGAGCGGGTGGAGCCGCTGCAAGGACGGTCGCTGGCCCTCGTGCTGGTGAATCCCAAGCTCCCGGCCAGCACCGCCGAGATGTACGGCCGGCTCACGCCGGCGATGTACTCCGATGGCGGACGAACCCGCACGCTGGCGAGCAGCCTGCGTCGAGGGACGTTTCGCGTGGCGGCAAGCCTCTACAATGGGATGGAGGCCGCCGCCGCCGGCGTGTTCCCGCAGATCGGCCAGATGCGGGCGGCCCTGATGGCCGCGGGAGCGCTCGGGGCGCTGATGTCGGGCAGCGGCCCGACGGTCTTCGGGGTGGCACGATCGTACGAGCAGGCCCGGCAGATCCGCGGGCGCGTCGCGCGAGGATCGTGGGATTGCTGGGCGGTGCGGACACTGACCGGTCCGGCCGTGCGCGTGGTGGCGAACGGAGCGAGGCGGGGATGAAGGGGCGTGGCCAAGCGGTAAGGCGCGGGACTTTGGATCCCGTATTCGGAGGTTCGAATCCTCCCGCCCCTGCCACATCGACGAGGGCGAGGCGCTGATGTCCTACGAGCTGAAGCTCTTCACCGGCAACGCGAACCGGCCGCTCGCGGAAGAGATCGCACAGTACCTCAGGGTGCCGCTGTCCGACGCCGAGGTGACGCGCTTCTCCGACGGCGAGGTCTACGTGCAGGTCAACGAGAACGTCCGCGGCGCCGACGTGTTCGTGATCCAGCCGACGTGCCCACCGGTCAACGACACCCTGATGGAGCTGCTGATCATGATCGACGCCCTGAAGCGGGCGTCGGCGCATCGGATCACCGCCGTGCTGCCGTACTACGGCTACGCGCGGCAGGATCGCAAGGTGCAGCCCCGCGTGCCGATCTCCGCCAAGCTGGTGGCCGACCTGCTGGAGGCGGCGGGGGTCGATCGCGTGCTGGCCCTCGACCTCCATGCCGGGCAGATCCAGGGCTTCTTCAACATTCCGGTGGACCATCTGTTCGCCGCCCCTGTGATCATCGACTACCTCGGCAAGAAGGACTTGAACCAGCCGGTGATCGTGTCGCCCGACGCCGGCGGCGTCGAGCGCGCGCGGGCGATTGCCAAGCGGCTGAACGCCAGCCTGGCCATCATCGACAAGCGGCGCGACAAGCCGGGGGCGGCGGTGGCCATGCACCTCATCGGCGACGTCGCCGACAAGGACGCTGTCGTCATCGACGACATGATCGACACTGCGGGGACGCTCGTCCAGGCGGTGTCCGCGCTCGAGCGCGAAGGAGCCCGCCGGATCCTCGCCTGTGGAGTGCACCCGGTGCTCTCCGGCCCGGCCGTCGAGCGCATCAAGGCCTCGCCGCTCGAGGAAGTCGTCGTCACGAATTCCATTCCCGTATCGGACGCCAAGCGCGGCGCCCGCGTGACGGTGTTGACGGTGGCGCCGCTGCTCGGCGAGGCCATTCGCCGGATCCACGACGAAGAGTCCGTTTCGACGCTGTTCGTGTGAAGGAGCGAGAGTGATGAAGATGCAAGAGCTGACGATCAAGCGGCGCGAGGGGACCGGCAAATCCGCGGTCCGCAAGCTGCGCCGCGAGGGCGTGGTCCCGGCGGTCCTCTACGGCGGCGCGCAGCCGCAAACGGTGACCGTCGACCCGCGCGCGGTGCTTCGGATCATTCACGGCCACGAGGGATCGACGCAGCTGCTCACGCTGAAGTTCGACGGCGACGGCGGCAATCGCATGGCGATCATCCGCGACATGCAATTCGACCCCGTCACCGACGCGTTGCTGCACGTCGACATCCAGGAAGTCTCGGCCGATCGCGCCATCACCGTCCGCGTCGCCGTTCATCCCGTCGGCGAGGCGGTGGGGGTGAAAGACACCAAGGGCATCCTCAACCTCGTCATGCACGAGGTGGAGATCTCCTGCCTGCCGACCAACATCCCGGAGCGCATCGACGCCGACGTGACGAACCTCGCCATCGGCGACGTGCTGACCGTGGGTGACCTGCGACCGCCGGACGGTGTCCGCATCATCAACGACGCCGGGCAGGCCGTGGCGACGGTCTCGCCGCCGATGGCCGAGGAAGTGGCGGCCCCGGTGGCCACGGCGGCGGTGGCACCGGCCGAGCCCGAGGTCCTCACCGAGCGCAAGCCGAAGGAGGAAGCTCCGGCGGCAGAGGAAGGCGGCAAGAAAGCGCCCGCGAAGAAGCCCGAGAAGTAACCGGATCGCACACGCGTGGCCCATGTCGTGGTGGGACTCGGGAATCCGGGACCGGAGTACCGGGACACCCGCCACAACATCGGCCAGCGCGTGGTGGATGCGCTCGCGAGCCAGCTGAAGAAGGCTTTCCGTCCGGAGGCGGGCGCGCACGTCGCCCGCGCCACCTGGCGCGGGGACACCCTCTACCTCGTCAAGCCGCAGAGCTTCATGAACGTCAGCGGCGCGGCCGTGCGCCGGGTGCTTCAGACGGTGGGCGCCAGCGCCGACGAGCTCGTGCTCGTGTACGACGACATCGACATGGAGCTCGGCAAGGTGCGCACACGCCTGAAGGGCAGCGCCGGCGGGCACAATGGCGTCAAGTCGGTCATCGAAGCGCTGGGCACCGACGCCATCCGCCGCGTGAAGATCGGCATCGGGCGCCCGGTCCACAAGGCCCAGGTTCCCGATCACGTCCTCGCAGCATTCGACCCCGAAGAAGATGACGTCGTCGCCGCCGCCGTCGCGACGGCCGCCGAGCGCGTCCTCGCGCTGCTCCGGTGAGCGTGCCGAGCCTGAGGTGGTCGCGCGCATGAGGCGGGCGCGGGCACTGCTCATGGCGGCCACCGTGCTGGCACTGGTCACCGGCTGCACGACCGTCCGCATGACCGGGACTTCGCGGTCCAGCATCGAGCAACGCTTGCTCGTGCGCGCGCTCGAGCGGGCGGCGGCGCGGCTCGAT
>DATAOC010000034.1:0-97290 GCA_036265915.1 Candidatus Methylomirabilota bacterium | reverse complement strand
GCCGACCATCACGGCCAGGGTCGCCGCGCGCGCGCCGGTCACGCCGCCGCTCACCGGCGCCTCCAGGAAATGCACCCCCCGGGCCTTCGCGCGCGGCTCGATCTTGCGCGGCGTGGACGGCAGCACGCTGCTGAGGTCGATGAGGATCGTCCCCGGGCGCGCGCGCTCGACGAGCCCGCCCGCGTCGAGGTAGAGCGCCTCGACGTCGGGCGACGCGGGCAGGCACGTCATCACGATGTCCGCGTGCGCGAGCACCTCCGGCGCGGAGCCGGCCTTGCGCGCGCCGGCGGACACGAGGTTGCCCATCGCGGCCGGATTCATGTCGAAGACGGTCAGCGGGAAGTGCTTCAGCACGTTGCCCGCCATCGGATTGCCCATGTTGCCGACGCCGATGAAGCCTACGGAAGTCGCCATGTCTTGGATCTCCTCGGCCGCGATCATACTCCAGCGGCGCCGACGAAGAAGCGCCCCACCGCCTCCGGGCCGCCCGCGTCGACGTACCAGGTGCCGAGCGGTCCGCGGGCGCTCCAGAGGACGAGCACGGGGCAGGCGATGTGCTGATCGCGCGCACGCGCGTCGGTCAGGCGGAAGGCGGCGCTGGACGCGCCGGGCGCGTCAGCAGGGCGAACACCACGAGCGTCGTCGTCCCCGCCAGCGCGACGCCGGTCGTCATCGGGCGGAGGGTCGCGTCGTAGAACTGACTCACGCAGACCGCGTACAGCGCGGAGCCGGTGAGCTGCACGAACCCGAGCACCGCCGAGGCGAGGCCCGCCATGCGCGGGAAGGGGCCGATCGCGCCCGCGACGGCGTTCGGCAGGACGAACCCCAGACCGAATGCGAAGACGAACATCGGTGCGATCACCGAGGCTACGCTCGCCACACCGGCCCACGCCAGCGCCGCCATGACGGCGCCGGCCGCGGCGCCGATCGCCGCTCCCGCGCGGATCATGAGGTCGATGCCCAGGCGCGGGCCGATCGTCGCCGACACGAGATTACCGGCCATGAGTCCGGTGGCGACCGCGGCAAAACAGACGCCGTACACGGTTGGCGAGACGCCGAGCACCCCGATGAGGGCGAACGACGAGCCGCTGATGAACGCGAACTGGCCGCCGAACATCAATGCCGCCGACGCCACATACGCCGGGTAACGGGGATGCTGCGCCAGCATGGACAACCGGCGCGCGAGCGGCTCGGCAGCCGCGCCCGCGTGGACGTTGGTCTCCGGCACGACGGCGGCCGCGACGAGCGCGAACGCCAGTCCGAACGCGCCCTGGACGAGAAACACCGCGTGCCAGCCGGCGAGCGCGTGCACGACGCCGCCGATCACCGGCGCCAGGATGGGCGTGAGCGCCTGGGCGGTGCCCATCGCGGCCAGGATTCGCGCCGCGCGCTCCGGCTCATACAGATCGCGCACGATTGCGCGCGCGACGACCGGGCCACTGCCGGCGCCGAGCGCCTGGACGATGCGTGCCGCGATGAGGGTGCCGATGCCAGGGACCAGCGCGCACACGGTACCCGCCATGGCGTAGATGGCCAGGCCCGCGAGCAGGATGCGCCGGCGCCCGAGCCGATCGGACAGCGGGCCCCACAGCAGCTGCGACACGGCCAGGCCCGCCAGGAAGAGCGTCACCGTGAGCTGGGCGACCGCGGGCGGGGCGGCGAAGACGTCGGCGATCGTGGGGAGCGACGGCAAGAACATGTCGATCGACAGCGCGCCGACGCCGACGATGGCCGTGAGCAGCACGCCGAGCGCGACGGAGCTGCGGGTCGCCGGAGGCGGCGAGGGCACGGCGAAGTATACTCGCGTTCCGAGGAAGCCTCGGGGGCCCGCCGGCATGCCGGCGCGCGGAACGGAGCGGCCGTGAAAGTGTTCAACGAGCAGCACGAGATGTTCAGGGCGACCGTGCGCGCCTTCGTCGACAAGGAGATCGCGCCGCATGTCGAGGCGTGGGAGATGGCCGGGCGGATGCCCAAGGCGGTCTGGCGGCGGATGGGCGAGCTCGGCTTCTTCGGCCTCGAGTACGACGAGAAGTACGGCGGCGCCGGCGCCGACGTGATGATGTCCGCGGTGCTGCACGAGGAGTGCGCGCGCTCGCGCTCGGGCTCCTTCGCGATGGCGGTGGGCGTGCACTGTGACATGGCGTCGCCGCACCTGTACTGGACGGGCAGCGAGGCGCTGAAGGAGCGATATCTGCCCGCCATCTGCCGCGGCGAGGCGCTGACGGCGATCGCGGTCACCGAGCCGGGCGGCGGCAGTGACGTCGCCGCCATCCGCACGCGCGCCGTGCGCGACGGCGCCCACTACGTCGTCAACGGCTCCAAGATGTTCATCACGAACGGCGCGACCGCCGACATCTATTTCGTGGCCGCTCGCGTCGAGGCCGGGCGTGCGGACAGGCGCCATCAGGGCATCTCGATGTTCCTGGTCGAGCGCGACACGCCGGGCTTCGGCGTCAGCCGGACGCTCGACAAGATGGGCATGCGCGCCTCCGACACCGCGGAGCTGTCCTTCCAGGACATGCGCGTGCCCGCCGAGAACCTGCTGGGGCGCGAGGGTGTCGGCTTCTACGAGGTCATGCGCGTGTTCCAGCGCGAACGGCTGGTGGCCGGCCTGCACGCCGTGGCCATGGCCGATCGCGCGCTGCAGGACACGGTGGTGTACGTGAAGGAGCGCCAGGCGTTCGGCGGCCCGCTCGCGGACAAGCAGGCCGTCCGGCACCGGCTGGCGGAGATGGCGACCGACGTCGAGGCGGGTCGCTGGCTCACGTACGCCGCCTGGCTGAAGTACCAGGCCGGCGAGGACGCCGTGCGCGAGGTCTCGATGGTCAAGCTCTTCACGGCCGAGATGGTGAACCGCGTGGCCTACGGCTGCGTGCAGCTGCACGGCGGTTACGGCTACATGCGTGAGTACCCGGTCGAGCGGTTCGCGCGCGACGCCCGCCTCATGACCATCGGCGGCGGCACCAGCGAGATCATGAAGGACATCATCGCCAAGGCCATCGTGCGATGAAGCTCAAAGACCGCATCGCATTCGTCACCGGTGGCGCGAGCGGAATCGGTCGCGGCATCGCCCTGGCCCTCGCGCGCGAGGGGGCGCGGGTGGCGGTGGCCGACCTGAACGGCGATGGTGCCCGGCAGACGGTGTCCCAGATCCAGGCCGCCGGCGGCATCGGCGTGGCCCAGCCGCTCGACATCACCAGCGTGGCGGCCGTGCAGTCCTCGATCGACGGCGTGGCGGCCCACTGGGGCGCGCTGCACATCCTCGTCAATTGCGCCGGCTGGGACCGGCCCATGCCGTTCGTGGACACCACCCCCGAGTTCTGGGACAAGATTCTCGCCGTCAACCTGAAGGGCCCGATGGCGTGCACCCAGGCGGCGCTGCGTCACATGATCCGGCAGGGCTCGGGCAAGATCGTGTCGATTGCGTCGGACGCCGGACGCGTCGGCTCGACGGGGGAGGCCGTGTACTCCGCCGCCAAGGGCGGTCTGATCGCGCTGACCAAGACCGTTGCCCGCGAAGTCGCGCGCCACCGCATCAACGTCAACTGCGTCTGCCCGGGACCGTCCGATACGCCGCTCTTCCAGGCCGAGTTCGCCGCCGCCAGCCCGAAGCTCGCCGAGAGTCTCAAGCGCGTGATTCCATGGGGACGCCTCGGCGTGCCGGACGACGTCGCGCCGGCCGTGGTCTTCCTCGCCTCCGACGACGCGTCATTCATCACCGGCCAGACGCTGTCCGTGTCCGGCGGCCTCACGATGGTGTGAGCGGAGCCATGGGCTTCGCTGAGCGGCGCCGCGCGGCGGCCGCGGTGTCGGTGATGATCGCGCTGCTCGCCGCCGCCCCGAGCCCGGCCGCCGACGTGAAGACGCGCGTCTCCTACGTGGCGCCCACCACGGATCTCACCATCACGGGCACGCTCGTCGTGCCGGCGGCGCCGGGGCCCGTGCCGGCGGTGGTGATCCTGCATGGCTCGGGCGGCGTGGACGGACGTGGCGAGTATCACGCCGAGACGCTGCATCGCCGGGGAATCGCGACGCTGGAGGTCGACATGTGGGGGCCGCGCGGCTACAAGGGCGGGCCGCAGAGCCGCCCCAAGCGTCTGCGCGAGACCTATCCGGACGCCTTCGGCGCGCTGCTGCTTCTCGCGGGGCAGCCGGCCATCGATCCGCAGCGGATCGGCATCATGGGATTCTCGTGGGGCGGCGGCCTGGCGCTGGCGACGGCGTCGACGGCGCTCGTGGACGAGTTCACGGGCGGCAAGGCGCGGTTCGCCGCCCACGCGCCGTTCTACCCGGCGTGCTGGTCGTTCCTGCGTAACGCGCCGACGTTGACGATGACCGGCGCGCCCGTGCACATCTGGGTCGGCGACCGTGACGACTACGATGGGCCCGATGCCTGCCAGCAGCTCGTCGACGCGCTGCCGCCGGCGAGCCGCAGCGTCGTGAGCCTCACCGTCTATCCCGGCGGCTACCACGGCTGGGACGCGCGGACGGGCGGCGCGAACTTCTTCGATCCCAACGCCGCCCAGGGCAAGGGCGGCCGCGTTCGCTTCTTCCCCGACGGCGCGCTGGCCGAGCGCTCGCGCCGCGAGGTGGCGGAGTTCTTCGCGCAGACGCTGGCCGCGACGAAGCCGTAGCCGTGTCGGCGCCCGACTTCGTCGCCATCGGCCACGTCACGCTCGATCGCTTCGGCGACACCGTGCGTCCCGGCGGGGCCGCGCTCTATGCGGCCATCACGGCCGACCGGCTCGGGCTGTCGACCGGTATCCTGACCAGTCACGCCGACGACTTTCCGGTCGAGCGGCTGCCGCCGCGCATCGAGGTCGTCACTGTCCCCGCGGCGGCGACCACGGTGTTCGAGCACGCGGAGCACGACGGCGAGCGGTCGATGCGCGTGCACGCCACGGCGAGGCCGCTCGGCGTCGACGACCTTCCGGAGGACTGGCGGGACGCTGATCTCGTGCTCCTGGCGCCCATCGTGAACGAGGTCGACGCCGCGCTGGCGGCGGCGTTCGAGGACGCGACGGTGGCGGCGGGCGCACAGGGCTGGCTGCGCGACGTGACCCGCGACGGACTCGTGCAGACGCGACCGTGGGCGTCGCCGAAGAGCGTGCTGAGCCACCTGCACGCGCTGTTCGTGAGTGCCGCCGACGTCCTCGGTCAGGAAGCGTCGATGACGGAGTGGGTGCAGCGCGTGCCCGTGGCCGCGGTGACCGCCGGCGCGCGCGGGGCGCTGCTCTACGTCAACGGCGAGCGCTACGAGGTGCGCGCGCGGCCCGCGCGCGAGGTCGACGCGACCGGCGCCGGCGACGTCTTCGCGGCGACGTGGCTCGTGCGCTACCGGCGCTCCGGCGACCCGTGGGACGCGGCCGAGGCGGCGGCGTGCGCCGCCTCGCTGGCGGTGGAGGGCGTGGGCTGGTCGCGCGTGCCCGACGCCGCCGTCCTGGAAGACGCGCTGGCGGCTTACCGCCGCGCCTTCTGAAGCGCCGCCACGAGCTCGGCGGCGATCAGCCGCCCGCGCAGCCGCAGTGCCGCGCGTCCGGTGCTGGCCCGGCCCGCGGCCGGCCAGCCGAAGTAACCGCGGCCGCCGGGCTGCATGGCTCGAAAGGTCGTCCCGCCACGCAGCCGGGCGCGCCAGTCGATCCAGGCCGGGGGCAGCCGCCGCGCGAGCGCGCGACGAACCAGCCGCGGCCGCACCGCGAGCATCATCGCCGTCTCCAGCTCTCCCGCGTGCCATTCGCGCTCGGGCCGCGGGCTGCGCAGCAGCGCGGTGACTCTCGGATTGAGCATGGCGGGGCTCGGCGTCGGCGCGAAGCCCGCGAAGAGCACGCGGACGCCGCGGCGCCGCTGCGCGCGTCGGCGAATGGCCGCCATCGCCGCGAGGTGGCCAGGATCCGCCTGGTAGTTCACGAGCACGAACCGGCGAAACCCGTGATCGGTGAGCGCGCCCAGGATCTCGAGCACCACGCGCTGGAGCGTTGCGCCACTCAGCGAGACGGTGCCGGACCAGTCAGCGGCCAGCGGGCTCGCGCCGTAGGGGAGCGAGGGGGCGAGCAGGCACGTGAAGCCCGCCCGCTCGAGCGGCGGCGCCACGTGCGCGGCCAGCGCTTCGGCGCCCAGCCAGTCGACCGCGAGCGGCAGATGCGGGCCATGCTGCTCGAGCGCGCCGAGAGGCAGCAGCACGACCACGTTACGGCGATGAGCCAGCCGCGCGACCTCGTCGGTGGTGCAGTCAGCGAGCACGAGCATGGCGCCCTCCTCGCCGGAGGATACGCGCCTTGACACTCTCTCCGCGCGGGGACTACGCTGACTTCGAGAGGGGGACGCGATGAAAATCTTTCTCGACACGGCCAACGTCGATGAGATCAAGGAAGGGGTGGCGCTCGGGGTCGTCGACGGCGTCACCACGAACCCCTCGCTCGCCATCAAGGAGAAGCGACCGTTTCGCCCGCTCGCCGAGGAGATCTGCGCCATCGTTCCGGGCGACGTGAGCCTCGAGGTCATCGCCACCGACTTCGAGGGCATGAAGAAGGAGGGCGCGGAGCTGGCCCAGATCGCGCCCAACGTCGTGGTGAAGGTGCCGCTCACCTATGACGGGCTCAAGGCCGTGAAGTACTTCAGCAGCAAGGGCATTCGCGTGAACCAGACGCTGTGCTTCTCGGCCACGCAGGCGCTGCTCTCGGCCAAGGCGGGCGCGAGCTACATCAGCCCGTTCCTCGGCCGGCTCGACGACATCGGGGCCATCGGCATGGACCTCGTGCGCGACATCTGCGAGATCTATCGCGTGCAAGGCTTCAAGACCCAGGTGCTGGCCGCCTCCATCCGCAATCCGCTCCACGTGATCGACGCGGCCAAGGCGGGTGCGCACGTGGCCACGATGCCCTTCAGCGTCCTGCAGATGCTGATGAAGCACCCGCTCACGGATGTCGGGCTCAAGAAGTTCCTGGACGACTGGCAGAAGGGCGGCGCGAAGATCTAGCGATGGCGACCACCACCGTCGACGCTCGGCTGGCGCGTCGGCTGGTGCTGGACGAGATCTTCGACCTGTCGCTCTATCGCGCGCTCCGCGAGGTGGCGCCGGCGTCGATGCGTCCGACGTTCGACGCGCTCATCCCGGTGGAGACGCGCCACGTCGCGTTCTGGCAGCAGTTCTTCGGGCTGCGCGAGCTGACCGCGCTCGACCCCGGGCGCCGGATCAAGCTGTCCGTCATCGTCGCCGCCTGCCGGCTTCTCGGTGCCTCGGCCATTCACCTCGTGCTCGAGGCGATCGAGGTGCACGGCATCAAGAAGTACCTCGACGTCTGGAAGCGCTACGGGACGGGTCCGGTCGGCGGCGCCGTGCGCGAAATCCTCGAGGACGAGTTCAAGCACGAAGACCTCGTGGTCAGCGGTGATGGCGGCGAGCGTCAAATCAACCCCGAGAAGGTCCGGAACGTGTTTCTCGGCCTCAACGACGGCCTCGTCGAGATCCTCGGGGCGGTGAGCGGTTTCTTCGCCGCCTTCAGCAGCTCGATGGCCGTGGTCACCGCCGCCTTCACGGTGGGCGTGGCAGGCGCGCTGTCGATGGCGGCGGGTGCCTACATCGGCGCCGGCTCGGAGGCCGAGCTGCGTGCCACCGAGGAGGCGCGCCGCCGTTTCCTCGGTGAAGACGTCGTCAGCGAGCCGGGCGATCACCCGCTGGGTGCCGCCGGCACGGTGGGCCTCGGGTACTTCATCGGCGCCATCGTTCCGGTGCTGCCGATCCTCTTCGGCGCGCGCACGGTGCTGCCCACCGTCCTCACCGGCGGTGCGATGATCGTGGCCGTCTCCGCGATCGTGGCCTTCATCTCCGGCATGGATGTGCGTCGCCGCATTCTGCTCAACGTCGCGATCACCGGTCTCGCGGTCATCGTCACGTACGCCATCGGCTTGCTCGCCAAGGCCGCTCTCGGCGTCGCGCTGTAGCGCCGGCGCCCGCTAGAGGCGCGTGCGGAGCTCGGCGAAGCGCTCGATGACGGACGTCATCGTGTCCGCGTCGCGGACGCCGGGCTCGAGGATCAGATGATCCACGCCCAGGTCGCGGAGCGCGCGGACCTCGGCCAGCGTCCCGGCCGCCGGCTGCTTGGCGCTGAGCCCCATGCGCGCGCTGATCGTGAGCGACGCCGGATCCCGACCGGCCTTGGCGCAGGCGCCACGCAGCCGGGTCAGCGCCTCCGCCATGTCGTCACGCCGTGGAAACGCGGCGTGCCAGCCGTCGCCGAGCTCGACCACGCGGCGAAGCGCACGATCGGTGTGGCCGCCGATCCAGATCGGGATGGTGCCGTGGGCGGGACGCGGGCGGCAGCCCACCGCCTCGAACCGGAAGAAGTCGCCGGCGAAGGCGGCGCGCTCGTCGCTCCAGCACGCACGCATGACCGCGATGGCCTCGTCGCTCCACGCGCCCCGCCGCGCGTACGGCGCCGCCCCGAGCAGCTCGATCTCCTCGCGCATCCAGCCGACGCCGGCGCCGCAGATGACCCGACCGGGTGCCAGGTGATCGAGCGTCGCCAGCATCTTCGCCGCCAGCACGGGATGGCGGTGCGGCAGCACGAGCACGCTGGTGCCGAGCGCCACGCGGTCGGTCACCCCGGCCACGAGCGCCAGCGCGGTGAGCGGCTCGAGGAAGTCTCCGGCGGGCGGCAGCGGAAAGTCGCCGGAGGCGTTGTACGGATAACGGGACGTGATGCGCCACGGGACGACCACGTGGTCGCTCACCCAGAGCGAATCGTATCCGAGCGCCTCGGCGCGCCGTGCGAACGCGATGAGCGGATCGCGCCGCGCCACCGGCCCGTAGACGGGCAGGTGGCAGCCGACCTTAATCCGCCTCTCCGTGCACGAGCCGCTCGCGCAGCTGGCCGGCCTGGATCAGCTCGGCGAGCCGCGAGCGCTGCATCTTTCCGCTCGACGTCTTCGGGATCGTCGACGGCGTGACGACGAGCACGCGGGCGGGCCGGTGGCCGACGGCACGGTGCACGCGGTGGACGATCTCGCGCGTGATGGCGGCCCAGCCACCGTCGGGCGGTGCGGCGGGGTCGCGCACCTCGGCCACCACGTAGAGCCGTTGCGAGCCGGTGCGCTCGCTGTCGATGCCGACGGCCGCGGAATACCGCACGCCCGCCACCTGATCCACGACTTCCTCGACGTCCGCGGGCAGGAGATTGCGACCGCCGAGAATGATCAGGTCCTTCAGCCGGCCGGTGATGTACAGGAAGCCCTCGTCGTCCACGAACCCGAGGTCGCCGGTGCGGAGCCACCCGTCGGCGCTCAGCACGTGCGCGGTGGCCCGGGGGTTGTTGTAGTAGCCCGTCATGACGCCCGGGCTCTTGACGCACACCTCGCCCTCCGTGTCGGCCGGCAGGAGCACCGGCGGCGTGTCGGCGTCCTGCTCGTCTTCCAGCGGCGCCGCGATGCGGACGGCGACGCCGGGACACGGCTGGCCGACCGAGAGCCAGTGCCCGCTGGTGTCGTAGCGCAGCGGGACGCCGCGCGGCCAGATGGCGACGGCCAGCGTGGCCTCGGCGAGGCCATAGCACGGCGACACGATGCGCTTGATGCCGAAGTGGGACTCGAACGCTTCGATGGTGGACGTGCGCACCGGCTCGGCGCCCGACAGCGCGGACTTGAGGCTCGAGAGATCGAACTCCGACGTGTCCCGCACGTTGCGGACGCAGTTGCGATAGCCGAAGTCCGGCGACACGGTGAACGTGGCTCGAACCTTCGTGAGCGTCTCCAGCCACGGCCGCGGGTTGCGCAGGTCCGGCGGCAGCAGCCAGATCGGCGTGGCCGTCAGCGGCGGCGTGAACGCGCAGCCGATGAGCCCCATGTCGTGGTACAGCGGCAGCCAGCTCACGACACGGTCGTCGGCCGTGATGCCCGCCGCCTCCGCCATGAACCTCGTCGTCGCGACGACGTTGGCGTGCGTGAGCATGACGCCACGCGGATGGCCGGTGGAGCCCGACGTGTACTGCAGAAAGCACAGGTCCGTCTCGGCCGCCTGATGGTCAGCGGCCAGCGGCCGGTCGACGTCGAGGTCGTTCGGCTCCAGGACGAGTCGCACGTTGCGCGCCAGCGCGACGCTCGCATCCACACCCTGCCGGAACCAGCCGATGGTGGTCACCGCCACCGCCTCGGAGTTCCGAAAAATGTTCGCGGTGGCCTCGATGCCGAGCGTCGGATAGAGGGGCACCGGAACGGCGCCGAGGCGCAGCAACCCGAAGAACGTGTAGAAGAACTCCGCGCACGTCGGGTAGATCAGGCAGACCTTGTCGCCCGCGCGCACGCCGGCGGCCGCGAGACCCGCGGCGTAGCGCGCGCTCTGCGACCACAGTCGGCCATACGTGACCACCTCGTCGAACAGGGAGAAGTACTGCGTGTCGGGCGACAGCGTCGCGCGTCGTCGCATGGCGTCGGTGAGGGTCGTGGCGTCCCTGGGCTCCAGACTCATTCCTGACTCCTCTCGAGCGTCGCCGACGTCTCGTGATCGCGACCGTCTCGCAGGTAGACCAGCCGCACGACGTCGCCGGGCTGCCGAGCCCGGATCGCACTGCGCAGCTCCTCGAAGGTGTTCACCGGCGCGTCGCCCACGCGCACGAGCACATCGCCGTCGCGAAGCCCGGCCCGCTCGGCCGCGCTGCCGGGCATGACGTGCCGCAGCCGGACCCCGTCGCCCCGCGTGTCACCGTCGCCGGCGACGCCGAGCAGGACACCGCCGCCGGCCGCGCGGCGCTCGCCGCCGCGGGTGGGCGGCGCGATCCGGACGAACGCCGGTCGCGCGCCGCCGTCGAGACCTTCGACCACGCGGGCGCCGACGGCGGCGACCCGCGCCATGCCGTCGGCGTTCAGCTTGTCCGGGGTATCGCTCGGGCGATGGTAGTCGGCATGCGTGCCCGTGTGGAAGAACAGCACGGGCAGCCCGGCGGAGTAGAAGCGCGCGTGGTCCGACGGCGCGAACGGCGCGCCGCGCACGTCGCCGGTCACGCCCGGCACTTGCGCGAGCGCGTCGGTGACCACGCGCCGCAGGCGGTCGCCGGAATCGGCGCCCCCGATGGTCAGCTTGCCGTCGTGCATCCGACCGACCATGTCGAAGTTCAGCATGGCGGCCGTCCGCTCCAGCGGCCACGCGGGCTGACGGACGTAGTGTCCCGAGCCCACGAGCCCGACTTCCTCGGCGCCGAACAGCGCGAACACCAGCGTGCGCGGCGCGCCGCTGGCCGCGGCGAACGCGCGGGCCAGTCCCACCACGACCGCGGTGCCCGAGGCGTTGTCGTCGGCGCCGTAGAACACCTCGCCGCCCTGCGCGCCGAGGTGATCGTAGTGCGCGCCGAGGACGATCGCGTCGCCGGCCAGCGTCGGCTCCGTGCCGGGCAGGATGCCGATCACGTTGGCCGCGCGGACGTCCTCGCGCACCAGGTCGACGCGAACGGTCGCGGCGCGGGGCAGCGCGAGAACCATCGCACCTGGCGCGCTGGCGATCTCACGCCGTAGCTCGTCGACGGTCCGCGGCGCGAGAGCGGTGTTGGCGGCGGCCTCGGTGAGCGTCGCGGAGACGAGATCGACGGACGCGGCCGTCGCCTCGAGGGACGGCAGCTCGTCGGCGACGATGAGCAGCGCGGCCGCCCCGTGCTGGCGCGCGGCGATCAGCTTGTCGAGGCGGGAGGCGCGATGGGTGCGGCGCTGCGGCGGCACGCCGTCGAGGACGATCACCACGCGGCCGCGCGCATCGACGCCCGCCCAGTCGTCCCAGCCGGCCTCGCTCATGCCGTACCCGAGAAACAGCATTTGGCCGGTCGCGTCGCCGTGACGTGAGCCACCGTGTGGCATCCACTCTGTCGACGCAAGACGCTGGCCGTTGAGCTCGAGCGCGCAGTCCGGCCCGAGCTTCCGACCCGGGCGAAGGACAAACGATTGTAAGAACGTCCCGTTCTCGCCGCCCGGCTTCAGCCCCGCGTCGGCGAGCCACGTCGCCAGCTGCGCGGCGGCGCGATCGCCGCCGTTGGTGCCCGTCCGGCGCCCGTTCATCTCCCCCGACGTCAGCGTCTGCACGATGCTCGTCAGCTCGGCGGCGGACGGAGCGATGGCGCTCTTCGCGCCGCCGAGGGCGATGCTGTCGACGAAGACGAGGAGAAGACCGACGAGGAGGGCCGCGCGTCGGCGGATCACGCGCGTATTCTACCGCGGGCGCGACGCGGCAGCGGCGGCCCGGCGGCGCGACGCGTCAGGCGACCGAGACGACGCGGCCGCCAGTGATGCTGATCAGCTCCTGCGGAGTCAGCGGAAAGACGGTGTGCGGATGACCCGCGGCCGCCCAGATGCGGTCCCAGCGCGTCAGGTGCTCGTCGATCAGCGTCGGCAGCGGCGCCGGGTGCGCGAGCGGCGCCACGCCGCCGATCGCGAACCCGGTGTGCGCGCGCACGAACTCCGCGTCGGCCTTGCCGAGCGACTCGCCCACGAGCGCGCCGACCCGCGCCTCGTCCACGCGATTGGCGCCGCTGGCGATGACGAGCAGCGGCGTGCCGGTGCCGCTCAGGCGGAACACGAGCGACTTCGCGATCTGATCGACCCGACAGCCGACGGCGGCCGCCGCTTCGGCGGACGTGCGCGCCGCGCGCTCCAGATAGACGATCGTGGTGGCGAGCCCGTGGGCGACGAGCGCCTCGTGCACGCGCTGCGAGCTGGCAGGCAATTCAGCCATCGCGGCGCAGCGCGGCTCGGCAGGCGGCCATCTGGCCGAGGTGCTCGAGATCGTGATCGAGCGTGTGGGTCGCGTACTGCCCGAGCGTCATGGGGCCGAAGTGCGCGGACAGTCCCAGCCGCTCGGCGCCACCGGCAGGCAGCGCCCCCAGCAGCGCGAGAGTCTCGGCGCGCGCCCGGGTGAAGGCGCGGAGGTCGGTGGCGAAGTCGCGCGCGCGATGGTCGCGCTCCTGCTCCCATGCCTTCGGATCGAACGGCTCGAAGGCCGGGCGGTCCTCGGCCAGCACGCGGCGGAAGCGCGGCTGGAAGAGCGTTCGCTCCAGATCGGTGAGATGCGCCAGCACCTCCACGAGCGACCATTCGCCGTCGGCGGGCCGTGCGCGCAGCGCGGCGCCGTCCAGGCCCTCGACGAGCCGGACAATGCGACGCGGCGTGGCGGCGAGACCGTCGGCGAGGTCCGAGGCGGGCAGCGCCACGCGCGCCTCGCATCGCCGCGGTGTCAGCCCGAGCGACGCGCGAATGTCCTGCAGCTGGCGCAAATGCTCGGTGTCGTGCTCGACGGTGCTGGCGGCATACGTCTCCACCGACAGGGTGCCGCGGCTTGGACTCACGCCCTCGCGCAGCCACCCCGCCGGCTCGAGACCGCTCAGGCGCCGGACGACGTCGGCGCGGGCGCGCTCGAACACGTCGAGCAGGGTCGCCAGGTCGGAGCCGTCGTTCCGCAGCGGCTCGCGCCGCGGGAACACCGGACGCGACTCGGCCAGCATCCGGCGCAAGCGTGGCAGCAGTGTGTCCCGGTCGCCCTCGACCAGGTGTCGGACGACGTCGACCATCGCCCACTCGCCGGGCTTCGGCGGCGTGGTGGCCTGGGCCGGCGTGCAGTCGCGCGTCATCTCGCGGAGCATGCCGGGTGTGACCCGCAGGTACGCGAGCGTCAGCGCGCGATCGACGGGCACTAGAGCGCTCGGACCGCGCGCACGACGTCGGCGGGGTCGGGACGGATCTGGTAGTTGTCGCTCAGCGAGAGCCAGCGAATGACCCCGTCGCGGTCGAGTACCAGCGTGGCCGGGCGCGGCACGTCCTGGCCGCGCGGTCCGCCGCCACGATGCAACAGCCCGTACTGTCGCGTCACCGCGAGATCGGGGTCGGCCACGAAGCGATACCCCATTCGCAGCCCGTCGGCCAGGCGCTGGCTCTGCTCGTTGCGATCCGGCGAGACGGCCACGACCTCGACCCCGGCCCGCTCGGCTTCCGATAGCGCGGCTCCAAGACCTTGGAGCTCCGCCACGCAGAACGGTCACCAGTGGCCGCGATAGAAAACGAGGACGACCGGCTTGTGACCGCGAAAGTCGCGCAGTGAGATGGGCCGCCCCATCGCATCGGGCAGCGTGAAATCGGCAGCGCGCTCGCCGACGCGCACCATCGTCGGGGCCGGCGGGATGCGCGCCATCACGAAGTTGACGTAGCCGCCGCCGGCGAGGAGCACGAGCGCCACGCCCAGCGCCACCCAGGCGGGCCACCGCCGGCGCAGCGCCACCGCGAGGCCGGCAATGGTCGCCGCGATGGCGAACGCCGCCACGTAGCCTTCGGGATGATTGCGGACGGCCGGCACGCCGAGCAGGCTCGCGTACCCGATCACGGTGCCGACGGAGACGACGACGCTGAGCAAGGCCAGGGCCAGGCTCATCAGGACATGACGATGCGGTCGAACGTCTCCGCGTAGGCGTAGCCCTGCGCCGCCCCCAGCTCCTTGTTGCGCTGCCGGACGCGCGCCTCGACCGCCGAAAAGTCGGCGAATTGGCTGGCGTGGCAGGCCAGCGCCTTGATCTTGAGATCCATGACGTCGGTGATGTCGTTGACGAGATGCGGCTGCTGCCACTGCATGACGTAGACCTCGCGCACCTTGTGCGGCTCGAACTCCGGCATCAGCTCGGGGAAGGCGAGGTGGTCGCGCGCCAGCGGGTACACGCAGTCGAGAACGACGCCGCCCACGGTGCGGTGATCGCGATGCGAGGCGCCGAGGTTGTACGTGCGGTTCGGATTCTGGCACACGACGAGATCGGGCCGCGTACGGCGGATCTCGCGGGAGACGTCCCGGCGCAGCTCGCGGGTGTCCTCGACCTCGCCGTCGGGATAGCCGAGGAAGACGACGCGCTCGACGCCGAGCACGCGCGCGGCGTTGCGCTGCTCCTCCGCCCGGATCACGGCCAGGCGCTCGGGGGTCATCGTGCGATCGCTCGATCCCTTGTTGCCATTGGTCACGATGCAGTAGACGACCTCGCGCCCTTCCTTGACGAACCGGGCGACCGTCCCACCGGCACCGAACTCGGCATCGTCGGGGTGGGCGGTGATCACCATCACACGCTCGAGCTTGTCGGTCATCGACGTGCGCGCTCCTTCGACGCGTTTTTCTTTCGACGCCGTCGCTCAGCATACCGATTCCGCGGCAGGCGCGCGGTATAATCGCGCGCGTGTCAGCGCCCCGCGCGCGGCGGATCGGCATGGTGCTGCTATCGCTGTTGCCGCTTCCGCTCCTCCTGCTCGCCGTGCTGCCGGGGTCGCCGGGAACCGTCCGGCTCGGTGGCGTCAGTCTCGCGTGGTGGTACGCGGGCCTCGTCGCGCCCGGCGTTGCCACCCTCGTCACCACGGCGCTGCTACTCGCTTTCCGCGAATGACGGCGCTGAACGGGATCGCCGTGTGGACGGGGCCGGTCCTCCTCGGCGCCCTCGCCATGCGAGTGGCGGCGGGGGCGCCCGACGCGCCGCTCCTCGTACTCGCCGCCGTGGTGGCGCCGCTCGTGGCGCTGCTGCAGCGGCCGACGACGGAGCGCCCGCACCCGGTATCCGCGGGCGCCATCGTCATCAGCGCGACGCTCATCCTGGGCGCCAGCTTCGTGCCGCTCGGCGACGCGGCACAGCTTCTCGGCGCGCGCCGCTGGCAGGGTGTCGTGCTGGCAGCCGCGCTGCTTCTGCTGCTCACGCTGTCGCCGCGGGCCCGCAGCTGGCGCGCGGGGGCGCTCGTCATCGGCGGCACCGCGCTCGTCCTCTGTCTCGTCACGCTGGCGGCCACGGCGCGCGCACCGTGGCACGCCTGGCGTGATGTCGCCACGCGGCCGGCGCTCGTGTTCGGCGCGCGGAGTCCCTGGGTGACGAGCGGCGGCTGGTTCGCTCGGCGCGCCACGCTGGCGTTCGACGAAGGCCATCGCATCGTCGTGGTCGAGCCGGGGACGTTCCGCGTGGTGGAGCAGGAAGGGACATCGCACGTCGTGCGCGAATGGCGACTTCGCGCCGGAGATGCGCTCACGCTCCGTCCGGGCGACCGGCTCAACGTCGAGGCCGGCAGCCGGCTGCGGTTCGAGGCGGGCAAGCGCGTCCCCGGCGCTGCCGCGTCCGGGGCCGTGTGGGCGGAGGCGGGCACCGCACCGCTCGTGGCGTCGCTCGCGGGCGTGGCCACGCTCGTCCTCGGCGCCATCTCACTCGTCCCGGCCGCCGGCCGCCGCGGCTTCGCGGCGCCGGCGACCCTGCTGGCGCTGGCGCTCGCCGCCGCCTGCTGGGGCATCTACGCGGTGGCGACGGTGCCCGACGTGCTGCTCGGCGGCTCGCTCGCCGAGCCGTTGCTGCGCTTGCCGGCCGCGACGTCGGGGGGCCGCGCGCTCGCCGCGCTGGCCGCGGTCGCGCTGCTGGCACTCTTCCTGGCGGCCGCCGGCGCGCTGCACGACCGCGTGACCGCCCTGGCTGCCGCGCGCGGGACGACGGTTTGGATGGCCGCGGTGGCGGTGGCCGCGGTCGGCAGCCTGTTCTCGCTCGACCCGTGGCTCTTGCTCACGGCGGGTCTTGGGTTCGCGGCGGCCACCATCGCCGGCCCGCGGCTGGCGGCGGGCTCGGCGCGTCCACGCGCGTGGCCGGTGGAGGCCATCGGCGCGGTGGCGGGCGGCGTCGCGTTCGTCGGCATCGTGGCGCTGGGCCCGCGCGTCCCGAGCGCGCTCTCGGCCCTCGCGGAGTCGCCAGCGCTGCCGGCCGCCTTCGTGAGCTGGCTCGCTGTGAAACTTTTACGTTGGAGCGCGCCGCTTCGATCTTGACGCGGGCGCGCGCGTCCGCCTATTTTGCCGCATGAGACTGCTCTTGCGGTCGGCCGTTGTCGTCATCCTTCTGGTCGCCGTCGCCGGATGCGCATCGTCGTCGGCGCCGCCGGCCATCGCTCGACCCCGGCCCTCGGGCGCCGCGCTCGACGACGTGCGCAGGGTCGTGGTGGTCGCCTCGGGTCCCAGCCGGTTTGCCTCTCCGGAAGGCCTTCGCGAGCCTCCGCGCGTCCTCGACGAGGCGCTGAAGTGGCTGCCGTTCAAGGAGCTGCTCGTGCCCGTCGCGCGCGCCGTCTACTCCGGCGTGGCGTGGCTGATGGACGGCGATCGAGGATCGAGCCGCCCCGGCGACGATCTCGTGCCCGGTACCGTCGTCGCGGAGGCGTTCGCGCGGACGCTTCACGTGAGCGGACCGTTCGACGCGATCGTCCCGCTGCCGCGCGAGCCGGTCGGCAGCGAGCGGCAATATGCCGACGCGATCGTGCGGATCAGCGTGCCGTCATGGGGGCTCATGCGCGTCGGTAACGGCGACGCGCCGCCGCTGGCCGGATTCGCCGACGTGCGCGCGCAGATGGTCGTGCGCGAGACGGGTGTCGTGGTGTGGGAGCACGACGAGGACGTGACGCATCCGGAGCGCCTGGCGCGGGACGTCGCCCGCGATCGCGGTGTCGCGCGCCAGGAGCTGATCGAGGTGCTCGAGCAGGCCGGGCGGCGCCTCGCGAACGAGCTCGTGTACGCGCGGAACGGCGGTCGGTGATGCGCGGCCCGCGCGCGCTGGCCGGGTCGCTGCTCGTCGTGCTCGCGGCCGGTGGGTGCGCGACGCGCACCATCGAGGTCGGCTATCCGGCCGGTGCCGCCAACCGTGCGCTGCTCGCCGGGGTGGCGCCGCGACGGATCGTCGTGGCGCCGATGACCGACCGGCGCGCCGATGCGAGCCGGATCGGCGTGACCCCGGAAGGTGGCAAGGCCCTCGTCACGTCGCGCCCCGTCTCCGACATCGTGCACGACGCCCTCGTGGCCGAGGTCGGCGCCAACGGCCACCAGATCGTCGACGGCCCGGGCGACGTCGTCCTCAGCGGCGACGTCCAGGAGTTCTGGCTCGACGCCCTCGGTGACTCGGGCTCGAGGCAGTATGTCGGCCGGGTCGCCATCACGCTGGCCCTGGCCGACGGCCGGACGGGCGAGCGCCTGCTGACCCGCCGGTACGTCGGCATCCGGCGGCAGACGGCCGACGCCGACGCCAAGGCCGCCTGGCGCGACGTCATGGACCTCGCCCTCGCGCGCACCATGCACGACGTCGCCACCGATCCCGAGCTCGCGCTGACGCTGAGCCGCACCGAGCGCTGACGTTCGCGTCGGCGCGGTTGGAATCCGGCGGCGACCGGCCGCATAATGGAGCGTCTATGGCGAGTGACCGCATCATCGTTCGTGGCGCGCGCGAGCACAATCTCAAGAACATCGACGTCGAGCTCCCCCGCGATCAGCTGGTCGTGCTCACCGGACTGTCCGGATCGGGCAAGTCGTCGCTGGCGTTCGACACCATCTACGCGGAAGGCCAGCGGCGCTACGTCGAGTCGCTCTCCGCCTACGCGCGGCAGTTCCTCGAGCAGATGGAGAAGCCCGAGGTCGACTCCATCGAGGGGCTGTCCCCGGCGATCTCCATCGAGCAGAAGACCACCTCGAAGAACCCGCGCTCGACCGTGGGCACCGTCACCGAGATCTACGACTACCTGCGAGTGCTCTTTGCGCGCGTCGGCGTCCCGCACTGCCCGGGCTGCGGGAAGGTCATCGCCGCCCAGACCGTGCAGCAGATGGTCGATCGCATCCTGCTGCAGCCGGTGGGCACCCGGCTCCTCATCCTGGCGCCCGTGGTCCGGGGACGGAAGGGCGAGTACAAGAAGCTCTTCTTCGATCTCCAGCGGCAGGGCTTCTCCCGCGTGCGCGTGAACGGCACCGTCCGCGAGCTGGGCGAGGACATCGAGCTCGACAAGAACCGCAAGCACACGATCGAGGTCGTCGTCGATCGCCTCGTGGTCAAGGACGGCATGTCCGCCCGCCTCGCCGACTCCCTCGAGACCGCCCTCCGCCTGGCCGACGGCGTCGTCCAGGTGGAACCAGTCCAGCCGATCGACCGTGCCGAACCGATGCTGTTCTCCGAGCGCCTCGCGTGCTCGGAGTGCGGGATCTCCTTTCCCGAGGTGTCGCCGCGGATGTTTTCGTTCAACAATCCGTATGGCGCCTGCCCGGAGTGCGGCGGTATCGGCACGCGGTTCGAGATCGATCCGGAGCGGGTGGTGCCCAATCCCAACCGGTCGCTCCGCGCGGGAGCGCTGGCGCCGTGGGCGGGCCGCGACAGCGCGTACATCCGCCAGACGCTGGCCGCGCTGGCCAAGCGCTACAAGATCTCCCTCGACGAGCCGTGGGCCAAGCTGAAGAAGTCCGTGCGCGACGCGATTCTCCACGGTGATCGCGACGGCGACTTCGACGGCGTCATCAAGCTGCTCGAGCGCCGCTATCGCGACACCCAGTCCGAGGAGGCGCGCCGGGAGATCGAGCATTTCATGGCCGAGCGGCCCTGTCCGGCGTGCGGCGGCGCCCGGCTGCGCCGGGAGTCGCTCGGCTTGCGCATCGACGGCAAGTCCATCGCCGACGTGGTGGCGCTGACGATCAAGCAGGCGGCCGCGTTCTTCAACGGCCTGGTCCTCGGCGAGCGCGAGGCGGCCATCGCGCGGCGGGTGCTCAAGGAGATTCGCGAGCGACTCGGCTTCTTGATGAACGTGGGACTCGACTACCTGACGCTCGATCGGCCGGCCGGCACGCTGTCGGGCGGCGAAGGCCAGCGCATCCGCCTCGCGACGCAGATCGGCTCGAGCCTGGTCGGCGTCCTTTATATATTGGACGAGCCGTCGATCGGCCTCCACCAGCGGGACAATCGCCGGCTGCTCGACACGCTGAAGCGCCTGCGCGACCTCGGCAACACGGTTCTCGTCGTCGAGCACGACGAGGACACGATCCGCGCCGCCGACTACGTGCTCGATCTCGGTCCCGGTGCCGGCGAGCTCGGCGGCCACGTGGTCGCCGTGGGCACGCCGGACGAGATCATCGCCAACCCTCGCTCGCTCACCGGGCAGTTCCTCTCCGGCGCGCGCGCCATCGCCGTCCCGGCCGCGCGGCGGCCCGGCAACGGAAACTTCATCACGATCCACGACCCGCGCGAGCACAACCTCAAGGGGATGGCGGTGAAGATCCCGCTCGGCACGTTCACCTGCGTGACCGGCGTGTCGGGCTCCGGCAAGTCGACGCTCGTGAACGACATCCTCTACCGGGCGCTCGCGCAGATGCTCCACCGTGCCCAGGAGCGGCCGGGCGCCCACACTCGGATCGAGGGTGCGCAGCACGTCGACAAGGTCGTCGACATCGACCAGTCGCCGATCGGGCGCACGCCGCGCTCGAACCCGGCCACCTACACGGGCGTCTTCGCGTTCATCCGGGCGCTCTTTGCGCGCACGCAGGAGGCGCGGATGCGCGGCTACCAGCCCGGTCGGTTCTCGTTCAACGTCAAGGGCGGCCGCTGCGAGGCGTGCCAGGGCGACGGGCTCGTGAAGATCGAGATGCACTTCCTGCCCGACGTCTACGTCACCTGCGACGTCTGCAAGGGCAAGCGCTACAACCGCGAGACGCTGGACGTCCATTACAAGGGCCGGAACATCGCCGAGGTGCTCGACATGACGGTGCACCAGGCGCTGGAGTTCTTCGACGCGGTGCCGGTCATCAAGACCAAGCTGCAGACGCTGCACGACGTGGGCCTCGACTACATCCGGCTCGGGCAGTCGGCCACCACGCTGTCCGGCGGCGAGGCGCAGCGCGTGAAGCTGGCCACCGAGCTCTCGCGCCGGGCCACCGGCCGCACGCTCTATATCCTCGACGAGCCCACGACCGGCCTGCACTTCGCCGACATCGAGAAGCTGCTGGAGGTGCTGAACCGGCTCGTCGACGCCGGCAACACGGTCGTCATCATCGAGCACAATCTGGACGTCATCAAGACCGCGGACTGGGTGATCGACCTCGGTCCGGAGGGCGGGGACGAGGGCGGCCGCGTCGTCGCCACCGGCACACCGGAGACGGTGGCACGCCAGGCGGAACGCTCGTACACCGGGCAGTTCCTGGCGGCCGCGGTCTCCTGAACCAAGAGAGGCGCATGCGTCGTACGAAGATCGTCTGCACCATCGGTCCGGCCTCTGCCGACGCGTCCGCGCTCGACCGCCTCGCCGCGGCCGGCATGGACGTCGCACGGCTGAACTTCTCTCACGGCACCCACGCCGAGCACGCCGATGTCGTGCGGCGGATCCGCGACGCCGAGGGCCGCTGGGGGCGCCCGGTGGCGATCCTTCAAGACTTGCAGGGTCCGAAGATCCGCCTGGGAACGTTCGGCGACGGCGGCGGGGGGCGCGTGGATCTCGAGGCGGGGCGACCGTTCGCACTCTGTCGCACGCCGTGCGTCGGGACGCAGGACCGTGTGTTCGTGGCGCCGCCGGAGTACCTGCGCGACGTCAAGCCCGGCGATCAGATCTGGATGGACGACGGCATGATCCAGCTGCGTGTCGAGGAGACGACGCCGCAGGAAGTGCGCTGCCGCGTCGTGGCCGGCGGCCGGATCAGCGACCACAAGGGGATCTCGCTCCCGAACGTCGACCTGCCCGCCTCGTGCCTGACCGAGAAGGACCGCGAGGACCTGCGCTTCGGCATCGAGCAAGGCGTCGACTTCGTGGCCGTCTCGTTCGTACGCTCGGCCGCCGACATCGCCGAGGTCCGCAAGTTCATGCACGAGCGGGGCGCCGACCTGCCGATCGTGGCCAAGCTCGAGCGACAGGAGGTCATCGAAAATCTCCCGGGCATCCTGGCCACCGTGGAGGCCGTGATGGTGGCGCGCGGCGATCTCGGCGTCGACGTGCCGCTCGAGGACGTTCCGCACCTCCAGAAGGAGATCATCCGCCAGGCGCGGGCCGCGAAGATCCCGGTCATCGTCGCCACGCAGATGCTGGAGTCCATGGTGACGCACATCCGGCCGACGCGGGCCGAGGTCTCCGACGTCGCGACCGCCATCTTCGACGGCGCCGACGCCATCATGCTCTCTGCCGAGACCGCGTCCGGCCGCTACCCGGCCGAGGCGGTCGAGGTGATGGCGCGCGTGGCCGAGCGCGCCGAGCAGGCGACGCTGGCCATGGAGGTGCCGCGTCGTCGGCGCGAAGACCGCGCGGCCGCCGCCGGCTTCCCGGAAGCGGTGTCCGATGCGGCCGCCACCGCGGCGCGCAGCCTCCGCGCCCGCGCCATCGTCGCGTTCACGCAGTCGGGCTTCTCGGCGCGGCTGATCTCCCAGGAGCGGCCGGCCACGCCGATCATCGCCTTCACCCCGTTCGTGAGCGTGCAGCGCCGCCTCGCTCTTTCGTGGGGCGTCACCTCGCGGCTCATCCGCAAGGTGGAAACCACGGACGAGATGGTGGAGGAGATCGAGACGACGCTGCTGGGAGACGGAACCGTGCGCGTGGGTGACGTGCTCGTGATCATCTCGGGCTCGCCCATGTGGGTGACCGGCACGACGAACCTCATGAAGGTCCATCGCGTCGGGGAGCATCGCTGAGCGGGCGGGTTCTCGCCGCCTTTTCGGTCGTTCTTGCGGCGCTGTGGATCGCCGGCGCCGGCCTGCTCCTCCGTCAGACCTCCTCCCGCCAGATGGCCCGGCTCGACGCCGAGCTGGAGCGCCTGCAACAGCGCGTGCAGGAATCCGAGTCCGAGCTGCGGCGCGAGGCGGCGCTGCTGGCCCAGGATCCGGATATCGTCGAGGGCACCCGACTCGGAGACTGGGCGACGCTCACGCGCGGTGGCCCGCGCCAGCGGACGCTGAGGCTGCAGCAGATCGCCGACGTCGTGCTGCTGGTCTCGGCCAGCGGCCGCCCGATCGCGCAGGTGCCGGAGACGCCGCCCCTGAGCTTGCCGCTGCTGACGGGCGTGACGGGCCCGACGGTGCGCGCGGTGCAGGTCGAGACCGAGGTGTACGTGCTCGGCGTCGCGCCCGTCGGCACCGGCGTGGCCGCCGGGCTCGCGATCGTCGGGCGACGCGCGGCCGCGGTGACCGAGAGCGACGGCGTGCCGGTCGGCCTGTTCGTGCTCTCCGGTGACCGGCTCGCCGCCACGACGGTCGCGGGCGCGCCGGCCGACGGCTGGAGCTCGACGGCGAGCGCGCGCGCCATCGCCGACGTCCCGTGGCGACTGCGCGCTGTGAGCCGCTTCGGCGACGACGTCGTGCTCGCCGGCGCGTCGGAGGCGATCGCGCGCGCCGAGCGTCGTCGCCTGGCGCTCCTGCTGGCCGCCGGCTACCCCGTCGCGCTCGCCGCGGGTATCGCCTCGGTGTGGGCGGTGCGACCGCGGCGCCGCCGTCCGCGCGGCGCGCGCGGGCGGCGCAACCTCGGGCTGGAAACGCTCTACTCGGCCGCCGTCACGATGGGCAGCGGGCCGGACCTGGCCGCGACCGGCGGCCGCACGCTCGGCATGATCTGCGCCGTTGCGCGCATCGACCTGGCACTGCTCTACCGAGCGGACGTGGCGGCGGAGCGGCTGGTCCTGGTGGCCAGCCACGGCGTCCCGCCCGCCCTGACACATCTGGTCGCGTCGCGGCCGCTGCACGGCCCGCGGATCGGCGACGTCGCGCGCAGCCGCCGTCACCACATCATGAGTCTCGAAGGCGATGCGATCAGGGACCCGGCGCTGCGCGAGGCCGTGACCGCCGGCGGGTATACGACGCAGCTCGCGCTGCCCGTCCTGGTGGAGGACGGGCCGTGGGGCGTGCTCGTGCTCGTCACGCGCGCGCGCCGCCGCTTCACCGGCGACGAGCTGGTGCTGCTGCAGGCGGTGGCGCACCAGGTCGGCCTGGGCGCCGCGCGCGCCGCACTGCTGGCCGAGAGCCACACGAAGACGCGCCGGCTCGAGATGCTGTCGCAGGTGGCGCAGCGCCTCACGGCCACGCTCGATCCGGCGGAGCTGCTGCAGCAGGTGGTGGCGGCCGCGCGCGCGATGTTCGGGGTGAAGGTCGCGCGCATGTGGCTGCTGGAGGACGACGGCGCGACGCTGGCGCTGCGCGCGGCCGCGGGCGGCGAGGGCGGCGTCGATCGCCTGCGCCTCGGTGAAGGGCTCGTGGGGCGCGTGGCCGCTGACCGGGCGCCGCTGGTCGTCGCCAACATCCTGACCGACACGCGCGCCCTCAATGCCCGCCTCATTCACCGCGAGCGGCTCACGGCGTTCGCCGGTGTCCCCGTCATGGTCGGGGATCGGCTGCTCGGCGCGCTCGTCATCGCGAACGACGAGGAGCAGCGCTACAGCGCCGACGACGTGGACCTGCTCGTCTCGCTGGCCAACCAGGCCGCCGTCGCGCTCGACAATGCGCGCCTGCTGGCGCGCGAGCAGAGCCGCCGCCAGCAGCTCGCCGCGCTGCTCGAGATCAACACGAAGATCGGCGCGCTCGTCTCGACGGAGACGCTGCTGACGTCGATCGCCGAGGAGGCGGCGCGTCTGCTCGAGCTCGACAATGCCGGCTTCCGGCTGCTGGAGGGCCGCGATCTCGTGGTGGCGGGGCTCTTCGGCACGGCGGGCGACACCATGCGGCGGCCGCGCATCAAGGTCGGCGAGAGCCTGAGCGGCCAGGTGATCGAGACCGGCCGCACGCTCGTCGTGCCCATCGCGGAGGCGACCGCGCTCGTGGCCGAGCACGCCGCCGCCGATCTCGCCCTCGGCTACACGACCTACCTCGGCGTGCCGCTCCGCGTCGGCGGCCGGCCCATCGGCGTGCTGAGCTTCCGCGCGCGCCGGCCCGTCACCGCGCGCGATCAGGAGCTGGCCGAGGCCTTCGCCGGGCAGGCCGCGGTCGCCATCGAGCACGCGCGGCTCTATCGCGACGCCGCGCGCCGCGCGGAGCGCATGCGCGCGCTGGCCGAGGTCAGCCGCCTGCTCGCGGGCACGCTCGATCCCGACGGGCTGGCCGATCGCATCGTGCAGAGCGTCCGGCGCCTGTTCGGCGCGCTCGCCGCGACGCTGTTCCGCCTCGACGAGGCCACGGGCGACCTCGTGTCGGCGGCGGCGGCCAGCGAGCGGCCGCCGATGGATCGGCTGGTGCTGCCGTGCGGCACCGGCGCGGCCGGGCTGGCGGCGCTGAGTCGCCGGCCCGTGGCCTCCGCCGATGTCATCACGGACCCGGACATCACGCTCACGCCCGAGCTGCGGGGTTGGATCGAGCGCGCCGGCCGGCGCGCGGCGCTCGCGGTCCCGCTCATCGTGAACGACACCGTGGTCGGCGCACTGAGCATCGCGGACGCCAGCGGCCGCGTCTTCGACGAGGAGGAGATGCAGGTGGCGCAGGCGTTCGCCGACCAGTCCGCGCTGGCGCTCGCCAACGCGCGGCTCTACGGGGAGGCGATGCGCCGTCGCACGGAGGCGGAGGAGCTGGCGCGGCTGGCCCGCACGCTGACGGAGAGTCTCGACGTGGCGGCCGTCGTGCAGCGGACGATCGACTGCGTGCGGCCGCTCTTCGGCGTCCAGTCCTCCGTGCTCCGCCGGCTGCAGCCGGACGGCTCGCTGGTCGCGCTCGGGATCGGCGGCCGACTCGGTGAGCAGATCGGTCCCGCTCACGTGCAGCCGGCGGGCGTCGGCGTCCTCGGACGCGCCGCCGCCGAAGGGCAGGCGGCCAGCACGGCGAACATCTTCGAGCAGGAGCCGCCGCTGCCGACCGACATCCGGGCGGCGCTGGAGGCGGCCGGCGACGCCGCCATCCTCGCGGTGCCGCTGCGCACGAACACCACCGTCATCGGCGCGCTCGGCATCTGCGACCGTGCCGGCCGCGTGTTCACCGACGACGAGGCGGTGTTGCTCCAGGCGTTCGCCGACCAGGCGACCCTCGCGCTCGACAACGCGCGTCTCTACGAGGAAGCGCGCGCCTACGCCGAGCGTCTGCGCGCGCTCGAGCAGGTGAACCGCCTCGTGTCCTCGTCGCTGAACGTCGACGAGGTGCTGGCGAATCTCGCGCGCGCGATCGCGCAGTTCTTCGACGCCCGGTACGTGAGCGTGTGGCGATTCGACGCCTCCACCGGCCGGCTGTCCCGCGCTCTCACGCACGGTGACGTCGCCCTCGCCGCCGAACTGCACGACGAGCTCGCGCTCGGCGAGGGCGCGGTGGGCTGGGTGGTCGAGCATCGCGAGCCGATCCTCTGGAGCGACACGCGGAGCGACGCGCGCTACATCGACGCGCCGCCGCTGGTGCGTCGCGGCCTCTACTGGCTCACCGCGTACCCCATTGCCATCGGCGATCGCGTGCTGGGCGCCTTCGCCGTGCACCGTGCGACGGCGTGGCCGGTGACGCCGGAGACGGAGTCGCTCATGGGCTCGCTGGCTGCGCAGGCTGCGGTGGCGCTGGAGAACGCGCGGCTGTACTCGGACACGACCGAGCGCCTGGCGGAGACGCGCGCGCTCCTCGAAGTCACCGAGATCCTGAGCTCCACCCTCGATTCCACGCAGCTGCTCAAGCGCGTTGCCATCAAGGTCGCCCAGGTGTGCGCGGTGGACCGTTGCTCGATCGAGCTGTGGCAGGGCAACCGCGCGGTGCCGCTGATGTCGCAGTTCGCCGACGGCCGCGCCGTGCCGGAGATGTGGCGGCAGTTCACGGCGGTGGAGATCGAGCCGCTGCGCGACATCCCGGTGAACGCGGCCGCCATCGAGACGCGACGGCCGGTGATCGTCGACGACGCCGCGGCGACGACGATGGTGCCGCGGCAGTGGGTCGAACAGTTCGGTTTGAAGGCCTTCATGACCGTCCCGATGATCTGGCAGGACCAGGTCATCGGCGTGGTGACGCTCGACTACTGCGAGCGGCAGCGGGGCTTCGAGCGCTGGCAGGTCGACCTCGCGACCGCCATCGCCAACCAGCTCGCGCTCGCGCTCGAGAACAGCCGGCTCTACGCAGAGGCGCAGGAGCGCCTGCGCGAGACGACCACCCTGCTCGCGATCGGCCGCGTGCTGTCGGAGCGGGACGCCGGACACGACGCCATGCGCCGTCTCGCGGGCGAGGTGGCTCGGGCGTTCGGCGCCGACATGGCCGGCGCCTACCTGCTCGACGAGCGCGGCGAGCGGCTGTCGCCCGTCGCCGGCTATCACGTGCCGAAAGAGCTGCTCGAGCTGTTCATGCGCCGTCCCATCGTCCTCGAGCGCTTCCCGTGGCTGCACGACGCGTGGCGCAGCGGCCGCGCCGTGTGGAGTCAGGACGTCCTCAGTGACCCGCGCTTCGATCCGCAGTGGACCGACGGGCTGCCGGCCCACTCGGTGTTGTTCGTGCCCACCATGGCGCGCGGCGAGCCGGTGGGCGCCCTGTTCCTCGTCTGGTGGCGCACCGGGCGCGTGTTCACGCCGGCCGAGGTCCGTCTCATCGAGGGCGTGGCGAGGCAGGTGGGCCTGGCCATCGAGAACACGGAGCTCGCCCGTCAGACCGCGGTGCAGCTCGCCGAGACCCGCACGATGCTCTCGGCAAGCCGGGCGCTGTCTTCCACGCTGGACCTGCAGTCGATGGTCCGGCACTTTCTCCGCGCGGTGGCCGCCATCGTTCGCGCTGACTGCGTCGGCGCCTGGATGGTGGGCGAGGACGGCGAGTGGCTGGAGCCGCTCGCCGGCTACCGCCTTCCCCGCGAGCGGGTGGAGGAGTTCCGCCGCTTCCGCATCTCGATCTTGAAGCATGCGTTCTACGCGGAGGCGGCGCGCACGCGGCGGCCGGTGTACACCAGCGACGCCACGCATGATTCCCGGATCCCGACCGCCATCCGCGAGCACGGCGCGCATCGCACCCAGCTGTTCGTCCCGGTGGTGGTGAAGGACCGCATGATCGCCGGGTTCGCGGCGGTGTGGTGGGAGCAGGCCCGGGAATTCGGCGACGACGAGCTCGCGCTCATGGAGGCCATCGCCAACCAGGCCGGCGTCGCCATCGAGAACGCGCGACTGTTCGACGAGAATCGTCGTCGCGTCGAGGAGCTCTCGGTGCTCCACGACCTGTCGCGCGCGGTGACCGGCCAGCTCGACCGCGCCGCGCTCATCGCGGCCCTGCGCGCCCAGCTGGCGCGCGTGCTGGCCGCCGACAACCTGGTGGTCGTCCTGCGGGACCACGAGCGCGGCGACCTCGAGCTGGCCATCCGCGTCGCCGACGGCGTGGAGGACACGGCGCCGCCCCGGCGCTTCCCGCTGGACGGGGCCGGACTGCTCTCGGTGGTCCTCGACCGCGCGCGCGCGATCCGGACCGACGACTACATCGGCACCTGTGCGCAGTACGGCGTGGCCCCGGTCAGCACCTCCGCCGATCTGCGCTCGTGGCTCGGCGCCCCGATGATCGCGGGCGACCGCGTCCTCGGCGTCATCGCCGTGCGCGGCGGTCCGCGCCCCTTCACGGAAGCCGATGAGCGGCTGCTGACCAACATCGCACACCTCGGCGCGCTGGCGATGTCGAGCGCGCGGCTCTACGAGGAGCGCATGCGCGCGTTCAGCGAGGTCGCCGCCGCCCAGGACCAGCTGGTACGCACCGAGAAGCTCCGCGCGCTCGGCGAGATGGCCTCCGGGGTCGCCCACGACTTCAACAACCTGCTCGCCTCGATTCTCGGCCGTGCCCAGCTGCTGCTCCGGCGCGTGCAGGAGCCGCAGCTGCGGCAGTGGCTGCAGATCATCGAGCGCTCGGCCCTCGACGGCGCCCAGACGGTCAAGCGGCTCCAGGACTTCACGCGAATCCGCAAGGACTCGCCGCTGCTGCCCCTCGATCTCGGCGACGTGGTGCGCGACGCGCTCGAGATCACCCAGTCGCGATGGCGTGACGAGCCGCTGAGCCGCGGCGTGACGGTCGAGGTGCACAGCGCCCTGCCGCAGCTACCCAGGATCCTGGGCGATGCGGCGGAGTTGCGCGAAGTCTTCACCAACCTCATCCTGAACGCCGTGGACGCGATGCCGGCAGGAGGAGTCCTCACGCTTGCGGCGGCCGTCGTCGACGGGCAGGTGGTGGCCACCGTCGCCGATAGCGGCGTCGGCATCGCGCCGGCGGTCCGGGAGCGCATCTTCGATCCCTTCTTCACGACCAAAGGGCCGCGGGGCACCGGTCTCGGCCTGTCGATGTCGTACGGGATCGTGTCGCGGCACGGCGGCACGATCACCGTCGAGAGCGCCGAGGGGCGGGGTGCCACGTTCCGGCTGGCCTTTCCGGCCGCCGCCGACGAGGCCGCCGACGCCCTGGTGGCGGCGCGTGATCCGGCGACGGTGCGGAGCCTGCGCTGCCTCGTCGTGGATGACGAGCCCACGGTGCGGGCGGTGCTCGCCGACATGCTGAGCTCCGCCGGACACGCCGTCGTCGACCTCGGTGATGGTGCGGATGCCATCGCCCGCTTCCGAAGCGAGCGCTTCGACCTCGTGCTGACGGACCTCGCCATGCCGCGCGTCTCGGGCTGGCAGGTCGCGCGCGCCGTGAAGCAGCTGGCCCCGGCCGTCCCCGTGTTCCTCGTGACCGGCTTCGGCGTCGAGCTGTCGCCGGACGAACGACGCGCCAACGGCGTGGATGCCGTCCTCGTGAAGCCGCTGCAGATCCAGGAGATCCTCGATGCCGTGGCCGAGGTGGCGCGCAGGCGACCGCCGGCCGGCCCTCCGGAGGAGCGCTGATGGCCTACAAAAACATCTCGGTTGACCGAGCGGCCCAGGTGGCCACGGTCACCCTCAACCGTCCCGACGCGTTCAACGCCCTCAACCTCGGGCTCGGCCGCGATCTCTTCGACGCCTCGATCGAGCTCGACGAGGACCGCGACGTCCGCTGCATCGTCATCACCGGCGCCGGCAAGTCGTTCTGCGCGGGCGGCGACGTGAAGGATTTTGCCGACAACCTGCCGCGCGTCGGCGCGCTCATCAAGGAGCTGACGACCTACCTGCATGGCGCCATCTCCCGCCTCTGCCGCGCCGACAAGCCCGTCATCATGGCCGTCAACGGCGTGGCCGCGGGGGGCGGACTGAGCCTGGCGCTCTCGGGCGATCTCGTGCTCGCCACCGAGTCGGCAAAGTTCACGATGGCCTACTCGAAGATCGCGGCGACGCCGGACGGCTCGTCGTCCTATTTCCTCCCGCGGCTGGTCGGTATCCGCCGCGCCATGGAGCTGTACTTCACCAACCGGGTCCTCACCGCGCGCGAGGCGCAGGAGTGGGGACTGGTGACACGCGTGCTGCCCGACGCCGAGTTCCGTGCCGGCGTCGACGCCCTCGCGCGTGAGCTGGCCCAGGGGCCGTCGAAGGCGTTCGGCGGCGCCAAGCGGTTGTTCCACGAGTCGACATGGCAGAGCCTCGAGACGCAGATGGAGCTGGAGGCGCAGGCCATCGCCAATTCCGGACGCACCGAGGACTTCGCCGCCGGCGTCACCGCGTTCGCGGGCAAGAAGACGCCGCCGCAGTTCAAAGGACGCTGAGCATGAAGCCGCGCTACTTCTACCGTCCGGGCTGATCCTCCTGTGCCAAGACCAAGGAGCTCCTTGCGTCTTGGGGGATCGAGTTCGATCCCATCGACGTGCAGGCCGACCCGGCAGGGCGGCGCGAGATGGAGCGGCTCGGCGTGCCGCGGCCGCCAGGCCTGGCCGTGGGCGACCGCGTCGTGCACGGCTGGAATCCCGCCGGCTACGCGGCGCTGCTCGGCGTGGCGTACCGCGACGCCGCGCGCTTCACGCCGGCCGACCTGGCCGCCCGCCTGGACCGCGTCCTCGAGAGCTGCCAGCGGCTCGTCGAGCGGTTCGACTCCGAGCGCCTGGACCACGTGCCGGCCGAGCGCAAGCGCACCGTGCGGGATCTCGCCTTCCACGTCTATCGCGTCGCGCTGTCCTTCATCGACGCCGTCGACCGCAACGAGCTGCCGGAGGCCTGGTTCGAGGAGCGCGCGCCGCTCGACCTGGTCAGCGGCGCCGACGTGGCGCGGTACGCCGCCCTGGTGCGCGGCCGCATCGCCGGCTGGTTCGAGGGCGCGGGCGGCGACGAGTTTCGCCGCACGGTGATGACGTACTACGGCCCGCAAGCGGCCGACGAGCTCCTCGAGCGCACCGTCTGGCACGCGGGCCAGCATCTGCGCCAGCTGTACGTGCTCGCCGAGCGGCTCGGCGTCGTGCCGCCGGCGCCGCTGCCCGTCGAGGCGCTCCGGGGACTGCCGCTGCCGGAGGCGATCTGGTAGGCTCGGACGTCGCCCGGGCGGGCGAGGAGGCGGCGATGACGACGGAAGAATGGTACGACGCGCTGACGGCCGAGCTGCTCGCGCAGAGCCCGTTCCGGCGCTCGGAGTACTTCAAGCGCTTCGCGTCCGGCACGCTCAGCGGCGCGCAGGTCTGGTCGCACATCGCGCAGCACTATCTGCTGATCGCCTGGTTCCCGCGAATCTTCAGCGGCATCCACACGCGCTGCGACGACTTCGACGTCCGCAAGGATTGCGCGCGGCATCTGCTGGTGGAGGACCTCGGCTACTTCGAGGGCCGCGTGGGCGGCACGCCCGATCACGACGAGCTCTTCCGGCGCATCGGCGACGACCTTGGCCACGCGCGGCAGGAGTATGACCGGATCGTGGCCGTCCCGGAGATGGCGGCCATCCTCGACTTCTTCCGTCGCCTCGCGCACGAGGTGCCATGGAGCGCGGCGCTCTGCGCGACCGCGTTGCTCGAGGAGGAAGTGGTCGAGATCGCGCAGACGGTGGGGCGCGCGCTCGTGCAGCACTACGGCGTGCGAATGGACTGGGGCGCGATGAACTACACCGTGCACGAGGCCATCGAGAAGGAAGAGTCGGGGGAAACGAAGAAGACGATCCTCAAGCACCTGCGAACGCCCGAGGATCGTCGCGCGGCGGAGGCCGCCATGCGCGAGATGCACCGTCTGCTCGAAGCCTACGCAGACGGTCTCGCGCGGCGGGAGCTGGGATAGGCCGACGGCGCGGCCCGCTCTTCGTCGTGCTGGCGCTGCTGGTGAGCGGCGCCTGCTCGCAGGTCCCGCTCACGGGACGCTCGCAGCTGCTGCTCGTCTCGGACGCCGAGATGGCGCAGCTGGCCAAGCAGAGTCGCGTGAAATTCCTGCAGGAGGCGGACAAGCAGCGCGCGCTCGTCAGCGACGCCGATGCCGAGAGCGGCAAGGACCTGCCGATGGTGAACCGCGTCGCGGCGCGGATCGTCAAGGCGGCCGCGCTCGAAGGCCGGGCGGAGTGGCGGGTGTACCTGGTGCGCTCCGCGGACGTGAACGCCAACGCGTCCGCAGACGGCACGATCGTGGTGTACACCGGCATCCTGCCCGTGGCCCAGGACGAGGCGGGCCTGGCCGTCGTGCTCGGCCACGAGGTCGCGCACGTGGTCGCGCGGCACTCCGGCGAGCGCGTGAGCCAGGTGATGGTCGCCCAGGGGCTCACGAGCGTCGCCGCCGCCTTCGCGAACCCCGCGTACCAGGGGGCGGTGGGCGCCGCGCTCGGCCTCGGCTCGCAGTACGGCGTCCTGCTGCCGTTCAGCCGCGCGCACGAATCGGAGGCGGATCATCTCGGCCTCTATTACATGGCCAAGGCCGGCTACGATCCGGCGGAGGCGCCGCGGCTGTGGGAGCGGATGAGCGGCGGCAAGAAAGGCGGCGCGCCGCCCGAGTTCCTGTCGACCCACCCGAGCGACGCCACCCGCATCGCGCAGCTCCGCGCGTGGCTCCCGGACGCGCGCCGCTACTACGAGAACCCGAACCTCCCGCTTCCCGCCGTCATCGCGCGTTAGCGCGTCCCCGCAGGCTCCGCGATCGGGTCGGCGCCGCGCCGGGCCCGCCGCCGGCAAAGCGTCCACGCGACGCCTGCGACACGACCTCGACGTCCGCGGTTGCGGCGGGGCGGCTACGCGCCGCCGTCAGTCGTCGTCGGCCCAGGCGGTGGTGAGGCGGTGGGCGAGGGTGCGGTGGCGGCGGAAGTAGTAGGCGAGCATGGCGGCGGCGGCGAGGATGTTGCCGACGAAGACGGTCCAGCCGGACAGCTCGTCCAGGACCCATGAGGCGGCAATCAGGATCAGCGCGAAGAAGAAGATCTCGAACGAGGTGAAGAAGATCACGAGGCCGAAGATCAGCATCGGCTGACGCTCGGCGCCGGCGATGAGCAGGGCCCCGACGATGCCGAACACGATGAACGCGAGCCCGTGCACGATCGTGTAGCCGAAGACCGCCGCGGCCGGCGACGCCTGCCGCAGCAGCGCCGTGCCGAGGACCTGCGGCGTGCGTAGCAGCTCGCCCCGGATGGCGTCGATCGCGAAGAACCACAGGGCGACCACGGCGGCGCCGATGAGCCCGGCCACCACGCCTTCGCGGAGGACGGCGCCCCACGAGCCGACGAGCGAGCGCGGCAGCGCGCGGTGAACGCGGAACAGATACCACAGCATGCCGATCGAGGCGAGCAGGTTGCCGACGAGAACGGCCCACCACACGAGCGCGCCGTGCATCGACTGGCCAAAGGCGCCGAGCACGCCGAAGAAGAAGGCCTCGAAGCAGGCGAACAGGACCACGAACGCGATGAACAATGCGGGCTCACGCTCGCTCATGGCCATGATGGTCGCCGCCATCACGCCGAAGGCGACGAAGGCGAGACCATGGATGATCGTGTAGCCGAGAACCGGCCCCAGCGCGGGCGGCCCGACGGGCGTGCTCGCGCCATAGAACACCAGGGCGCCGAGCACGCCGGGGGTCAAGAACGGGCGGCCGCGCGCGATGTCGAACACGAGGAACCAGACGGCGACGATGGCCGCGCCGATGAGGCCGGCGACGATGCCTTCCCGGAGGACCGACCGCTCTCCGTCCATCATGGCCGTTCGGCGGTCATGGTAGCACCTTCGTTCTGCGCCAGCCGGAAGCCGTAATCCGCGTAACGCAGCGCCGGCGGCAGCGAGGAGCGATGTCCGACCGCGCTCCACGGATCGGCGTGGCGCCACGCGCCGCCGCGGCTGACGCGTCGCGTCCCGTCCGATGGCCCGGTCGGATTGGTGCGCGGGCACCGCGCGTAGTAATCATCGGCGTACCAGTCGACGCACCACTCGTGGCACACCCCAGAGAGGTCGTACACGCCGAGCGGGTTCGGCGGCGTCGCACGCACGCGCGGCGGACGCACGAAGCGCGTGGCCGGCGGTGCGCCATTCCACGGCAGCCGCGTGCCGGCGACGCCGCCCCGCGCGGCCTTTTCCCACTCGGCCTCCGTTGGCAGCCGTGCTCCCGCCCACGCCGCGTAGGCGGTGGCCGCGTGCCAGTCCACCCCGACGACGGGCTGGTCGGGATCGTCGAAGCCCGGGCGCTCCCAGAACGCGGGCGGCGGTGCGCCGGTGGCGGCCAGGAAGCGCGCGTACGCCGCGTTGGTCACCGGCGTCGTTGCGATGCGAAAGGCGTCGAGCCAGACCTCGTGCACCGGGCGCGCGACGGCCGCGCCGTCGGCATCGCCCATCAGGAACGGCCCGGCCGCCACCGCGACGAAGTCCACGAGGCTATAATGCGCCTCATGAAGACGGCGGAGCGCATGGGACGGCTCGGGACCGAGTCGGCGTTCGAGGTGCTCGCGCGCGCAAAGGCGCTCGAGCGGCAGGGCAAGACGATCGTGCATCTCGAGATCGGCGAGCCCGACTTCGACACGCCGCCACACATCAAGGAAGCAGCCAAGCGCGCCCTCGACGCCGGGGCCACGCACTACGGGCCGTCGGCCGGCCTCCCCGAGCTGCGCGAGGCGATCGCCAAGCACGTGAGCGAGACGCGCGGGGTGCCGGTGTCGCCGGAGCAGGTGGTCGTCACGCCGGGCGCCAAGCCGATCATGTTCTTCACGATCATGGCGCTGGTGGGGCCGGGCGACGAGGTGATTTACCCGAACCCCGGCTTTCCGATCTACGAGTCCGTGATCAACTTCGTGGGTGGCACGCCGGTGCCGATCCCGCTGCGCGAGTCGAGCGAGTTCGGCTTCGACCTCGAGGTGTTCGAGCGCTCGGTGTCACCGCGCACCAAGCTGATCATCGTCAACTCGCCGGAGAATCCCACGGGCGGCGTGCTCGACCGCGCGCAGATCGACCGCATCGCGGCCATCGCGCTGCGGCACGGCATTCCGGTGCTGTCCGACGAGATCTACCGGCAGTTCCTGTACGAGGGCGAGTTCGTCTCGATCTTGCAAGTGCCCGGGCTCGCGCGGCAGACGATCCTGCTCGACGGGTTCTCGAAATCCTATGCCATGACGGGCTGGCGGCTCGGCTACGGCGTCTTTCCGCCCGAGCTCGTGGAGCACGTCACGCGACTGATGGTGAACTCCGCGTCGTGCACGGCGTCGTTCGTGCAGCTGGCCGGCGTGGCGGCGCTCGAGGGCGAGCAGGCGGCCGTCGGACGCATGGTGGCCGAGTTCAAGCGCCGGCGCGATATCCTCGTCGACGGCCTCAACAAGCTGCCCGGCGTCCGATGCCTGCGCCCGCGCGGCGCGTTCTACGTCTTCCCGAACATCAGCGGCACGCGCCGCTCGTCGGCCGAGGTCGCGGAGCGGCTGCTGAACGAGGCGGGCGTGGCGGCGCTGTCCGGGGCGGCGTTCGGGGCGCACGGCGAAGGCTACCTGCGCTTCTCGTACGCCAACTCGGAGGCGAACCTCCGCGCGGCGCTCGACCGGATGCGTCCCGTCTTCGAGTCGTTCGCGCGCTGAGCACCGTCGCCGCCGTCGTCGCCGACACGCTCCTCCGGGCCGGCACGCGGCGTGTCTTCGCGGCGCCGGGCGCGCTCCCGACGCTCGTGGAGGCTGTTCGCGCGACCGGTCTGGAGGTCGTCGACGTCGCGGGCGCCACCGCCGCCTGCATCATGGCGGCCGTGACCGCGGAGCTCGACGACGTCCCGGGCGCGGCCGTCGTCTCGCGTGCGAGCGGCGTGACGGCGATCGCCGACGGCGCCGCGCACGCGACGCGCGATCGCGCGCCGCTCATCGTGGTCTCGGACGACGCCGCGGACGGCGGGCTGCTGGAGCCGGTGACCAAGGCCAGCCTCGCGCTCGATGCGGCATCGGCGAGTCACTGGACCGCGCACGCCGTGCAGCTCGCGATGGCGCCGCCACGGGGCGCCGTGCACCTCGGCGCCGGCGCCGCCGTCATGACCGCCCCGACGATTCCGGTCGCGACCTCGTGTCGTCGCCCGCCGCTGCCGCCGGCCCCCGCGGAGACCCTCGACGAGCTCGCGCGCGTGATCGCCGGCGCCGCGCGACCCGTGCTCGTGACCGGCCTCGGCGTCGACGCCGACGACGCCAAGTGGGTGCGCGCGCTCGCGGAGTCGCTGCCCGCACCCGTCCTCGCCACGCCGAAGGGCAAAGGCGCGCTGCCCGATCCGCACCCGCTCGCGCTCGGCCTGCTCGCCGCGGGCCATCCGATCCTTGCGCGCGCCGACCTCCTCGTGGCGCTCGGCGTGGACGGGGTCGAGATTCCGCCCGGCGTGTGGCCCGGCGGCGTCACCACGGCGCACGTCGCCCGTGGTGCGGCGGGTCACGAGATGTACACGGCGACATCGTCCGTCGTCGCGGAGATCGGGCTCGTGATCGAGGAGCTCGCGCCGCGCCTGAAAGCACGCGCCGCCGCGGACTGGGATGTGGCCGAGCTCGATCGCGTCAAGCGGACGCTGGCGTCGCCGGCCGTCGCGGGCTCCGGCCTCGCCCGGCGCCGCGTGGTGGAGCTCGCGCGTGAGGCCACGCCGGCCGGCACGCTGGCCGCGCTGGACGTGCCGCTGGCGCACGCCTGGCAATCGGTCGCGCCCCGCGAGCTGCTGATCCCGAACGGCGTGGCGACGGCCGGCTTCGCGCTGCCGGCCGCGCTCGCGGCCGCGCTGGCGCGACCCGGACGCCGTGTGCTCGCCGTCGGTGCTGCCGCCGGCCTCGCCGCGGTGGCGTCGGAGCTGGGCACCGCGGCGCGTCTGGGCATGCCGATCATCGCGATCGCGCTGAACCAGGACGGCACGAGCTCGTGGGCGGCGGCCGCCCGTGCCGCGGGCGTGGCGCCGGTCGCCTGCGGCGACGAGGCCACCTTCCGGGCTGCCTTCGCGAGCGCGTGGAGCGCGCGCGGACCCGCTGCAATCGACGCCTACGTGACGCGCTAGCGACCACGGCCTCCGGCCGGCGCGCGTCGCCGGCCGGAGGCCTGGTGAGACGCTACGCGGCGCGACGCTCGCCCCGCGCGCGATCCCACGCGTAATGGATCGCGGAGCGGAACCGCTCCCACGTGCCGGGATTGCGTTCCTCCCAGCGCCGGCGGGTTTCGGGCTCGGCGGTGGCCCAGTCGCCCTGCGCGTACTGACGGTCGCTGCCCAGCGTGTACCCATACCGGTAGGCGGGCGCGCACTGCTCGTAGGAGAGACCCTCGCGGCCGAACGTCTGGTCGCAGTGCGTCCGGAAATCGCGCTCGAGCGCGCCGTCCTGCGCGCGGCTGCCCTCGCCGCGGTCGACCTCGACGTCGGTGCGGCGAACGGTGTCGCGGACCTTGGCCGTGCGCTCCTCCACGTTCTTGCTGATGACGACCTCCTCGATGATGCGCGCCTCCTTCGCCACCACCGGCTCTTCCACGGTCTCGTCCACCTCGATGGTGCGCTCGCGGAAGGCGTCACCGCCCGCGGTGACCGGACGGTCCACCGCGTGGCGCTCCACGTTCACGCGCTCCTCCCGGAGCCGGACGTCCTGCTCCACCGGGCGTTCGGTCACCCGCGTGTAGATGCGCACACCGCCCCGCGTGACGGCGCGCTTGCCGACGCGCAGCTGCTCTTCCACCACGGGCAACGTGTCTTCCTCGCGGTCGCCCGCACGACGTGCTCCCGCGGATGCCGCGCTCGCGCTTGCCGTGCGCTCGCCGCCGGCGGCGGCGCCGCGGCCGGCGACGTGCCCGCCGTGCGCTTCCAGGAGATGCTGGACACGCGCGGCCGTGCGGTCGTCGTCGGCATCGACGGTCAGGACGGCGCCGCCGCGACCGAGACCGGTGTTGTAATAGTCGACATCGGAGCTCCACGCCTCCTCGTCGCTGCCGCCGAAGAGCCAGCTCCAGAATCCGCCGCCGCTGCGGCCGCTGCGCTCCTCGTATTCTCGCTGGGTGGCGGTGTCGGCCACGCGGATGTCGCGCGCCTCGATGCCCTCGTTCACCAGCGAGCCGGCGACCTGCTCCGCCTCTCGCCGCGTGTCAAACACTGCCGCAATCTTCCTTGCCATCGTTGGACTCCTGTCACTCATGAGCGTTCGTCCGCCGCCACCCGCTCCACGATGGCGCGCGCGCGGCGGAGCTCGACACGTTGGGGACGCCGCTCGGTGGAGCGACGCAGCGTGATCCGCACCTCTTCCACGACTTTCAATCGTGTGGTGACCACCTCCTCGACGATGGGCACCACCAGGGTCTCGCCCTCGCGGCGAATCCCGGGGACCCTGTCGACGAAGCGGTCGATGCGGCGTCGGGAGACCTGCACGTGCTGACGTCGGAGCGGCGGATCCACGAGGACACTGCGCCGCTCCACGCGTGTGCTGACCCGGACGGAGCCCGTGCGCCGGACGCGCGTGTCCACGCGTAGCCGCTCGGCGGCCAGCGGGATCCGGACGCGCTCGGATTCGCGTAAGTTCAATCGCTCCGCCGCGGGTCGTCGCGACATGGGCCACGTGTGAGCAAGCCACATGCCCGCGCGGCGATGCGGCGCGGCGCTACTTCGCGACGATGGCGGGATCGACGCGCATGACGACGTAGCCGCCGACGGCGCCGGCGCCGAAGCCGGGCGCGAACACGCGCTTGGGCCGATCGATGACGCCCTCCTGCACGGCGTCGTAGATCGCGAGCGGGATCGAGGCGGACGACGTGTTGCCGACGCGCTCGATGTTGAAGTAGAGCTGCTCGGGCGCCAGCCCGGCCGCACGCGCGTAGTGCACGACCATCGTCTTGTTCGCCTGATGCGGCACGATGACGTCGATGGCCTGCAGCAGGCTGCGGTCGCCGCCGTCCGGATCGGGCAGGGCGCCGAGCTCGCGGATCATCTGGGTGAGGTAGCGCTTCACGAGCGCCTTCACCTCTGGACCGAACACGGTGATGTTGTTGTCGAACTCCGGATTCGGCCACACGATCGAGTCGACCTCGCTGACGGGGCCGCTCGCGTACGTCTGGTAGAACTCCACGTCGGGCGGCGAGCCGGGTGCGGCGGGACCGACGACCAGGGCAGCGGCGCCGTCGCCGAAGATCATGCGCGAAGTGCGCACGGTGCCGATCTTGTCGGAAAATTTCTCGCCGCACACCACGAGCACGGGCCGCTCCACCTCCTGCAGCAGCCGCACCGCCTCTGACAGCCCGTACGGCAGTCCCGCGCAGGCGGCCACGATGTCGCACGAGGCGTGCGTCTGGAACATCCCGAGCCGTGACGAGAGCCATGTGGCGAGCGACGGCATCATCTTGGCGCTGGTGCACGAGCAGAAGAGAACGGCGCCGATCTCCTCGGGCCGCCGTCCGGCCTTGTCGAGCGCGGCCTGGGCGGCGAGCAGCGCGATGTGATCGAGATCGAGCTCGGTGTAGAGCCGCTGCCGGATGCCGGTCTTCTCCTCGATCTCCGCGCTCGTCATGGGCGACCAGGAGTAGGCGGCATTGCGGATCAGGTCGTCGTTGGTGCACGCACGCTCCCCTTCGTACACGGCGAGCGCTTCCAGGCGCGGCATCACCGCGAACCGCCGGCGCACGTCGATCGGCGGGTACGGCGTCACCGGCGCGCGGGCGGGCACCGGCGCGGGCTTCGGCGGCCGGCTGCGCTTGCCGTGCTTGACGCGACGGATGAACTCGCGCACCTCGTCGTTGCGGGGATGGTAGACGACGACGAAGTCATCGTCGGCCAGCTTGCCGACCTCGATCACGCGCATCTTGGTGCGGTCCCAGCGGAACTGGTTGTGCAGGATCATCATGCGCCGCAGCAGCGCCTCGAGCTCGGGCACGGGGTGGCTGCACTCGACGATGTCGTCGTGTGCGTAGCCGGGGTAGTCCGCGTTGTGGACCAGCAGCTGGTACGTCAGGCTCCGGGGACTCGCCAGCATCTCGGCCACGGTGGGCTTGATCGGCGCCAGCTCCGCGCCGGCGCCCTTCTTGTGACGGAAGACGTCGATCAGCACGCGGAAGATCTTGTCCTCGGTGCCCTCGTCCCACGTCGGTGGCAGCGCCCGGTACCCCTGCTCGATGGCGGCGCCGAGCTCGCCGCCTTCCCACGGCGTGAAGATCGGCAGGAAGATGTCCCCGCGCTGCTTGGGCACGTCGCGCCAGCGCGTCGGGCGCTTGTCGTACATCGTGAGCGCGTAGCGATTGGCCCAGAAGAGGTCGAGCGCCAGGTCGCGCAGCAGCTCGTAGCGCCCCTGATAGGCCCCGGCCGCGAGGCGGGCCACGATGTCGTCCTCGGTCGGCGCCTTCTCCTCGAAGTCGCGGTGGATCACCGCCGCGAACTGATCGAGCGTCTCGAACACGGAGAAGTCGAGCGCCGGGAAGAAGTTCGATGGAAAGACCATGCGGCCGTACCGGTTGATGACGAAGGGCTTCATGGCGGGACCTCCGTCGGCAACGTACCTCCCGGTGCGCGCTTGTTCAAGACGCTATACTCGGGTCATGGCCATCCTTCAGACCAAGGATCAGGACGCGGTGCGCAAGGAGTTCGAGCGGCTCGGCGGACCGGTGAAGCTCGTGGTCTTCTCCCAGGAGCTCGTGGCCGGCGACCTCTGCCGCCAGAACGAGATGCTGATGAAGGAGGTGGCCGCCCTCGCCGACGACATCACGCTGGAGGTGCTCAATCCGGCCATCGATCGCGAGCGCGCGGAGGCCTACGGCGTGAGCGACGTCCCCGTCACCGTGGTGGAGGGCGCGCGCGATTACGGCATCCGGTTCCTCGGCATCCCGGCCGGCTACGAGTTCAGCAACTTGATCGACTCCATCATCGCCGTCTCCCGCGGCGAGGCGACGCTGACCGAGGAGACGAAGGCCTCGCTGTCGGCGCTGCCGGGCGAGGTCGAGATCAAGGTCTTCTCGACACCCACCTGACCGTACTGTCCCCGGGCCGTGCGCCTGGCGCAGCACATGGCGATCGCAAGCGACAAGGTGCGTGCGGTGGCCATCGACGCGAGCGAGTTCCCCGAGCTCTCTCGCGCGTATCACGTGATGGCGGTGCCGAAGATCGTGATGAACGAGCGCGTGCAGTTCGAAGGCGCGCTGCCCGAGCCGCAGTTCCTCGAGGCCGTCCTGCGCGCCGCCTCCGGCAACGGCGGCCACTGAGGCGCCGCCCGGCCTACCTGTTCGTCTACGGCACGCTCATGCGCGGCTACCCGCTGCACCGCGTGCTGGCGCCGGGCGCCACGCTCGTCGGACACGGCACGGTGCCGGGGCGGCTGCTGGACCTGCGCCGGTATCCGGGCCTCGTCGCCGGCCGCGGGCGGGTGCGCGGCGAGCTGTACCGCCTGGACGCGCCAGAACTTCTCCCCGTGCTCGACCGTGAGGAGGGGTACAATTTCGCCCGCGGCCGCACCACCGTCACGCTGCAGGGTGGCCGCCGTGCGAGCGCGTGGCTCTACCGTTACCGGGGTCCGCGTGCGCGCGCGATTGCGATCCCGCACGGCGACTACCGGAGGGTTCGATGGCGATGACCGTCGCAGAGCTGATCAAGGCCGACCAGGAGCACCTCATCCATCCGCTGCATCACCCGATCGATCACGCGGAGCCCATCATCTACGTGCGCGGCCGCGGCGCGACCATCGAGGACTACGGCGGGCAGAAGTACATCGACGGCCTCGCCGGCCTCTGGAACGTCAACGTGGGGCACGGTCGCACCGAGCTCGCCGACGCGGCGGCGGCGCAGATGAAGGAGCTGGCGTACTTCTCCGCCTACACGGGCTCGTCGAACCTGCCGGCCATCCAGCTCGCCGAGAAGCTCATGGAGCACGCCTACGACAACATGCAGGCCGTGTTCCTCACGTGCGGCGGGGCGGAGTCCAACGAGTCGGCGTTCAAGACGGCGCGCTTTTACTGGAAGGCCAAGGGCAAGCCGGACAAGATCAAGATCATCTCGCGCATCAACGGCTATCACGGCGTGACGCAGCAGGCGATGAGCGCGACCGGCATGGCCGCCTACTGGAAGATGTTCGAGCCGCGCGTGCCGGGCTTCGTGCACATCCCGACCTGCTACCCGTACCGGATGCCGGAAGCCAAGCCCGGCGAGACGGCGGGGCAGGCGGCGGCCCGGCTGCTCGAGGAGGCGATCCTGCGCGAAGGGCCGGACACGGTGGCCGCCTTCATCGCCGAGCCGATTCACGGCGGCGGCGGCGTGCTGTACCCGACCGATGACTACTTCCCGCTCGTGCGCCAGATCTGCACCAAGCACAACGTGCTGTTCATCGGCGACGAGGTGATCACCGGGTTCTGTCGCACCGGGCGCTGGTTCGCGCTGTCGCACTGGAACGTCAAGCCCGACATCATGTCGTTCGCCAAGGGCGTGACCTCCGGCTACCTGCCACTGGGTGGAATCATGGTCAGCCGCGACATCAAGCAGGCGATGGACAGCGTCAATCCCGCCGACCGGTGGATGCACGCCTACACGTATTCCGGCCATCCGACCTGCTGCGCGGTGGCGCTCAAGAACATCGACATCATGGAGCGCGAGCGGCTCTGGGACAGCGCGGCCAAGATGGGCGACCGGCTGTACGCGGGGCTCAAGAGCGCCTTCGCCGACTCGCCGTACGCGGGTGACGTGCGGGGCGGCAAGGGGCTGCTGGCGGCCGTCGAGCTGGTCGAGGACAAGGCCACCAAGAAGAACTTCGCGGCCGACAAGAAGATCGCGCCGCGGGTGCAGCAGGAGATGGCCAAGCGCGGCGTCATCACGCGCGTGCGCGCCACCGGCGGTGCGCATCCGGCGAACGGCGACACGATCTTCTTCGCGCCGCCGCTGGTGATCACGGAGAGCGAGGTCGACCGGCTGGTGTCGGTCGCGCGGGACGCCGTGAAGGCCGCGTGCGCCTGATCACGGCGCATCGCATCCTCATCGTCGCCGGGATCGCGTTCTTCCTGCTGTACGCGCTGATCGAGGGCCGCCAGTGGCTGCGCACCGGCTCCGGCGCGGCGCTCGCGCAAGCGATCGTCGCGCCGCTCGTCGCGGTCGCGTTCGTCGTGTACTACCGCTCGCTCGCGAAGCGGTGGGGCAAGTAGCGACGCTCATCTACGACGCCGAGTGCGCCATGTGCCGCGCGAGCGCGCTGTGGCTCATGCGGCGCGCCATGGCGGGGGGCGAGCTCGAGATCCTGCCGTGCCGCTCGGCGCCCCGACGCATCCGCTTCCCGCAGGTCGAGGAGGCGCAGTGTCTGCGCGCGATGCAGCTCGTCCTGCCCGACGGGCGGGTGCTCGAGGGCGCCGACGCCGTGCCCGAGCTGCTCCGCCGGATCCCACGCTGGCGCTGGCTGGCGGGCGTGCTGGCGCTGCCGGGCGTGCAAGTGCTGGCGCGCCGTGCCTACGGCTGGATCGCCGCCAATCGCATGCGCATCTCGTGCGCGTTGGCCGACGCATCGGGTGGCCCGGACGGCTCGCCCCGATGATCTCGCGCTGACGGTCGCGCTCCTCGCCGCGCTCGCGCTCGCACTGGCCCCCGGCGCCGCCAGGGCGGACGTGGCCGATCTCTACCGCGCGCGCTGCGCCGTCTGCCATGGCGCCGAGGGACGCGGCGACGGCCCGGCCGCATCGCTGCTGAGCCCGCGACCGCGGGACTTCACCGCGGGCCTCTACAAGTTCCGCTCCACACCCGCGGGCACGCTACCGACCGAGGCCGACGTGCTGCGGACGATCACGCGCGGCCTGCCGGGGACGAGCATGCCCGGCTTCGCCGAGGTCCTCACCGACGGCGAGCGGCGCGAGCTGGCGCGTCACGTCCTGGCGCTGGCGCCGGCGTCGCGCCGCGCGGCCGACGTCATCACGCTGCCCGCCATGGACTGGCGCCCCGCGCTGGCCACTCGCGGCGCCCGGGCGTATGTGCGCGCCGGCTGCGCCGACTGCCACGGCACCGACGGCCGTGGCGACGGCTGGCGGCCGCGGCGTGAGGGCCCGACCGGCGAGATGCCGCCGACGAACCTCACGGAGCCGTGGACGTTCCGGGGCGGCGCGCAGATCGACGATATCGCGCTGCGCATCCTCGGCGGCATCGACGGCTCGCCGATGGCGGCGTTCGCCGGCAGCCTCAGCGCCGGCGACGCCGTGGTCATCGCGGCTTACGTGCTGACGCTGGGTCGTGACCCGATCTGGCGCGCCACCGATCCCGCGCAGATCGCCACCGCCGGCGTGGCCACCGAGCCGCGCGCGCGCGGCCGCTATCTCGTCAACGCCATGCTGTGCGCGCGCTGCCACACGCCGAGCTCCGCCGAGGACGGCGCCTACGATGCGAGCCACTTCCTCGCCGGCGGCGCGCGCATCAGCGCGTATCCGTGGGGCGTCTGGTACAGCCGCAACCTGACGCCCGATCGCGACACCGGCCTCGGCGCGTGGAGCGACGACGAGATCCTCCGGGCGCTGACACGCGGCATCGCGCGGGACGGCCGGCGCCTGGATGCGATGGCGATGCCGTGGCCGTGGTTCTCGCGGCTCCGCGCGGACGACGCGCGCGCGATCGTCGCCTATCTGCGGTCGCTGCCGCCCATCCGCAACGACGTGCCGAAGCCCCGTCGTCTCACCGTCGGCGAGGTGGTCGGCGCCACGCTGCTGGCTCTGGGCGGCGCCGAAAGCGCGGTGGAGCTCTGGGGCGGCAACGCCGCCGTCGACCGCACACTGGTCGGCATCCCGGCCGCGCGTGGTCGCCGCGTGCTGGCCGGCGTCCTGGGCTGGGGCAGCGGCCTGCTCGTGTTCCTGCTCACCGCCGCCGCCCTCGTGCTGCTGCGCGGCGGATGGTGGCGACGCGCGGCCCTGGCGGCGGGGGTGCTGCTACTCGCGGGCTGGCTCGTGCTCGGCGCGTGGCCGCCGCTGCGCCTCGTGTCCCCCGAGCGATCGGCGCGCTGGCTCTTTGCCGGCTCGCCGACGCTGCCGCGCTGGCTGAGCGGCTCCGAGCGCGCGCTCGCGGAGCGCGGCGAGTATCTCGCGGGCGTCGCGCCGTGCGGCCTCTGTCACACGCCGGCCACGCCGTTCGTGGGCGTCCTGACCTCCCGGACATTGGCGGGCGGGATGGACACACGCTGGCGTCGCTCCGGCGGCGCCGTCGCGAGCAACCTCACGCCGCACCGCGACGGCCTCGCGGCCGCGTCGGTGCCCGCGCTGAGCCGCGCGCTTCGCAGCGGCATCGACACGCACGGCCGGGCGATGCACTGGCAGGCGATGCCGTGGGATATCTTCTCGCACTGGTCCGACGAGGACCGGCTCGCGATGATCGCCTACCTGCGCGCACTGCCGCCGGTCCCCGGCCGGGTGCCGCCGCCGCGGCCGCCGCGGGACGGCGATCCGCCGTCGCACGCGCTGCTGTTCGGGGACACCCTGCAGCGGTGAGCTCGTTGGCCTTGCGCGTGTGCTCCGAGCCACGCGGACGCTCAACGCGCCCGGAACACGAAGAGGCTGCCGTCGACGGTGCCGACAAACAGCCGGCCGTCACGCGGCTGAAGCCTGCGAACGCCGTACGAGGCGAAGAGCGCCTTCAGCGGACTGAACAGCTGGAACCGGGCGTAGCGGTCGACCCGGATGCGCCGCTGCAGCAGGCCGCTCGCGGCATCGAGCACATACACGGCGCGCTGCGAGTCGCCCACGTACACGATGCCGCGGTCGAGATCCACGCCGCCGCCCGCGATGAGAGAGACATCCGGCTCGGTGGCGTATCCGAGGCTGGCCCGCCACAGCACGCGCGCGCGGCCGGTATCGTAGGCGAGCGGTGGCCAGCCGCCGAGATAGATCACGTCGTCGTGCGCCGCGAACGCCGCGCCCGAGCTGGGAATCGGGACGCGCGTCGTGTGACCGTCGCTGAGCCGCACGCGGTACAGCTGTCCGGTCGCCGGCCCGTCGCGTGTCGTCGTGTACAGGTGGCCGGCGTGAAGCAGCGGCGCGTCCAGGTGGTATTTCGGCTCGCCGGCGAGCCAGGTGCGCCACACGCGTGCCCCGTCGCGGGTGACCAGCGCGTCGATCTGCTGGTGGCGATCCGCCGGTCGGGCCCAGAGCTGCGAGCGGACGATCACGCGGTCCTCGTGCAGCGCCAGCGCCGCCTCGGCCGGAAACCGCTCCACGCGGCGGCTCCACACGAGCGCGCCGTCGGCCAGGCGGAACGCGAACACGTTGTCGCCGTCCTTGCCGATGGCCGCCGCGTAGACCTGCTGCGCGTCGGCGGCGACGGCGAGCGTGGGACGCAGCGTGCGCTCGCTCCACGGCCAGCCGATGCGCCACTGCCAGCGGGTCTGAAGGGTCGCCGTGCTCACGCAGAAGAGCGTCGCCGTCTCGGCGCCGAAATCGTACCAGCCGAACGCGAGCGCGTCGCCTTCGACGACCGCGCCCGGTCCCAGCTGTCCCCGCGTGATGTTCGCGAGATTGCTCGGCAACGGCGCGTCGCGGGCGCGGCGGCCGCTCTCGACGTCGTAGACGGCGAGCCGGCGTCCGATCGTGAACACCTCGTTGCCGTGCAGCACGAACTCACCCACGTCGCCGCCGCGGACACTCCACTCCAGACCGTCGCGCGCGTCACCGCAGCCCGCGGCGGCCGCCACCGCGGCCGCGATGAGGGTCAGGCGCACAGCCACCCGCCGCCCGCGCCGGCAGGCGCTAACGGGTCAGCTCCCGGCGGATGAGCGCCAGCACCGCGGCGTTCTCCGTGTAGGAGCGCGCCGCGTGCGTGGCCAGGACCAGATAGTTCGTGCCGCGCGGGTGCAGCCGGAAGGACACCAGCGGATCGGCGACACCGATGAAGTTCAGCAGCCGGGTCTGCGCGGGCACGCGCGTGGTGAGCGGCGTCTGGGCGAGCGTGCCCATGGACACGACGGTGTCGACCTTCACGCCGCGGGCGCTCAGCATCTGCGCCAGCGTCGCCGCCACCAGCCCGCCCGCGCTGAATCCGACGAGATTGAGCTTCTCGGTGGCCGCGAGCGGCTGCGCGTCGAGGTCCGCCAGGATCTGCTGCATGAGCGGCGCGGCCACGCCGCTGGTGCTCGGCAGCACGCCGCCGACGAGCTGCCCGTTCCACGACAGCGCGCGCGCCGTCGGATCCGCGGTGCGCAGCGAGGCCGCGAAGTCGTCGAAGGCGGCGCGATCGGGCCAGACACCGTGCAGGACGTAGGTGCGAAGACCGGTGGGATCGACCTGGTTCACCGGATCGTTCAGCGCGTACACGTAGCCGTTGACGCCGGCCAGCAGCCCCAGCGGGTCCTCGCTGATGAACCGCCCCAGCCGGGCGTGGTAGTAGCGGGCCCGGTAGTAATAGAGATCATCCTCCTCGCGCTCGCGGCCGGTGAAGCCATAGCGGGACACCGATGGCCCGCTGGCGCGCCCGAAGGGCTCGTATGCGGCGGCCGCGGCCGGCGTGCTTTCGACGTCGACGAGGCGCATCACCGAGCCGGCGCCGTCGACGAGGACGCTGGCGGCGCCGACGGTGAAGAGCTCGTCGGGCGATGCGCCGCGCAGGTAGGCGAGGGTGCCGTCGTCGGCCACGTCCTCGACGACATCGCCGACGTCGTAGCCGAATGTCGTCGTCCGCGCCGAGGCGTCGCGGCGGATGCGCCGTCCGAGCGCGTCATAGGTGAAGGACACGCTGTCGGCGGCGGTCGCCACCGCGACCAGCCGGCCCCCCGCGTCCCAGCGATACACGCGCGTGCCGTCGGGCCCGGTCAGCGTGGTGAGATTGCCGTTGCTGTCGAAGCTCAGCGACCAGGCGCCGAAGCGCTGCGGACGGTTCGCGGCGTCATAGATGGCGGAGTCGACGGCCTCGGGAAGCGCCGTCGGCGCCAGCGAGCCGGCGGCCTCGACGCGGCGACCGAGGTCGTCGTGCGTGTACGCGAGCGTGGCGACGGTGTCGTCGCCGCGCCGGTACGTGAGCTGCGTGAGCCGCCAGGCGGCATCGTAGGCGTAATCCGCGTCGATTCCGCCCGGTAACCGCAGTCGGCGGCGGCGGCCGGCGGTGTCGTACTGCAGCTCGACAGTGCTCGCGCCGTCGGAGACGCGCGTCAGGCGCGAGGCCGCATCGTACGCGTAGGTGACGAGGGCGCCCGTCGGCCGCGTGAGCGTGGCGCGACGGCCGCCGGCGTCCCAGGTGTAGCGCGTGGTGCCGAGGACCGTCGTCTCGGCCACGAGCCGGTCCAGCGCGTCGTAGGCGAAGAGCACCGCCTCGCCGTCGGTGGCAGCCCGGACCAGCCGGCCGGCGACGTCGTACGTGAAATCCTGCCGGCGGCCGTCCGCCTCGCGTTCGCTCACCCGGCGCCCGAGCGCGTCGTACTCGTAGCTCGACGCCTGCCCCGTGCGGTCGACGAAGCGGGTGAGGTTGCCGAGGCCGTCGTATTCGTAGCGCTCGGTGGCGCCGAGCGCGTCCGTCTTCGCCACCCGACGGTCCATGGCGTCGTACTCATAGCGGGTGGCCCGACCCAGCGGGTCGGTGACGGAGACGACGTTGCCGTTGGCATCGTGCGCCTGCGTGACGACGCCGGAGGCATCCGCCAGCTGAATCACGCGATCGAGCGCGTCGTAGGCGATGCTCACGACGCCGCCGGCCGGATCGCGGCGCCGGATCAGACGGGACACCGCATCGTACTCGAGCGTCGTCCGGCGGCCGAGCGAATCGACGACCGCGACGACGTCGCCCGTGCGGGCGTACTCCAGGCGCGTGGTGAGGCCCGCCGCGTCGGTGACCGCGATCGGCTGTCCGAGGTCGTCCACCTCGAACGTCACGCGGGCGCCATCGGCGCCGACCGCGGCCGCCAGACGCCCGGCGGCGTCGTACTCCAGCCGGCTGACACCGCCGAGCGCGTCGACGAGCGCGACCGGTCGATCACCGTCGTACGCGACTGTCCGGACACCGCCGAGCGGATCGGTCAGCCGAACGGCGTTGCCGGCGGCATCGTAGTCGACACCGACCCGGCGGCCGCGGCCATCGCGCAGCTCGACGACTCGTCCGCTCGCGTCGCGGCGCTGGTACGTGGGCTGACCGAGCGCATCGATGGTCGCCACCGGCCGGCCGGCGTCGAAGTCGTGCGTGGTGGCGGCGCCGCGCGGATCGATGACCGTGACCCGCGTGTGCGCGAGCGGTGTCCCCTCGTACGCGAAGGTCCACACGCCGCCGTCCGCCTGCACCTGGCGGCGGACGCGCCCGTCGGCATCGTACTCGTTCGTGAGGTACGTGATGCCGCGCGGGTCGGTGATCGACACGATGCGCGACCCGGCGTCGTAGGCGTAGCGCACCAAGCCGCCGGCGGCGTCGGTGACGCTCGTGAGCCGCCGCTGCGCGTCGTAGCCGTAGCGGACCTGCCGTCCGAGAGGGTCGGCCACGGCCACCAGGCGCGCGGACGTCGGATCCGTCGGGTCGAGCAGCGCCGTGGTGAAGCCGAGCGTTCGGCCGGCCGGCTCGATGATGCTCGCCACCGCGCCGTAATCGTCTCGGTCGATGGTGAGCCGGTTGCCATGACGGTCGCCCTGCTCCACGAGCAGCCCGAGCCCGGTAAGGACGACGCCGCGTCCGCGCACCTGGACGCCGCTCCTGAACCGCCACCACGCGCCGTCCTTGAAGACCAGCCGGTGGCTGCCGTCGGCCTCGGCGTGGAGGACCGCACCGGCCAGCGGCGGCGACGTCGAGTTGCGAAAGGTGCCGTCGTCGTCGCGCGACAGCGTGAACCGCGCGTTGCCGGGCATCACCAGCACGCGCGCGGATGCGCCGTCCTCGAGCAGCGCGACGTCGACCGACAGCATCCAGCCGGGTCCGGTGGCGAGCTCGAAACCGGCCACGCGCCCGAACGGATCGACGGCGTTGTACACGCGGTGGACGAACGCCGGGATGCGCGCGGCCAGGGCGAGGTCGGTCTTCTCGAGGATCAGCAGGCCGGTGGCGAGGTCCACGGGATCGCCGCCGCGGATGCCGCGCAGGGCGACGTTGGGCTGACCGGCGACCGTGCGCTTGATGCATGCGATGCCGCACACGCCGCAGAAGCGCGCGAGGCCGACGCCGGGCTTCGAGACGGCGCGCGTGCCGTCAGCGCTCACGACCGCGTCGCCAGCGAGGCGCCATCCCGCCGTCGCGCCGGGAATCGGCGCGGCGTCGTAGTACCAGATCTCGACCGTCTCCCCGGGCGCGGCATCCTGGTCGTTCGGCAGCGTGACCGGAAGCGGCGCCGACGGCAGTCCGCCCATCGGCGTGCCGAAGAAGACCTGATAGAACGAGCGCGCCGGAAACGGCGGCGCCGGCACCGGCAGCGCGCTGGCGGTGAGACGCGCCACCGCGATGCGCTGTTTCAGCGTGCCGTCCCAGCCGGCGATGGTGACGCCGGCCGGGAGCGTGAGCGCGAAGCCCGGGAAGCGCTCGTCGGTCACCTCCTGATCCCGCGCGGCGTTGTCCAGGGCGACGAACCGCTCGGGCGGCGGCGGTGGCGTGATCCGCAGCGGCGGTAGCCGCGTGGCGCGGCCGCTGACGAGCTCGACGTCGATGGCATAGATCGGCCAGCCCGCCGTCGCCGCGTTCGCGTCCACGCCGAGCGTCTGACGTCCGGCCGGTGCATCGACGAACAGGAAGTTGCCGCCGGCGTCACTCAGGCTCACGACCCCGCCGAGCGACAAGCGCGCGCCGGCGATCGGCGTGTCGTCGACAAGCGCGAGCCGGCCGCCGAGCGCCGTGTGCTGTCCCGCGAGGACGTCGACGGCCACCGAGGTGGCGAGGCGAACGGGCACGCCGCCGACCATCGCGCTCGCCTCCACGACGATCGCGCCTGCGATCGCCGTCTCGCCGGTCGGGGTGAGCGTCAGCGTGGTGGAGGCTCCGCCGGTGAGCGCGATCGCGCCGAGCCGGGCGGTGAGGCCGTCCGGGACGTCACGGACGGTCAGCGTCGCGAGATCGCTGAAGGACGCGTCGTCCGGCGCCTGGAGGGTCAGCGTCGCCGTCACCGGGAGTCCGGCCACCGTGCGAAGCGCGGCGGGCCGGACGGCAAGCGCCAGCGCGGCGACGCCGTCGACGGCGAACGCGTGCGTGGCCGTTCCTCGATCGCTGACGACGGCGAGCGTGCCCGTGGTGGCGCCGGGCGGAACGGTGGTGACGATCGACGTGGAGCTGAGCGCTCGGACGGCGGCGCGGGCGCCGTTGAACGAGACGGCGACCGGACCCGGGCCGAAGGCGGCGCCGGCGATCGTGACCACGGCCCCGACCGGCGCGTGCGCCGGCACCACGGCGGTGATCGTCGGTGCCACGGACACGCTGAAGCGGCGAGCCGCCGGCGCCGTCGATTCGTTCCCCGCCAGGTCACGCGCGAGCGCCTCGAAGACGTGCGCGCCGGGTGCGAGCGGCGCCGGCGTGATGCTCGTCGCCGCGTCGAACGCGGTGTAGGCGCCGCCGTCGAGACGCCACGCGAACGTGAGCGCGGCGGCCGGCGTGAGGTTGTCGCTGCCGCCGACGCGGAAGACGACCGTGCTGGCGGCGGTGTCGTCCGGTGGGCCCTCCAGGATCTCGACCGCCGGCGGCGTGTTGTCGACCACGACGACGCGCGAGGCGCCGCGCGTGTTACCCGCCGTGTCGGCGGCCTGGGCCGTCAGCGTGACGGTGCCATCGGGGAGATCGTCGGTCGTCCAGCGCGCGCTCGCGACGACGTCGCGGGCGGGCAGGGGCGACGACAGCGTGCGCTCGAGCGCACGGCCGCCGACAGCGACGCTCAGCTGCTCGACAGCGGTTCCGCGATCTCCGGCGCGCACGTCGACGTCGACCTGCCCGCGCACGAACGCGCCCGCCCGCGGCTGCAGAAACGCCAGATCCGGCTCGTCGCCGTCGTGAACGATCGAGAAGGAGACCGGCGCCGACGACAGGCCATCGCCGTGCACGGCGGTGGCGAAGACGTGCACGCGACTCTCCGAGCTCGGAGCCAGCACCAGGCGCGAGGTGAACGCGCCGTCCGCGCCGGCTTGTCCGCTGACCGGGACGTCGGCGTCGTTCACGAAGACGTCGACGCGCGCGTTCGGGGTCGCCGTGCCGCGCAGCGCGAGCGCCGTGGACGGCACGGCCGCCGGAGGGCGCACGACGCTGGGCGCGACCGGGGCCCGGAACCGCAGCACGCGACCGGTGCGGACGTCAGCCACGTAGAGATGTCCCTCGGGGCCGAACGCCAGCGCGCGCGGCTCGTCCAGGCCGCCGGCGAATGCGGTGCTGTCGTGCTCGTGTAGCTTGAGCACGCCGTCGCGCACGCGTCCACCGCGCGTGTCCGCCTCTCGTGCGGAGACCCAGAAGGCGCCCAGGCCGTCTCGCGCCAGGCCGCCCACTCCGGCCGCGCCATTCGGGCGAAGGATCGGCACCCCGGCATCTGTCCCACCGTCTCGGAGCACGGGGTACCGGCGCACCGCCAGTGCGGCGGCCCGCGCCCGCGCAACGACGTAGACGCCGGTTCCGTTGGCCACGAGACCGCCGACCTCGCGAAGGCCGTCCACGAACGTGGACTGTCGGCCGTCCGGCGCGACGGCCACGATCGCATCCGGTCCGTCGTCGTCGCCGTCGCCCTCGCGGCCGCTGTCGCGCACGACGACATACAGCGTGCCGTCGTCGCCGAGGGCCAGCCAGCGCGGGCGGGCCAGGCCGGCGACCACGACGGAAGGAGTGGGTCCGGCGACGCGCAGCACGCGTCCGCGGCCCTCCTCGCTGACGAGCACCTGCGCCTCGCCGTCCACGGCGACGCCGAACGGTCGGTCGAGGCCGCGCGCGACGACACGTCGCGTGCCGTCCGGCGCAACGCGCAGCAGGGTGCCGCGTCCGCGGTCGGCGACGAAGACGACGTCGTCGGAGTCGGTCGCCAGCCCGCGTGGGTCTTCGAGGCCGTCCACCAGCACGTCCCACGGGGCGAGCGCGTTGATACCGCGCGCGGGCGCGCTCCCGGCGATGGGAACGAGCGCGGCGAGCATGCCGCCGAGCGCGAGCACGCGGAGGCTCATGGCGCACCCGAGACCGTGAACGTCGCCGCGGCGCTGATGACGGACGGCTGGCCGGCGACGATCGGCACGCTGGCGCTGGCACTGGCCGCCGCCGGCGAGCCGGCCAGCGGCGTGCTGACGACGGAGACGGGAGCGCCGGACAGCGGGGTCGCCGTCACCACGATGGTCGTTCCGAGCGGAATCTGGCTCGCCTCGAGCGCAACGGTCACCGGGCTCGTGGTTCCCGCCGGCAGGATGACATCCGGCGTCGTGTAGGAGCCGGCCGGATTGGCCGGCGCCGGGACACCGCCGATGGCGACGATGCGGAGGCCCACGACGCTGACGCCGCCGCCGTCGGGAACACCGACGGTGAGGCCTCCGGGAACGGCGCCGCTCAGCGTGGCCGTGTTGGTGAACGCCTCGACCCGGATGCGCCCGGCACTCGCGAACCCGCCGCCGGCGACGTTCACGGTCCCGTTGCCGGCGAGCGTCGTGGCCACCAGGCGGACGGCCCCGCCGCTGCCGCCGGCGCCGACCTGCGCGCCGAACGTGGCGCCGCCTCCGTTGCCGCCTGCGGCCGCGATCGTTCCGGTCAGCGTGAGCGTTCCCGACGTGGCGACGAGCAGCGCACCACCGCCGCCGCCCCCGCCACCGCCGGTGACGCCGAGTGCCGGCGCGGCGCCGCCTCCGCCGCCGGAGCCGCCGATCAGCGGCGTGAGGCGCTCGTCGCCGTACGGTCGCCCGGCCGGACCACCGCCGCCGCCGGCGGTCACATGGCCGGCGTGACCGGGCAGCGTGCCGACGACGCCGGGACCGCCGCCGCCCGGTCCGAGTCCCGCCGCCCCGACCGCCGCGATGAGCGCGTTGGAGCCGCTGCCGCCGTCGAAGCCGCCGGGGCCCGCAACGCCACCGTTGCCGAACAGCTGCGTGCCGAGTCCGCCGAGGCCGCCATCGCCGCCACTCACGTCGACGCGCCCCGCGACGGTCACGTTGCCGGTGGCGAGCAGGCTGATGGCGGGCTGACGCGCACCGGCGCGCGTCGCGAAGGAGACGGTGACGCCGGCGGGGATGGCGATCGTCGTGAAGTTGAAGACACCGTCTGGGGGCACCGCAAGGCGGACGCTCGCGGTCGGCGCGAACGGGCCATCGGCGCCGGTGCTGCCGCTCGTGAACGTCTGCGCGGCCGGCGCCGTCGGCGCGCCAAGGACGAGGGACAGCGTGAGCGTGATGATCGGCGACACGACAGCGCGAATGCGCACAGCGCTCCTCCTCAGTGGATGGTGAAGACGTTGCCGTCGAGGCCGGCGCGGTCGGAGCCGCCGCCCGGCGTGACGATACGGACGACGCGCGGCCCCGGCGCAGCATCGGCGGCGATGTGGATCTCGACGACCGCCTCGCGGCCATCGGCACTGACCACCGGGGTGGAGACCGAGACCGCCGCGTCGGCGTCCGGCCCGGCGAGGAATTCCAGTCGGGTGGCGCCGTCGAAGCCTGCGCCCTCGACGCGCAGCTGCAACGTTTCGCCGCGCGCGGCGACGGCGGGCAGCACGTCGGTGATCACCGGCGTGCCGTGGGTCGTGACCGGCGGCGCCATCGCAAACGCGGCGCCCGCGCTGACGGCCACGCTGGCCGTGGCGGTGACATCGGCGCGCAGCGCGTGGGCGACGGCCGCGCTCGCCGTCACGACGACCTCCGCTCGATGCGACGTCGGGGCGGCGTCGACCGCAACGGACCGCGCCACGAGGAACATCGGCCGCGCGGCGGCGACGCTCACCAGCGCGGCGGCTTCGAGCGCCGCGTCGTCGAGGCTCACGGCGGCGACGCGCACGCTGGCAACGGGGTCGGCGGGGGCGATGTACAGACCGTCGGGCGCGATCGTGCCGTGCGCGGCGTTGCCGCCGACCAGGCCGTCGACGCTCCAGCGCACCGCCGCCGGTGTGCCGTCGGCCGTCACGGCGGCGAACTGCATGCGTCCGCCCGGCGCCAGGAGTGCTGTGGCCGGCGCGACCGAGAGGTCGCCGAGCACCCGGAACGGCTCCGGCGACATCGCCGAGCCGCGCGGAGCGCTGACACGGATGGGGCCCGTGGTCGCGTGGGGTGGAACGATGACGGTGAGGCGCGTGGCGGAGGCCGCGAGCACCGTCGCCGTCGTGCCGTTGAAGCTCACGCCGTTGCTCGGCGGCGCGGAGGCGAAGCCCTTGCCGAAGATGGAGACGGTCGCGCCGGGGCGGGCGGCGCCCGGTGCGACGACCGCGATGGCAACCGGATCGGCGAGGTCACCGACGGTCAGGCGCCGGATCGACAGCAGGTTGCCGACCGCGTCGTAGTCGTAGACCGCGACGTCACCCCGTGCATCGGCCACGACGCTGAGGCGCCCGGCGGCGTCGTAGGCGTACTGCATCGTCTGCGACGCCGAGCCTGCCGGCAGTCCGAAGGCAGTGAGCGCGACGAGGCAGGCGGTGGTGAGCGAGGGTCGCATCGCGCCGGCAGGCGTCGCAACGCGCGCGCCACGCGCGCGAGATCGCTAAGTTGGCGCGATCACTGACCGGACGAACGGATGGCGGCCGAGCGGGTGCCCTGTGCGCGGGGCACCCCGCCTGCCGGCGAGGGCGCCTGATCGAGCCGTCGGCAGTTCTTCTGGCGGGCGGATCGAACGCGTGTCGTAGACTTTTCGATATGTCGCCCGTGCAAGAGGTCAACTACTACTTCAAGAAGGCCGCGCGCGTCATGGACCTCTCGCCGGCGATCGAGCGCATGCTCGTCACGCCGTACCGCGAGGTGAAGGTCGACGTCTCGATCACCCTCGACAACGGCGAGCTCGGGACGTTCATCGGCTATCGGGTGCAGCACGACAAGAGCCGCGGCCCCATGAAGGGCGGCCTGCGCTACCACCCCAGCGTGGACATGGACGAGGCGCAGGGACTGGCCTCGCTCATGACGTGGAAGACCGCCGTGATGAACCTGCCGTTCGGCGGCGCCAAGGGCGGCATCACGGTCGATCCCGCGAAGCTCTCACCGGGCGAGCTCGAGCGCCTCACGCGCAAGTTCGTGCAGCAGATCCACGAGATCATCGGCCCGCACACGGACATCCCCGCGCCCGACGTCAACACGAACGCGCAGGTGATGGCGTGGATCATGGACGAATACTCGCGGCTGCACGGCTTCTCGCCCGCCGTCGTCACCGGCAAGCCGGTCGAGCTCTTCGGCTCGCGCGGTCGCGAGGAGGCAACCGGGCGTGGCGTGGTCTTCGCGCTCGAAGAGTACCTGCGCGACGCGAACGCCGGCGAGGTCCGCGACAAGACCTTCGCCGTCCAGGGCTTCGGCAACGTCGGCTCCTGGACGGCCCGCTTCCTGCGACAGCGGGGTGGCAAGGTCGTGGCCGTGTCCGACGTGACCGGCGCCATCCACTATCGTCCCGGGCTCGACATCCCGGCCCTGGCCACTCACGTGGCCAGGACGCGGTCGGTGATGGGCTTCCCCGGTGCGGAGGCGATCGACAACGAGCAGCTGCTCGCCCTCGACGTCGACGTCCTGGTGCCGGCGGCGCTGGGCGGCGTGATCTCCGTGAAGAACGCCAAGGACGTTCGCGCCCGCATCGTGCTGGAGGCGGCCAACGCGCCGACGACGCCCGAGGCGGACGAGGCGCTGACCGAGCGCGGGGTGGTGGTGCTGCCCGACATCTACGTGAACGCCGGCGGCGTCACCGTGTCGTACTTCGAGTGGGCACAGAACATCCAGCAGTTCACCTGGGACGAAGAGAAGGTGACCACGGAGCTGCAACGCCACATGCGCGAGGGGTATGCCACGCTCGCGCGCGTCGCGCGCGAGCGCAAGGTTTCGTTCCGGACCGCCGCCTACATCGTCGCCATCGGGCGGGTGGGGCGCGCCACCGTCTTGCGGGGGGTATGACGATGACGCCGTCGGAGATGGCCCAGATCATTCGCACCGTGCTGTGCCGCGGGCTGTCGTTCGAGCAGACAGAGCACATCCTGCGCGTGATGGTGCCGGCCCGGCTCGAGGGCGGGGTGCCGGTCTACAAGGAAGGCGAAAAGGCGCAGGGCCTGGTCGTGCTGCTGACCGGCACCGTGGACGTGCTGAAGGCGGGAGCGCCGGAGGTCCTGGCGACCATCGACGGACCGGCCGTCTTCGGCGAGATCAGCCTCCTCACGGATGGCACCCACACCGCGACGGTCATGGCCAAGACGAAGTGCGAGCTCGCGCTGCTGACAAAGGCGCAGTTCGAGCGACTCGTGCGCGAGGAGAGCGTGGCGGCGTTCAAGCTCCTGCACACACTGGCCGAGGTGCTCGCCCATCGGCTGAACCGGATGGACGAGAAGTTCATCGAGCTGACGCGCAAGGGCAACGGCGCGGCCAAGCAGGTCGAGGAGCTCAGCGCGTTCAAGGAGAAGCTCTTCACGGAGTGGAAGTTCTAGGCAGCGTCCAGGTCCAGCAGCGGATCGCCTCCGCACCGCCCTGGACCGCCACCGCCGCCGCAAAGCCGTCGTCGATCTCGAGCTCACGCACACTGAAGCCGCCCCGCGCGGCCCCGTCGCCGTCATCGCCGAGCCCGGCTCCCGTGCCCTTCACCGCCGCCTCGTGGAGCGTCCACAGCGCGAAGAACGCGTGCGTGCGGGCGGGCGCCGACAGCGTCGTCAGGTGCTCGGCGACATGCTCGCCCAGCACCCGGCGCGCCACCTCGATGTCGACACGGTCGTCACGCTCGCGCTCGACATCCACACCGACCTCGCGGTTCCAGGCGAGCGCGACGAGGAGCAGCTGCTCGGAATGCGCGACGTTGAAGCGGAGCGCCGCCGGGCCAGCCGGGCCCACCAGATAGGGCTTGCCGTGCCGGCCGGCGGCGAAACGCAGGCTGGCGGGGGCGAGGCCGGTGTAGCGGCCGAGGATCGCGCGAAGGTACCCGCGGGTGGCGAGCGCGCGGGCCTGGTGGCAGGGCAGCCGGAATCGCGCTGCGCGCGCGCGCTCGTCGGCGCTGAGGGACTCGGCCAGGCGCGCGAGATCGTCGGCCGGCACGTCGAGAAGGGCGCGCACGACGTGCACCTGATTCGGCGTGAGCGTCACGTGGCCCGCAGCCGCCGGCCACGTCGCCGTCACAGGTGCGGGCCGAGCAGCTCCGCGATCCGCGCGATGTGCCGTGTGACGATCTCGTCGTGGTCGCCGGGCACGACGTGCACCTCCACCGTCGCGGCGAGAGCGCCCCAGCCGAGCGTCGGGTCTCCGGGCCGTGCGGCGCGCTCGGCTCCGGGCCAGAACACGACCAGGTGACCGGGCCATGGTCCGGGCACGTAGCTCATGACCAGCGAAAAGTAGCGATCGAACGTGCGCGCCGGCGCCGCCCCGTGCGCCCCGCGCGGGCGCAGCGCGTGGGCGAGCTGGCTCGCGACGTGAGCGATGCTGCGCGCGGCCAGCGCCACGCCGTCGTGGCCGCGCGAGGCGCGGACCCGCGCGGCGAAGAACCGCAGGCGCGCGAACTGCTGCATCGCGGCTGCCGTGCTCGCGCCCGCCAGCCGCGCCAGCAGCGTGAGCGGACGACGCAGCCGGGCAAAGCGCGTGTCGGCGTCCGCGGCCACCACGATGACGCGCTCGACGGTCCGGCCGCGCGCAGTCAGGACTCGCGCCGTCTCCCACGCCACGAGCGCGCCGTTGCAGTACCCGCCGAGCACGATCGCTCCCTCGGGCGCGGCGGCGACGATGTCCGCCGCGTGCTGGCGTGCCATGGCCTCGATGCTCGGGGGCACCGGGCCACCGTCGATGCCGAGCGGGTGCACCACCCACACCGCGCGGGGGCCCGGGAGCGTGCGCGCGAGCTTCTTGCAGTAAAAACCGCCGCCGTTGAGGTCGCCGTGGAAGAAGAACAGCGGGGCCCCGGTGCCTTCGCGAAGCTTGATCATCGGGCTGCGGTACGCGGCCGCGTCGTGCCGCAGCAGCGCATCGGCCAGCCCCTCGATGGTCGGATGCCCGTAGAGCGCGGCCAGTGGCAGCGTGATGCCGTAGAGCTGCTGAACGCGCTGCAGCATCCGCACCGCGAGCAGCGAGTGTCCGCCGAGCTCGAAGAAATCCTCGTCGGCGCCGACGCTCGGCAGCCCGAGCAGCTCGGCCCACACGAGCGCGAGCTGACGCTTCAGCGGCCCGCGCGCGGGCGCGGCGGCGACGCGGTCGCGCGACGGATCCACCGCCGGCAGCGCACGGCGGTCCAGCTTGCCGTTCGGCATGAGCGGCAACGCGGGCACGGGCATCACGCGCGCGGGAACGAACGCGGCCGGCAGGCGCGCCTGTAGAAACGCGCGCAGGGCCGTCGGCTCCGGCGCCGCGCCGGCCTCGGCGACCACATAGGCGACGAGCATCCGGTCGCCGCCCGGACCGTCGGCGGCGATCACCGCGGCCTCGCGCACCGCTTCATGCGATGTGAGCACCGCCTCGATCTCGCCGAGCTCCACCCGCACGCCGCGGACCTTGACCTGGCCGTCACGCCGGCCGAGGAAGTCCAGCGTGCCATCGGGCCGCCAGCGCGCGCGGTCGCCGCTGCGATAGAGGCGCGCGTCGTCGTCGGCGCGGAAGGGATGGGCGACGAACCGCTCGGCGGTCAGCTCGGGCCGGTTCACGTAGCCGCGCGCGACTCCGGCCCCGCCGATGTAGAGCTCGCCCGCCACGCCGACCGGCACCGGCTGCCGATGCTCGTCGAGCAGGTAGATCTCGGTGCCGGCGATGGGACGCCCGATGGGAATGCTCGGCGCGGCCGGGTCGATGGGCAGCGGAATCGGATGGCACGCGGCGAACGTCGTCGCTTCCGTCGGCCCGTACACGTTCACGAAGCGCACGCCCGGCAGCGCGGCCGCCGCTCGCGCCATGTGGCGCGGCGACAGCGCCTCGCCGCCGACCAGCACCTGGCGCACCCCGCGCAGTGCGGTCGCGTCTTCGTCCACCACGAGGTTGAACATCGACGTCGTGAACAGGAGCGTGGTGACGCCATGGGCGCCGATCAGCTCGCGCAGGGTCCGCGGCGTCGGCACTCCCGGAGGATGCACGACGCAGCGAGCGCCATGCAGCAGGGCCCCCCAGATCTCGAAGGTCGCGGCATCGAAGACCGGTGTGGCGAGGTGGAGCACGGTCTCGCCGGGCCCGAGCTGCGCATAGCTCTGGCCGAACACGAGCCGCAGAATCCCGTGGTGCGGCACCATCACGCCCTTGGGACGGCCGGTCGATCCCGAGGTGAACAGCACGTACGCGACCGCGTCCAGCGCGTGTGCCGCGGGGCCGCCGGTGGGATCCGCCGGCTCGTCGAGCCACAGGCGCGTGACGCCCGGCGCGTGCAGCAGCGGTGCGCGGCGATCGGCGAGCACGACGCGCACGGCCGCGTCCTGCAGCATCATGGCCAGGCGCGGACGCGGGTACGCCGGATCGAGCGGCAGGTATGCCGCACCGGTCTGCAGCACACCGAGATAGGCGGCGATCGTGTCCGCGGAGCGGCCGGCGTAGACGCCCACCACGCTGTCGCGGCCGACGCCGAGGGCTCGCAGACGGGCGGCGACTCCCGCCGCCTGGGCCTGCAGCGCGCGATAGGTGAGCTGCCGCGCGCCATCGACGATGGCGACGGCGTCCGGCGTGCGCGCCGCATGACTCGCGACACGACCGTGCACCGTCTCGGTCGCGGGGAACGCGGGGGGCGCCTGCGCGAAGTCGACCAGCACCTGGCGCAGCTCCCCGGGTCCGAGCATCGGCAGCGCGGACAGCCGGACGCCCGGATCCTCGACGATGGCGGTGAGGATGTTGGCGTAGTGACGCGCCATCCGCTCGATGGTGGTCGGCTCGAACAGGTCCACGGCGTACACGAACCGGCCACCGAGGCCGTCGGGGCGGTCGTTCATCTCGAGGTAGAGATCGAACTTCGCGGTGCCGGTGTCGACGTCGAGATGGCGCAGGTCCCAGCGCTCCGGCAGCGTGGCCAGCGGCGCCTCCAGGGCGAACACGATCTGGTAGAACGGATGGCGACCCGGATCGCGCGCGGGCTGCAGCGCGGCGACGATGTGCTCGAACGGCACGTCGTCGTTGCTCAGCGCATCGAGGGTGACGTCGCGTACGCGGCGCAGCAGGGTACGGAACGACGGATCGTCGCCGGCAGTGGCGCGCAGCGCGATCGGGTTGGCAAAGAATCCCAGCAGGCTCGCGACATCGGGCAGCTTGCGGCCCGCGCTCACGGAGCCGATGAGCAGATCGTTCTCACCGGTGTACCGCTGGAGCAGCGCGAAGAAGGCGGCGAGGAGCGTCATGTACAGGCTGGCGCGCTCGTCGCGGCTCACGCTCTTCAGCCGGGCCGCCAGCGCGGCCGGCAGCGTGAACGTATGCGTGCGACCGCGGTAGCTCTGCACCGGCGGCCGGGGACGGTCGGCCACGTCGAGCCGCGGCAGGTCGCCACCGAGCTGCTTGCGCCAGAACTCGAGCTGGCGCGCCCACGCGCCACGTTCGAGCTCGCCACGCTGCCACACCGCCCAGTCGGCGTACTGCAACGGCGGCTCCGGAAGCATCGCGTGCGCCGCGGTGTCCGTCGCCGCCCTGTAGAGCGCGGCGAGCTCGGGCACCACGATCTGGTACAGCGAGTAGCCGTCGAAGATGACGTGGTGCAGCGTCATGTACAGGCGCGCGTCGTCGTCGTCGACCTGCACGAGTCGCGCGCGCAGCAGCGGGCCGGTGGTGAGATCGAAGGGGGCCAGCGCGTCGGCCGTCGCCAGGCGGATGGCCTCCGGCTCGCGGGCCGCGGCGTGGAGCCCGCGCACATCGTGCGCCGGCAGCTGCACGGGGCCGGGGGGCAGAACGATCTGCACGGGCCGGTCGTCCTCGACGCGGAACACGGTTCGCCACGCCTCGTGCCGCGCGATCAGGCTCGCGAGTGCGCGTGCCGTCGCGCCCCGGTCGAGCACGCCGCGGTAGCGCAGCGTGACGGCCTCGTTGTAGAGCGGCAAGCCCGGCGCGAGCTGCGCGTGCAGGAGGATCTGCTGCTGCGCGAACGACAGCGGCAGCGGCCGGCTCCGGCTCGCGCGCGGGATCGACGTCGGGCCACGACGGACTGTACGGTCGGCCCGGGCGCCGGGCTGAAGGCGCGTCGCGGGAGTGCCGCCGGGCACCTAGCGTTCACCCCCGCTCATGCGGCGCGCTCCAGCCGGCGCGCGCGCTCGATCTCCGAGGCGAGCTCGGCGACGGTCGGGGAATCGAACAGCGTTCGGAGCCCGAGATCCACGCCGAACGCGTCGCGGATGCGGACGATCAGCTGCGTCCCGAGGAGCGAGTGCCCTCCGAGCAGGAAGAAGTTGTCATGCACGCCGACCTCCGGAATGCCGAGCAGGCCGGCCAGGATCCCGGCCACCTCGGTCTCGACCGCGGTGCGCGGCGTGACCACGGCGGGCTCGCGCAGCATGTTGGCCGCGTCCGGCGTCGGCAGCGCGGCGCGATCCACCTTGCCGTTGGGGGTCAGCGGCAGCGCCGGCACTGTCACGAACGTCGCCGGCAGCATGTAATCGGGCAGGCGGCGGCGAAGCCAGGTCACCAGCGTCTCGCGCCCGAGCGGGACACCGGGCGCCGCCGTGACGTACGCCACCAGCCGATGCTCGCCGTCGGCGCCGTCGTGCGTGACGACTGCCGCCGCGATGACGGCCGGATGGCTGGTCAGCGCGGCGGTGATCTCGGCGAGCTCGACGCGATGGCCGCGAATCTTCACCTGCTCGTCCAGCCGACCGAGAAACGCGAGGGTGCCGTCGGACAGCCGGCGTGCGCGGTCGCCTGTCCGGTAGAGTTGCGCACCGGGCGCGCTCGGATGCGGCACAAAACGCTCGGCGGTCAGCTCGGCACGGTGCCGATAGCCGCGGGCGAGTCCGGCGCCGCCGATGCAGAGCTCGCCGATCGCGCCCGGCGCCACCGGCCGCTGCGCGTCGTCCAGGATGAAGACCTCGACGTTGTCGATCGGCCGGCCGATGGAGGGGACGCTATCAGGCGTCGGCTCGCACGGCACAGGCCCCGAAGTCGTCACGACCGTGGCCTCGGTGGGGCCGTAGTTGTTCACGAGCGTGAACGGCAGCGTAGGCGGCGGATAACGATGCAGTGTGTCGGCGCCCGTCAGCAGCGCGCGGAGCGGCGTGCCGGGCGGCCATGGCAGCGCGATCAGTCGTTCCGCGATCGGCGTCGGCACGAAGGCGAGCGTGAGGCGCTCGGCCACCATCCAGTCGCGCAGCGCCTCGGGGTCCAGCCGGACGTCGTCCGGCGGCACGTGAATGCTGGCGCCGGCGGCGAGGTACGGCCACGTCTCCCACACTGCCGCGTCGAATGCCGGGCTCGCGTAGAAGTGTGCGCGGTCGTCGGCCATGACGGCGAAGGCGCGGCAGTGCCAGGCGATGAGGTTCGCGAGGCTCCCGTGGCTGATCTCCACGCCCTTGGGGCGCCCTGTCGATCCCGATGTATAGATGACGTAAGCGAGGTGCTCCGGCTTGATGACGTCGTACCGGCGGGGGCCGCCGCCCGGCTCCTGAGTTGCCTCCCGGATATCGAGCTCGGCCCACGGTCCGTCCGGCACGGGACTGCCGGCCTGCGGATCGGCGATCACAGCACGTGGACCACAGTCCTGCAGCATGAAGGCAAGCCGCTCGGCCGGCGTGGCCGGATCGAGCGGCAGGTACGCGGCGCCGGCCTTCGACACGCCGAGCGTTGCGACGAGGAGGGCTGCGGAGCGCGGGAGCAACACCGCGACGACCATGTCGGGCCCCACGCCGAGGTCGTGGAGCCGGTCGGCAAGGTGGCGGGCGCGCTCGTCGAGCTCTGCATACGTCAATGTGTCGTCGGCGGCGCTCACGGCAAGGGCATCCGGGCAGGCGGCGACACGGGCGGCGACGGCTTCCGGCGCGGACGGCAGTGACAATCTCATGACAGCTCATGAGTGGGGGCAAGAGGGGTGCCACGGCTCGAAACCCGCGTCCGACGCGAGCGCTGCCCGGTCGGCGGTGAAATCTGCGGTCAGGACGAGGGAGGCGGGTGCCTGCCTCGTGCAAAGTTTTGCGCTTCAGCCGCCCGCGAGGGGTGCGGACACGAGCCCGTCCCGCTCGAGGTGCGCCGCGACGCGGAACAGCATGGGCTCGCCGAACGGCGCGGCCACGAGCTGGATGCCGAGCGGCAAGACACCCGGTGCGGCGAGCGGGACCGACATCGCGGGCAGCCCGACGAACGACAGCGGCTGCGTGAACACACCGGAGTGCGCGCGCACGATGACCTCGGCGTCGTCGACGCGCCGCGTGCGCGGCGCGCCGATGAGCGGCGCCGGCCACGGCGCCGTCGGCGTCAGCAGTACGTCGATCTCACGGAAGATTTCTGCCACGCGCGCCCGGTACCACGCGCGGAAGCGCTGCGCCTGGACGTAGACGGAAGCGGGAAGCAGCGCGCCGGCGAGGAAGCGGTCGCGCGTGAGGGGATCGAAATCCTTCGCGCGCGCCTTCAGATCCGGGAAATGTAGGTTCGCCCCCTCGACGGCGGTGATCACCATTGCCGCCGCGCGTGCGCGGTGCGACTCCGGCAGCTCCACCTCGCGACGGATGCGCAGCGCTTTCGCGACCTTTCGCACGGCGTCGAGGGCCTCGGGCTCGGCGTTGCGCGCGAAGTGGCCACCGGCCACGGCGAGGCGCAGCCCCTCCACGTCCCGGCCGACGTGCGGCGCGCACGGCACGACGGGCGCGTCGCTCGCCACGGGATCCCGCGTATCCGGCCCTTGGATGGCGTCGAACGCGGCGGCGAGATCGGCGACGGAGCGCGCGAATGGCCCCACGTGATCCAGCGACGCGGCGAACAGCGCGGCGCCCGCGCGCGAGACCCGTCCGTAGGTCGGCTTGAGTCCGAAGACGCCGCAGAACGCCGCCGGTACTCGAATCGAGCCGTTGGTATCGGAGCCGAGCGCGAGCGGCACCAGGCCGGCGGCCACGGCCGCCGCCGCGCCGCCGGACGAGCCGCCCGGTACGCGTGCGAGATCGTGCGGATTGCGGGTCGGACCATAGTGGGGGTTCTCCGTCGTGAACCCGAACGCGAACTCGTCCATGCTCAGCGTCCCGACGAGCACCGCCCCGGCGCGGCGCAGCGCGGCGACGGCCGTGGCGTCCCGTGCGGCCGGCGGGCGCTCGGCGAAGATCTTCGAGCCGGCCAGCGTCGTGACCCCGCGCACGTCGAGGAGATTCTTGACGGCGAACGGCACGCCGGCCAGCGGCCCGACGTCCTCGCCCGCCTCCACGCGCGCGTCGATGCGGGCCGCCTCCTCGAGCGCCTCATCGGGCCGAACGTGGGTGAAGCAGTTGAGCGCGGCGTTGCGCCCGGCGATGCGCGCGAGCGCGGCGGCCGCGACGTCGCGCGCGGAGACGCGTCGGGCACGCACGGCGGCGGCGATGTCGACGGCTCGCGCCTGGGGCCCGATCATGGGCGGAAGACGGGCGCGGCCTCGACGTCGTCGGCAAGCGCAAACTCGCGGACGAGATCCGCGGCGCCGAGCAGGACACGCAAGGCGACGACGACGTTCGGCAGATCGAGCGGATCGATAGACAGCCCGACCAGTGCGGCCAGCTGCTTGACCCCGGATTCGCCCACGGCGTTGGCGTCCACGCCTCTGCCAGTACATGAGCCGCGGCTGCATGGTCAAGAGGCGTGCTGAAGACACGAGCAGCGGAGGAGCGGTTGCCCATGCGGGCGGCAATGGCCGGGCGGCCGACACCGGCCTAACTGCCTGCCGTAGCTGTCGATCATTCCTCGTACACTGCGGCACGCGCCTTGCTCGACTGCGTCGCAACTGCCACAGCACGGTGGCGGCAGACCGGTCATCGCGGCCCGGTAGACGCACTCGAGTGCCGGAGGTCCCGATGCCAGACATGAAGCTTCTCGCGCGGGCGATGACGGACGTCGTGCCCGCCATCGTGGAGCAACTCCTTGCCGCGAAATCCCCGCGGGTGCACCGCGAGGCGATGAGTCTCCTCGAGCGGCCGCTGCTCGTGCACGCGCTCGCGATGACCGGCGGCAACCAGCTGCGGGCCGCGCGCCTGCTGGGAGTCAACCGGAACACCCTGCGCAAGCGATGTCGCGACCTGCGCCTGCCGTTGCCGCGCGCCGCGCGGCCGCCCTCGGTGCCCGCGCCGGTCTGACCGCGGCGGCCCGGAGTTGCCCGTGGGCCCGCTATCCTGTATGTGGAGAAGGCGATGGCGGCGCCGATTCGCATCCTGGTGGCCAAGGTCGGACTCGACGGTCACGATCGCGGCGTGAAGATCGTCGCCCGGGCGCTGCGCGACGCCGGAATGGACGTGATCTATACCGGCTTGCACCGCACGCCGGAGGAGGTCGTGGCGGCGGCGGTGCAAGAGGACGTCGACGCGATCGGAATCAGCATCCTCTCCGGAGCCCACCTCACGCTGGTGCCGCTGATCGCGCGGCTGCTCTCCGAGCACGAGGCCGAGGACGTCGCGCTCATCGTGGGCGGCGTCATCCCCGACGAGGACGTGCCGCAGCTCGAGCGCTCCGGCGTCGCCGACGTCGTCCTGCAGGATACCCCGCCCGAGGACATCGTCGCGCGCGTGCGGGCGGCCGTCGACGCCCGGCGGCGCGTGCGATGAGGGCCTGGCCGCCGCGCTACGATGCCGGCTGGCGGCCGGCCGCGGACGCCGAGCACTGGACGCCTCAGCTCGAGTGCGCGCCGCCCTCCCGCCGTGACGCCGTGATCCTCGAGAAGCTTCGCCACCAGATCGCATACGCCTGGGAGCGCAGCGCGTTCTACCGCCGTCACTGGGAGGCGGCCGGCGTATCGCCATCCACGTTGCGCTCGCTCGACGACCTCGTCCGGTTCCCGGTCGTCCGCAAAGACGATCTGCGCGCCGCGCAAGCCACCGCACCGCCGTTCGGCGACTACCTCTGCATCGAGCCGTCGGACGTCGCGCGGATCCATGGCACCAGCGGCACCACGGGGCGGCCGACCGTCTTCGGGATCGGCGCCGACGACTGGGAGCGGATCGGCGAGGCGCACGCGCGGATTCTCTGGGCAGCCGGCGTGCGCCCCGACGACCGCGTGCTGGTGGCCTCGTTCTTCAGCCTGTACCTCGGCTCCTGGGGCGCGCTGAAGGGCTGCGAGCGCCTCGGCGCCACCGTGTTTCCGTTCGGGGCGGGGCTGCCGGGGCAGACGCTCATGGCCGTCCAGTGGGCGCAGGCGCTGCGCCCGACGGCGTTCTACGGCACACCGTCCTACGCGCTCCACTTCGCGGAGGCGGCGCGCCGTGAAGGCGTCGAGCCGAAATCGCTCGGCTTCCGGACGCTGTTCTTCTCGGGTGAGCCGGGCGCGGGCATCCCGGCCACCAGGCGGTTGATCGAGGAGACGTTCGGCGGCGCGTGCATCGACATGGGCAGCATGGCCGAGATGTCACCGTGGATGACCAACGGCGAGTGCCGCTATCGCACCGGGATGCACCTCTGGCAGGACATCGTCTACACGCAGGTGTGCGACCCGGCGACCTTCGAGCCGGTGCCGTTCGGCGCCGAGGGCACGCCCGTGTACACGCATCTCGAGCGGACGTCGCAGCCGATGATCCGCCTCGTGTCCGGTGACCGCGCACGGTGGACGGACGAGCCGTGCCCGTGCGGGCGCACCTACCCGCGGCTGCCGCAGGGACTCTACGGACGCATCGACGACATGATCATCGTGCGCGGTGAGAACATCTATCCGAGCGCCATCGAGGACGTGCTGCGCGCCATCGACGGCTTCGGCGGCGAGTTCTGCGTGATCGTGTCGCGCCGCGAGACGATGGACGAGCTCCTCGTGCGCGCGGAGTTCGCGGCCACGCACGGGGAGACCGCGACACGCGCCGCGCTGGCGGCCACGATGAAGGAGCGGCTGCGCGCCCGGCTCGGCGTCACGCCGATCGTCGAGCTCGTTTCCCCCGGCGAGCTGCCCCGCACCGAGTTCAAGGCGCGGCGGGTGATCGACGACCGCGATCTCTATCACGAGAAGACAGGAGCGTCGTGAATGTTCGATCCGGAGGCCATCGAGCGGGCGAGACGCGAGCGCGCCGACTGGGAGGCGCGCGAGCTGAAGGAGTTCCTGGCACGCCAGCCCGAGCGCCGGCAGGACTGGCGCACGGGCTCGGGACTGCCGGTGCAGCGCGTCTATGGGCCGCAGGACATCGCGGACACGCCGGCCGAGGACATCGGCTTGCCCGGCCGCTGGCCGTTCACGCGCGGGCCGTACCCGACCATGTATCGCGGGCGGCTGTGGACGATGCGCCAGATCGCCGGCTTCGGCACCGGCGAGGACACCAACCGGCGCTTCCGGTATCTCATCGACCACGGACAGACGGGGCTGTCGGTCGACTTCGACATGCCCACGCTCATGGGATATGACTCCGACGATCCGCGCGCGCTCGGCGAGGTGGGGCGCGAGGGCGTGGCCGTGGACACCATCGACGACGTGGCCGCGCTGTTCGACGGCATCGACCTGCAGCGCATCTCGGTGTCGATGACGATCAACCCCACCGCCTGGATCCTGCTCGCCATGTACATCGCCGTCGCCCAGCAGCGCGGCGACGACCTGAACGCGCTCTCGGGGACCGTGCAGGCCGACATCCTGAAGGAGTACATCGCCCAGAAGGAGTGGATCTTTCCCATCCGGCCGTCGATGCGGATCATGCGCGACATGATCGTGTACTGCGCCGAGCACATGGCGCGCTACAACCCGATCAACATCAGCGGCTATCACATCTCGGAGGCGGGGGCGACGTCGGTCCAGGAAGTCGCGTTCACGATGGCCAACGGCATCGCCTACGTGGAGGAGGTCACGCGGAGCGGGATGGCCGTGGACCGCTTCGCGCCGCGGCTGGCGTTCTACTTCGTCGCCCAGGCGGATTTCTTCGAGGAGGTCGCCAAGTTCCGGGCCGCGCGTCGGGTGTGGGCGAAGATCATGAAGGAGCGTTTCGGCGCCACCCGGGCCGAGTCGATGCGCCTGCGCTTCCACTGCCAGACAGCGGCGGCCACGCTCACGAAGGCGCAGCCGATGAACAACATCGTGCGCACGGCGCTGCAGGCGCTGTCCGCGGTCCTGGGCGGCGCGCAGTCGCTGCACACCAACGGCCTCGATGAAGCGTACGCGATCCCCTCGGAGATGGCGATGAAGGTGGCCCTGCGCACGCAGCAGATCATCGCCGACGAGACGCGCGTGGCCAGCGTGGCGGATCCCCTGGGCGGGTCCTACTACGTGGAGGCGCTCACCAACCGCATCGAGGCCGAGATCTTCGCCATCCTCGGCAAGGTCGACGAGATGGGCGGCACCATCGCCGCCATCGAGACCGGCTGGTTCCAGCGCGAGATTGCCGACTCCGCCTACGAGTTTGCGCGGCGCAAGGCGTCCGGGGAGGCCCCGGTCATCGGCGTCAACACGTACGTCGAGCCTCCGGCGGCGGTCGACATCCCGATCCACAGGATCGACGCCGAGGTGGAAGCGCGTCAGGTCGCGCGGCTGCGGGCCGCGCGCGGCCGGCGCGACGCGGCCGAGGTCGGGCGGCGGCTCGACCGGCTCGTGGAGGTGGCTGCCGATCCGGGGGGTAACATCATGGGACCGACCATTGACGCGGTGAGGGCTGGTGCGTCCATGGGGGAAATCGTCGTGCGGCTACGCAACCTGTGGGGGTCGTACGTGGAGCGGCCCGTGTTCTAGAGAAGCTTGGTGGGTCCAAGCCCCCGAACTTGTTAAGGTAGTCGAGGCGTCAACAAGGAGGGGCGGTGGCCGGCCAAGACTCTGTCTCCAGCCTGCAAGAGCGGCTCGCAAACGAGCAGAAGCTCGTCGCGCTCATCGACCGGATCCACTCCGCCAAGAGCCTCGACGCCATCTTCTTCGAGGTGCAAGGCGAGATCCTGTCGTTCCTCGACACCGAGCGCATGACGCTCTACGTCGTCGACCCCGACAAGAAGGAGCTCTTCTCGAAGTTCCTCGCCCTCGACACCGTCAAGGAGATCCGGGTCCCGATCAACGAGAACTCGGTGGCCGGCTTCGTCGCCTTCAACCCGCAGACCGTGAACATCGCCGACGCCTACAACGCCGGCGAGCTATCGAAGGTGAGCCCGAAGCTCCGGTTCGATGCCTCGTGGGACAAGCGGACCGGCTTCCGGACGCAACAGATCCTGGCCATGCCGATCCTGCACGAGACGAGAACGGTGGTCGGCGTCATCCAGCTGCTGAACAAGAAGCGGGGCGGCCGCTTCACCAAGGAAGACGAGAGCAACGTCGCCCGCATCGCGAAGACGCTCGGGGTGGCGTTCCATACGCAGCAGATGCTGGTGCAGAAGCGCGGCAACAAGTTCGACTACCTGCTCGCCCAGGGACTGGTCACGCAGGACGAGCTGAACAAGGCGGTCGCCACCGCGCGCACCAAGCAGCTCGACGTCGAGACGGTGCTGATCGAGCAGTACAAGGTGCCGAAGGCGGAAGTCGGCGCCTCGCTGAGCCAGTTCTACCGGGTGCCGTTCTTCGAGTTCAGCGAGAAGCTCATTCCGCCCCCCGACCTGATGCGCGACCTGAAGATCGAGTTCCTCAAGCGCAACCTCTGGCTGCCGCTGCGGCGCGACGAGCAGGGCAACATCGTCGTGTTGATCGACAATCCGCAGGACATCCAGAAGGTGGACTCGATCCACCAGGTGATGCGCGGTCACAAGGTCGCGCTCGCGGTCGGCCTGCGAAAGGACATCCAGCAGTGGCTCGGCGCCGCCGACGGCGCGGCCGCCAACAAGGGCAACATCGGCGACATTCTCTCGGACCTCGGCGCCGAGGCAGCCGCCGAGAAGGAGATCGACCTCGCGGGCGCGGAGGTCGACGAGAACGACAGCGCGGTCATCCGGCTCGCCAACCAGATCATCGTCGACGCGTTCAAGGCGCGCGCCTCCGACATCCACATCGAGCCCTACGGCGCCGCGCGCGACACGATGATCCGGCTGCGGATCGACGGCGCATGCGCGGAGTACCAGAAGGTCCCCGGCGCCTTCCGCCGCGCGCTCGTGGCGCGCATCAAGATCATGGCCACGCTCGACATCGCGGAGCGGCGCAAGCCGCAGGACGGCAAGATCAAGTTCCGCATGCCGGACGGCCGGGACATCGAGCTGCGCGTGGCCACGGTGCCAACCCAGGGCGGCAACGAGGACGTCGTCATGCGTATCCTGGCCGCCAGCGAGCCGATCCCCATCGGCAAGCTCGGCATGTCGGAGCGCAACCTCACCGAGATGAAGTCGGCCGCCGAGAAGCCGTACGGGCTCATTCTCTGCGTCGGCCCCACCGGCTCCGGCAAGACGACCACCCTGCACTCCGTCCTCGGCTACATCAACAAGCCGGAGCGCAAGATCTGGACGGCCGAGGACCCCGTCGAGATCACGCAGTACGGCCTGCGGCAGGTACAGGTGCAGCCGAAGATCGGATTCACGTTCGCCCAGGCGATGCGCGCGTTCCTGCGCGCCGATCCGGACGTCATCATGGTCGGTGAGATGCGCGACGAGGAGACGGCCGCCACCGGCATCGAGGCCTCGCTCACGGGCCATCTCGTGTTCAGCACGCTGCACACGAACAGCGCGGTGGAGACGGTCATCCGCCTGCTCGACATGGGTCTCGACCCCTTCAACTTTGCCGACGCGCTGCTGGCCGTCCTCGCGCAGCGGCTCGTCAAGCGCATCTGCACCGAATGCAAGGAGGAGTACCAGCCGGACGAGGAGGAGTTCACCGAGCTCGAGCACGCCTTCGGCGGCAAGGAGGAGGCGGCGAAGTTCGGCGTCGAGTACTCCAACGACTTCGTGCTCTATCGGGGCAAGGGCTGCGCGAACTGCAACCAGAGCGGCTATCGCGGCCGGGCGGGCATCCACGAGCTGCTGGTGGCCACCGACCAGATGAAGCGCCTGATCGCCAACAAGGCGCGCGTGGCGGAGATGGTGCAGGTGGCGAAGAGCGACGGCATGACGACGCTCGTGCAGGACGGCATCCTCAAGGCGCTCGAGGGCACCACCGACCTCAAGCAGGTCAAGGCCGTCGCGATCAAGTAGTCTGCTGCACGGCGCCGTCCCAGCTCGCCGTGCCTCGCGGCTCCTCAGTCCTCGACGCGGGGCTTCACGTTTCTGAACGTCGCGTAGAGCAGGACGTCGTACGCGATCTTCAGCGTCCCGCCCAGCACGAATGGCGCGGACAGCGCGATGCCGGCCATCACCCAGCCCGTGACGGCCGGGCTGACGGCTTGCGCGACCGTCCTCCACAGCGTGGTGACTGCGGCCGCGGTCTCCCGCTCGAAGTCCTCGACGACCGTCATGACGTAGGCCTGACGCGTCGGCACGTCCATCTGCGACAGGAGCTGGCGCGAGTAGAGCAGGGCCACGGCCACCCACGCGGTCGGCGCCACCGCGATGCCGATGAGGAAGACGTTGGACACGAGGTGCGAGACCACCATCGTGTTGAGCAGCCCGAACCGGCGCGCCGCCCGCGCCGCGACGAGCAGAGACGCCGCGGTGAGAATCTGCGCCACGAAGAAGACCTGGCCGAGGGCCTCGAGGCCGAGGCCGTAGCGCTCGTGCAGGTAGTACGCGATCAGCGACTGGAGAACGAAGCCGCCCGCGAACGAATCCAGCGAGAACAGCGCCGCCAGCCGACGGATGAGCGCTGTCGACGGGCCGGGCGCGCCGGTGCGCGGTCGCGCCAAAGCCGGCGTGGCCGGCAGGAACGTGTAAGCGGAGACCTGGACGAGCGACAGCACGAGAAAGGCCGTGAACAGCCCGCGCCGCGACGCGAGCCCGACGACGCCGGCTCCGACGGCACCCGCCGCGTAGCCGAGCAAGTTGTAAACGCTCAGGACGGTGGTGCGGCGCGCGCCGGCCGCCGTGCGGGCGATGACGACCTGCTCGACGGTGAGAAAGGGCCCCGTCTCACCCGTGCCGACCGCGACGTTCCCCAGCATCGCCGCGAGCACCACCGCCCAGGGCTGCCGGCTCGCGAGCAGCAGCGTCGCCGCGACGGCCGAGAGCGCGGCGAGCGCCATCAACGCGGTGCGGCTGCCGAGGCGCTCCGCCGGCCGCCGGACCGCCCACGTGAGCGCCGCGCTGCCGATCAGCGTGCACGTGACCGCGAGCCCGACGCCGCGGGCATCGAGCCCGAGCTCGGCCAGATAGACGGGCAGCAGGATGCCGAGAAATCCGTAGCAGAACGTGCGGACCGACTTGGCGACGAAGATCGCGGCGGTCGGCGAAATCGCGCTTGACATCATGCTCAACTTTTGTTGAGTATATAGGCCCACGGAACGTCAGGGTGGAGGTGCCGGATGAACGCGGTTGAGCACGTGCTGTACGAGGAAGTCACGCACTTCATGGATCGTCTGTCGACGACAGTACCGCCCGGCGCCGCCGTGCCGACGGCGATGCCGCGGATGCGGACTCGGCTGGAAGAAGCCGAGGCTGAGCTGGCCACGGCCCGAGCCGCCATCGTCGAAGGCTACGGGCGGTGGCGACGCGCGCTGGAAGACGTGGAGAACCTCTGGGCGCTGGCGGCGTGGCGCTCAACCGCGGCCGAAGAGTCGCGCGAGCACGCCGCGCCGCTCGCGGCCTGAGACTGGCTCGGCCAGGTACCGGGCGCTCACGGCTTCGAAGCGCTGCCAGTAGTCCGGTAACTGCCGGGCGAGCCTCACCTGGGCGTCGAGCAGCACGGTGTGCGCCTCGCTCGCCGGTGTGGCCTCGCCTCCGCCGCGCAGCTCATCGCCGAGCATGCGAAGGAAGCCGGCCACGTGGGCCTGGTACTCGGCGCGGTCGGCTGCATTGTCGGCGACGGGCGCCGGGCGCCCCGTGGCTCGGCGCTGATTGACGAGCGCCTCGAGACAGACGAAATCGATCGCTTCCTCGAGTCGCTCGCGGATCTCCGTCGCAATGCGAGCGTCGAGCGCATCGGAGCGGTCGGGGTGGCGAAAGGGCATCAGGCGAGCGCGCGGCGAAGACCGTCGGCGAGCGGCACCGGCGTGAGATTGAAGGTGGTGAAGAACGCGGTGGGATCGCAGACGTTGTCTTCCTCGAGCATCAGCAATTGATCCGGAGTGAGCGGAAAGCCGGGGAATCGATGGAGCAGCCGCGTCGCGGGGCGCACCAGGCTGATCGGCACGTGAATCTTCAGCGGCCGGCGGCGGTGCATGGCGGCGGCGACGGTGTCGATGAGCTCGATCATCGACACAGCGTCCGGACCGCCCACGTCGTACGTCTGCTTGACGGTCGTCTCCAGCGCGAGCGCACGCCCGAAGCCCTGCGCCACCTGCTCCACGGGCACCGGCTGAAGCCGCTGACGGCCACTGCCGATGATGGGCGCCACCGGCAAGCGCTCGAGCATGCTGCTCAGCAGCGTGATGAACTGATCGCCGCGTCCATAGATGACGGAGGGGCGGAAGATCGTCCACGGAATCGGACTGCTGCGGACCGCCTCCTCGGCGGCCCACTTCGTGCGGTGATAACGAGAGCGAGCGCCGGGGCGGCTGCCGAGCGCGCTCATGTGCACCACGCGCCGGACCCCGACGTCGACGGCGGCGTCGAGCACGTTCTGGGTGCCCTGCACGTGGACGCGCTCGAAGGTCGCGCCGATCGCCGGCTGCTCGCGGATGATGCCGACCAGGTGCACGACGGTGTCGCAGCCGCTGATGCCGTCGTCGAGCGTCTGCCGCGCCATCACGTCGCCCTCGACGCGCTCGATGGCGCCAAAGCCGCGGAGATCTCGCTCGGAGCCGCGCCGGACCAGGCAGCGCACCGCGTACCCCTCGGCACGAAGCGCATGGATCACTGCGCGGCCTACGAACCCCGTGCCGCCCGTGACAAAGACACGGCGGGCGCCCTGCATGGCTCCTAGGATATCAACGTTGCCCAAGGCCGATGTTAAGATCGGAGCCGTGTCTCGGGCTTCCGTCGCGATCAGCGCGTTGATGTTCGGCGCCGCGCTGCTCATCCCGCTCAGCTCCGCCCGCGCCGCCGATCCCCCGCTCGACTTCGCCCCCATCGACGAGGCCATGGCCGACGCCGTTGGCTCCACGGAGATCCCCGGCGTGGTCGTGCTCGTCGGCCGCGGCGACGAGACGCTGTACTTCCGGGCGATCGGCTCCCGCCGCATCGTGCCCGATCCGCTGCCGATGACACGCGACACCGTCTTCGACATCGCGTCGCTGACGAAGCCGTTCGCGACCACGCTGGCGATCATGGCCCTCGTCGAGCGCGGCGAGGTCCGGCTCGACGCGCCGGTCGGGCGCTATCTGAAGGAGTTCCGGCGGGCCGACCTCGACGGCGTGACGATCCGACGGCTGCTCACGCACACCGCGGGGCTCGTGGCCATCCCGACCAGCGGCAGCGTGAACGGCGGGTTCCCGAAGGCGGCCGCGGGGATCGCGAAGCTGCCGCTGGACTATTCGCCCGGCACCAGCTTCCAGTACAGTGACACCGGGTTCATCCTGCTCGGCGAGGTCGTGCGGCGGGTGAGCGGGCTCTCCCTCGACCGGTACGTCGATCGTGTCGTCTACAAGCCGCTCGCGCTGAAGGACACGCTGTTCAATCCACCGGCCTCCATGCGGGACCGGATCGCGCCAACCGAGTTTCACAACGGCCGGCTGCTCGTCGGTGAGGTGCACGACCCGCGGGCGCGGGCGCTGGGCGGGGTGGCGGGACACGCCGGGCTGTTCTCGACCGCGTCCGACCTGGCCCGCATCTGCCGCATGCTCATCGCCGACGGTGTGCTCGACGGTCAGCACATCTTCAAGCCGACGACGATCAAGCTGATGTGGTCCCGCTCCTCGGAGGGCAACGGCAGCCGCGCGCTCGGCTGGGACGTCTCCAGCACGTTCTCGCGCACGGCCTCGATCTTCTTCCCGCCGGAGGCGGTGGGCCACCTCGGCTTCACCGGTACGTCGGTATGGATCGATCCACCGTCGCGGACCTATCTGATCGTCCTCACCAACCGCGTTCACCCGAGCGGCGGCGGCGCCGACAAAATTCGCGAGCTGCGGACGCGGGTCGCCGCGGCCGCCGCGGCCACGCTCTTCCGCCCGCCCCTCACCACCGTGGCCATGGCCGATGCCAACGCCACGGCGTCCGATCCCGACGTCGACGCCAAGCCGCGCCCGTCGGTTGCGCTGCCGCGCCCGCCGGTCCGGACGGGCCTCGACGTGCTCGCCGCGCAGCATTTCGCCTCACTGACCGGCTACAGCATCGGGCTGGTGACGAACCAGACGGGAGTCGATTCGGCCGGGCGACGTAGCATCGACCTCCTCGCGGCGGCGCCGAACGTGAAGCTCGCGGCGATCTTCTCGCCGGAGCACGGGCTGACGGGCGAGGCGAATACCGAGGTTGCGAACGGGCGGGACGCGATCACCGGCATACCCGTGTGGAGTCTCTACGGCACGACGCGTCGGCCAACGGCGGCCACGCTGCGAGGCATCAATCTCCTCGTGTTCGACGTCCAGGACGTCGGTGTCCGCTACTACACGTACCTCACGACGCTGGTCTATGTCATGGAGGAGGCGGCCCGCCACGGCATCCCGGTCCTCGTCCTCGACCGGCCGAACCCGCTCAACGGTCGGGTGGTCGAGGGCCCGCTCATGGACCCGGACCTCGCGTCGTTCACGGCCCCGCACCCGGTGCCGGTGCGCACGGGAATGACCATCGGCGAGTTCGCGCGCATGGCCGCGGTCGAGCGCAGGATTCCGGTGTCCCTGACGATCATTGCGATGGAAGGCTGGGACCGCGGCCGCTGGTTCGACGACACCGGGTTGCCGTGGGTGAACCCGTCGCCGAACATCCGCTCGCTGACACAGGCGCTCCTCTATTCCGGCGTCGGACTGCTCGAGGCCACGAACGTGTCGGTCGGGCGGGGCACCGAGCAGCCGTTCGAGGTCGTCGGCGCCCCGTGGATCGAGCCACACGGCCTCGCCGGCGAGCTCAACGCGCTGCACCTGCCCGGCGTCACCTTCGAGCCCGTCGTGTTCACGCCGGCCCTCGGCGCCGACCGCTATCCCGGAGTGCCGTGTGCCGGCATCCGGATGCTGGTCACCAGCCGGGAGGACATCCGGCCGGTGACGGTCGGCCTCGCCATCGCGAGCGCGCTACGCGCGCGTCACCGCGACCAGTTCAGACCGGAGGCGATCCAGAATCTCCTGGTGAACCGGTCGACGATGTGGGCCTTTCTGCGGGGGGAGTCGCTGGATCGACTGGTGGCATGGACGGAGATGGAGCGAAGCAGCTTTCTGAATCGCCGGGCGTCGTACCTCATCTACCGGTAGCCCTCCGGGTCGAAGGTCACCGCTCGATTACGCGCACTCTCCCCGGGAGATCGGTCCGCAGCTTGACCCGCCGGACCCGCGGGACGGTGACGCTGCCGGCGTCGCCGTCACTGACAAAGCGCTCGTCGGGGTGCTTCTCGAAGTAGGCCAGCCAGTACGCGAGGTCGCGCTCCAGAGCCTGGATGCGCGGCAGCCGCGCGCTGTCGAACCCGCTCGAAAACGGCGACGGCGCCGCGCCGCCGGCCACCATCAGGATCCCGTCGTGCTGGTACGTCGAGCCCTTGGCGCTGCCGGCCAGCGCCCACGCCACGTCCTTCGGATAGACGCCGTGCGGGAGCGCGATGGTACGGATGCGGTAGTCGGGCACGTGGCGCTGGATCCACTGCTGCGCCTCCGCAATCTGCTGTCGCACGACTGGCTCGGGGTACTTGCCGAGGTTGGCATGCCACAGCGTGTGATTGCCGATCTCGTAGCCGTGGCTCACCAGGAACTGCAGCTTCTTGCCCTCGTACTCGGGCTGGTTGAAGAGCTTGTTGGGCCGGCTCGCCCCGGGCAGGACGTAGAACGTCGCCGCGCGACCGAAGTCCGGCTTCTCCTTGAAGAACGCCTCCAGCACCCCGATCGCGCACTTCGGATCCAGCTCCAGCACGCCGTTCTGCTCGATGTAGCGAAACTGCCCGGGAGAAGAATCGTCGAAGGTCAGCACGACGGGCGTGAAGCCGGCGGCGACGGTGATCTTCCGGTCCAGGAGGTCGTTCAGCGACTGCAGCCGGTAGCCGTGGGCGTACAGCGCCTCGAGGTCGCGCCGGAAGTTCTCCGGCGTGCGAGTCCAGCGGTCCTCGGGGTAGTCGATCTTGTGGTACTCGAGGATCATCACGCGCCCGAGCTCGTTGGCAGGCGGGTCGGCGGCGGCGAACGAGACCATGATCAGGACCGCGGTCAGCAGCAGCGTCACCACGAGCGCGATTCTCATGAGCGTGCCAGTCTCATTTCTCGACGAGCGGGCTCTTGCCGCGAAGTGCGGCCGCCGTGTAGTCGTTGCGAGGATTCCAGAGCATGAAGCCGGCGCCGCCGCCCTCGTCGGCGCCGCGGATCTGATCGCGGATCTCGGTGACGCCGAAGATCCGCCGGTCGAACGCGTAGTCTCGGAAGTCCTGCAGCCACGGGCGCACCCGCACCTGGGTGTGCGCGGCGCGCTTGGCGATGAGACGCACGCTCTCGTGCACCACGTGGTAGGCGTTCTGGACCGGGTTGCGATACCCCGGAATGCCGACGTGGTACCCGGACGGATAGACCATCGGGCAGATGTAGTCGAGGTTCGGCGCCAGCTCCTCCACGCGCTGCCCGATGTCCGTGTCGTTCTCGTTGAACGCCACGTAGCCGAAGACATCGGCGCTGACGTAAGCGCCGTGCCCGCCGAGCTCGCGCCGCGCGCGCTGCAGGAAAGCCGCGATGGTCGGCAGGCGCGTCTCACGGTTGACGGGCCTGGAGTACTTCGCGGCGTTCAGCTTGCCGTCGGTGGGAAACCGGACGTAATCGAACTGCACCTCGTCGAAGCCGCGCTCGATCGCCTCGTGGCCGAGCGCGATGTTGTAGTTCCACACCTCCTCGCGGAAGGGATCCATCCAGGCGAGGTTCTCGCGGTCGATCCACGGCTTGCCGGTTCGCGTGTCGGTCACCGCCCAGTCGGGCCGGTGATGCGCGAGGATGTTGTCCTTGAACGTCACGATCCGGGCGATGGTGTAGATGCCGCGCGCCTTGAGGTCGGCCATCAGCGAGTCGAACTCGCGCAGGGTGGCCGGGCCCTGCGCGCCGGCGCTGAGCGCCAGCTCGACCTTCGTCGGATAGAGGACCCAGCCGCGGTCACCCTTGACGTCGATGACCACCGCATTCAGCTCGGTCCGCGCGATGAGGTCCAGCACGCGGCTACGGATGCCGCGATCGCCAACCCCGAAGTAGGTGAGGTACGCGGCCTTGACGACCTGCGGCCTCAGCACGATCTCGACCCGCTCTCGCGTCGGCTCCACGATCGTTCGCGCATAGCCCGGCCGCTTGGCGATCAACGAGGCATACGTAGGCGGTGACACCGTGAAGCTGCCATCTTCGCCCGTGCGGTGCTCGCTGCCGGCGACGACGATGGAGGCTCCGGTCACCGGCCTGCCGTCGGGATCCACCACGCGTCCCGTCACGGTCGAGGGCCACCCGATCCGCGGGACATCCGGCTTGGCCGGGGCCGGCACCAGCGCCGGAGCGGGCACGACGGCGGGCGGCATCGGGGTAGCCTGTGGCGGAACGAGCGCCACCGGCAGCGGCTTGGGCGACGCCACCGGCGGTGGAGGGATCGGAATCGGCGTCTCCGGCGCCGGCGCAGCCGGCGTGATGTGGGGCGCAACCAGCATCGGCGCCGGCGTCAGTGAGGCCACCACCACGCGCTGCGGACGGACCGTCGCCTCTCGCAGGCCGATGCGGTCCGGCGCGAGCACGGCGTAACCGAAGCCGATCGGAAGTGCGAGGAGGAGCGCCGCGAAGGCCGAATCGACGACGTGTCTTCGTGATTCGGATCCGGGAAAAGCCTCGAACATTTGGTGCTCCGACAATAGCCAACGCATATGCACGCGCAAAGAAAATATTTGCGTAGCGCGTTTTACGCTTCTACATCACCGTACAATCACGCGAGATGGCGCGTCAACCTTTGGCCTGCGAGCGCTCGGAGAAGCAGACGGTGTCCGTCAACGGCCTCGCGCTTCACTTCCTGTCCGGTGGTCCGCCAGGGTCGCCGCCTGTCTGCTTTCTGCACGGGGGTGCCGCCCATGCGCACTGGTTCGATCGTGTAATTCCTGCCCTTGGCGGTCGGTTCCATACCGTCGCGCTGGACCAGCGCGGCCACGGCCGCAGCGCGTGGGCCACGCCGGCCGCCTATGCGACCGAGGACTTTGCGGCAGACTTGCTGGCATTCATGGGACAACTTGGCTGGGCGCGCATGGCGCTCGTCGGTCACTCGATGGGCGGTCACAACGCCATGGCCTTCGCCGCGTGGCACCCCGAGCGTGTCTCGGCGCTCGTCATCGTCGATTCGCGCCCTTCGCTGCCGGCGGACCGGGTTGACCGCATGCGCGAGCGCGGGCAGCGTCCGCCGCGTCTGCACGCGACGGAAGAAGACGCGGTCCGCTCGTTCCGGCTGCTGCCGAAGGAAACGACGGCCGATCCGGCGCTGCTACAGCACCTCGCCCGGATGGGGCTGACGCAGACGGAGCGGGGATTCCGTTACCGCTTCGACCCGGCCTGCTACGCCAACCGGAAGCCGGCGGACTGCTGGCCGCTGCTGCCCCGCATCACGGCCCCGACGCTGGTCGTGCGGGGCGAGCGCAGCACCATCCTGCCGGCCGACATGGCCGCGCGCATTCGAGACGCGATTCCGCAGGCGAGCCTCGCGGAGATCCCGGGCGCGTACCATCACGTGACGCTGGACGCGCCGGAGGACGTCGGCGCCCGGCTCGACGGCTTTCTACGAGAGACGCTCTGAAGCTCGCGATCACATTGCTGTCTTTCGCCACGCTCGGTGGCTGCGCTGGTGCAGCGCCCGCGCCGACGACCGCGCTGCCCGCCGAGACCGCCGGCCTCCTGCCCGTCACGGTCAGCACCGCCGAGGGCAGCGTGGCGCTCACCGGCGTGCTCATGCTTCCGGAGGCGACGAGACCGTCGCCCGCCGTGATCCTCATGCACGGCTGCAGCGGTGTGTCACCGACCATGCGGCAGTGGGCCACCGTGCTGCGCGGCTGGGGCTACGCGAGCTTCGTGCTCGACAGCTTCAAGGGGCGCGGGCTCACGAGCGTGTGCGAGAGCGGCGCGCTGCGATCCGAAGATCGCGTCGACGACGCCCACGCCGCTCTGCGGCTTCTCGCGCGCCACCCGCGCATCGACCCGGAGCGGGTCGCGCTGATGGGCTTCTCGCACGGCGGCGGCGTCGTCGTGCTGGCCGCATCGCGCTGGGTCGCCCGCCGGTACTCGCAGGCGGGCGCACCCGCCTTCCGCGCGTTCGTCGCGTTCTATCCGCGGTGCGCGGGGCGCTACCCGGGGACGCTCGCCGCTCCGCTCCGCGTCCACATCGGTGCGCTGGACGACTGGACGCCCGGGCCGCCGTGTGAGGAGATGGTCGATGCCCTGCGCCAACGCGGCGCCGATGCTCGCATCACGGTCTATCCCGACGCCCGCCATGCCTTCGACGCGGCCGCGCTGCCGGCCGAGCGCTGGCTCGCGAACGTCCAGGGACCGCACGGACGCCGCGGCGCGACGATCGGCCACAACGCCGAGGCGACCCGGCGCGCCCACGCGAATGTCCGGCAAGAGCTGGCGGAGCTGCTCGGCGGGTAGCTGGCACGCGGCCTGCTCCCTCGGGCTACGGCATGGCCGATCCGTCGAGTCACACCGCGCCCCCGCAGGTCTCTCCGAACGGCGACATCTTCGAGACACCCGCGCCTCCTCCGCCGCCGACACCGTTCTACCGGCGTCCGCGGGTCATCGGCGTGGCGGCGATCCTGGTCATCGCGCTCGCGGTCATCGGCCTGCGCTACTGGCTCTTCGCCCGCGACCACGAGTCGACCGACAACGCCTTCGTCGAGGCGCGCGTCGTCCAGATCAGTCCGAAGATCTCGGGCTATGTGCAGGACGTTGCGGTCACCGACAACCAGCGGGTGAAGGCCGGCGACACCCTCGTGCAGCTGGATGCCCGCGACTACGAGGCGATGCTGGCGCAGGCGCGCGCGCAGCTCCGCGCGGCCGAGGTCGCCGCGTCGGCCGCTGCCGACGATGAGCGGCGCGCGCAGCAGCTGTTCGGCCGTGGCCTGATCGCGCGCCAGGAGCTCGACCACGCGCAGGCGCAGGCGCGCTCGACGGCGGCGCAGCGCGACGCCGCCCGCCAGGCGCTCACCGAGGCCGAGCTGCGCGTGACGTATACGGCGCTGCGCGCGCCCGAGGCAGGACGCGTGACCCGCAAGGCGGTCGAGGAGGGGCAGTTCGTGCAGCCGGGCCAGGCGCTCATGGCCCTCGTGACGGATGACCTGTGGGTCGTCGCCAACTTCAAGGAGACGCAGCTCGAGGACATCCGTCCCGGGCTGCCGGTGCAGATCAAGGTGGACGCGTATCCGGGCCGCGTGTTCCGCGGCCATGTCGACTCCATCCAGGCCGGCACCGGTTCTCGCTTCAGCCTGCTGCCGCCCGAGAATGCGACCGGCAACTACGTGAAGGTGGTGCAGCGGGTTCCCGTCAAGATCGTCTTCGACGAGCCGCCGGATCCCGAGTACCCGCTCGGCCCCGGCATGTCGGTGGTTCCGACCGTCGTCGTGCGATGAGCCCGGCGCCCGCCGCGGGCGCCGCCCCCGCGGTCAATCCGTGGCTGGTGGCGGTGTCGGTGATGCTGGCGACGTTCATGGAGGTGCTCGACACCTCGGTCGCCAACGTGGCGCTGCCGCACATCGCGGGAAGCCTGTCCGCGTCCACCGACGAGTCGACCTGGGTGCTCACCAGCTACCTCGTGTCCAACGCCATCGTGCTGCCGGCCACCGCGTGGCTGTCGAGCCTGTTCGGCCGCAAGCGCTTTCTGCTCGCGTGCATCGTGACCTTCACGCTGGCCTCCGTGCTCGCGGGCGCGGCGCCGTCACTCGGCATGCTCATCGTCGCGCGCGTGCTGCAGGGCGCCGGCGGCGGCGCGCTGCAGCCGATCTCCCAGGCCGTGCTGCTCGAGTCGTTTCCGCCGGAGCGGCGCGGCGTGGCCATGGCGGCGTTCGGCATGGGCGTCGTGGTGGCGCCGATCCTCGGGCCGACGCTCGGCGGCTGGATCACCGACAACTACTCCTGGCGCTGGATCTTCTATATCAACCTGCCGGTGGGCATCCTGGCGATCCTCATGGTGCGCACGTTCCTCGAGGATCCCGCGTACATCCGCGGGCGGGCGCCGCGGCGCATCGACTGGGCCGGTCTCGGTCTGCTCGCGCTGTGGCTCGGCGTGCTGCAGGTCGTGCTCGACAAGGGTCAGGAAGTGGACTGGTTCGCGTCGGGCTGGCTGCGCGTGGCCACGGTCGTCATCGTGCTGGCCTTCGCGGCCTTTCTCATCCGGGAGCTCCGAACCGCCGATCCGATCGTCGAGTTACGCGTGCTCCGGGATCGCAACTTCGCCGGCGGCGTGGCGCTGATCACGGTGGTCGGCTTCGTGCTCTACGGCACGGTGGCTCTGCTGCCGCTCTTTCTGCAGACGCTCATGGGCTACCCGGCGCTGCAGAGCGGCTACGCGACGAGCCCGCGCGGGATCGGCTCGATCGTCGCCATGGTCCTGGTCGGCCGGCTCGTCGGACGTCTGGACACGCGCTACCTGATCACGACGGGCTTCGGGCTGCTGGCCCTGTCTGTGTTTATGCTCGGACGGATCAACCTCGACATCAGCATGGCCTCGGTCGCCTGGCCGCAGGTGCTCAACGGCCTGGCGCTCGGCTTCATCTTCGTTCCGCTCACGGCGTCCACGACGGGAACGCTGCCGAAGGAGCAGATCGGCAACGCGACGGGGATCTTCAATCTCATGCGTAACGTCGGCGGCTCCGTCGGCATCTCGCTCGTCACGACGATCCTGGCGCGCCACGCCCAGCAGCACCAGGCGCTGCTCACGCGGCACATCACACCGTACGATCCCGCGGCCGCACAGTGGCTCGCGCAGGCCGAGCAGGCGCTGGCGCCAACCGTCGGCGCCGCCGCGGCCGCGGACGCCGCCCGGGCCGCGCTCTACAACGTCGTGCTCAAGCAGTCGATGCTGCTCGCCTTCGTCGACGTCTTCCGCCTCCTCGCCGTGCTGGTCCTCTGCTGCATCCCGATCGTGTGGCTGTTCCGCCGCACGCGCGCGCCCCAGGGTCCCGTGGCCGCCCACTGAGCCGCAGGCCCGGGCAGGCGGGGGGCCAGGAGACGGCGACTGCGCTGGGCGTGCGAGGGGCTGCTGAGCCGCGTGCCTGCGGCGTTGCTATACGGCCCGGAGGCGGACGGCGCAGACCTTGTATTCGGGGATCTTGGAGGACGGGTCGAACGCGGAGTTCGTGAGGAAGTTGGCCGCGGAGTCGTGCAGCTTCACGAAGGGCACGAAGACCGCGCCGGGTCGGACGGCTTCGGTGACGTGCGCGTAGCCGGTCAGCTCGCCGCGCCGGCTCTCGACGCGCACGCGGCCGCCGCTGTCGACACCGAGGCGCTGCGCGTCGGCCGGGTGAATCGCGACCTCGAGCCGCGGGGCGAGCTCGAGCAGACCCTGCACGCGGCGGGTGAGCGTGCCGCCGTGCCAGTGATAGAGCAGCCGCCCGGTGTTCAGGACGAACGGGTAGTCGACATCCGGCAGCTCGGCGGCCGTTTCGATCTGGCGGGCCGGGATGAAGCGACCGCGACCGCGGGGGAACGTGTCGCCGTAGAGGAACGGCGTGCCGGGGTGATCCGGCGTCGGGCAGGGCCACTGCAGTCCGCCTTCGCGATCGAGCCGCTCGTAGGACATCCCGGCCAGGAACGGCGTGAGCCGCGCCATCTCCGCGAAGATCGCGGCCGGCCCGCTGTAGTCGAACTGCCGGCCCACGTCGACCCCCGTGCGCGCGGCCACGCGCTTGGCCAGCTGCGCGGTGATCCACCAGTCGGGCCGCGCGCCGCCCGGCGGCGGCAGCGCCGCGCGCACGCGCTGCACGCGACGCTCGGAGTTCGTGAAGGTGCCGTCCTTCTCGGCGAAGGCGGCCGCGGGCAGAAAGACGTCGGCGCGCTCGGCCGTCTCGTGCAGGAAGAGGTCCTGGACCACCAGGAACTCGAGCTGCGCGAAGGCCTTCTCGGCGTGGTGCAGGTCAGGCTCCGACAGCAGCGGGTTCTCGCCCACGACATACATCGCACGCGTGTGGCCCGTGAGACAGCCCTCGACCATCTCGGTGACCACGCGGCCGGTGCGCGGCGGCGGTCGCACGCCCCACGCGGCCTCGAAGCGGTCGAGCGTGGCCGGGTCGTACATCTGGTAGCCGGGAAGATTGGTCGGGATGCAGCCCGCGTCGCCGCAGCCCTGCACGTTGTTCTGGCCGCGCAGCGGTGAGATGCCGCTGCCCGGCACGCCGAGCTGCCCGGTGACCAGGGCGAGGTTCAGCAGGGCGTGCGCGTTGTGGATGCCGTTGACGTGCTGGGTGACGCCCATGCCCCAGACGAGACACGAGCCGGAGAAGGCCGGCCGCGCGTACCAGCGCGCCGCCTGCGCGATGTCGGCCGCCGGCACGCCGGTCACGCGCTCGGCGAACGCCAGCGTGTAGACCTCCAGCGAGGCGCGCCAGGCATGAAAGCCCTCGGTGCGCGCGCGGATGAACGGCTCGTTGGCGAGGCCCTCGTCGACGATGACCCGCGCCATCGCGTTGAACAGCGCCGCGTCGGTGCCGGGCCGCTGCTGAATCCACAGGTCCGCCTGATCGCAGGCGTCGACGCGCTTGGGATTCACGACGATCAGCCGCGCACCCCGGCTGACGGCGCGGCGGAATCGCACGGCGATGACCGGATGGTTGGCGGAGGCATCGGCGCCGACGAGCATGATGCAGCCCGCCTCCTCGTAGTCGCGGTACGAGTTCGACGTGGCGCCGGAGCCCATCGACACGAGCATGGCCTCGACCGACGGCGAGTGGCACAGCCGCGTGCAGTGATCGACGTCGTTGGTGGCCATCACGACGCGGCAGAACTTCTGCACGAGGTAACCGTCCTCGTTGGTGGCCTTGGCGCTCGCGAGCGCACCGAAGGCGCCGTGATGGCGCGCCAGGCCGTCGGCAGCCGCGTCGAGCGCCTCGTCCCAGCTCGCCGCAGTCAGCCGCCCGTCACGCCGCACCATCGGACGCGTGATCCGATCGGGAGCGTGCACGAAGCCGGTGCCGAAGCGGCCCTTCACGCACAGCATCCCGAGACTCGAGCGATTCGCCGGCACGTCGTCGGCCATGACGGCGAGCCGCGCATCCTCTCGCACGCCGAGCACGATGCCGCAGCCGACGCCGCAGTACGGGCACGTCGTCTCCACCGTCCGCTGCACCGCCGCCGCCGGCTCCTTCGGTCGGAGCGCGCCCGTCGGACACGTCGCCACGCACTGGCCGCACGACGTGCACACCGACGAGGCCAGCGTCCCATCGCCGAAGACGCCGACCTTGGTGGCATGGCTGCGGCCCAGCAGCGCGATGGCGCCGATCTGCTGGACGTCGTCGCAGGCGACGGTGCAGCGGCCGCAGAGGATGCAGGCGTCGCGGTCCAGCACGAAGAAGGACTTGCTCGCGTCCACGGCGTGCTCGTGCAGAGGCGGCCAGGAGGCGCCGGCGCCGCCGAGGCGATCGGCGGCCGCGCCCGGGGCCAGCATCGAGCGCGTGAGGTCGAGCACCTGGCGGCGGACGCGAACCGCCTCCGGATGATTCGTGTCGATCACCATGCCGTCGCGGGCGGGCAGGTGGCAGGCGGCCGGGGTGCCGCGCATGCCGTCCACGTGCACGAGACACGTGCGGCAGGCGCCGAGCGCCGGACGGTCCGGGTCCTTGCACAGCTGCGTGAGCGGGATGCCGGCGCGATTCACGGCGTCGAGCACGGTGGCGCCGTCTGGCACGTCGAGGCGGCGGTCGTCGATGGTGACGATCATGCGCCGTTCATGATACCGAACTCGCGCGGGTACTCGGCGAGCCCGGACAGCACGGAAAGCGGCGCGGCCTGGCCGAGGCCGCACAGGGAGGCCAGCTGCACCGCTTCGGCGAGCGCGCTCATGCCGGCCACGTCGAGCGTGCCGGAATCGAGCAGCGCGAGCATCCGCGCGGTCCCTTCGCGGCACGGTGTGCACTTGCCGCACGACTCGCGCGCGTTGAAGGCGAGCAGCGTGCGCACCGCGCCTCGCACGGAGGCGCCCGCCTGCAGCGCGACGACGCCGCCGGTGCCCGGGTTCACCGGGCCGCGCGGGACGAGCGGCTCGACGAAGCGCCGCTCATGCACGACGCTGCCCGACGGACCGCCGACGATCGCCGCGCCGATCGCGGTCTCCCAGCCGCCGCCGACGTCCTCGATCAGCGTGCGCAGCGTGCAGCCGACCTCCAGCTCCACCACGCCCGGCCGGCGCACGTGGCCGGAGAGCCCGAACAGCTTCGTGCCGCGCCCGCCGCCCAGACCCGCGAACCAGGCGCCGCCCCGCGCCACGATCGGCACGACGGCAAACAGCGTCTCGACGTTGTTGATGACCGTCGGCTTTCCGTAGAGGCCCGACTCCACCGGAAACGGCGGGCGGGTGCGCGGCATCGCGCGGCGGCCCTCGATCGACTCCAGCAGCGCCGTCTCCTCGCCCAGCACGAAGCCGCCGGCGCCGCGACGGATCTGGACGTCGAGCGAGAACGCGGCGCCGAGGATGTCGGGACCCACGAGCCCCCACTCGCGTGCCTGCTCGAGCGCCGTCGCCATGCGCTCGGCGGACAGGTCGGCCTCGCCGTGTATATAGAGGATGGCCCGGCTGGCCCCGATGGCGTAGGCCGCGATGAGGACCGCCTCCAGCAGACGGTGCGGATCGCCCTCCATCAGATGCCGGTCTTTGAAGATGCCGGGCTCGCCCTCCTCGCCGTTGACGACGAGGAACTTCGGCTGCCCGGCCGCGGCGCGGCAGGCTGCCCACTTCACGGCCGTCTGGAAGTAGGCGCCGCCGCGGCCCGTGAGTCCGGACGCGCGCACCTCGTCGATGACCGCCTCCGGCCGCCCGTCTTCGAGCACGCGCGCGAGCGTCGTGTAGGCGCCGTGGCGGAGGGCGTCGGCGATGTCGTACGGATCGGCGACGCCGCAGCGCTCCATGAGCACGCGATGCTGCGGCGCCGTCCAGTCGGCGGCCACGGCAAAATCGCGCTCCATCCCCGCCGACAGCGCGTGCAGGAAGCGCGGCGCCGTCTCGGCCGTGATGGGACCGGCGGTGACCGGCGGCTTGCCGTCACGCAGCGCCTGCACGACCGGCGCGGCCCAGCACATGCCGCTGCAGCCGGCCGCGACCACGGTCCACGCCAGCCCGCGCCGCTGGCTCTCGACGCGCAGCGCCTCGAGCGTCTCGGCGGCGCCCACGGCGAGCCCGCACGTGCCCGCGCCGACGGCCAAACGCGCCCCGGTGCGGCGCCGCTCGGCTTCGCGTCGCAGCGCCGTGAAGCGCGCGCCCGGCGAGCCGGCCGCGGGAATCGCGGCCGGCGGGCCGCCGCGACCCGTGGCGATCGCGGGCGCGTGCGCCTCGTGCGGCGTCTCGAGCGCCGTCTGCACCGCCGGCGCCGTCAGCCGGCCGCGATACGCGTGGTCGACGGCGATGACCGGTGCGACGCCGCACGCGAACGCACAGTCCATCTCCTCCACCGCGATCGCGTCGCCGGCCGAGGCCGTGTGCCGGATCGCTTCGGCCAGCACATCGGCGCCGCCGCGTGCCCCGCACGCGAGCCCCGTGCACACGCGGACGACACGCGGGGCCGGGCGAGCGAGGCGGAACTCCGGGTAGTGGCTCGCGACACCCCACACCTCGCTCTTCGGCACGCGGAGGTGGGCGGCCACGGCTTCCAGCGTCTCGGACGACAGCCAGCGCGCGTCTCGCTGCGCCGCGTGCAGCGCCGGCAGCAGCCATGTGCGCTCGCGCGGAAACTGCGAGAGCATCTCGGCGAGAGTCATTCCGGCTGAGCGTACCATCCCGGCCGAGGCGGAGACCGCCGCGCCGCGTCACCTCTGTTCACGCGACGCCGACGTGCAGCGCGATCGTGCCGAGGCCGAGACGTCGGTAGCGCACCTGGCCGAGTCCTGCGCCCCGCATGAGATCGGCGAGCCCGTGCGGGCTCACGAAGCGATCGACCGAGTCGGGCAAATACGCATACGCTGCACGATCCCCGGCGACGAGCGCGCCGACCGCCGGCACGACACGGTGGAAGTAGAACGCGAAGACGCTGTCCCAGCCGGGGATCCGCGGCCGCGTGATGTCGAGCGTCACCACGAGACCGCCGGGCCGGGTCACGCGGCGCATCTCGGCGAGGCCGCCGGCGAGGTCTGCGAGATTGCGCAGCAGAAAGGCGGACGTGACGGCGGCGAACGTATGGGTGCGGAACGGCAGGTGCAGCGCGTCGGCGGCGACGAGCGGCACGCGCGGGGCGCGGGGGCGACGCAGCTTGGCGGCGGCCTCACGCAGCATGGCCTCGGCGAAGTCGGCGCCGACGACGGTATCGGCCGGCCGCAGCCGCGCGACGGCGAGCGCCAGATCACCGGTTCCGGTGGCGAGGTCCAGCACCGGGCCTCGGGGCGCCGCGCCCAGCGCCTCGGCCGTGATGCGCCGCCAGGCGTGGTGCCGGCCGCCCGTCATCAGACCGTTCATGAGATCGTAACGGCGCGCGATGCGCGTGAACATCGTGCGGATCCGCTCGCTCGTGCCCGCCGTGTCGGCCGGCGCCGACTGGTGCCGCGCTACCAGAGCAGACCCCCGATCACGCCGACCAGCACGATGACCGCGATGTAGCCGTTCACGTTGAAGAACGCCACGTCGACGCGCGACAGATCGCGCGGCGTCACCAGCGAGTGCTCGTAGATGAGCAGCCCGACCACGGCCACCCAGCCGAGCCAGTACACGACGCCGAGCCCGAGCAGAAGGCCGAGGGCGGCGAACGTGAGCGCGGTCACGGCGTGACAGAGCCGTGCCGCCCACAGCGCGGCTGCGATGCCGAAGCGGGCGGGGAACGAGTGCAGGCCGTGCGCGCGATCGAAGTCGACGTCCTGACAGGCGTAGATCAGGTCGAAGCCGGCGATCCAGACCGTGAGCGCGAGCCACAGCAGGTACGCGGGCGGGTCGATCCGGCCACGCACGGCGGCCCAGCCACCGGCAGCGGCGATGCCGTCGGTGAAGCCGAGGATCCAGTGCGAGGCCCATGTGAATCGCTTCGTGTAGGAGTAGCCGACGAGGAACACGAGGGCCAGCGGGGCGAGCCGGAAGCACAGCGGATTCAGCATCCAGGCGGCGAGGAACATCAGCAGCGCGCCGCCGATGGCCAGGCGCTTGACGTCCGAGGTGTCGAGCAGTCCGCGCGGCAGGTGACGCCCCGCCGTGCGCGGATTGGCGCCGTCGATCCAGCGATCGACGATCCGGTTGGTGGCCATCGCGCACGTGCGGGCGCCCACCATGGCCGCGGTGACCCAGACAACCGTGCGCCAGCCCGGCCACCCGCCGGCGGCCAGGACCATGGCGATGTACGCGAAGGGCAGCGCGAAGATCGTGTGCTCGAACTTGATCGCGTCGAGCAGGTGGCGCGTCTTGCTCAGAGCCCGTAGTCCTTCCAGCGGCGCGTCACGCGCTCGCGCACGTCGTCGCTCATGCGGATCTCGTCGGGCCACGGCTGCCCCAGGTCGTCCATGGCGCCCTTGTCGGTCGCGTCCACGCCGAGCTTGCCGCCGTAGCGATGGCGGATGGCGGCGTGATCCAGATCGTCCATCGGCCCCTCCAGGATCATGAGATCCCGCTTGGGATCGATGTTCCCCGTCGCGCGCCAGGCGACCTCCGAGAGGTCATGCACGTCGACGTGCTCGCTGACCACCACGATGGTCTTCGCGAGCATCATCAATCCCATGCCCCAGAGCGCCGTCATCACCTTGCGCGCGTGACCGGGATAGCGCTTGCGGATGGACACGATGACGAGATTGTGAAAGACGCCCTCGGCGGGCATGTTGACGTCGACGATCTCGGGGAGCATCAGCTTCATCACCGGCAGAAAGATGCGCTCGGTCGCCTTGCCGAGCCAGTAGTCCTCCTGCGGCGGCCGCCCGACGATCGTGGTCGGGTACAGCGGCCGGGCGCGCCGCGTGAGCGCCGTGAGATGAAACACGGGGTAGTCGCGCGCGAGCGAGTAGTAGCCGGTGTGGTCGCCGAACGGTCCCTCGCGCCGGCGCTCGGCCGGATCGACGTAACCCTCCAGCACGATCTCGGCGTGCGCCGGGACCTCGAGATCGATGGTCCGGCAGGCGACCATCTCGACGCCGGCGCCGCGCAGCCAGCCGGCGAAGACCACCTCGTCGATGCCCGGCGGCAGCGGCGCCGAGGCCGCGTAGATCATCGCCGGATCGCCGCCGAGCGCGATGGCGACCGGCATGCGCGCGCTCCCCTTTGCTTGATGCTCGGCGCCACCCTTGTGCAGCTGCCAGTGCATGCCGAGCGTGCGGTCGTCGAAGATCTGCAATCGGTACATGCCGACGTTCCGCGCGCCGGTGACGGGATCCCGCGTGAACACCGCCGGCAGCGTGATGTAGCGGCCGCCGTCGCCGGGCCAGCACTGCAGCGCGGGCAGCGCGGCCACCGAGGGATTGGATGTCTCGACGATCTCCTGGCAGGGCGCGTGTCCGATGCGCCGCGGCGTCGCCTTGGCCACGTCGAGCAGCATGCCGAGCTTGCGGAGCTTGTCGAGATAGGAGCCCGGCATGCGCAGATCCAGCAGCTTGGCGATGCGCTCGCCGAGCTCGTCCAGGCGCTCGACGCCGAGGGCGTTGGCCATGCGCTCCTCGCTCCCGAACGCGTTCACGAGGACGGGCATGTCGAAGCCGTCGACGTGCTCGAACAGCAGCGCCACGTTGCCGTCGCCGCGCGTCTTCGACACGCGGTCCACGATCTCCGTGATCTCGAGATCGCGGGACACGGGCGCGGTGATCCGTCGCAGGCGCCCGCGGCGCTCGAGGTGCGCGACGACCTCGCGCAGGTCGGTGAAGGCCATGGGGCTACTCGTGATAGAAGGTTGCGACCAGCCAGCCGGCGACGACAGGAAACGCCAGGCTCGGCACGATGCGCACCCAGACGAACTTCCAGCCCATCAGCGGCGCTTCCCACGCGATGATCCGCTGCACGCCGAAGAGCGACCACGAGGTCATGTACGCGACGAGCGCCGGCAGCGCGGCGCCCGAGTGCGCGAGCGCGACCATGAACGGCACGCTCACCATCGGGCCGCCCGGCGTCAGCATGCCGGCGCCGGTGGCGAGCACGAGCGCCTTGAGCCCGCCCTCGCGACCGAAGTGCCGCGACACCACCTCCTGGGGCACGAGGACCTGGAACAGCCCGGCGAGGACGAGCGCGGGGACGAGGCGCGGCAGGATGAACGCGAGCATCGAGAGGCCGTTGCGCGCGCCGATCAGCGGCAGGCCGGGATCCTTCACGTAGGCGACGATGCCGAGCGCGAGCGCGAGGCCGGCGAGGACGAACGTTGACGGATCCAGGCGCATCGCCCGCCCATTATGGCATAGCGAGTAGGGCAGCCTGCCGAGCCCGGCTCAGGCGGAGGCGGCGAGATCCGGCCGCTGGAGCGCCTCCAGAATGCGCGACCATTCAACCGGCTTTGTAAAGACGACGTGGGCGCCGGCCTGGCGGGCGCGCGTGAGGTAGGGCTCACCGTATCCGGTGACGACGAGCACGCGGGTTCGCCCGCGCGATTGCGCCAGCAGCTGCCGGATCAGCACATCGCCGGGGATGTCGGGCAGGCCAAGGTCGCTCAGGACGGCGTCGAAGTCGCCGCGGGTGCCCAGTTCCAGCGCCTCGCGACCGTTGGCGGCGCACTCGACGGTGGCGCCCTCCGCGCGCAAGAGCAGTGTGAATACTTCACGAATGTCGGGGGCGTCTTCGACCACGAGGATGCGCGAGCCTTGGAGCGCCATGGAATCGTCCAAGGGAGTGCCAGCAAGAGGAATGCCAGTACGTACACGGCTTTGTGAGTCATGTCCCGCGTGGGTCGCACGCTATACTGCTCGCGTCCCGTGGATGCGCTGGGCATCAGCCTCATCGAAGGCCTCGACGACGCGGTCGTCGTCACCGACGCCACGCTGAACGTCATTGCCTGGAACGGCGCCATGGAGCGGCTCACGGGGGTCGCCCGACGGGACGCCATGGGCCGTCCGGCCGGCGCCCTGCTCGCCTTTCTCCGTGACGTCGACGTCGCCGCGCACCTTGCCCAGGCCCTTGGCGGTGTCCGCGCATCGACGGCTGACGTCCGCTTCGACGTCGGCGAGCGCGGCGGCTGGCTCGACGCACGCTACGCCCCGTGGCACGCCAACGGCCGCGTGGCCGGCGTCGTCGGCTGCCACGTGGACGTCACCGAGCGGCGTCAGCGCGCGGCGTTCGTTCGCGCGCTCGAGGCCATCGCGCAGTCGCTGACGTCAACGCTGGATCTCGACGAGGTGCTCGACACGATCGTCACGCGCTCGCTCGAGGTCATGCGCGCGGACTCGGCGCTGGTGGTGTCATGGGACGGCAAGGCGCCGGAGTTCACCGTCATGCGCGCGGCGGGACGGCTGTCCGATCAGTACGCCGCGCACGGTCGCATTCCGGCCGGCGGTGGGCCGATCAGCCGCGCCATCCTGGAAGCCACCGTGGTGACGACGTCGAACATCCTGGAGGACGATGCCACGTGGCTGCGGCGCGATCGCCGCGCGCAGGTCGAGCGCGAGGGCTTCAAGGCGGTGGCGGCGGCGCCGCTCCGCTCCAAGGGCCGCGTGCACGGCGCCCTGATCGTCCACTACTGGACGGCGCGCACGTTCGACACGCAGGACGTCGCCGCCGTGCGCCTGCTCGCCGAGCACGCCGCGCTGGCCATCGACGATGCGCGGCTCTACGCCGAGGCGACGGCGCGCGCCGCGCGCCTGCGCGAGCTGGCGGAGCTGGAGCAGCACGTGAGCGAGTCGCTGGTGGTCGACGACGTGCTGCGTCGCATCGCGCGCGCGACGGTGCGACTGCTGAACGCGACGCTGGCGCAGGTGTGGACGGCCGACCCCGCGCGCCGCACGCTGCAGCTCTCCGCGTTTGCCCTGGAGCCCGGCTCGCCCGACGTGAGCACCGCTCACACGCTGACGTTCGGCGAGGGCGACGTGGGCCGCACGGCGGCGACGAAGACGCCGATCTACGTCGCCGACGCCGTCGACGGGCCCGTGCTCTGCGTGCCGATCGTCTCGGGCGACGACCTCCTCGGCGTGCTGGCCGTGCGGTCCGGCGACGGCGCGCTCGCGAGCGACGAGAATCGCGCGCTGGTGACCGCCTTCGCCGCGCGCGCGGCGGTGGCGATGCAGCACGCGCGGACATACGCGGAGGCCGTGCGCCGGGCCGCCCGGCTGCGCGACCTCGTGGCCGTGAGTCACTCGATCACCGGCTCGCTCGACTCCAGCGACGTGATGCAGCGCATCGCGCGTGCGGCGGCCGCCATGACGCCGGCCGCGCTCGCCGCCGTGCACCTCTTCGATCCCGTGGCCAAGCGACTGCGCGCCACCGGCATGTCGGCCGGCGACTGGGACGGGATTCCTCCGGAGCACGACGCCGGCGAGGGGCTGCCGGGGCTCGTGGTCGAGGCGCGCGGACCGGTGCTGATCCCGCAGCCGCTGGGCCATCCGCGCACGCTGGCCCCGGCGTGGTGGCGGCGGCGGCCGCGCGCCAGCTACTACGGCGTTCCGATCAACGTCGGCGACACGTTCGTCGGCGTGCTGGACTACATCCTGCCCGAGGGACTGCCGGACACCGAGGAGCAAGAGGCGCTGCGGCTGCTGGCCGCCCAGGCCGGCATCGCCATCCGCAACGCGAGCCTCTTCCAGGCGGCGCGCGTCCAGGCCGAGCGCATCCGCACGCTGGCCGGCGTCAACCAGCGCCTGTCCGGCGCGCTCGAGCTCGACGACCTGCTCCGCGCGATCTCGGAGTCGGCGGCGCAGATCACCGGCGTCCGCTTCGTGTCCTTCTGGCTCGCCGACGAGCACGCGCGCACGCTGTCCTTCGTCGGCGGCTCGGTGCCGGAGATCGCCGCGGACTTCCCGTCGCCGCACGTGTCCTACGACAGCGGCGGCATCGGCTGGGTGGCGCGCCACCGACAGACGCTCGTCGTCGACGACGTTCGCGACGACGATCGCATCCTGGCCCAGGACTGGTGGCGCCGCTGGAACCTGCGCGCCTACGCGGCGTGCCCGGTGGTCGCGGGCGACCAGCTGCTCGCGATCCTGTCGCTGACGCATCCGGAGCCGATCGCGTTCACGGACGAGCTGCGCGACATGATCGAGATGTTCGTCGCTCAGGCCGCGGTCGCCGTCCACAACGCGCGGCTGTACGAGGAGGCGCGACGCCGGCGCGACGTGGCCGAGCGCCTCGCCAGCGTGGCGCGGCAGCTCACGAGCACGCTCGAGGAGGAGCGTATCGCCGAGCTCGTCGCCGAGGGCGTGGTCGAGCTGCTCGGCACGCGCGGCGCCACGCTCTACCGCTACGAGGCGGAGACCGGCCGCCTCACCACGCTGCGCACGCACGGGCCGCACGGCCAGATCACGACCGGGCTCGTGCTCGAGCCGGGCGAAGGCGTGGCCGGGCTCGCGGTGGCCGAGCGCAAGATCATCGCGACCTCCGACGTCCTGCGCGAGCCGCGCGTCAGTATGTCGCCCGCACTGCGTGCGCGCCTGGTGCGCTACCGGGGCGGCGCTGTCGTCTCGGTGCCGCTCACCACCCACGATCAGATCATCGGCGCGCTGTCGCTCAGCGACGTCACCGGCCGCGAGTTCACGGCCGACGAGCTGCAGACGCTGCAAGTGTTCGCCGACCAGGCCGCGCTCGCCCTGGAGAACGCGCGGCTCTACGCCAGCGCGCAGGACAGTCTCGTACGCCTGCGCGACACGCAGGCGCAGCTGGTGCAGGCGGCGAAGATGTCCGCCGTGGGCCAGCTCGTGTCCGGTGTCGCCCACGAGCTGAACAACCCGCTCAGCGTCATCATCGGCTACGGCCAGCTGCTGCTCGGACGGGAGGTGCCCGCGGACCTCAAGCGCCCGGTGGAGCTGATGGTGAGCCAGGGCGAGCGGATGTCGAAGATCGTTCGCAACCTTCTGTACGTGGCGCGGCAGCGGCCTCCCGAGCGCACGGCCGTCGACCTGCGGCAGGTGATGGAGCGCACGCTGGCGCTGCGCATCAACCAGCTCACGCTGTCCAGCATCCGCGTCCACACGGAGTTCGCCGACGACGTGCCGGTCACGACCGGCGACGCGCAGCAGCTCGAGCAGGTGTTCCTGAACCTCCTGCTGAACGCCGAGCAGGCCATCCTCGAGGCCAGGGCGCATGGCGAGATCACGCTGCGCACGCGGCTCCGGGCCGACGGCGCGGCGATCATCGCGGAGGTCATCGATGACGGCCCCGGCATACCGCCCGAATCACTGTCGCGCGTCTTCGAGCCGTTCTACACGACCAAGATGGTCGGGAGCGGCACCGGCCTCGGGCTGTCCGTGTCCTATGGCATCGTGCACGAGCACGGCGGCCGGCTGAGCGCCGCCAGCGAGCCCGGCCGCACGGTGTTCGCGCTGGAGCTGCCCGTGGTCCCGCCGCCCGCGCCCGAGCCGGTCGCCGGCGAGCGTCGCGTGGGCAGCGGCGCCGGCAAGATGGCGCTCGTCGTCGAGGACGAGCCCGCCGTGCGCGATCTCATCGTGACGCTGCTGGCCGACAGCGGCTGGCACGTCGACGTGGCCTCAGGTGGTCGCGCCGCCCTCGAGCATCTGCGCCGGCAGGCATACGACCTCGTCGTCTCGGACATGCGCATGCCCGAGGGCGACGGCGAGGAGCTCTATCGCAGCGCCGTCGCCCACGCCGGCGACTACCGCGCGCGCTTCATCTTCATCACGGGCGACACGGCCGGTCCACGCGCGTGGGATTTCCTGGAGGGCGCGGATGCGCCGGTGGTGGAGAAGCCGTTCCGCCCGTCGACGCTGCAGAGCGCCGTCGACCGCGTAGCGTCCGCGTCTCGCTGAGGCGTCCGCTGCGTTGACCGTCCCGACTCGCTGTGGTCTAATCGTGCGTCGTTGCGTGGTTGCTGGGGGATCGTCTAATGGTAGGACGCCGGGTTCTGGCCCCGGTAATGGGGGTTCGAGCCCTCCTCCCCCAGCCACTTCCTCGACTGGCCGGCCCCATCGTCTAGAGGCCTAGGACACGGCCCTCTCAAGGCTGAAACACGGGTTCGAATCCCGTTGGGGCCACTAATGTCGTTGGACAGTAGTGCGTCGTACGGGATCTCGTCGCTCTTGAATCGGTAGCCGCGTCGCG
>DATAOC010000033.1:0-23367 GCA_036265915.1 Candidatus Methylomirabilota bacterium | reverse complement strand
TCGCCGCCATAGAGCAGCTGCAGCGCCTGCACGAGGAACTCGATCTCCCGGATGCCGCCGCGGCCGAGCTTGACGTTGGTCGCGCTCGCCTCGCCGGCCCGCCGGCCGATCTGACGGTCGATCTCGCGCTTCATGCCGCGGATGGCGGGCACCACGCGCGCGTCGAGACCGGGCCGGTACACGACGTCGCGGGCCCAGTCGACGAAGCGAGCGCCCACGCGCGGGTCGCCGGCCGCGATGCGCGCCTTGAGCAGCGCCTGGCGCTCCCACAGCTCCGCGCGCGACTCGTGGTAGGCGCGAAAGGCCGCGAGCGACATCGCCACCGCGCCCATGCGCCCCTCGGGACGCAGCCGCAAATCCACGCGGAAGACGTGGCCTTCGTCGGTCGCCTCCTCCAGCATGGCGACGAGGTCGCGACAGACGCGCGCGAAGTACTCGCCGTTCTCCAGCCGGCCGTCGGGACCGCCCGCGGTCAGGCCGTCGGCGCCGTAGACGAACATGAGATCGATGTCCGACGAGTAGTTCAGCTCCTCGCCGCCGAGCTTGCCCATCCCCACGATGGCGAGTCCGGTCTCCTGGCCGTCGGCGTCCAGCGGGGCGCCGAAGCGGGCGCGGGCGGCGGCGTCGGCGTCGCGCCAGGCGGCGGCCAGGCAGGCGTCGGCCAGGTGCGAGAGCTCCTCGGTGGTGACGCTCAGGTCGGCGTCTCCCAGCAGGTCGCGGGCGCCCATGCGCAGGAGCTGCCGGTACTTGAACCGTCGGAGCGCGTTCATCCGCGCCTCGCGGCCCGTGAACGGCGCCAGCGACTGCGCCAGGTCGTCCGTGAGGTCGTCGGGCAGCCACACGCGCATGGTGCGCGGCTCCAGCAGCCACGCGAGCGTGCTCGGCCGGCGGCGCAGGACGTCGGCGAGGAACTGGCTGGCGCCGAAGAGCTGGGCGACGACGTGCGCCGCGCCCGGATGCGCGGCCAGCGTGCGGAAGAGGACGGCGCGATCGACGGCCGCCGCGTAGCGCTCGAGATTGTTGAGCGCCATGTCCGGGTCCGGGGCGGCCGCGAGCTCACCCAGCAGGCGCGACAGCGCCGGCGCCAGCAGCTCCGCGTCCCGCGGCGTCGGCGTGAGCGCTTCCAGATTCGCCGCCGCCGCGGCCGGATCGGCGAACCCCAGCCGCTTCAGCGCCGCCCGCCGCGCGGCGGCGGCGCGCCCGCCCGCCGTGAGCAGCGCGAGCGGATCCGCGGCGCTCAGACCGCCGACTCGCCCTTCTCGCCGGTCCGGATGCGGATCGACTCGTCGATCGGCAGCACGAAGACCTTGCCATCGCCGATCGAGCCCGTCTTGGCCGCCCCCACGATGGTGGACGTCACCTTGTCGATCAGATGGTCGGCGACCACGACCTCGATCTTCACCTTGGGCAGGAAGTCGACCGTGTACTCGGAGCCGCGATAGAGCTCGGTGTGACCCTTCTGGCGCCCGAACCCGCGCACCTCGGTGACGGTCATGCCGATCACCCCGATCTCGGTGAGCGCCTCCTTCACGTCGTCGAGCTTGAACGGCTTGATGATGGCCTCGATCTTCTTCATGGCGTCATACCTCGTCGAGGATGGGGAACATCAGCGCCGAGACGTGGCTGCTGATCCGCTTGAGATTGGTGAGCACGTCCAGGTGGATCTCCGATGTCTCGATCGACTCCGCCAGTCCTGCGCGCAGCCGTCCGAGGTGCGACTCGCGCAGCTCGCGCTCGCGGGCGCGCATGAGCGGCCGCTGGTCGAGCACCTCCTGCGCCAGCGTCCGGTCGTTGGCCGCGAAGGCCGCGATGGCGCGCTCCAGATTCTTGCCGACGAGCCCGTGGAAGTCGAGGATCTCCGCCCAGCCCGCCTCCGAGAAGCGGCGACCCTGGTAGAACTTCTTGCGCGCGAGCTCCATCAGGTTCTTGTCGATGATGTCGCCGATGTTCTCCAGATTGCCGATGAAGGAGATCAGGCCGATCTCCTTGCGCGACAGGTCCGGGCCCATGGCCTCGCGACCGAGCCGGGCCAGAAACAGCTTGATCTCGCGCTCGAGGAAGTCGACCTGGTCATCACGCTTCTCGACCTCCTCGAGCAGCGCCTGGTTGTCGGTGCGGAAGACCTCCATCGTGTCGCGCAGCATGCCCTGCACCACGTCCGCCATGCGCAGCGCCTCGCGCGTGGCCTGCCCGAGCGCCAGCGACGGCTGATCGAGAGCGCGCTCGTCGAGGTACTTGGTGCGGAACGGCGTGTCGCCCGTCTGGTCGTCGGGCACCAGCGCCTCGATGACGCGCGCCGCCCACGGCGTGAACGGCAGGAACACGAGGCTGATGCCGAGGTTGAAGAAGGTGTGGGCGTTGGCCACTTGCCGAGCGGGATCGGCGGCGCTGAGGGCGACCATGCGCGTGAACGGGCCGATGACGGGCAGCATCAGCGCGCCGCCGAGCACCTTGAAGGCGATGTGCGCGACGGCCACGCGCTTGGCCTCCGCGGTGGCGCCGACGGAGGCGGCGAGCGCGGTGGCGCAGGTGCCGATGTTGGCGCCGATGACGACCGCGACGGCGCCGTCCAGCGTGATGAGGCCGTGGCTGGCGAGTGCCAGCGCCACGCCGATGGTCGCCGCCGACGAGGCGACGACGGCGCTGAAGGCGGCGGCCACGAGCACGGCCATGATGGGATTCGCGGCCACGGCCGCGATCATCTGCGTCGCCAGCGGGTCCTCACGGAGCGGGGCCACGCCGTCCAGGATCAGCTTGAGGCCGAGGAACATCAGCCCCAGGCCGAGCACCGCCTGCCCGAGGTCCTTCAGCGTGCGGCGGCCTGCGATGAACGTGATGAGGAAGCCGAGACCGATCAGCAGCGGCGAGTAGTCGGTCACCTTGAAGGCGATGAGCTGCACGGTGAACGTGGTGCCGAGGTCAGCGCCCAGGATGATGCCGAGCGTCTGCCGGAACGTCATCAGGCCCGCCGAGACGAAGCCGATCAGCATCAGCGTCGCGGCCGCCGACGACTGGATGATGGCAGTCGCCGCCGCCCCGGAGAGCACGGCCATGAGTCGGTGGCGCGAAAGGCCGGTGAGCAGGTGTCGCAGGCGCGCCCCGGCCGCGCGCTGCAGGCTGTCGCCGCTCAGCCGGATGCCGTACAGCAGGAGGGCCATCCCGCCGAAGAGCGCGATGAGGACGCTCACGGTGCCACCGGTCGCGGCGGCGCCGGCACGCGCTGCAGCGCCGTCGGAGCCAGCGCTCCCGTCAGGTGCGAGGTGTCGTTGAGGCAGACGAGGCGCGGCGGTCGCACGATGGTGAGCGAGGCGTTGTCGACCCGCAGCCGCCACAGCTGGTTGAAGGAGCAGCCCAGCAGCGCGCAGGCGTAGACGCTGATGACGCCGCCATGCGCGATGACGGCGACGTCGTCGTCCGGCGCGTGCGCGGCGGCGATGCGATCGACGGCGGCCCGGACGCGCGCGGCCACCGCGTCGAGGGGCTCGCCGCCCGGGGGCGGACAGTCGTGCGGGGCGAGCAGCCAGGCGCGGTACGGGTCCCCCGCTTGGCCGGAGATCTCGTCGACCGTGCAGCCCTCCCAGTCCCCGAGCGAGAGCTCGCGCAGCTCCTCGAGCGGTACCAGCGGCACCCCGCTGCCCTCGAGCGCGATCTCGGCCGTCTCGATGGCGCGCCGGAACGGGCTGACGTAGGCCGCGGCCAGGCGGTAGCCGCGCAGGCCCCGGCCCAGCGCGCGCGCCTGCTCGACGCCGAGCGGCGACAGGACGACGTCCGTCGAGCCCTGAAAGCGACGCTCCGCGTTCCAGACCGACTGTCCGTGGCGGGCCAGGAGCAGTCTCACGCGCTGACCACGGCCCGCGCGGCGGCCAGCCGCTCCAGGACCTCCGCCCGACCGAGCAGCGCGAGCACGTCGAACAGCGGTGGCGAGGCCGTGCGCCCGGTCACGGCCAGCCGCGTCAGCTGCGCGAGATCGACCAGCTTGAGGCCGAGCGAGTCGGCCAGGCCGCGGTAGAGCGCCTCGAGCGCGGGCGCGGTGAACGGCTCGAGCGCGGCGAGTTGCTCGCTCAGCGCGCCGAGGCGCTCGCGCCCGGCAGCGGTGAAGAGCTTGGCCGCCGCCGCGGCATCGTAGCTCGCCGGTCGCTCGAAGTAGAAGCGCCCCACCTCGACCAGCTCGCGCAGCGTCTTGGCGCGCTCGCGTAACGTCTGCAGCATGGCAATCAGGCGCTCCGTCGGCGGCGACGGCAGACCGGCCGCGTCCAGGAACGGCCGGACGAGGGCGGCCAGCCGCCCGCCGTCGGCGGCCTTGATGTGCTCGTGCGACAGCCACTCGAGCTTGGCCTGGTCGAAGACGGCGCCGGCCGACGACACGTCCTTGATGTCGAAGCGCTCCACGAGCTGTCCGCGCGTGAAGACCTCCTGGTCGCCCGACGACCACCCGAGCCGGGCGAGGTAATTCACCATCGCCTCCGGCGGGATGCCCTGCTCGCGATAGGCCTGCACGGCGGTCGCGCCGTGGCGCTTGGACAGCCGCGCGCGATCGGCGCCGAGGATCATCGAGACGTGCGCGAAGGCGGGCACGCGGTAGCCGAGCGCGTCGTAGCAGAGCACCTGCTTGGGCGTGTTGGAGAGATGGTCGTTGCCGCGGATGACGTGACTGATGCGCATCGTCACGTCGTCGACGACCACGCAGAAGTTGTAGGTCGGCGTGCCGTCCGTCCGGACGAGGATCCAGTCGTCGAGCTGCGCGTGGTCGAACGCGACCGGGCCGTGGATGAGGTCGTCGACGACGGTGGTGCCGACGTCCGGAATCCGCAGCCGCAGCGCGCCCGCCGTGAGCCCGCGATCGCGGCAGCGGCCGTTGTAGCGAAACGTCTCCTTGCGCGCCTCGGCGGCCTTGCGCTGGGCATCGAGCAGCTCGGGCGGACAGTCGCAGTAGTACGCGCGGCCGGCCGCCCGTAACCGCCCGGCGTGCTCGCGGTAGAGGTCGAACCGCTCGGTCTGTCGATAGCCGGGGGCCGGCGGACCCTCGTCCCAGTCGAGCTCGAGCCAGCGGAGCGCATCGACGATGAAGCCGATGTTCTCCTCGGTCGAGCGCGAGCGGTCGGTGTCCTCGATGCGCAGGATGAAGGCACCGCCGTGGTGTCGCGCGAAGAGCCAGTTGAAGAGCGCCGTCCGCGCACCGCCGACGTGCAGGAGGCCGGTGGGGCTCGGAGCGAAGCGCACGCGGACGTCGCTGGCCATCGCGCTCAGTAGCGCTCGAAGAGCCGGCCCCAGGCGGTCGACCCGAACGCGCGGATGCGCGCGCGTCCCACCGTCGGATACCACAGCAGGTCGTGATACACGTTCGAGGCGAACGGCGCCCACACCATCAGCGGCGAGTGCAGCAGCAGCCGCTTGAGCGGCCGCAGCGGCCCGCGCCGGATGAGCTGGTCACCCCAGATGACGAGCGAGCGGCTCGTCGTGAAGCCCATCCGCGTGGCGGCCGCGTCGACGTCGCCGACGATCTCGATGTCACGCGGATCGGCCACGCCGAGTCCGCGCTCGTGGCACATCGCCAGATACCGGATGGACATGGGATCGAAGCCCATGATCTGCGCGGCGATCGCGTCGATGGCCACCGAGTCCGCCGAGGCGAGGATCAGATTGCCGACGCGCGGCACCATCGTGCGCGGCCCCGCCCCGTCCCCCATCACCGTCCCGTCCATCACGGCGAACACGCCGGGATGGAGCTCGCGCTGCATGTACATGAGGTCGACCATGACTTCGTGGATGAACTCGTGCGCGTAGTGGCGCACTTCCTTGAGGAGGCCGCCGAACGCGTTCTTGATGGCGCCCGTGGTCTGGGAGTGGCCGTGCACCTTACAGGTGGGCAGCTGGAGGATGTTTTTCCCGACGTACATCGTCGGGATCTCGATGCCCTCGGGAAAAATCTGGTTCAGCTTCAGCAGCGGGCTCTTGAACCGATAGATCGTCCACTCGACGTCGGGCAGCGGGATGAACGGCAGACCGTGGCGCGCCAGCACCGGCGACCACTTGTTGTTCCGGCAGCCGGCGACGGGGTCGGTGACGACGGTCTTGTTCTCGACGGGAAGGATGCGGCGACGCTCGTAGCCGTCCTCGAGCAGCGTCGACAGCACGCCGTCGACCTGCCAGGGCTGGCTCGAGCACGCCGGGAAGTACTTCGTCCACGAGAGGTTCAGCTTGACGATGAGGTCGCGGTCGCGCGGCAGCGTGTCCTCGTACTTCACCAGCCGCATGAGCCGGCCGTAGTCCGTCACCACGGTCTCGGGACGGGTGCGGAGGACGGCCACCTGACTCGGCATGACGCTCGATTCTACCGCAGCGGTACCCCGTAGATGATGAGCACCACGACCACGATCCAGCAGATCGTGTTGACGAGGAGCGCGCGGTCGGTCAGCAGCATCTCCGATGGATTGCCGCCGAGCTGCCGGCGATAGAGCAGGTACAGGTAGCGGAAGATCCCGTAGAGCACGAACGGCAGCGTCGCCGGCAGCAGCGGCGTATGGAACTTGGCGATCGTCTCCGGCGACATCGTGTAGAGCGCGTAGGCGGTGACGGTGGAGGCCGTCACCACCGCGATCATCTGGTCCAGCAGGGCGGCGCTGTACTCGGCCAGCACCGGCCGGTGGCGGACGGCTTCGGCGTCGACGGCAAGGTACTCGTGACGCCGCTTGCCGATGGCCAGGAACAGCGCGAGCAGGATGGTGCAGATGAGCAGCCAGCCGGAGATTTCCACGTCGATGACCAGCGCCCCGGCCACGGCCCGCAGGACGAAGCCGCTGGCCACCGTGAGCACGTCGACGAGCACCACGTGCTTGAGCCAGATCGAGTAGAGCGACAGCGTCGCGACGTACGCCAGCGCGGTCACCGCGAACGGCGCCGATAGCCACGCCGCCGCCGCCAGTCCGAGCACCACGAGCACGCCGCCGGCCAGCAGCGCCGTCCCCGCCGAGATGTGGCCCGCCGCCACCGGCCGCTCGCGCTTCTTGGGATGAAGGCGATCCTTGTCACGATCGGCCACGTCGTTGAACAGGTAGATCGCGCCGGAGAGCCCGCAGAAGATCACGAAGGCGGCCAGCGCCGTCCACGCCGCCGGCGTGAACAGGTGCTGCGAGAAGACCAGACCGGCGAAGAGGAAGAGGTTTTTCACCCACTGCCGCGGGCGCAGCGAGACGAGCACGCCCCACAGCATGGCCGCGCTACAGGCGGATGACGTTCCGGGCGTCGCCGAGGCCGCCGGTGGCATTGCGCGTGTCGATCACCAGCGGTGCGGACTCGACGATCGCGCGCCAGTCGTACCCGGCGTGCGCGGTGAGGATCAGCACCACGTCGTGGTCGGCGGGTCGCAGCACACCGACGGACTGCAGGCGGGCACCGTTGACGACGATGGCGGGCACGTGGGAATCGTGATAGCTCACCAGCGCGCCCTTCACCCGCAGCATGTCCACGATCTCGAGCGCCGGCGAGTCGCGCGTGTCGGCCACGTCGGGCTTGTACGCCACGCCGACGACCAGCACGCGGGCGCCGCGCACGGCGCGGGCGCGCTCGTTCAGCGCGTCGGCGACCATCTGCACGACGTACGCCGGCATGTGGCGATTGATCTCGTCCGCGAAGGCGATGAACCGCGGCTCGTAGCCCGCCATGCGGACCTTCCACGACAGGTAGTACGGATCGGACGGCAGGCAATGACCACCGAGGCCCGGTCCCGGCCAGAACGGCATGAAGCCGAAGGGCTTCGTGGCCGCGGCCGACACGACTTCCCAGACCGAGATGCCGAGCTTGCGGCACATGATGGCGAACTCGTTGACGAGCGCGATGTTGACCGAGCGGAACGTGTTCTCGAAGAGCTTCACCATCTCCGCCGTCTCCGGCCCCGAGACCGGCACCACCTTCGCGGTGATGCGGCCGTAGAGGGCCGCCACCAGCTCGCGGCACGCCGGCGTCAGCCCGCCCACGACCTTCGGGATGTCTCGCAGCGTCCACGTGGTGTTACCGGGATCGATGCGCTCGGGAGAGAACGCGAGAAAGAAGTCCTCGCCGGCGGCGAGGCCGCGCGCCTCGAATCGCGGCAGCAGCACCTCCTGGGTGGTGCCCGGATACGTCGTCGACTCCAGCACGACCAGCTGCCCCGCGCGGATGATGGAGGCGACCGCGTCCGCCGCCGCGATGATGAACGAGATGTCCGGCTCCTTCGACTTGCCGAGCGGCGTGGGGACGCAGATGACGATGGCGTCCGCCTCCTTCAGCGCGTCCACCTCGGTGGTGGCGCCGAGCCGTCCGGCCCGGACGAGCGCGGCCAGCGTCGCCGTCGGCACGTCCTCGACGAACGACTCTCCGGCCGTCACGCCGGCCACGCGCCGCGGATCGAGGTCCACACCGATGACGGTGGCGCCGGACTGAGCGAAGGCGACGGCCAGCGGCAGGCCGACGTAGCCGAGGCCGATGACGCCGATCGTCGGCGTGGCCGCCAGGCGCGCGCGCAGGCGGTCGGCGGAGGCGCTCACAGCGACTTGCACGCGCGGCGGACGGCATCGATCACGCCGCTCACCTCGGCCTCCGTCATCTCCGGAAAACAGGGGATGGAGACGACCTCGCGCGCCGCCCGCCACGCCTCCGGCCAGCGTGCCTCAGCGTCTTCGCCGAAGACCGGCTGACCCGGCACCGGCCGCGGATAGTGGACGGCGGTGCCGACGCCGAGGTCGCCGAGCGCCGCCGCCAGCGCGTCACGCTTCGAGTGGCGCAGTGTGAACAGATGATAGACGTGGCGCGCCTCCGGCCGTTCCACCGGCGGCTCGAGCGGCAGGCCGGCGAACGCGTCGAGGTACTGGGCGGCGATGGCGCGGCGGCGCGCCTCCCACGCGTTGAGCCGGCGCGTCTTCACCCGCAGCAGCGCGGCCTGCAGCTCGTCCAGGCGCGTGCAGTAGCCGAGCTCGACGTGGTGGTAGCGGCCCGAGTCGCCGTGGTGCCGGAGACGTCGGACGTGGTCGGCGACGTCGTCGCGCGTCGTGAGCAGCATGCCGGCGTCGCCGCACGCGCCGAGATTCTTCGTCGGATAGAACGACAGGCAGGCGGCGTCGCCCCAGCCGCCGACCGGCCGGCCCTGCCACGTGGCGCCGATGGCCTGCGCCGCGTCCTCGAGCACGGCCACGCCACGCCCGCGCGCCAGCGCGGTGATACGGTCGATGGCGGCGGGATGGCCATAGAGGTGCACGGGCATGACGGCCTTCGTGCGCGGCGTGAGCGCGCGCTCCAGCGCGGCCACGTCGAGCGTCAGCGTGTCGTGATCGACGTCGACGAAGACCGGCCGCGCCCCGGCCATCACGATCGTGGTGGCCGAGGCGACGAACGAGAAGGCGGGCGTGATCACCTCGTCTCCGGGCCCGACGCCGAGCGCGGTGAGGGCCAGGCGCAGCGCGTCGGTGCCCGAGCCGACGCCCACGCCGTGACGGGCCCCGCACACCGACGCCAGCTCGGTCTCGAGCGCGCGCCCCTCCGGCCCGAGGACGAAGGCGCTGCTGTCGATCACGCGCGCAGCGGCCTCGAGCAGCTCGGCCCGGAGCGCCTCGTGCTGCCGCCGCAGGTCGAGAAATGGAATCACCGTTGTCCGCTCGATTCGATGGCGCCGAGGCCGACGCTGCTGCCGATCGGCCCGCCCACGCCGAGGAGGTTCACGGCAAAGCGGATCTCGTCGTCGCGGTGGGCGCGGTTGACGTACTCGATGGTGAGCGCCCAGCACTGCCAGTGGAAGTCCGCCGCCACCCGCGTCTCCGTGAAGCGCTCGCGGCGCAGGTCCCAGTTGATCGACGAGCGGACGGTCACCAGGCGCGAGAGCTGGGTGTTCAAGGCGCCCTGCAGGAAGGTGATCTTGCCCGGCTCGCTGTAGCGGATGCCGAGCGAGCCCGACGTGAACGGCTGGCTGACGGTGACGTCGGCGGTGGCGGTCGGCACCGTGTGAGCGATCGGGTCGTACGTGACGTCGCTGCGGAACTTCAGCATCGGCGTGGGCTGCACGATGACCGTGCTGAAGGCGTCCCCGACGCGGCCGCGGAGCGTGTCGTAGCTGTTGGCCAGGGTCAGGCGGAACATCTCCCAGCGGATCGCCTCGGTGTTCGCCTGCGACACCGAGCGCGCACGTACCCGATTCGTCAGCGAGTACTGCACGACGCTCGTGTTGCGGACATCGTCGACGCCGGTCGTCCACTGCGGCAGCTGGTTCGCGTCCTCGGAGCCGATCCACCCGTAGCGGACGCGCGGCTCGATGGTATGCAGCAGGGCGTCGGTGCCCCACCAGCCGTTCGTCTGGAAGACCCGGGACACCTTGGTCTCGAGGTCGGCCCCGGCCTCGAGCAGGCGGCGCACGCGGGGCTCGTCGGTGGTGTCCTCGATCACGCCGCCCAGGCGGCTCAAGTGCGTGCCGGTCACGGTTCGATCGTACGCGGTCAGGCGCGCTCCGAGAAATGGTGTGAGCGTGGCATAGCCCGCGAGCGGGATGGGCCGCGACAGCTCCGGGTGGATGTCCAGCCGGCTGCCGGACGAGCCGACGTCGCGCACGAAGTGCACGAAGCTGTTGGTGGACTGGAACAGGACGCCCGTCCACGGGTCGAGCGGCTGCCGCGTGCCCACCAGGCTGATGTCGGGCAACCGCCACAGCTCCGTCGGTCGCCGCGTGGTCAGGTCCTGGTAGACGAAGAGGTCACCCACCAGGTTCCAGGTGTCCCAGCTCTTCGTCGCGAACACGTTCGACTCGACCCGCTGACTGCTGATCTGGCGCAGCGTGTCGCCATAGTCGCGGATCACGTTGTCGTCGGACACGCCGTTCAGGTCGATCTTCAGCCAGGTGCGGTTGCCGAGCGTCCAGTCCTGCCGGATGCTGCCGGTGAACCGCGAGGCGTCGTGCCGGGCCGTCTCCTGGATGAAGAAGAGGCCCGCCCGGCCGCGGTCGGTCTCGCTGGCGACGTAGCGGAACTCGGCGCTGAGCCCCTCGCCGCGGTTGGTGTAGAAGAACGGCGAGATCGTGGCGTCCTTGCTCTCGTCGATCGCCCAGAAGAACGGCGTCTCCAGATAGAAGCCCTTGCTGCTGGAGTTGCCGACCTTCGGAAACAGGAAGCCGGTCTGCCGCTCGCGCCGGATGGCGGCCGCGAAGAACGGAAAGATCGGGATGAGCGGGATGTTCTTGACCCAGAACGAGGCGTTCCGGCCGTAGACGTAGTCGTTGAAGTCGGCGTTGGCGGAGTCGAAGCGGAACGACCACGTCGGCGGATCGTCGTCGCACGTGGTGAACATGCCCTTGCGGATCTGGTAAACGCTCTCGCCCAGCCGATCCATGCGCTCACCGGTGATGCGGTAGTTGGGCTCGGCCCGCGCGTCCGCCTGGTACACGACGCCGGTGCCTGTCTTGAGGTTGTACTCGATGCGCTGGCCGGTGAGCTGGTCCTCCCCGTCGTAGAACACCACGCGGCCTTCGGCCACCGCGTCGCCGGTGGCGCGGTTGAGCTCCACGCGATCGGCCATCAGCCGGGCGGCGCCGCGGGTGATCTCGACGTTGCCGGTGGCGATCACGAGATTGTCGGGGCCAACCTGCTCCATCCGGTCGGCGAGGATGGTGACGTCACCGCCGGCGGTGCGGAGCGTGACCGGCGTCTGCGCTGTCGGGGTCTGCGGGGGCGTCGTCTGCGCGGCGGCGCGCGCTCCCGGCGCGAGCAGGAGCCCCGCCGCCAGCAGGATCCAACCGCGCAGTCGCGTGCCCAAGTGTCGTGAAAGTCCTCGTCAAAAAAGGGACCCTATGCTATCAGCGCCGTTTTCGATCGGGCAAGGTTTATCACCGCCCTGCGCGTGTCGGAGCACGTCGCCGATCAGCGAGAGCGAGCCCGCGATGCAGAGGACCGGCGTCCGCGGCCCGCGAGCCGCGAGGACCAGCGCGTCGACGGCCGAGGCCGCCGTCTCGACGCGCGAGGCCGGAAGAGGCACGAGCCGGCGCAGCGCCTCCGGCGGCGCCGCCCGCGGGCTGGAGGAGGCGGTGACGATCACGCGCGCGGCCCGCGGCGCCAGCGCGGCGAGCATCGCCGCCGCATCCTTGTCGGCGAGCGCGCCGAAGACGAGCGTGACCGGCGCGTCCGCGAACCACTCGGTGAGCGAGGCCGCCAGCGCGCGCGCGCCGCCGGGGTTGTGCGCACCGTCCAGCACCACGTGGCGCTCGCCGGCCCTGAAGATCTCGAAGCGCCCGGGCCAGCGAGCGCGCGCAAGCCCCGCGCGAATCGCCGCCGGATCGACGGCGAGCGCCTGGGCCGCGGCAGCGGCGAGCAGCGCGTTGCTCGGCTGGAAGGTCCCGAGCAGCCGGATGCGCGCGCCGTCCACGCGCCAGCCGGGGCCGGCGAGATCGAGCGTCTGGCCGGCAAGATCGCGCGCGACGACGCGCACGTGGAGCTCGCGTTCCTCCATCAGGAGCGGCACCCCGCGCTCCATCGCGCGTGCGTGCAGGACGGCGGCGGCCGCCGGCGCCTGGGCCGAGGCGACCGCCACGCCGCTACGAATGATGGCGGCCTTCTCGCGCGCGATCGCCTCGAGCGTCGGTCCGAGGACTTCCTGGTGATCGAGGTCGATCCGCGCGATGGCGCTCACGGCCGGCGCGCCGACGGTCGTCGCGTCGAGCCGGCCGCCGAGGCCGACTTCCAGCACCGCCACATCGACGGCTTCACGAGCGAAGTGATCGAGCGCGAGCGCGGTGGTGGCCTCGAACATCGTCGCGTCGACGCGCGCCACCAGTGTCGCAACGGCGTCGAAGCCGTCCGCCACGTCGTCCTCGCCGATCGCCTGGCCATCGACGCGGATGCGCTCGCGGAACGAGACGAGATGCGGGGAGCTATACAGCCCGACCCGGCGCCCGGCCGCACGCAGCACGGCGGCCAGCATCGCCGCCGTCGAGCCCTTGCCATTCGTGCCGCCGACCTGCACCAGCGTGTAGCGCCGCTCGGGATTGCCCAGCGCGTCCAGCAGCGTCTCGATCCGTTCGAGCCCGGGGCGCATCCCGGCATGCTCCCCGCCCCGCAGGGCGAGCAGCCGGGCCAGCGCCTCGGCGTAGGTCATGGCGCCGCGGGCTGGTCCGCGAAGAACGCGAGCACGCGCCGCAGCGTGTCCTTCAGATCCTTGCGCTCCACCACGAGATCGAGCTGGCCGTGCTCGAGGAGGAACTCCGAGCGCTGGAATCCCTCGGGCAACGGCTGCCGGATGGTCTCCGCGATGACGCGCGGGCCGGCGAAGCCGATGAGCGCGCGCGGCTCGGCCATGACGACGTCGCCCAGCATGGCGAACGACGCCGTGACACCGCCCGTGGTCGGGTCCGTCAGCACCGAGATGTACGGCAGCCGCGCCTCCGCCAGGCGCTCGAGCGCGGCAGACGTCTTGGCCATCTGCATCAGCGAGAGGATGCCCTCCTGCATCCGCGCGCCGCCGGAGGCGGACACGATGATGACGGGCAACGCCTTGTCGATGCCGAGCTCGATGGCCCGCGTGAGCTTCTCACCGACCACCGAGCCCATGCTGCCGCCGAGGAATCCGAACTCGAACACGCAGAGCACCGTCGGAAAGCCGCCCACGCGCGCGATGCCGCTGATGACGGCATCCTCGAAGCCCGTCTTCTGCCGGGCGGCGCGCACGCGATCCGGATAGCGCTTGGAGTCCCTGAAGCGCAGCGGATCGCCGGAGGTCAGACCGGTCTGGTGCTCCTCGAACGTGCCGGGATCGGTGAGCACCGCGATGCGCTCGCGCGCGCCGATCCGGAACGGGTACCGGCACTTCGGACACACGCGCCCCGCGCGCTCCACCTCCACGCGGTACATGATCTCCTTGCACGAGTCGCACTTGATCCACAGGCCCTCGGCGATGTTCACCTTCTTCGGCGTGCCGGCGGTCTCCTCCGGCTTGCGACGGAACCAGGCCATCAGGCCCCCCGAAGCGGCTGCTTGAGCGCCGCGATGAAGTCGCCCACGTGCTGCACCAGCCCCGAGTGTCCGGCGTGCTGCTCGATCGTCCGCACGATCGCGGAGCCGACGGCCACGCCGTCCGCCAGCTTCCCGACGGCGGCGGCGTGCTCGGGCGTGGAGATGCCGAAGCCGACGCACACGGGCTTGGTCGTCACCAGGCGCAGCGTGCGCACCTGGCGCTCGAGATCCGGCGGGAGCGCGCGCCGCTCGCCGGTGACGCCGGTGAGCGAGACGAGATAGATGAAGCCCCGACTGAGCCGCGCAATGGTCTTGATCCGCGCCGGCGTGGACGTCGGCGCGACGAGCTGGATCATGTCGAGCCCCGCCGGCTCGGCCTCCGCGCGCAGCGGCGCGGCCTCCTCGTACGGCAGGTCGGGCACGATGAGGCCGTCGACGCCCGCATCGGCGGCCGTCTTGGCGAAGCTGCGCAGTCCGAACGCCAGGACGGGGTTGTAGTACGTGAACAGCACGAGCGGCACCCGCACCTCGGCGCGCAGCGTCGCGATCATCTCGAGCACGCGCGGCAGCGTGGTGCCGGCGGCCAGTGCGCGGGCGCCGGCACGCTGGATGACGGGACCGTCGGCGAGCGGGTCGGAGAACGGAACGCCGAGCTCGATGACGTCCGCGCCGCGACGCTCGGCTTCCACCACGATTCGCCGCGTCTCGGTCAGCGAGGGATCCCCCGCCATGACATAGGCGACGAGCGCGCGCTCGCCTCGCGCACGCAGCCGCGCGAACACCTCGTCGATCCGGCCGGTCGGAGTGTGTGGCGCGTGCGCGGCGGCAATCGGGCGCCGCTGCGTGCTCATATATTTTTGCCGAGAGCCTTGGCGACCACGTGGACATCCTTGTCGCCGCGGCCGGAGAGGCCGACCACGATGTGCTTGCTGCGCGGCAGCGTCTTGGCCAGGCGCATGGCGTGCGCGATGGCGTGCGAGGACTCGAGAGCCGGCATGATGCCTTCCAGCCGTGTGAGAGCCTGGAAGCCCTCCAGCGCCTCCTCGTCCGTGATGGACACGAACTCGAACCGGCCGGCGTCCTTGTAATAGGCGTGCTCGGGGCCGACGCCGGGATAGTCGAGACCGGCGGAGATCGAGTGCGCGACCGCCACCTGGCCGTCGTCGCTCTGCAGCAGGTAGCTCATGGAGCCGTGCAGCACGCCCACCGCGCCCGCCGTCATCGATGCGCCATGCTTGCCGGTCGCGATGCCGCTGCCGCCGGGCTCCACGCCGATGATGCGGACGCGCCGGTCGTCGATGAACGGGTGGAACAGGCCGATGGCGTTGCTGCCGCCGCCCACGCAGGCGACGACGACGTCCGGCAGCCGGCCGAGCGCGCGCCGCGCCTGCGCCTTCGCCTCGCGGCCGATGACGGTGTGAAAATCGCGGACCATCATCGGGTACGGATGCGGGCCGAGCGCTGAGCCGAGCACGTAGTACGTCGTGCGCACGTTGGTGACCCAGTCGCGGAGCGCCTCGTTCACCGCGTCCTTGAGCGTCTTGCTTCCGGACTCCACGGGAATGACCTTCGCCCCGAGCAGCCGCATGCGGAACACGTTCAGTGCCTGGCGCTCGACGTCCTCGGCGCCCATGTAGACCTCGCACTCGAGGTCGAGGAGGGCGGCCGCCGTCGCGGTGGCCACGCCGTGCTGGCCGGCACCCGTCTCGGCGATGACGCGCTTCTTCTTCATCCGCTGCGCGAGCAGCGCCTGGCCGAGGACGTTGTTCACCTTGTGCGCGCCGGTGTGGCAGAGGTCTTCGCGCTTGAGCCAGATGCGCGCCCCGCCCGCGTGCTCGCTGAGCCGCGCCGCGAGATAGAGCGGCGTGGGCCGGCCGGCGTAGTCGGCCAGCAGGCCGGCGAGTCGTCGCTGGAACCGACGATCCCGGCGGGCGGCCTGATACGCCTTCTCCAGCTCGATGAGCGGGGTCATCAGCGTTTCCGGCACGAAGCGGCCGCCGAAGCGGCCGAAGTGCCCGAGCGCGTCGGGCAGCGTCTTCACGCGCGCTTGGCCGCCTCGATGAAGCGCCGGACCTTCTCCGCGTCCTTCTTGCCGGGTCGCACCTCCACCCCGGAGTTCACGTCGACCGCGTACGGACGCACGACCTCGACCGCGCGCGCGACGTTGTCGGCGGTGAGGCCGCCGGAGAGGATCGCCGGCTTGCGCGCCTCGGGCGGCGCCATCTGGCCGAACATCGCGAGCGTCTTCCACTCGACCGGCTCGCGCGCCTCGCCCTCGCTCCAGCGCGCCTGGCTATCGAAGAGATAGGCGGCGGCCACCTTGTAGTAGAAGAGCGCGCGGATCCGCTCGGTGAGCCGGTACTCCGGCAGGCCTTCGATCGTCGAGGCCGGCGGGAGCTTGATGGTCTTGATGACCGGCACGCTGTAACCCTGACAGTCTTCCGGCGTTTCGTCACCATGAAATTGAACCGCGCGCAGCCCGCACGCCTCGATCACGGCCTTGACGTGCCCGGCCGGGTGGTCCCAGAAGACGCCGACCGTGGTGACGAATGGCGGCAAACGGCGCACGATGGGTGCGACCTGCTCCGGGGTGACGAAGCGCGGCGTGTTCTCGACGAAGATGAAGCCCAGCGCGTCGGCGCCGGCCTGCACCGCCATTCGCGCGTCGTCGAGGCTGGTGATGCCGCAGATCTTCACGCGCGTCATGCGAGCGTCAGCTCGCGGATCTTGGCGGGCACGTCGGCCGCGCGCACGAGCCCCTCGCCCACCAGCACGGCATGGGCCCCCGCCTGCACCACGCGGCGGACGTCGTCGCCCGTGAAGAAGCCGCTCTCGCTGACGACGACGGGGCCCGGCGGAATCCGCGGCAGCAGGGCCAGCGTGGTCTCGATGCGCGTCTCGAACGTCGCGAGGTCCCGGTTGTTGATGCCGAGCAGCCGCGCGCCGATCGCCAGCGCGGTGTCGATCTCGCGCTCGGTGTGACACTCCACGAGCGCGGCCAGTCCGAGGCCCTTGGCCGCGGCCGCCAGGTCGCGCAGCAGCGCGGGCTCGAGAATGGCGACGATGAGCAGGACCGCGTCGGCGCCGGCCGCGCGCGCCTCCCACAGCTGATAGTCGTCGATCGTGAAGTCCTTGCGGAGCAGCGGCACGTCCACCGCGGCCCGCACCTGGCGGAGATCGTCGAGGCTGCCCTGGAAGTACTTCCGGTCCGTGAGGACGGAGATGGCGTGCGCGCCGTGGGCGGCGTACGTCGAGGCCAGCGCGACGGGATCGAGGTCGGCGGCAAGGACGCCGCGCGAGGGCGAGGCCTTCTTGACCTCGGCCACGAGCCGCACGCCGCCGCGCGCGGGCGTCAGCGCGCGCTCGAAGTCGCGGGCGGGCGGCAGACCGGCGCAGTGGGCCTCCAGTGTCGCGCGCGGTTGCGCGACCTTCTGGGCCGCCAGCTCGTGCCGCTTGTGGACGACGATCTCCTCGAGGATCGAGGTCGCCACTAGAAGTCCCGCCGCTGCGCCTGCCGTCGCAGTGTGTCGAGGGATACCGGTCGCAGCTGCTCCAGCACGTAGTCCCGGAGGGTGCGCGGCGGCGGCAGATCGCGCACGATCCGGCCCCCCGCGGTCAGCGGCTTCAGCATGGCGTCCCACGGGCCGGGGCCGGGCGGCGTCGTTCCCGCCGGCACCACGAGGGTCTCCAGCGTGCCGCGGCGGCGGTAGACGTCCTTGGCGCCCGACCACTTTCCCCGCTTGGCGCACGGCCGCCCTTCGATCTCCGTGATGTCGAGCGCGAAGCTCACCACCGGCGCGTTCGCGATCGACGTGCCGACCCCGTAGGCGTCGACCACGGGATTGAGGCGCAGGATCTCGTACTCGTCGATGCCGCCCGAGGTGATGATCTTCACGTGACCGAAGCCGCGCAGGTTGAGCTCCCAGCGCACTTCCTCCACGATGCGGTAGAGATCGCCGCGTCGCGAGGACGGCGTGTCCAGGCGCACCGCGTACAGGTCACGGCCGAGCGCCTCCGCCACGCGGATGGCCTCGAACTTCTCGTCCTGCAGCGTGTCGATCAGGGCCACGCGCCGGACCTTCTTGTCGACGATCTCGTTGAAGGCCTTCAGCGCCTCCACCGTGTCGCCGATCATCAGCACCAGCGCGTGCGGGATGGTGCCCGTCGGATCGGCGTCGATGAGCTCGGCGGCCTTGGTCACGGCCACGCCGTCGCAGCCGCCGACGAAGGCGTTGCGCTCGATCATCGGCGCGATCGCCGGATGCATGCGCCTGGCGCCGAACGAGATCACCTGGCGCTCGCCCGCCGCCTTCTTGCAGCGCGCGGCCTTGGTCGCGATGCCGGAGGCCTGGCACAGCACGCCGAGCAGCGCGGTCTCGTACTGCGCCCAGTCGACGTACACGCCTTCGAGCACCAGGACCGGCTGGTACGGGGCGAAGATGGCACCCTCGTCCATCGCGCGCACGTCGACCGGCACGCCTTCCAGCAGCGCGGCCGCCTCCTCGATGCCGGCGAGCACGGCCCAGTCCCAGTCCTCCGGCAGCGCCTTGAGGTAGACCTCGGCCTTCACCCGCTTGCGGTCGCCGCGCGCTTTGAGGATCTCCACCGTCCGCTCGAAGTAGACGTCGTAGACCTCGCCGCTCTTGATGTCGGCGTCGGACGCGGTATGGAATGGTCGCCTGGAAGTCATGGGATCAGCCCGAAAGTTGCGGTAAATCCTCGCAGAACCGATCGTTCAAGTCAACGCGCTGGATGGCCGGAGGCAGCCGAACGCGATACGATGCGCCGCGATGGCGCGACTGCGCGTCGGCATCCTCGGCCTCAGCCACGATCACGTGTGGGGCAATCTGGCGGCGCTGCTGGCGGACGACGCGGGCCACCTCGTGGCCGCCGCCGAGCCCGACGCGGCGCTCCGCGACAGGCTGCGCGGGCTGCACGGCGGCGTCGAGCTGCACGAGACGTTCGACGCGCTGCTGGCACGGCGCGACCTCGACGCGGTGCTGATCTTCTCCGACAACCGGACGTCGGCCGAGCTCGGCGTCCGCGCGCTGGAGCGCGGGCTGCCGACGATGATCGAGAAGCCGATGGCGGCGGACCTCGCCGGCGCACGCGCGCTGCTGGCAGCGACGCGACGACGCGGTGTTCCGCTCATGGTGAACTGGCCGACGGCGTGGCGTCCGGCGCTGCGTCACGGCCTCACGCTCGCGTCGGACGGCGCCGTCGGCGAGCCGACCCAGCTCAGCCATCGCGGCGGGCACGCGGGCCCGCGCGAGTTCGGCTGCTCGCCGCAGTTCTGCGACTGGCTCTACGATCCGCAGCGCAACGGCGGCGGCGCGCTCGTCGACTACTGCGGCTACGGGGCCGTCCTGTGTCGCCTCGTGCTCGGCATGCCGGAGGCCGTGACCGCCGTGACGCCGCCGCCGCGCAAGCCCGACCTCGTCGCCGAGGACCGTGCGATCGTCGTGCTGTCGTACCCGCGCGCCCTCGGGCTGCTCGAGGCCAGCTGGATGCAGATCGGCGGCGAGCCGGCGTTCGCGATGATCGTGTACGGCGAGCGCGGAACGCTCCTCGTGCATCAGCCGCGGCCCACGCGCGAGGGCGAGCGGGTCGGGGTGGGACGCGTGCAGGTGGTGACGGCGGACGGCAGCTCGTTCGTCGACCCGCCCGCTCTGCCGGCCGATCAGTCCAGCGGCACGCGCCACTTCCTGGCCGCGGTCGAGGGCCGCACGACCATCACGGAGTTCTGCACGGCCGAAACGGGCTGCGACGTGCAAGAGGTGATCGCGGCCGCGCAGCAGGCGAGCGGAACCGGACAGCGCATCCCGCTTGCTGTTCTTCGGTGAGCGCGCCCGTCACACCCGCTCGAGAATGTGCAGGCCCCGTCCGCGGTCGATGACGTAGATCAGCCCGCGATCGTCGGTGCACACGTCGTTGGACGACACGCGCGCCTGGCCGGGCGGCGGGTCCGGCAGGAAGTGGGCGACCTCGCGGGGCGCGTGCGGGTTCGCGATGTCGACGACGCGCAGCCCGTGCGCGAACCAGGCGACGGGTAGCTCGGTCGAGGTGACATGCTCCACCGGCTGGTGGCAGCCGGTGAACTCCGGCTGCGGGGTCCCGTCCACGCCGGCCACCTGGAACGACGCGAACGGCACCGGCCGCGTCTCGTCCGTGATGTCGACGAGCCAGAGGAACGACGGCGGCCCGGGCTCCAGCTTGGCGACGTCCTCGTCGGCGACCACGAGGATCTTCCGGCCGCCGAGCGGGAACGGCACGGGCAGGGCCGTGTGCGTGGGCGTGATGAACGGCGGACTCCAGTCGAGGCCGGACACGAACCGCGGACGCGCGAGATCGGCCACGTCGAGGATCACGAACCCGCCGTGCCAGTACGAGACGTAGAGCCGGTCGCCGAGACGGATGGGATGATGGCAGCGGTGCTGGCGGCCGCGCCACGTCGGCGTCTCGCCGCCGGCCGTCCACTGCCCCGGCATCCACCAGCGGCCGACTTCGCGGGGGCGGACGGGATCGGCAAGGTCCAGGATCAGCACGATGTTGCCGACGAAGCCGTCCATCTCCGGCGAGACGTAGGCGTACCGTCCGTCGAAGGTGAAGCGATGCACGCCGGCGCCGCCGCAGCGCCAGAACGTGATCTCGCGCGGCTTCTCCGGGTTCGCGACGTCCCAGATGCCCAGGCCGCCGGCGAAGCCCGGCGGCGCCTCGTGGGCCGGTTGCGCCTCGCGGTTCACCAGCATGACGCCGTTCACCGCCCGGACCTTGTGCGAGTGCGTGCCGGGCGGCACCGACAGCGTCGCGAGCGGCCGCGGCGAGGCGGGATCGCTGACGTCGACGAGCGTGGTGCCGTGCGGCGCCTTCATGTGCGCCACGTAGGCCACGCGCCCGTCCACGACCACTTGCCCGCCGCCGGGACAGTCGAGCCACGCGACCTGACGCAGACCGTGCGCGCTCATCTCGCCGCGAGGCTAGGCGCGAAGGCGGCGGGCGTCAACCCGTGGTACTGTCGTCGCCGCTTGCTCGACCCTGACGTCCGGGAGGCCCCATGAAGCGCGCCGCGTTTTTGATCGCATTCCTGCTGACTGCCGTCTCGTGCGCCACGATGGCGCCGGACCATCGAGCGACGGTGAGCCGCGCGGTGGAAGCCATGGGCGGCGCCGACGCGCTGAACCGCGTGCAGACGGTCTCCGCGAAGGGCACGGTGCGCCAGTGGGAGCCCGAGCAGTCGATGGTGGCCGGGGGAGACATGCGGTTCGCCGGCGAGTCGACATTCGAGACGGTGACCGACGTCGGGCCGCGGGCCGCGCGCATCGACTGGGTTCGTAACTTCGCGTATCCCGCGCCGCGGACCTTCCGCTACACCGAGATCGTCACGCCGGACGCGGGCTACGTGGCCGGCATCGACAGCAGCGGCCGCACCAAGCAGAGCCTGGAGTCGAACCCGCCGGCGCACACCATGTCCGGCCTCCGGCTGGCGGCGACGCAGCGCGAGCTGATCCGCACGTCGCCGCTGCTGCTCCTCGAGATGCAGCGGAACCCCGACCGCCTGAAGCCGGTCGCCGACGTCACGATGAGCGGCACGAGCTATCCCGCCGTGGAATTCACGGCGGGCGAGCCGACCTTCACGGTGCTGTTCGACCGCGGGACAGGGCTGCCCGCGCGAATCCGGACGCTCGACTACGACAACATCTGGGGCGACGTCACCTACGACCTCGTCCTCTCGGACTGGCGGACGGTGGACGGCGTGCGGGTGGCGACCACCCAGGCGTACGAGCTGAACGGCCGGCGCGTGGTGGAGACGAAGCTCAACGACATCACGCTGAATGCGCCCGTGGCATCGGAGCGGTTCGCGATCCCCGACGCGTACCGGACGGCGGCCATGAAGCCGGCGCCGAAGACACCGGTGCCGTACCAGTGGGTGCTGCGTCGACAGTTCATCGGCGTCTACCTCGACTCGGACGCGCCGAGCTACGACGCGCGCGGCACGGGCGGGCTGCGGCTGGTGGAGCTGGCGCCCGGGGTGCAGCATGCGGTCGGCGGATCGCACAACAGCCTGGTGGTGGAGCTGCGCGACCAGCTCGTCGTGTTCGATTCGCCGGTGAGCGACGCGCAATCGGCCTGGTTGCTGACCGCGCTCCGCGGCCGGTACCCGAGCAAGTCCGTCAAGACGCTGGTGCTCACGCACCACCACATGGATCACGCGGGCGGTCTGCGCGCCTACGCCGCGCAGGGCGCGACGATCGTGGCCGGCAAGGGCACCGCCGCACACTACCGGCGTGTGCTGGCCGCGCCGTTCACCCGCAACCCCGACCTGACACCGAGCGACCTGACGCGCACGCCGATCGTCGAGGTCGCCGACCGACACGTCGTCAGCGACGGTCAGCGCGAGGTGCAGGTGCTGGCCATCGAGCCGAACCCGCACGCGGAGGGGCTGCTGATCGGCTACGTCCCGGACGCGCAGCTCGCGTTCGCGACCGACATCTGGACGCCGGGTCCGCCGCTGCCGGACAAGCTGAATCCCGCGCTCGCCGCGCTCGTGGCCGGCGTGAAGAAGGCCGGCATCACGCCCGCCCGGTTCGCCGGCGGCCACGGCTCGGTGGCGGACTACGCGCCGCTGGCCGCGCTCGAGGCCAAGTAACGCGCTCAGCGCGCGGCGGCGGCCTCCGGCAGACGCTCCACGACGACCGTCTCATGCACGGCCGGCGAGTAGATCTCGAGGATCTCGACGTCGTCCGAGCACTCGAGCTCGTTGTGGACGATGCCGGGTGGCTGCAGCACGCAGTCGCCGGGGTGGAACGTCTGCTCGCCGTGGCCCTCGTAGACGAACTTGATCCAGCCCTTGAGCACGTAGAACATCTGGAAGTCGCACTCGTGCTTGTGCAGGCCGGTCGTGTGCAGGTCGTGGACACCGGGCGCGTCGCGCTTGATGCGGATCACGTGAGCGCGGAAGGCGCCGTGCGTGGCGTCGGCGATCCCGAGGTCGCGGTACTCCATGAAGCTGCGGAGTCCCGGCGTGTACACGGCGTCCTTGGCCAGGCTGGCGCTGAAACGCTGTTTCGGCTCGCTCATGGGGACGCTCCTTGCTTGGGTGACCGGGTCGCGCGCTCTGTCGCCCGTCAGAGTACCAGCATGACGGTGACACGGGGAGGGCGGCGATGAGGACGATCGACATCCACGCGCACGTCGTCCCGCCGGGGCTGTGGCGGGCGGCCGAGGCGGGAACCGACTGGTACGGCTACCGGCACGAGCCCGGCGAGGGCGTCGGGACGGTCATGAGCAACGGCAAGCGGACGACGTTCAGCTCACCGAAGGTGCGCTTCACGGTCGACGAGCGCCTCCGCGACATGGACGCGCAGGGCGTGGACGTCCAGGTCCTCTCGATTCACACCCCGTTCTTCGGCTA
>DATAOC010000032.1:0-7565 GCA_036265915.1 Candidatus Methylomirabilota bacterium | reverse complement strand
GACGAGGATCGAATCGGTCGGCGATGACCATGAGATCCTCACCGACCGCACGCGTTGCCCGGCCGCGCGGAGCGGGCCGGCGGCACCACCCCGCGAGACCCGTGCGTGAGGTACCGCGTCGACCTCGGCTACCAATCGTTGCCACGCTGTTAGGTGCAGCCGCGCTGTCGAGTGCGGTCGCGTCGAATGACTGCCACGCGGTGCGCGGGCGGCGGGGCGCGGGGCGGCGGGGGCGCCGCGAGAGCCGTGCTTTAGGGCACAGCGTCGGCCCCGGCTACCAATCGTTGCTACGCTGACAGGCACAGCCCGATGTCGATTTGCGTGGTCTCGCGGGGCCCCCGCCGCCCCGCGCCCCGCCGCGCACCGCGCACCGCGCGAGGATTATTTCGACGCGAGGGCGTCGACGCCCGCCTTTGCGACCTGCGCGTCCTGCTGCGACGTGCCGCCGGACACGCCGATAGCGCCCGCCACCTTGCCGTCGATCATGATCGGGATCCCGCCCTCGATCGGGTTGCTGCCTGTGAGCTTCAGCAGCCGCATGTTTTCGCCACCCTGCGCAAGACCGTCCTGGAACGCCTTGGTCGGCCGCCGGAAGGCCACGGCCGAATATGCCTTGTCGCGCGCCACCTCGATGCTACCGAACTGCGTGTTGTCCTGGCGGCTCATCGTCACGAGGTGACCGCCGGGATCGAGTACGACGATGGCCATGGACCAGCTGTTCTTCTTTGCCTCCGCCTCCGCGCCGGCGAGGGCCTTCTTGGCCTGCTCCAGCGTGATCGGTGGCCCGTACGACGGCGGCCCCTGCGCCTCGACTCGAACCGCGAACAGCGACGTCGACAGCACCAGCAGCATCGCAGCGATGGCTCTCATGGGCCCTCCTCGGTCGGTGAATGATCGTACGCCGCACGCGCGGCCCATCGACCGCGAGTTGGCGACGCGTACGAACGCGCGAGCCCCGCGCAGGGTTCCGCGAACGGGCACGACTCAGCGGTCGGAGCCACCCGCCGGGGGCTCGACGCGCGACATGCGGGCGGCGGCCGCTTGCCGCACGCGCAGCCGCCAGGCGCGGCGCTCGCGCTGGCGCACGAGCCGTCGCCACGGCGAGAGACTGGGGGCGGCGAGCTTGAGTGATGCCGCCGCATCCTCGAACAGCGAGTAGGCGACCGGGGTCACGAGGAGCGTCAGCAGCAACGACAGCGTCTGCCCGCCGATGACCACGACGGCGATGGCGCGCCGCTCCTCGGCGCCCGGCCCGGTACCGGCCCAGAGCGGCAGCATGCCGGCCACGAGCGCCAGCGTCGTCATCAAGATCGGGCGGAGCCGGTCGCGGTTGCCCTGCATGATCGCCGCCAGCCGCTCCATGCCCCGCGCGCGCAGGTTGTTCATGTGGTCGATCTGCAGAATGGCGTTCTTCTTCACGACGCCGAAGAGGACAAGGATGCCCAGCGCGGAGTAGAGGTTGAGCGTATTCCCCGTGTACCACAGCGCGAGCAACGCGAACGGCACCGAAAGCGGCAGCGAGAGCAGGATGGTGAGCGGATGGATCAGGCTCTCGAACTGCGAGGCGAGGATCATGTACATGAACACGAATGACAGCAGGAACACCCACAGAAACTCGGTGAACGTCTTCTCCAGCTCCTTGGCCTTGCCGGAGACGGCGGTCATGTAGGCGGCCGGCATGTTGAGCCGCGCCACCTCGCGCTTGAGCGCTTCGATCCGATCGGCCTGGCCGAAGCCGGGCGCCACGCCGGCCCGCACGCGATTCTCGCGCTGCCGGTCGGTCCGGTCGATGCGGGAGGCGGCGGCGGTGGGCTCGATCTTCACGAGATTGTCGAGCCGCACGAGGCCGCCGGGCGCGAGCCCGATCGCCGCCGGCGCCCCGGTGGCCGACGCGCGCGACACGTAGAGACGCGAGATCGTGCGCAGGTCGCCGCGATAGGTGTCGATGAGGCGTAGCTGCACGTCGTAGTCGTCGTTGACGCTGGGGTCGCGAAACCGCGAGACCTGATCGTCGCCGCCCACCATGAGCCGCAGCGCGGTGGCGATCTGCTCGGTGTCGATGCCGAGGTCGGCGGCCCGCGCGCGGTCGATCACCACGCGCAGCTCGGGCTTGTCGAGCTGCAGGGTGGTGTCGGCGTCCACGATGCCGCCGATCTGCTGGGCACGCGTCTTGAGGGCCTCGCCATACTCGACCAGCTTGTCGAGCTCGGGCCCACGCACGGCGAGATCGATGTCGAAGGAGCCGCCGCCGATGTTGAATCCGATCATGTTGCGGACCTGCGTGCGGATCCCGGCGGCGTTGAACCGGCGAAAACGCTCGCGCAGCGCGATCATGACGTCACGCTGCGTGTAGTTGCCGCGGAAGGCGGCCAGCGGATCGCCGCGACGCAGGCCCGTCCACAGGCGCTCGAAGGAGAACGTCCGCTCCGTATGCGGCACCGTGCGCACGTAGACGTTCGCCTGGTTCACACGTGCGAGAAAGCCGCCGCCGGTGGTGCTCAGCGTCAGCGCAACACCCTTCGTCTTGGCCGCCTCCGCCTGGATCGCCTGCACCGCGTCGTCCATGGCGGCCACGCTCATGCCCTCCGGGCCGAACACGAGCACCTCGAACTCCGACTCGTCGACGTCGCTCGGGATGTACTCCTGTTTCACGAGACGGTAGAGCGGAACGGCGGACAGCAGCACGGCCACGCTGACGGCCACCACCGCCCACCGCCACCGCATGGCGCCCGCCAGTGCCCAGGCGTAGCCGGCGTCGAGCCACGCGTAGAAGCCGCCGCGCGATCGGGCGGGCGTCTCGCCGTGGCCGCCGGCGTCCTCCACGCGCAGCATGCGCGCGCACATCATCGGCGTCAGGGTGAACGAGACGAGCAGGCTGACGAGGACCGAGACGGCGGCGGTGAGGCCGAACTGGTAGAGGAAGCGGCCGGAGATCGACGACATGAACGAGACGGGCACGAAGATGACGACCAGCGACAGCGTGGTGGCCATGACCGCCAGCGCGATGTCGGCGGTGGCCTCGCGGGCCGCCTCGAACGCTCCCATCTTCTTTTCCTCGACGAAGCGGAAGACGTTCTCGAGGACGACGATGGCGTCGTCGATGACGATGCCGACCATGAGGACGAGCGCCAGCATGGTCACGCTGTTCAGCGTGAAGTTCATCGCCCACATCGCACCGAACGCCGAGACGACCGAGGCCGGGATGGCGATGGCGGCGATCACCGTGGATCGCCACGACCGCATGAAGGCCAGCACCACCAGCGAGGCGAGGATCGACCCGAGCACCAGATGGACGTTGATCTCGTGCAGCGCGGCGTGAATGTAGCGCGACTGGTCGCGCAGCACCTCCAGCTTCACGTCGGCGGGGATCTGCCGGCGCAGCAGGGCCAGCTTCTCGCGCACGCCGTCGATGACGGCGATCGTGTTTTCGCCCGACTGCCGCCGGACCTCGAGCACGACCGTCGGCACGCCGTTGAGCCGAGCCACCGAGCGCTGCTCCTTCGTGCCGTCCTCGGCGTAGCCGACGTCGCGCACGCGCACCGGCACCCCGTTGAGGGTGGCGACGACGAGGTCGTTGAAGTCGCGCCCGGTCTCCATGCGCCCCATCGTGCGCAGCGAGGACTCGCGCAGCCCGGCGGTGACGTTGCCGCCCGGCAGGTCGGCGTTCTGGCGCGCCACCGCGTCGCGCACGGCGGTGATGGGGATCTGGTAGGCGGCCAGCCGGTCGGGATCGATCCAGACGTTGATGGCCCGCAGGAGGCCGCCGATGATCCGGACCTCCCCGACACCGGTGGACCGCTCGAGATGGACCTTGACGATCTTGTCGGCGATCTCGGTGAGCTCGCGCAGCGAGCGGTCGCCGGACAGCGCCACCGTCACCACGGGCGCCTGGTCGTTGTCGAACTTCGAGATGACGGGCGGACGGATGTCGCGCGGCAGGTTGCGCACGGCGAGCGCGACCTTCTCGCGCACGTCCTGCGCCGCCACGTCGATCGCGCGGCTCAGCACGAAGGTCACGATCACCAGCGAGTTGCCCGGAGTGGAGATCGAGCGCAGCTCCTGGATGCCCTGGATGGTGTTGATCTGCTCCTCGAGCTTCTGCGTGACCTGGGTCTCGATCTCCTCGGTGGACGCGCCGGGCAGCTCGACGCGCACGTTCACCGTGGGCAGGTCCACGGAGGGAAAGCGGTCGACGCCCAGCCGGAAGTACGAGGCCGCACCCACCACGACCAGCGCCATGATGATCATGGTCGCGAAGACCGGGCGTCGGATGCAGACTTCGGCGAGCTTGCGCATGCGCCTGGCCTAGCGGACGACCGTCACGGCCTGGCCGGCGGTGAGATTGCCGGGGTCGCTCACGACCTGCTCGCCCGGCCGCAGCCCGGACACGATCTCCACGCTGTCCTGCGCGCGTCGTCCGGTCTGCACGCGCAGCTCCGCGATCTTTCCCTCGCGGACGACGAGCACCTTCTCGATGCCGGCGAAGGTCACGATGGCCGCGGCCGGCACGCGGATGACCGGCTGCGACGTCTCGGTGAGCACCTCGGCGCGCGCGAACGCACCGGGCTTGAGCGTCGCACGCGGGTTCGGCACCTCGGCCTCGATCGAGAGCGTGCGATTCTGCTCCTGCACGATCGGACTGAGGCGAACGACGCGGCCCTGGTAGACGACGGGGTCGCCCTCGACGCCGAGCCGGACCGCCTGGCCCACGCGGACGTCGGACGCCTCGCGCTCCGGGATGTTGACACGCAGGCGCAGCGGGTCGAGCCGCACCACGGTGGCGACCGGCGCGCCGGCGCCGAGGTACTCGCCCACCGATGCCTGCTTGACCGCCACCGCGCCGTCGATGGGCGACGCCATCGCGGTGTCGGCCAGCTGCTGCTGCGCCAGCTCCAGCTCCGATCGGCGCTGCGCCAGCAGCGCCTGGCGGTTGCGGACTTCCTCCAGCGCGTCGTGATAGCGCCCCTCCGCGACCTTCAGGTTGGCCTCGGCCGTATCGAACTGGGCGCGCGCGATCAGGTCCTGATCGAGCAGCTTGGCCGATCGGTCGCGGGTGAGCTGCGCCTCCTCGAGCACCGCGCGCGCCTGGCGCACGATGGACGTCTGCTCGAGGTCCACGCGCTCGTCGGTGCCGCCGGCGGCGAGACCCAGACGCGCGCGCGCCTGCTGCAACGCGGCGGCCGCCTGGTCGACCCGCAATCGGTAGTCGCTGGCATCGAGCCGCGCCAGCACCTGCCCCCGTCGCACCCGCGTGCCCATGTCGACGCCGATCTCGGCCAGCCGACCGGGAACTTTCGTGCCGATGACGACCTGGTCCTCGGCGGCCAGCGTGCCGGTGGCCACCACCGTGCGCGGCACGCGGGCCTCCACGGCGGCGACCACCTTCACCGACCGCGGCCGAGGCGGCGCGGGCGTCTTCTCCTGCGACGCGGTGGCGGGGGATTCACCCGTGCAACCGCCGGCGCCGATGACGAGCATGGTGAGGGCGAGCCAGACAACGGACATGCGGTCGATGATACCCCGGATGGCGCGGCCGGCGGGACGCGGCCGCAGCCGCTCAGTCGGTCAGGGCGATGGCCCGGACGGGAGAGCCGTCGGCGCCTTCGAGCCGCAGCGGCAGGGCCATGAACCGGCAGCGGGCCGCGCCGATGAGATGGAGGTTCGTCAGGTACTCGATGACCGTGATGCCGGCCGGGAAGAACACGTCATGGGTGACGCACTCCGGACGCCTGACCGGCGTGCCGGGCGAGAAGATCATCGTGCGGATGCAGTGGTCGGGCGGGTAATCGTAGCCCACGGCCCTGGCGCCGCGGCGGACGAGCCAGTCACACGCGGAGCGCGCGGTGTACGGAGCGTCCCGCCAGAACTTCTCGGTCTCGACGCTCACCTTGTGCGGCCAGTCGGTGCGGAGCAGGACGATGTCGCCGCGGCGGACGTGGCCGCCGCGCGCGTCCAGCTCCGCGCCACTCACTTCGCCGTCGTCCCCGAGGTGCGTGAGGTCCACCACGGCCGCGTCCCCGATCCACTGGTCGACCGGCATCGACGCGATGTCTCGGTCGCCCGGCAGGAAGTGCACGGGCGCATCGACGTGCGTGTAGGCGTGACAGCTGATCGTCAGCACGGTGGACTGGAAGATGTCGCCGGCGGCGTGCGAGGAGCGCAGTGTCGGCTCGACCTTCCAGCGGAAGTGCGGGCGGATGGGAAAGCTCAGGTCGATGATCGCCATGCGCGATGTTATACACCGATCGCGTCGAGGAAGCGCGCGACCACGCCCTGGACCTCCGCCCGGTGCGAGCGGTTCGGAAAATGCGAGCCGCCCTCGACGACGTGAAGACGCGCGCCGGGAATCGTGTCCGCGACGCGGCGGGACATCGCGACCGTCGGGAAGCGGTCGAGCGAGCCGCCGATGACCTGCACGGGACAGCGAATGCGCGCGCAGTCGGCCAGCCACTCCGTGCGTGCATACGTCTCGTCGAGCAGCGCGAGCAGCGAGGCGATCGAGTGCCGACGCAGCATCCCGGTGACGGCCGCGTACCGCTCGGGCCGGCCCTTCAGGCGAGCCAGCGCGTCGTCGCCCACGCGCATGCGCACGTTGGCGTCGTAGTATTCCTCGAAGCGTCCCCTCTCCACCAGCGGTCGGTGCGCATGCCACCACGCGACGTCTTCCGCCGGGGGCGCGTAGGGTGGACCGCTGATCGAGACGACCGCGCGCACGCGACCGGGCGCGTGTGCGGCCAGCCACAGCGAGAGGGCGGCGCCCATCGAGGCCCCACCGAACACCGCATGCTCGATGCCGAGCGCGTCCAGCCACAGCAGCAGGTCTTCGGCCTTGCGCGCGTACGTATAGTCCTCCGGCCGCTCGAACTTCGCGCTCAACCCGTGGCCTCGCGTGTCCGGGAACAGCGCGCGGACGCGCGCGAAGAAGGGCTCGAGGTCCGCCACCATCGACGACGACTCCTCCACCGACCCGCCATGGATCCACACCAGCGCCGGCTTCCCCGGAACCCCCGCCTCGCGCCAGTGCAACCGCACGCGATTCCTCAGCTCGATGTCAGGCATGCGCGCTCGCGGCATCGGAGGCCGCCACCGAGGCCCCCTCCGACTAGACTCGACGATGCTCGAGGCGCTGGGCGACGCGGGACATCGAGTAGGTGCAGATCCAGTAGATGATCGCGATGAAGAGGTAGAGCTGGAAGGGCTTGATCTCGCGGTTGTTCACGATCTGGGCGGCCTTGGTGAGATCGACGTAGCCGATGATCGAGGCGAGCGACGTGTCCTTGAAGAGCACGATCATCTGCGTGACGAGCGACGGCACCATGTTGCGCAGCGCCTGCGGCAGGATCACGTAGCTCATCGTCTTCGTGGCGGTGAGCCCGAGCGCCGTCGCCGCCTCGACCTGGCCGCGCGGCACCGACTGCACGCCCGCGCGCACGATCTCGCCGAAGTAGGCGGCCTCGAAGATCACGAACGCGGTGAGCGCGACGCCGTACTCGGGAATGGGCAGGCGCAGCAGCTGCGGGATGATGAACCAGATCCAGAAGATGACCATGACCAGCGGCACGCCT
>DATAOC010000031.1:0-10950 GCA_036265915.1 Candidatus Methylomirabilota bacterium | reverse complement strand
CCACGCTCAGCACGGGCGCGCCAGCGGCGATCATTGGCACCGCGACGAACTGCGAGGCGCCGGCGAAGACGAGGAGCGACATGCCCCAGATCTCGGCGTGCCGGAGCCCCGACTGCACCGCCAGGCCGCCGAACACGGTGCCGTAGACGAACACGGAGGGGACGAGCGGAAGCGAGGCGACGAGCCCCTCGCGCGCCGACAGGTTATCCCTGCTTGAAGACGGCGGCATTCTCGGCATAGGATGTGGCTCCTTTTTCGCGCCGTGCCCCTTCACAAGGAGTGGCTGTCATGAAGCTCGCCGTCGTCCTCGCCGCGTTCCTCGTCGTCCTCGGCTCCGCGTCGCTGGCCCTCGCGCAGACCGACTGTAGCAAGATCGTCCCGGCCTCCCCGTTTGGCCCCAACGACGAGACGGGCGCCACCAATCGCGTCACGGCGGCCGTCACCAAGGCCGCGGCTGCGGAGATCCAGGAGGGCAAGGTCATTCCCATGTCGTACGTGCTCAAGGACGGCGTGCCGCTGTTCGGCAGCCGCTTCACCAAGAGCATCCTCACCGCCACGACGCTCGCGCCGGGCGGCGCGATCGGCGAGAACCAGCTCACCTACATGGAGGACACCTGGCTCAGCCAGAGTCACGTGGGTACGCACCTGGACGGCATGGGGCATATCGGACGTCAGGATTGCTATTACAACCGGACGCCGATGGGCAAGTACATCAACCAGAACTTCATGACGAAGCTGGGTCTCGAGCACCTCAAGTCGTTCGCCACGCGTGGTGTGGTGATCGACATGGTCAAGGTATTCCAGGCGGCCGGCAAGCTGAAGACGAACTCTGCATGCAAGAAGCCCTGCCTCGACGGAGGCACGGTGATCAGCGCCGCCGATCTGCAGGCCGGGCTGAAGATGTACAACGTCACCCTGCGTGAGGGCGATATCGTCGTCATCCACACGGGCTGGGGCAACCTCTTCGAGCAGTTCCCCGCGGCGAACGCGACCTACAACGGCGCCGAGCCCGGCATCGGCAAGGACGCCGCCACCTGGCTGATCTCGCAGAAGGTCGTCGCGGTCGGGTCGGACACCTGGGCGGTCGAGGTGATCCCCGGCGAAAATCCGAAGGAAGCGTTCATCGTGCACAACATGCTGTTGACCGACAACGGCATCCACATCATCGAGAACGTGCGGACAGACCTGATCGCGGCCGAGGCGGCCAGAACCAACCGTGCGACGTTCTTCTTCAACATGACGGTGCCGCGTGCCTACGGTCTCACCGGGAACTTCGTCGGCATCGACGCCATCCGCTGATTCGGCTTGCGTGCCGGCGCCCGGCTCCTCCGGGCGCCGGCGACCGCGGCTCGCGCGGGCGCTGGCCGCCGCGACGGTGGCGCTGGCGCTCGTCGGCCCGGTCGCCGCGGAGCAGCGGTACGTCATCGCCTTCGCAAACCTGACCGAGGAGCCGGGCGTGACGATCGAGGGCACAGGCTTCACCGGCCGGGAAGTGCGCCAGAGCTTCGTCCTCGCCGCCCGGAGCTATCCCGTCGATCTTGTGTTCTACGACAACGCCGACAACTGCAAGCGGGCCGCGGCCAACGCCGAGGACGCGATCGCCCGGAAGGTGGACGTCTTCATCCAGTACTGCCACGACGCGGCGGCGAACGCGACAGTCGCCGCGCGACTGAAAAGCGCGGGCATCCGCGGCCTCGCCGTGAACGAGCCCATGCCCGACATGCCGCTCTACACCATCGACAACGCCGCCGCCGGCCGCGTCGCCGGCGATGCGCTCGCGGATTTCGCGACGCGCTCCTGGGCGGGTCAGCCGCTCGAAGCCGTGATCGTCGGGCCGATGTCCGCGCGCGGTGTCCCGGCCCGCGCGAAGGGCGTGCAGGAGCGTCTGGCGCAGCGGCTGCCGTCCGCTCGCGTCACGGCGCTCGACACCGGCGGCAATGTCGCGCAGGTCTCGCCGCTGCTCGGGAAGGCGCTGGCGGCTCGGCCGGGCTCCAAGATCCTCGTGGCCGCCCTCGACGACACGACCGCGCTGGCGACCAAGAGCGCGCTCGAGACGCTCGGCCGGCTGTCGGACGCCGCGATCGTCAGCCAGGGTCTCGACCGCACGATCCACGGCGGCATGAGCGATCGCAAGGAGATCGATCCCGCCAACCGCGGCAGCATCGTCCTCGGCTCCGTGGCGTTCTACCTGGACCGTCTCGGCTACGAGCTGCTGCCCCTGGCCCTCCGCATGCTTCGCGGCGAGCCGGTTCCCGCGCGCACGGTGACTCCGCACCGCCTGGTCACGGCCGCCAACGTGTTCATCGAGTACCCGCCCTACGACATGCAGTGATTCGCTCAGCGCGCCGACGGGCTGACGCTGAACAGCGCTTCGCTGCCCTGGCCGGTCGCCGTCGGCACCGTCGTGAACGTGACCGCGCCGGTGGGCGCCATCGAGACGACCGGATGGAGACCGAACGACAGCAGCGTGCCGCCGCCGGGCAGCGCGTCGCCCTGGGATACGAGCCGCGCGATGCCCGCGGCGGTGGCGACGAAGATCGCCACGTCGGACCGGGCCCCGTCGACGGACGCGGTGAACGCGACCGTGCCGTCGGCGGCGAGCGCGGGCCACGCGCCGAAATGCGCGAACACGCCGCCGCCCGGCGCCGCCTCGCCGGCCGCGGCGATCTTCCGGACGCCGGCGCGGTCGACGAGGAAGACCCCTTCGCGCGCGGCGGCGCCGTTCAGCACGGCCGTGAACGCCACGGCGCCGCGATCGTTCACCGCCACGCGCTCCGAGAACTTTGCGAAGATGCCGCCGACCGGGGTGTCGTCGCCCGCGCCCAGCACCATGCGGGTCTGCCCCGCCTCGGTGGCGAAGATGCCGCCCGGGACGGCAGGTCCGTCGACGACGGCGGCGTAGACGACACCACCGCTGGCGTCGAGTGCCGGTGGTCCGAAGCCCGCGAACGTGCCGCCCGCCGGCGCCGCGTCGCCCTGAGCGACGACCTTGCCGAGCCCGCGGGCGGAGGCCAGACACACGGCCTCGATCGAGTCGCGGCCGCGCCGCACGGTGGCCAGGAACGCGACGTCTCCTCGGTTGTTCAGCGCGGGCGCATCGACGGCAGCCAGCGTCCCCGACGCGACTCCGGGCGCGGCGCTCCCGGCCACCGCCACCGGGCGCACGCGGCCGCCGGCGGCCACGAAGATGCCCTCCACCGTGCGACCGCCGCTCACCGCGGCGACGAAGACGACCGCACCGGCGTCGTTCAGCGCCGGCACCGGATGGCGGCTGAAGCCGGACAGCGTGCCGCCGCCCGGCGCCGCGTCGCCGTCGGCGGCCACACGCACGATCCGCGAGCCCGACGCGAGGTACAGCCCCTCGCCGACGCGGCCCCGCAGCACGCTCGCGTAGAAGGCCACCTGCCCGCGCGCGTTGACGGGCGCGACGATCGGCAGCGACTCGACGCCGAAGTGCTCGAAGCTCCCGCCGCCGGGCGCGGGCTGACCGGCCGCGACCACCCGCGTGATGGCCGGGACCTCGGCAGCGTGACCGGGCCGGCCGCCAGGGGTCATCGCGAGTACGATCGGCAGCGCGCCCACGGCGACGACGAGCGCGGCGGCGCGTGGGGCGAACGGCATGCGTGAAACTATACGCGGAATGCTCGGCCTCGGGTGTCTCTGGCTCGCGCTGACGCTGGCCGGCGGCGAGCTGACGGGCGCCTGCTACTGTCGCGCGGCCGGCGAGGTGCGCTGGTGCGCGGCCGCGATGACGGAGGCCGCGTGCCGCGCGCGCTGCACCGGCGAGCTGTGCGACGACTGGTTCTGGATCGAGCTGCGCCCGTGCTGGAACTGGGGCTACGGAGGCTGAGCATGCGCCACGCGGTACACCTCGTCGGCGTCGTCGTCGTGCTGCTGACGCTCGCCATGCCGCGCGCCGTGCGCGCCGAGGACGTCGAGACGCTGCGCCGCCAGCTCGACACGATGCAACGCGAGCTCGAGGCCGCGACGAAGCGCTACGAGCGGCAGATCCAGGAGCTCGGCGAGCGGCTGCGCCAGCTGGAGTCGCGACCGGCCCCGCCGAGCGTCGCGGCGCCGCCCGCGCCTGCGGCACCGGCCACGGCGACGCCGCCGACCGCGGCCACCGTGGCGACGCCGGCCGGGACATCACCGGCGGCCGGCGCCGACACGCCCTCGCTCGCGCAGATACTGACGCCGCGCCAGCCGTTCGCGCTCGCGCAGCCCGGCCGCACCCTGCTCTTCGACATCGGCGTCAGCGGCGACTTCGTCGCCGACTTCACGTCGGCCGAGCGCGAGCGACACCGCGACGGCACGTTTGCCGGCCGCGAGAACCGGCTCTTCCCGCGCGAGGTATCGGTCGGCTTCTTCGGCCGCGTCGACCCCTATGCGTCCGCGGTCGTCCGCATCACCGCCGGCGAGGAGACGCCGCCGCCGGGCGAGCGAAGCCGCGGCGACTTCGAGGTCGCGGTCGAGGAGGCCAACGTCACGCTGCTCGCGCTGCCGCTGGGGACCACGGCGCGGCTGGGTCGGATGCGGCCGCGCTTCGGCACGCTGAATCCCGTGCACCAGGACGACCTTCCGCAGGTCGACCGGCCTCAGGTGCTCACCCGGTTCTTCGGCGAAGAGCAGCTCGATGCCGAGGACGGGATCGACGCGTTCTGGATCCTGCCGCTGCCGGTGTACGAGGAGATCTCGATCGGCGTGTTCAACGGCGACAACGAGACGGCGTTCGGCCGCGGCACACTGCGCGATCCGCTGGTGCTCGGCCGCCTGCGGACGTTCTTCGAGGGCGAGGACTGGGGCGGGCTGCAGATCGATCTCTCCGCGGGCACCGGCGCCACCGACGACGCGCGGCGCAACACGGTGGCCGGCGTCGGCGTGAAGTACAAGTGGGCGCCGCTCACCGGCTTTCCGCTGATGACCCTCGCCGGCGAGGCGATCTACGGCCACCGGGCCGCCGACCGGTGGGGCTACTACGTGTACGCGCAGTACGACTGGACGCGCCGGTGGGCGGCCGGGCTTCGCTGGGACTGGACCGAGGTGCCGCGCCTGAACGGTTACGAGTGGGCGATCTCGCCGTACGTGCAGTTCAAGCCGTCCGAGTTCCTGCGCTTCCGCGTGCAGTACAAGCACACGGAAGGCACGCGCGACCTGGCCCGCGCCATCGACGAGCTCTTCCTGCAGGGCAGCTTCATCCTCGGCGCCCATCCCACGGAGCGCTTCTGATGGCGCCGCGTCTCCGCGCGCTCGGGCTGCTGGCGGCAATTGTCGCGCTCGGCGTCACCGCGCTCGCCGGCGCGGCTGACCCACCGCGCATGCGCGTCGTCGCAACCCTGCCCGACCTGTGGAGCCTCACCAGGGCCGTGGCCGGCGATCTCGTCACGGTCGACGTGGCCACGCGCTTCGGTCAGAACCCGCACGACCTCGAGATCCGACCGAGCCAGACGCTGCTGATACGCCGCGCCGACGTGCTGGTGCGCAACGGCCTCGAGGAGGACGCGTGGATCGATCCGGTGGTGGAAGGGGCCGGCAATCCGCGCTTGCTGCGCGGCTCGCCGAGCGTGATCGAAGCCTCGCGTGGCATCCGCGTGCTGCGCGTCGCGACCGGGCCGGTGGATCGCTCGATGGGCGACGTTCATCCGATGGGCAACCCGCACTACACCCTCGACCCCGCCAATATCCCGCTGGTGACCGCCAACATCGTGGAAGGTTTGACGCGCGTCGCCCCGGAGCTCGGTGCCCGGCTCGAGGAGCAGCGGCAGAATTTCCTCGACACGCTGGCGCCGGCGGAGCGCCGATGGCGCGAGACGCTGGCGCCGTACCGCGGCGCGCGCATCGTGAGCTATCACGACAGCTGGCCGTACTTCTACCAGGCCTATGGATTCGTCGACGGTGGCGTGATCGAGGATCGCCCCGGCGTGCCGGCGTCGCCGCAGCACGTCGCCGCGCTCGTGCGGCGGATGCGCGAGCAGGGCGTGAAGGTGGTGCTGCTCGAGAACTGGTATTTGCCCGACACGGCCAATCTCGTCGCGCGTCAGGCGGGAGCCAGGGTGCTCGCGCTGCCGCAGTCCCCGGGCGCCGTGAAGGGAACGCAGGACTACATCGCGCACATGGACCACCTCGTGCGCGCGCTGGCGGAGGCGCTGCGCTGAGGCCTCAGCCCTTCTGCATGTAGGCCGGCGCGCCGCGCCCGGGCAGGAAGTCCTCGCGCGGCGGCCCGAACACGTCGATCAGCTCGGCATCCTCGGGAAACCACGCCTCGTGCTCGAGGTTGCCCGGGATGACACCGACGTCGCCGGGGCCGCACATCCGCCGCTCGGTGCCCATGCGAAGGTCCATGCGGCCAGAGATCATCCAGAACGCCTGCTCGTGTGGATGCTTGTGGGCCGCGGCGTGGGCGCCGGCCTTCATCGACCACCAGACGATCATGGTCTTGTCGCCGACGAGGATGCGGCGGCTGATCTTGTCGGTGATCTTCTCCTCGGGCAGGTGCTTCAGCGTGTGAAAGCCGGCCATGGTGGACATCGACGCCTCCTTCGGGTGACCGACACGCTAGTCACGCGTGACGGGCCTGTCAAGGGCGCTACAATACCGCGCCATGGCGCGCGTCAATCTCGTCGAGGTTCGCGACGTGGCGCGGCGATTCCGGACACCGGCGGGCGACGTCCACGCCCTCGCCGACGTCTCCTTCGACGTCCGCGAGGGCGAGTTCGTCTCCATCGTGGGGCCCTCCGGCTGTGGGAAGTCGACGCTGGTGATGCTCATCGCGGGCCTGCTGATGCCGACGGCCGGCCGCGTCGTCGTGGCCGGGGCCGCGGTGGACCGGCCGCAGACGCGGCTCGGCATCGTCTTCCAGAGCCCGGTGCTGCTCGCATGGCGGACGGCGCTCGACAACGTGCTCCTGCAGTGCGAGATGCGCGGCCGGGTCAGCGAGGCGCAGCGTGGACGCGCCCGTGACCTCCTCGCCCGGGTGGGCCTGGGCGGATTCGAGGGGCGCTATCCACACGAGCTGTCGGGCGGCATGCGCCAGCGCGTGTCGCTCTGCCGCGCGCTGATTCACGATCCGCCGCTGCTGCTGATGGACGAGCCGTTCGGCGCCTTGGACGCCCTCACGCGCGACCAGCTCACCCTCGACCTCGAGCGCCTTCGCGCCCGCGCCGGCACCACCGTCGTCTTCATCACGCACTCGATCACGGAAGCCGTGTTCCTGTCCGACCGCGTGCTCGTCATGACGCCGCGGCCAGGCCGGATCGACGAGATCGTCGAGGTGGACCTTCCGCGGCCGCGACGCCTCGCCATGCGCGAGGACCCGCGCTTCGCGACGTACTGCCGGCGGATCAACGACCGGTTCATGGCCCACGGCGTGCTGAAGGAGGGCACGTGAGAGCGCGCCTGGCACCGGCGCTGACACTGCTGGCGGTCGTCGTCGCCTGGGAGCTCCTGGTCGACGGGTTCCGGGTGCCGGAGTACCTCCTCCCGGCACCGAGCGGCATCGCGCACGCCCTCGCCCTCGAGTGGCGCATGCTGGCCTTCCACACGTGGGTCACGCTCTACGAGATCCTGTCCGGCTTCGCGCTCTCGATCGCAGTGGGCGTCCCGCTCGCCATGCTGATCGTCGCCTCGCCGCCGTTCGAGCGCAGCGTCTATCCGCTGCTGGTCGCCTCGCAATCGGTGCCGAAGATCGCCATCGCGCCGCTGCTGATCTTCTGGGCGGGTATCGGCATCTTCCCGAAGGTGCTGGTGGCGTTCGCCATCGCGTTCTTCCCGATCGTCATCGACACCGTGGCCGGCCTTCGCGCAGTGGAGCCCGAGATGCTGCACCTGGCGCGCTCCATGGGCGCCGGCAACGCCAAGATCTTCCGCAAGATTCGCTTTCCGAGCGCGCTGCCGCACATCTTCGCCGGCGTGAAGGTGGCCGTGACGCTGGCGGTGGTCGGCGCCGTCGTCGGCGAGTTCATCCAGGCCGACCAGGGCCTCGGCTACGTGCTGCAGCAGGCGACGGCCGTGCTGAACACCCGGCTCGGCTTCGCGGCCATCTTCATCCTGGCGCTGATCGGGATCGCGCTCTTCGTCGCCGTGGAGCTGCTGGAGCACTGGCTGACCCCATGGTCGGCCGCCCGGCGCAGCGAGCTGGCGGCGGCGACGCCGTGATGTTCGAGGGCTTCGACGCCCGACGCGTCGACGTCGACGGCACGAGCCTCCACGTCCGCACGGCGGGCCGCGGCCCGGCCGTGCTCCTGCTGCACGGTTATCCGCAGACCCATGCCATGTGGCACCGGGTGGCGCCGCGCCTGGCGGAGCGCTTCACCGTCGTCGTCCCCGACCTGCGTGGCTACGGCGACAGCGACAAGCCGGCGGGCGATGCCGAGCACCGCGCGTACAGCAAGCGTGTCATGGCCGCGGAGCAGGTGTCGCTGATGCGCCGCCTCGGCCACGAGCGGTTTGCCGTCGCCGGCCACGACCGCGGCGGCCGCGTCGCCTATCGCATGGCGCTCGATCACCCCGAGCGCGTGAGTCGGCTCGCCGTGCTGGACATCGTGCCCACGCTGACCGTCTTCGACGCGGTCGATCGCCGCGTCGCCACCGACACCTTCCACTGGTTCTTCCTGATCCAGCCCTACGATTTCCCCGAGCGCCTGATCGGCGCCGACCCCGCGTACTTCCTGCGCCACCTGCTCGCGCGCTGGAGTGGCGATGGCCTGGCGCCATTCGCCGCCGAGGCGCTCGCCGACTATGTGCGATGCTTCAGCGAGCCGGCGACGATCCACGCCACGTGCGAGGATTATCGCGCCGGCGCCACCGTCGACTACGAGGCGGACGCGACCGATCAGGGACGCCGGCGCATCGCGTGCCCCGTGCTCGCGCTGTGGGGCGCCGGAGGCCGCGTGGAGCGGCGTGACCCGCGCGTGGTGTGGCGGCAGTGGGCGGACGACGTCGAGGGCGCGTCCCTTCCGTGCGGACACTTCGTGGCAGAGGAGCAGCCCGAGGCGACGGCCGAGGCGCTGCAGCGATTCTTCTCGAAGACGTGAGGAGGCAGTCGATGAGGTGGTCCCCAACGAGATCGCTCGCCGTGGTGCTGCTGGCGGCCGTGCTCGCAACCCCGGCGGCGGACGTGCGGGCGCAGGCCCGGACGCCGGCGACGGTGCTGCTGAACTTCTACACGTACGGCGAGCACGCCGGCTTCGCGTACGGCGTCGTGAAGAACATCTACGCGGAGGAAGGGATCGATCTCACCATCAAGGAGGGGGCCGGCTCGGGGGCCACCGTCAACGCCATCATCGGCGACAGCGCGCGCTTCGGCTATGCCGACGCCAGCGCCATGGCGCGCGCGACCACCAAGGGCGCGCCGCTGAAGATGATCGCGAACTACGTGCAGACCAGCCCCTTCTCGATCATCTCGTTCGCCGACAAGAATCTGAAGACGCCCCGCGACCTGATCGGCAAGAAGGTGTCGTTCACGGCCGGCGACTCGCTGCACCAGGCGTGGCCGGCGCTGCTCAAGGTCAACGGCATCGAGCGCGGGCAGATCCAGGAGGTGTTGCTCGCGCCCGCCGCGAAGCAGACGGCCGTGCTCACCGGCACCGTGGACGCGATGGGCGGCTACTACACGACCCAGGCCGGCGCCATCGAGCGCGAGGCCAAGCGCAAGACGGCGTGGTTCCGCTATGCCGACTTCGGCGTGAACGCGCTGACCCAGGGGCTGTTCGTGAACACCAAGTATCTCGGCGACAAGGCGCTGAACTGCCGGATGGTGAAAGCCACCACGCGCGCCTGGCTGGCCGCCGGCAAGGACCCGGACGGCGCGGTGGAGGCGCTCCACCAGCTGTTCCCGCAGACGAACAAGGGCGCCAAGGATCTGACGCGCCAGCAGTGGGTCGACTCCTTCGACCTGCTCACCACGAAGGCCACCAAGGGCAAGACGGCAGGGCTCATGGCGGCCGAGGACTGGGACGCGCTGCTGAAGCTGCTCAGCGAGTACGGCGGCATGGAAAAGCCGCTGGCCGCCGGCGAGTACTACACGAACGACTTCTTCGATTGTCGGTGACGGGAAGGACGGGCATGGCGCGACTCAAGATCGGCTTCATCCCCATCGAGGGCGGTCACTACTATAAGGAAGCGCTGGAGGAGGTCACCCGGGGCGAGGAGCTCGGCTTCGACTCCGTGTGGATGGAAGAGCACCATTCGGTGACCAATCACTACTGGCCATCGCCCTTCACGGTGCTCGCCGGCTTCGCCACGCGGACGTCCCGCATGACGCTCGGGACCGACATCGCCGTGGCCGCCTTCTACCATCCCGTGCGCCTCGCCGAAGACGTGGCGATTCTCGACATCATGTCCAACGGCCGCGCCGTGCTCGGCATCGCCATCGGCTACAAGCCCGACGAGTTCGCGCTCTACGGCGTCGAGCTCGAGAAGCGCGGTGCGCGCTTCGAGGAGCAGCTGGCGATCGTGAAGGCTCTGTGGACGCGCGACAGCGTCTCCTTCCGGGGCACCTACTACACCGTGGAGGGGCGGCTCGAGCCGAAGCCTCTGACGAAGCCGCATCCGCCGGTCTGGATCGGCGGCTGGGGCGACATCACGCTGCGGCGAGCGGCGACGCTGGCCGACAACTGGATCCCGGGGCCAACCGCGGATCTGAAGCGCCTCGTGGCGGGCAAGCAACAGTTCCTCGCCAACCGCCGCGCGGCGGGCCTGACCGCACCCATCACCGAGTGGCCGGTCACCCGCGACGTCATCATCGCCGAGACCGACAAGAAGGCGCGCGAGCTCGCCGAGGAGCACATCATGGTCGCCTACCGGCGGGAGTATGCGGGCGGCTGGCGCCATCCGTTCATCGACGCGAGCATCGCCACCGATCTCGACAAGCTCATGGAGGATCGCTTCATCATCGGCGGACCGGACCAGGTCATCCCGAAGATCCGGCGCTTCGTCGACGCATACGGAATGACG
>DATAOC010000030.1:0-16986 GCA_036265915.1 Candidatus Methylomirabilota bacterium | reverse complement strand
GCCGTGCAGGACATCGTGGAGATCACCAAGCTCGTTCCCGCAGGCACGACGGCGGTGACCGCATTCACAGTGCCGGCCGGGCTCGTTCTCATCGTCACCGACCTCATCATCACGAACACCGGTACGGCTGCGACGTGCGGGGGGGCGGTGAACCGCTCCGGCACGACGGCGGCGTCGGCGACCGGGACGGCGACTCCGACGACCGGCACGACGACTCCGACGACCACGAGCACCACGACCGATGCCGGGGCGACGACGCCGGGTGGGTCAACGACGACCGGCACGCCGACGACGGGCACGGGTGCGGCCGGCGTGACGACAACCGTGGCGGGAACGCTCACCCAGACGGATTCGACGGTGACCGGCCCGCTGTGCGTGCCGCCGCAGACGACCACGACGCTGCCACTCACCACCGGGATCGAGTTCTCCGGCGGCCAGGCCGTGCAGCTCCTGAATACGCCGGATGCGGCCGCGGTCGCGGCGAACCCGAGCGTATCGCCGGGCGCCCTGGGGTTCCACCTCCGGGGGCTGCTGGTCACCCAGACCTCGTGAGCGGGGCCGGACGCGGCGGCGCAGCCGACGCCGCCGCACCCGGCTCTCCGGTGTCCGGAAAATTGACATCGCGGCGCGGTCAATGCTGTGATGCTCACGCGCGTTTCCCAAGGAGCCTGTCCATCAGACAAATCGCGGTCGTTGCCGTCGTGCTGGCCTGCCTGGGCCCGATCTGGCCAGGCTGCGTCGCCGGGGAGCCGTACGCGGCGGGCTACGTCGGCGCGGCCATCACGCAGGACAAGGATCTCCGGACAGAGCTGGAGATCAACGGCGTGCCGTTCGTCAACGGTCGCGCCCACGACCTGTCGTTCGACACGTCGGTCGTCTTTGGCGGCAAGGGCGGCTACTACCTCGACCGGCCGCTGCTGGGTGGGCAGCTGGGCGCCGAGCTCGACGTCTACCACTTCCGTCCCGACGCCGCGGCGCAGCGGGTGCGGTTCACCGGTCTCCTGGCCGGGGTGCCCGGCGAAGCGCGCACGCGCCTGCAGTCGGCGGACATCGAGATCACCGCCGTCACCGCCAATCTGCTCTACCGCTTCGCGTTGCTGAGCCAGCCGCAGTTTCCGCGGGGCCGCGTGCAGCCATACATCGGCATCGGCGCCGGCGCCTTCATTGCCCGCCTGAGCACGACGACGTCGCCGTTCGACGAGAACAAGGACATCGCCGACACCGATGTCCGTCCCGGTGTGCAGGCGCTGGCAGGCGTTCGGTGGTTCCTCACGCACAACATCGCCGTCTTCGCCGAGTACAAGTTCGTCCAGACAGAGACGTTCTCGTTCAAGTTCAAAGAGTCGGGCACGATCTTCGGATTCCCCGCCACCGAAACGGCCCGGGACCGCGCTGACATCACCAGCCATCTGCTCTACGGAGGCATCGGCTTCCACTGGTAGTCCGCCTCCCGGCGCTCGCCGGGAACGCGCGCCGCCTCGAATCCTGGACATTGACGCGCGGCCGGCCGCGTCCCATCGTGCTCGCCATGAGTCTCGCCGAGCTGCTGGTCAGCCTGGCCCTGACGGGACTTCTCTTCTCCGCCACGCTGACGCTGCTCGCGCAAACGCAGCAGGCCTGGGCCACCGGCCTGGCGCGCGCAGAGACACAGCAGGCCGCGCGCGTCGCCCTCACGCGGCTCGTTGCCGACATCCGCGCGGCCGGATTCGGCGGCGCGGGATTCGCGGCGGTCGCCGTGGCGGAGCCCGAGCGCGTGGTCCTTCAACAAGACATCGACGGCGACGGCGTCATCGCCGCCGGCGGCGAGCGCGTGACATGGCGGCTCGCCGCGTCCATCTTGCGTCGTGATGCCGGCGGCGGCGCGCAGCCGATCGTGAACGGCGTCCGCGCTCTGCGCCTGGAGTATCTGGACGCTGCGGGCGCGCCGACCGCGATTGCGGACGACGTGCGGTCGGTGGCCATCACGCTGGTGCTCGAGCCCGAGCGCCCGCTGAAGGGCGTCGCGCCCCTGAGCGTCTCGACGCTCGTGCGTCTGCGCAACCGCTAGCGGCGGTCGGCGGATGGCTGCACCGTCGGTGGGCGCCGCCGCCCAGTGGCTGTGCAGCTGCACGCCGTCCCGAATCATTCGGTGTCTACAATTTCTGACACTTAGCGCGTTGACCGGAACCGGCGCGCTCCTTGCCGTGTCGGCGCGCAGATGTCGCGCCGCCTGCTCGTTCCCATTCACCCGGCTGGACTGCCCGCCCGTCGCGTGCGGCTGATGCTCGTCGCTCCGCACTTCACCGACACAATCCTGCCGACGCTCACGGGACGGCTCGTGCGGCCGCTGCCGGGATATTTCGGCCTCTTGCGGTATCTGGCGGAGCTTGACGAGGCGCTGCCGGCGGGCTTCGATCCGCTCGGAGAGCTGCCATGGTTCGCCCGAGCCCGCTCCATCCGTTACCTGGTCCTGACGCCGGCTCCGGACGCGCCGACCCTCCAGGCGTCGCCCGACGTGCTTGGCGAGACCGTCGCCCGGGGCGGTATGCTGCACGTCTTCGTGTCGGCCGGCCCGACGAGCCGGGCGCTGCGGGCCGATCCCGTGACCGCCACCGCGGAGGCGCGGTGCCCGTTCCTCTGCATGGCTGATCTGGAGTCGCTCGGGCGCGGATCCCGTATCGCCTCCCCGACGGCCTGAGACGGACTCCGGGCCGTCTCCCCACCAGCCGGCGTGGCCCGGCGGGCAGGGGACACCATCGGTCGGCCAAACGCCTGCGTAGCGTATATCTCCCGAAAATCGCGTGGTTTTCCCTTGACAGGCCTTTTTGGCAAAGGTACAGTCGGCCGCAGGTGGGGCGAAGTGGGATGAAATGGACCCAGCCCCCCATAAACCAATGTTCCGAGGCCGCTACCTGCACACGATCGACCCGAAAGGGCGCCTCAGCGTCCCGGCCAAGTTCCGGGACGCCCTGGCCCAGTACGGGGGGAACCTCGTGGTCGTGCCAAACGAGTACAGCCTCGAAGTCCATCCGCTGGAGGAATGGCAGCACCTCGAGGAGAAGGTCAACTCGCAGCCGATGTTCGATCCGGAAGTTCGCAGGCTGAGCCGCCTGTACATCTCGCGCGCGAAGGACGTCGCGCTCGACGGAGCCGGACGGATCCTGCTGCCTCCGGACACCCGCGCGCAGGCCGGCCTCGAGAAGGAGGTCACGATCCTCGGCGGCGGCAGAAAGATGTTCGAGGTGTGGGATCGCGCGCGCTTCGAGGAGTACGAGCGCACGCAGGGCGACGCGCTGCCGACGCTGTTCGAGAAGCTGTCGGCGCTCGGAGTCTAGCGGTTCACGTTCCTGTCCTCGTGGACGAGGTCGCCTGGCTGCTGCGACCGCGCCGCGAGGGCTGGATGATCGACGGGACGGTGGGCATGGGCGGTCACGCGGAGGCAGTGCTGGCGGTGAGCGGCGACGACGTGCGCCTGCTCGGCGTCGATGCCGATCCCGAGGCGCTGCGACAGGCGGCGGCCCGGCTTGCGCGGTTCGGCGAGCGAGTGATCCTCGAGCACGCAAACTTCCGCGAGGTGGCGCATGTGGCCTCCGCGCACGGCATCACGGAAGCGCGCGGCGCGCTGCTGGACCTCGGCGTGTCGTCGCACCAGCTCGACGAATCCGGCCGCGGATTCTCGTTCCAGCGCGACGAGCCGCTCGACATGCGCCTCGATCCCACCCGGGGCGAGACGGCCGCCGACCTGCTGAATCACCTCGACGAGACGGCGCTGGCCCGCCTCGTGTACGAGTACGGCGAGGAGCGGTACGCGCGGCGCATCGCGCGCTCGATCGTCCGCCGACGGCCGCTGCGCACGACCGGCGAGCTCGTGACCGCCGTCCGCGCGGCGGTGCCGCGCCCGGCGTGGCCGAAGCGGATCCACGTCGCCACGCGCACGTTCCAGGCGCTGCGCATGGCGGTGAACGACGAAACCGGAGCGCTCCGCCAGTCGCTCCAGGAGATCCCGCGCCTGCTCGCCGTCGGCGGGCGGCTCGGCGTGATCTCGTTCCATTCGGGCGAAGACCGCATCGTGAAGCAGACGTTCCGTGCGCTGGCGACCGCGAACTACGCGGAGCTGGAGCCGTCGCCCCTGACGCCCGGGGACGACGAGGTGCGGGCCAATCCCCGCGCCCGGAGCGCGAAGCTGCGCGTGCTGGAGCGGACGTCGTGAAGAAGCCACAGAGACTTCATCGTGAGCAGGATCCCCGCGTGCGCCGCTCGCTCGGGCGAGCGCTCGCCCTGTCGGCGCTGCTGGTCGGCGGCGCCCTCGGCGTCGTCGGGCTGCGCGTGCAGCAGGTGCACCTCGCCTATCAGCTCGACGCGCTGCGAGGCGAGCGAGCGCGCTCCGAGACGCTCATCCGGCAGCTCGAGATCGAGGTGGCCACGCTGCGCTCGCCGCTGCGCGTCGAGCAGCGCGCGCGGCAGCTGGGGCTCACGGTGCCGGCGCGCGAGCAGGTGCAGCAGGCGCGCGAGTTCGTGATGGGCACCACGGGCCTGGCCGCGGCGCAGCGCAATCGTGTGGCGTCGGCGGAGACGGTGGCCACGCGGTGATGCTGCCCCAGGCGCTCCGCACGCGCGTGCTGATCGTCACGGCGATGCTCGCCGTGGCCTTCACCGGCGTGACGTGCCGGCTCGCCTGGCTGATGATCGTCAAGCACGGCGAGCTCGCGCAGCTCGCGGAGCGCCAGTACTCACGCACGGTCGTCCTGCAGGCCGCGCGCGGGACGATCGTGGACCGTCAGGGCGAGCCGCTCGCCACATCGACGCCGGCGGAGTCGCTGTTCGCGCAGCCGCGCGCCATCGGCGATCCTGTGCGCGTCGCCGCGCGGCTGGCGCCCATCCTCGACATGCCGGCGCGCGAGCTGCACGCCGCACTGACGGGGCCGCGGTCGTTCGTGTGGCTCAAACGGAAGCTGCCCCCGGTCGACGCCGCCCGCGTGCGCGCGCTCGGCGAGCCCGGCCTCGGCTTCCTCGACGAGCCCATGCGCCTCTATCCCAATCGCGAGCTGGCCGCGCAGGTGCTCGGCTTCGAGGGCATCGACGGCGGCCTCGAGGGCATCGAGCGCGCGTGGAACGACACGCTATCGGGGACGCCGGGCAAGGCGATCGTGGGCCGCGACGCGCTCGGACGCGAGGTGGTGACCCAGCACGTGCTGGCCCCCGCCGCGCCGGGACACGGCGTCATGCTGACGCTCGACAAGACGATCCAGTATCTGGCCGAGCGCGAGATCGACGCGGCCTACCGGCGCACCGGCGCCAAGGCGGCCATGGCCATCGCGATGGACCCCCGCAGCGGCGACATCCTGGCGCTCGCCATCCGGCCGACGTTCAACCCCAACGCGTTCGGCGCTGTGCCGTCGCGCGACGTCTGGCGCAACCGTGCCGTCACCGATCCGTTCGAGCCGGGCTCGACCTTCAAGATCATCCTGGCCGCCGCCGCGCTGGAAGAGAACGTCGTGCGGCCCGACGAGCGGATCTATGCGGAGAACGGCCAGCTCACGGTCGCCAGGACCGTGATCCACGACTGGAAGAAGTTCGGCTGGCTGACCTTCACCGAGGTGCTGCAGAACTCGTCCAACGTCGGCTCGATGAAGGTCGGACTCGCGCTGGGCAAAGAGCGCTATCACAAGTACATGACGGCGTTTGGCTTCGGCGCCCCGACCGGCGTCGGCCTCGCCGGCGAGAGCCGGGGTCTGCTCCGCGATCCCGAGCGGTGGTCGGCGCTGTCGCTGCCGACGATGTCGATCGGCCAGGAGATCTCGGTGACCGCGCTCCAGATGGTCGCGGCGTTCGGGGCCATCGCCAACGGCGGCACGCTGATGCAGCCGCGGCTGGTGAAGGCCGAGTTCGACGCCGACGGGCGCGAGACGCGGCGCTACGAGCCCCGCGCGGTACGGCAGGTGATCTCGCCGGCGACGGCGAAGACGCTGGGGCACATGCTGACGCGGGTCGTCGAGGAAGGAACCGGACACCTGGCCGCGATCCCCGGCTACGAGGTCGGCGGCAAGACGGGCACGGCGCAGAAGCTCGATCCCGCCACGCGCCGGTACTCGCGCGCGCCCGGCGTGCTGTCGTTCATCGGATTCGTGCCCGTGGAGGAGCCGCGGCTGGTGATGCTCGTGATGCTCGACGAGCCGAAGAACGAGAAGTGGGGCAGCGAGGCGGCGGCGCCGATCTTCTCCGCCATCGCCGGCCCCGTCCTGCGCCACCTCGAGATCCCGCCCCACGATGCGGCGCCGATCCAGATCGTGACGGGCGCCGGCGCCGACGCGGGGCTCGCCGCGCGCGTGCGGCCGGCCGCCATGGCCACGGAAGCGGCGGCCGGCGTGATGCCCGACCTCCGCGGCCTCACGCTGCGACAGGCGCTGGCCGCGCTCACGCCGCGCGGCGTCCGTGTCGAGATCGCCGGTCGCGGGCGGGTGGTGCAGCAGGCGCCCACGCCCGGTGACCGCCTCGACGAGGATGCGGTGGCGCGGCTGACGCTGTCGACGTCGATCGTCCGCGTGGCGCACCGGGCGACCGATGCCGGCCGCGAGGCGGTGCAGTGACATGGCGCCGGAGTCTCGGGTGAGCGTCCTGCTCGACGCGCTGGCCGACAAGCGGGTGATCGGCACCGTCCCCGCGCGCGTGCACGGGCTCACCGCCGATTCGCGCGCGGTGAGCAAGGGTGACTGCTTCGTGGCCGTTCCCGGCTTCAAGCAGGATGCGCGGCGCTTCATCCCCGACGCCGCCGCGCGCGGCGCCGGCCTCGTGGTGACCGAGGGCGAGGCGCTGCCCGGACTGGGCGTGGCGCAGGTGATCGTGCCCGCGACGCGGCCGGCGCTCGCCCGGCTGGCGGCGGCGTACTACGGCCACCCGTCGCGGGCCCTCACGCTGGTCGGCATCACGGGGACGAACGGGAAGACGACGACGTCGTACCTCGTCGACGCGCTCCTCCGCGAAGCCGGACCGACCGGCATTCTCGGCACGATCCAGTACGTGATCGGTGACGAGGTGCGGCCGGCCGCCCAGACCACGCCGGAGGCGTTGGACATCCAGGGGATGCTGGCGACCATGCGCGAGCGCGGCGTGCGGGGCGTCGCCATGGAGGTCTCCTCGCACGCGCTTGCACTCTCGCGCGTCGACGGCCTCGCGTTCGACGTGGCCGTCTTCACCAACCTCACGCAGGATCATCTCGACTTCCACGGCACGCTCGAGGAGTACGGCCGCGCCAAGCGCCGGCTGTTCGAGTTGCTCGCCGCCTCGTCGAAGCCCCAACGCACGGCGGTGGTGAACGGCGATGATCCGTGGGGGGCGCGCATGGTGGCGGGGCTCGCCCTCGAGTCGCTGACCTTCGGTCTGGGCGGCGGCCATCACGTCCGCCCCGAGCGGTGGGCGTCGTCGCTCGACGGCATCCGGATGCGGGTGGCCACGCCGCGCGGGGCCGTCGACGTCGCCTCGCCGCTGATCGGCGAGCACAACGTGATGAACCTGCTCGGCGCCGTCGCGGTCGGCGTGGCGCTGGCGCTGTCGCCGGCCAGCATCGCGGCCGCGCTCGGGCGCGTGACGGCCGTGCCCGGGCGTTTCGAGCAGGTCCACGCCGGCCAGCCGTTCCTGGTCGTGGTCGACTACGCGCACACCCCCGACGCGCTCGAGCGGGTGCTCCACACCGCGCGCAAGATCACCGCCGGGCGTCTCGGCGTGGTCTTCGGCTGCGGCGGCGACCGCGATCGCGCCAAACGACCGATCATGGGCGAGATCGCGGCGCGGCTGGCCGACCGCGTGTGGCTCACGTCCGACAACCCGCGCTCGGAGCCGCCGCAGTCGATCATCGACGAGATCGCCGTCGGCGTGCGGAGAGTCTGGGCAGCGCCGGACCGCTATGCTATGGTCGCTGACAGACGAGCAGCGATTTCTGCAGCGCTCTCCTGGGCGGAGTCCGGCGACGCCATTGTCATCGCCGGGAAGGGGCACGAGACATATCAGATTGTGGGTTCTGACGTCCTGCCTTTCGACGATCGCGCCGTAGCCCGGCAGATCCTGGAAGGACGTCGGCCATAGCCAGGTCGATGCCGGCATTCACGGTGCAGGACGTCGTCCGCGCCACCCAGGGCGCGCTGGTGACGGGCGACCTCAGCGTGCCGGTGACCGGCGTCTCCATCGACTCCCGCACGCTGATCGTCGGGGACGTCTTCTTCGCGATCGTCGGCCACCGACTCGACGGTCACGCGTTCCTCAGCGAAGCGGTCGGCCGCGGCGCCGCGTGCATCGTCGTGCACGCCCTGCCCGACGAGGTCCCCGCCAACGTGCCGCTGATCCTCGTCGAGGACACGACGCGGGCGCTCGGGCGGCTCGCGGGCTGGCATCGCGCGAAGTTCCCCATCCCGGTGGTGGCGATCACAGGCTCCATCGGCAAGACGACCGCGAAGGAGCTCACGGCGGCCGTCCTCGCCACGCGCTACAACGTCCTGAAGCCGGCGTCCTCGTTCAACAACCAGTGGGGGCTGCCGCTGACGCTGCTGCGCCTCGGCCCGGAGCATCAGGCGGCCGTCGTGGAGCTCGGCACCAACCAGCGCGGCGAGATCGCCACGCTGGCGGCAATCGCGCGGCCGACGATCGGCGTGGTCACCGTCGTGGCGCCCGTGCACACGGAGTTCCTCGGGTCCATCGACGGGGTGCGTGAGGAGAAGGCCGCGCTCGTCCGCGCGCTCGCGCCCGAGGCCGTGGCCGTGCTCAACGCGGACGACGCGCGCGTCGCCTCGATGGCGCGCGACTGCGCGGCCCGCGTGGTGACCTATGGCCTCGCGGCCGGCGCCTCCGTGCGCGCGATCGGGGAGGTGAGCGACGACGAGACGGGGCTGCGCTTCACGCTGGAGTCGGGCGGCCGCCGCATCCCGGTCGGCCTCATGCTGGCGGGGCGGCACAACGTGACGAATGCGCTGGCGGCGGCCGCGGTCGGCGTCGCCCTCGGCCTCGATCTCGACACCATCGCCCGCGGCCTCGGCGAGGCGCGCGCGCCGGCGCGACGTGGCCAGTGGATCGTCGCGGGTGACGTCACCATCCTGGACGACACGTACAACGCGAGCCCGGCGTCGGTGCGCGCGGCGCTCGACACGCTGGGCGCGCGGCGCCGCGGCCGCCGCGCCGTGGTGGTCCTGGGCGACATGCTGGAGCTCGGCGTCCTCAGCGACGAGGCGCATCGCGAGATCGGCCGGGCGGTGGCGGCCTTGCCGGCCGACGAGTTCGTCGGGGTCGGGCGGGCGGCGGCGCTGGCGGTCGAGAGCGCGCGCACGGCCGGCATCGCGGAGGCGTACCACGCGAAGAGCTACGAAGACGCCGTCGCGCACCTCACCAAGCGTCTGGCGCCGGGCGACGTGGTGCTCGTCAAGGGCTCGCGCGGAATGCGGATGGAGCGCGTGGTCGACGCGCTCGTGGCACGCCGGCGAGGATGAACGATGCTGTACTACCTCCTCGTTCCGCTCGCCCGGGACTCCATCGTCTTCAACGTCTTCCGCTACCTGAGCTTTCGCTCGTTCATGGCGCTGATCACCGCGCTCGTGCTGTCGCTCCTGCTCGGCCCGTGGCTGATCCGGCGGCTCAAGCTGATGCAGCACAAGAGCGACACGCTGCGCGAGGACACCCCGGAGCGGCATCGGATCACGAAGAAGGGAACGCCGACGATGGGCGGCGTCATCATTCTCATCGCCATCCTCGGCTCGACCTTCCTCTGGGCGAACCTGCGCAATCGCTACGTGTGGGCGGCCATGCTCGCGATCGCGGGCTTCGGACTGATCGGCATGTGGGACGACTGGACGAAGGTGCGCACGCGGAAGGGGCTGCCGGCGCGCGTGAAGATGTCGGCGCAGGTGGTCCTGTCGCTTGCGCTGCTGCAGCTGATCTACTGGCAGCCGCCGGACGCCTGGCAGCCGGTACTGGCCATTCCGTTCCTGAAGGGCTGGCTGCTGCACCTCGGCGGCTGGTGGTTCCTCTTCGCGATGCTGGTGGTGATCGGCGCCTCGAACGCGGTGAATCTGACCGACGGTCTCGACGGCCTCGCCATCGGACCGATCGTGATGGCCGGCGGCGCCTTCGGGATCATCGCGTATCTCACGGGCAACTTCCGGGCCGCGGACTATCTGAAGATCCTCAACGTGCGCGGCGCCGGGGAGCTGACCGTGTTCTGCGGCGCGCTCATCGGCGCCGCCATCGGCTTTCTCTGGTTCAACTGCCATCCGGCCGAGGTCTTCATGGGCGACGCGGGGTCGCTGGCGCTCGGCGCGTCCATCGGGATGCTGGCCGTGCTCACCAAGGCCGAGCTGCTGCTGCCGCTCATCGGCGGCCTCTACGTCGTGGAGGCGGGCTCGGTGATCGTGCAGGTCGCGAGCTTCAAGCTCACCGGCCGTCGCGTGTTTCGCATGGCGCCGCTCCATCACCATTACGAGCTGAACGGGTGGCCGGAGCCGAAGATCGTGGTGCGCTTCTGGATCGTCTCGTTCGCGCTGGCGCTGCTGGCGCTCACGACGCTGAAGCTGCGGTGAGCGCGTGAGCCGGACCCGACTGCTGGAGGAGATGGACGTGGCGACGAGGGGCCGAAGGTGGCTGGCGACGCTCGCCGGACGACGGGTGACCGTCGTCGGGCTGGGCAAGAGCGGTATCGCCGCCGCGCGCCTGCTCGCTGCCGCCGATGCCGATGTGCGTGCGACCGATGCCAAGCCGGTGGCCTCGCTCGGGCGCGACGTGACGGCGCTCGCGGAGCACGGTGTGCGGCTCGTGGACGGGCCGGCCGCGCTCGCCGGCGCGCACCTGGTGGTGGTGAGCCCCGGCGTGCCGCTCGACGGCCCGCAGCTGGCTCCCGCCCGCGAGCGCGGCGTGCCGATCATCGGCGAGCTCGAGCTCGGCTGGCGCGCCATGGAGGCGCAGACGGTGGCCATCACCGGCACCAACGGCAAGACCACGACCACCGCGCTCACGGGCGCGCTCCTCGCCGAGCAGCCGCGTCCGGTGTTCGTGGGCGGCAACATCGGCACCCCGCTGGCCGCGCGGGCGCTCGACTTCCCCGCCGACGGCGTCGTGGTCGCCGAGGTGTCGTCATTCCAGCTCGAAACGATCGAGACGTTCCGGCCGCGCGTGGCGGCCGTGCTCAACGTCACGCCGGATCACCTCGATCGCCACCGGACGTTCGCGGCCTACGTGGATGCCAAGGCGCGCATCTTCATGAACCAGGACGCCTCCGACTGCGCGGTGCTGAACGCCGACGACGAGGCGACGCGCGCGCTGGCGGGTCGCACGCCGGCCGAGGTCGTCTGGTTCAGTCGCACCCGCGCGCTCGAGCACGGCGTGTTCGTTCGCGACGGCTGGGTGGTCGCGCGGCTCGACGGCCCGGTGCAGCAGCTGTGTCCGCTGACCGAGATCCGTCTGCGCGGCGCACACAACGTCGAGAACGTGCTGGCGGCGGCGGCCTGCGCGCTCCGGATGGGCGTCACCGGCGACGCCATCCGCCGCGCCGTCGGCGCCTTCCGCGCCGTCGCCCATCGGATCGAGTTCGTGCGCGACGTCCGTGGCGTGCACGTCTACAACGACTCGAAGGGCACCAACGTCGCCTCGACCATCAAGGCGCTGGAGTCCTTCCCCGAGCGCGTCATCCTCATCGCGGGCGGCAAGGGCAAGGGGCAGGACTTCGCGCCGCTGGCGGCCGCCGCGCGCGGCCGCGTCGCGCACGCGGTGCTCATCGGCGAGGACGGCCGCCAGATCGCCGGCGCCCTGGCCGGCGTCGGCATCCCGACCTCGGCCGCCGACTCGATGCCCGGTGCTATCGATGCGGCCCTGGCGGCGGCGCGGCCGGGCGACGTCGTGCTGCTCTCTCCGGCGTGTGCCTCGTTCGACATGTTCGACAACTACGAGCACCGGGGCGACGTCTTCAAGCGGCTCGTCGAGCGGGTCGACTGATGCCGCGCCGGTTGATGCCCGACATGTGGCTGTTCGGCGTGGCCGTCGTGCTGCTCTCGGCCGGCGTGGTGATGGTGTACTCCGCCAGCGCCATCGTCGCGGCCGAGCGGTTCCACGATCCGTACTTCTTCCTCAAGAAGCAGCTGTTCTGGGCCGCGCTGGGGGCAGCGGCGCTGTGGATCGCGCTGCGCGTGGACTATCGGCGGCTGGAGAAGGCGACGCTGCCGCTGCTGCTGCTGGCCGGCCTGCTGCTGGTGCTCGTGCTCGTTCCGCCGTTCGGTCAGGCGATCAACGGCACCCGGCGCTGGATCCGCCTGGGCTTCGTCTCGTTCCAGCCGGCGGAGCTCGCGAAGCTGGCGCTCGTGCTTTACCTGGCCGCGTTCCTGGCCAAGCGGCGTGGCGAGCTCGAGAATTTCCGGACGGGCACGCTGCCGGTGCTGGCCGTGGCCGGCCTGCTGGCGGGGCTGGTGCTGGTGCAGCCCGACCTCGGCAACTGCATGACGCTCATCGTGGTGGCGTTCGGGCTGCTCTACCTGGCCGGCAGCCCGTCGCGCCACCTCGCGTGGGTGGCGGCGCCGGCAATACCGCTGATCGCGCTGGCGATCTGGATGGCGCCGTACCGCCTGCGACGGATCACCGCCTTCGTCGATCCGTGGGCCGACGCGCGCGGCAGCGGGTTTCAGATCATCCAGTCGTGGCTGGCGCTCGGCAACGGCGGCCTGGTGGGCCAGGGCATCGGCGGGTCGCGGCAGAAGCTGTTCTACCTGCCGGAATCCCATACGGATTTCATCTTCGCCATCGTGGGCGAGGAGCTGGGCTTCGTGGGCGCGGTGGCGATGGTGGCGCTGTTCGCCGTCCTGATCTGGCGCGGGCTGCGCATCGGCATGCGCGCGGCGGATCCGTTCGGCGCCTACCTCGCGCTCGGCATCACGGTGCTGCTGGCCACGCAGACGCTGGTCAACCTCGGCGTGGTGACGGGCCTCTTGCCGACGAAGGGCCTGCCGCTGCCGTTCATCTCGTTCGGCGGCTCGGCGCTGCTCATGACCATGCTCGCCACCGGAGTGCTCTTGAACATCTCCCAGCACGCCCATGTTTAAGCGCTACCAGCAGATCCATTTCGTCGGGATCGGCGGCAGCGGTATGTCGGGCATCGCCGAGATCCTGTTGTCCCTCGGCTACCGGGTGACGGGCTCCGACGTCCGGCGCACCGATGTCGTGGAGCGCCTCGAGCAGCTGGGCGCCAAGGTCTTCATCGGGCACGACGCCGGCAACGTCGACGACTCGCACGTCGTCGTCTACTCCTCCGCCGTCTCGCGCGACAACGTCGAGGTACGCGAGGCGCGCGCGCGACAGATCCCGGTGATCCCGCGCGCGGAGATGCTGGCCGAGCTGATGCGGCTCAAGTACGGGGTGGCGGTGGCCGGCACCCACGGCAAGACGACCACGACCTCGCTCATCGGCGCCGTGCTGTCCGAGGGCCACTACGATCCGACCATCATCGTCGGCGGACGCGTGACCAGCCTCGGCGCCAACGCGCGGATGGGGCAGGGCGAGTTCCTGGTGGCCGAGGCCGACGAGTCGGACGGCTCGTTCCTGAAGCTCGACCCGACGATCGCCGTGGTCACCACCATCGACGCCGAGCACCTGGATCACTACGGCAGCCTCGACGCGATCATGGACGCCTTCACCGCGTTCGTGTCCAAGGTGCCCTTCTACGGCGCGGCCGTGCTCTGCCTCGACCAGCCGAACATCCAGCGCCTCATCGCCCGCGTCGAACGGCGCATCATCACCTACGGGCTCGAGGCCGGCGCCGACCTCGTCGCGCGCCACGTGACGCTCGCCGGCATGTCGAGCCGCTTCGAGGTCTGGCAGCGCGGCATGCGGCTCGGCGTGTGCACGCTGCAGATCCCCGGCCGTCACAACGTGCTCAACGCCCTCGCCGCCGTCGGTGTGGGGCTCGATCTGGAGATTCCGTTCGCAACCATCCAGAAGGCTTTGGCCGCCTTCGCCGGCGTGCAGCGCCGGTTCCAGGTGCGGGGCGTCGTGGCCGGTGTCACCGTCGTCGACGACTACGGCCACCACCCCGCCGAGATCCGCGCGACCCTGGCCGCCGCCAAGGCCGGGTTCGACGCGCGGGTCATCACCGTCTTCCAGCCACATCGCTTCACGCGTACGCGGCATCTGCGCGAGGAATTCCTCACCGCGTTCAACGAGGCGGACGCGGTCGTCGTCATGGACATCTACGCGGCGGGCGAGGCCCCGATTCCGGGCGTCACCGCCGCCGACCTCGCCGAGGGCATCCGCGCCCACGGCCATCGCCACGTGGCGTATTTCGGCAGCGACCGCGCGCGCATCATCGAGCACCTGCGCGCGCTCGTGCGGCCGGGGGACATCGTGCTCACCCAGGGCGCCGGCGACGTGAGCCAGCTGGGGCCCGAGATCTTGAAAGCCTTGGAAGCCGACACGCTGAACGGGAGGCGTACATGCTAGGTGAGATCCGGGGGGAAGTGCGGTTCAAGGAGCCGTTGAGCTTCCACACCTCGCTGCGTATCGGCGGACCCGCCGACATCTTCGTCGTCCCACAGGACGTCGACGATATCCGCCACGCGCTGATGTATGCCGAGCGCGAGCAGCTGCCCGTCGCCGTCGTGGGCGGCGGCAACAATCTCCTGGTGCGCGACCGCGGGATTCGCGGCGTCATCCTGAAGCTCGAGGGCTGCCTCGGGCGCGCGGAGTTCCATGGCGAAGAAGCCATCGCCGGCGCCGGCGTGAGCCTCTCGGCGCTGATCCGCGAAGCGGCCGCGCTGAACCTCGGCGGGGTCGAGTGCCTGGTCGGGATTCCGGCCACCATCGGCGGCGCGCTGGCGATGAACGCGGGCACGCCGGACGGCTGGATCGGCGACTTCGTCAGCGCCGTCTACTACCTGCACGCCGACGGCAGCATCGGTGAGTTCAAGCCGTCGGGCGGCATCGACTACCGGGCGTTCCACGCCCCGCCCGGCGCCGTCCTCGTCGGCTGCCGGCTCCAGTTCCAGCGGCGGCCGCTGGCGGACATCCAGAAGGACATCAAGGCGCGGCTGAAGCAGAAGAAGTCGACGCAGCCGCTGGCGCTCGCCTCGGCCGGGTACGTCTGGAAGAACCCGCCTGGCGAGCTGGCCTCCAAGCTCATCGAGAAGGTGGGTCTCAAGGGCAAGCGCCTGAACGGGGCCGAGATCTCGTCGAAGCACTCCAACTTCATCGTGAACCGAGGCGGCGCCAGCGCCGCCGACATCATCTCGCTCATGGAGCTCACGCGCGAGCGCGTGCACGCGCAGTTCGGCCTGGTGCTCGAAACCGAGATTCGCATCCTCGGTGAGTAAGGGCCTGATCTCGCCCCGCGCCCGCGTCGAGGCGCCGGCGGAGTGGGCGGAGCGCTCGGCGCTGGTCACGGGGCAGCGCGTGGGGCGGCGTCGGCGGCCCGCGCGTCGCGCGCGGTCGTTCCGTGGCAGCGGGCGCGTCGTGCTGGCGCTGCTGGCGGTGGCGGTGCTGGCCGCGACGGGGCTGCGCTGGGTCACCACGTCGCCGCGCTTCGCGGTGAGCGCCATCGACGTGCGCGGCGCCTCGCGCGTGCCCGCGGGACGTATCGTCGCGGCCGCCGGCCTGGCGCCCGGCGTGAACCTCTGGACGCTGAACACGCGCGCGGTGGTGGCGCGGATCGAGGCGATGCCGGAGATCCGCCGTGCCGACGTGGTGCGCGAGATGCCGAACCGCTTGACGATCGTCGTCGAAGAGCGACGGCCCTTCACGCTGGTGCACTCGGGACGCCTGCACTGGATGGACGAGGACGGCCGCGTGCTCGGCGAAGAGGCGCGCGCGGTGGCGCCCGAGGTGCCGGTGATCAGTGGCCTCACCGAGGACGAGCTGGCGTCGATGCGCACCGCGCCCGGGCCGAAAGCCCGCGCCGCGATCCAGCTCATCCGCGCGCTGCTGCGCTCGGGCAGCACGCTCACCGCGGAGATCTCGGAGATCGACATGAGCCGAGCCGAGGGGCCGGTGCTCTACACCGTCGACGGCGTCGAGGTGCGGCTGGGCGCCGAGGAGTGGGACGAGCGGCTCGCGCGGCTCGAAGGCGTGCTCGCGCAGGTGGCGACCGACGACGTGAACGGCGTCGATCTGCGATTCAAGGACCAGGTCGTCCTGAAGCGAGGCGCCCGGTGAGGCGCGCCAAGGCGGAGCTGGTGGTCGGGCTCGACGTCGGGACCACCAAGATCTGCGCCGTCATCGCGGCGCCGCAGGCGGGCGGCCGCCTCGACGTGGTCGGCGTCGGCGCGGCGCCCTCGCGCGGGCTGCGCCGTGGTGTCGTGGTCAACATCGACTCGACCGTCGAGGCGATCAAGCAGGCCGTGGCCGAGGCCGAGCAGATGGCGGGCGTCGAGGTGGCCGCGGTCTACGCCGGTGTCGCCGGCGGGCACATCCGCTCGGTGAACAGTCGCGGCGTCGTGGCCATCTCCGGCAAGGAGCGGGAGGTCAGCCAGACCGACGTCGATCGCGCGGTGGACGCCGCGCGCGCCATCAACGTGCCTCAAGATCGCGAGATCATCCACGTCCTGCCGCAGACGTTCATGATCGACGACGCCGATGGCGTGCGCGAGCCGATCGGGATGTCCGGCGTGCGGCTCGAGGTCGAGGTGCACATCGTCACCGGCGCCATCACGTCGGTGCAGAACGTGATCCGCTCGGTGAATCGCGCCGGCCTCGCCGTGCAGGACATCGTGCTGGAGCCGATCGCCTCCGCGGAGGCCGTCCTGCACCGCGACGAGAAGGAGCTCGGCGTGGTCGTGATCGACATCGGTGGCGGCACCACCGACGTGGCGCTGCTCCGGGACGGCGCCATCTGGCACACCGCCATCCTGCCGCTGGGCGGCGACCACATCACCAACGACATCGCGGTCGGGCTGCGCACGCCGATGGCCGACGCCGAGGATCTCAAGAAGCGCTACGGCTGCGCGCTCACCGCGCTGGTGCCGGCCGAGGAGACGGTCGACGTTCCGTCCGTCGGCGGCC